>JAMOWA010000035.1 GCA_027061805.1 Thermoanaerobaculia bacterium | reverse complement strand
TGCGGAGGATCTGGCCACCGCGGAGGTGGGGCTTGCGTTGGACCCTGCGGGGCCGTGGTCGAAGGAGCTGGACGTCACCCCTCTGGGCGGCAGGACGGTGACCGTGTACCTGAAGGTGACGGGTCGTCACGCGGGGGACAACTACCAGATCGAGGTGACCAGGTGCGGGCCGGGAGGCTGTGCCGCGGAGCATCTGCCGGAGAGGGTGGTGGCGCTGTCGCCCATCGTCACGGCCTGGAAGCGGATCCACATCGAGCGGGACAGGATGTTTCGGAGGGGGGGCGTGCTGGCGAAGGAATACTTTATCCAACAAGGCACGTGCGGAGGTGCTGGTCAGCCGCCCTGCTGCGGAGATGCGGGGGTGCTGCCGTGCGATCAGATCAGGGTGTACGAGTGGGCCGATGTGGCGGTGGACGACTGGATCATCGTGTTCGATCGATCGATCACGTTTGCGAGCTCCTACGCCATCGACTACTTCGCGCCCATGCGGCAGGTGATACAGGTGGGCGATCCGGATGCGGACGGCCTGAGGGTCGTGACGCTGGACTCGCCACTGTCGCGTAACTTCAGGGCATCGCCGTGGGTTCTTGAAGACCCTGGTGTGAGTGATTTTCGTCAGCCCGTCTTCTGCGACGACAATGGGGAGAACTGCCACAGCTCCGGTCTTGGTGTCGTGAGCGGCTGTGATGCAGGTTCCAACCAGATCAACGCGGTGGACTCATGCTTCTTCGACGTGGATCTCCGGGGCGTGGAGCTGGCGTTCAACGACGCCTTCGTGGAGGTCTACGCACCGCGGGAGGGGATGAGCCTGCTTCCCCTCCTCGGTCAAAGTTGGTTCGTTTGGGAGAACGACTACGAGACAGCTCATCCTGGGGAGAACGCATACCCAATCGACTACTTGAGCTGGATCTGGTTTGAACATCGAAATAGCGATGCGAGCAACTATCGGCATGTGATCGGAGCCGGGGAAGCTGGCGAGTTTGGTTATCGTTTTGGGTTGGCAAGGTGGATCTTCCACTGGACATACGTGTATCGCGGTTCGATCGAACATTTCGGGTCGCAGCAAGACCCGCCGGCGACCATTGCGGAGCTGGCGAATCGAACGGAGGGCACGACAAACCATGAGCTGGGACACCATTTCCTGATTCCGGCATGCGGTAGGGACGGCCACCATAACGATAAGGCTGATCCCAAGTCCGCGTGGTGCTCATTCCCATGGTCGGACCCGGCAGTCTGTCCAGCATGGTCTTCGTCTCCGGAGCTTTGTTTGATGAACAACGGAAAAATCCTGGTCCAACACGCTCAAGGATGGGATCCGGTGATGCGGTTTTGCGAGGAGTGTCTTTTCTTGGGTTATCCGGAGTGCCCAACGCCACCTCCTGGCGGAGGTCGGCCTGGGGCCATCCGTACTGCCGAAGATCCGATGCCGTGAGTCAAGGGAGGGGACGACGATGAGGCGTTTGCATGTGGTGTGGTTGGCGCTGGTGGATCTCGGAGGGCAGGAGGGCGTGGTCGACGCGGAGGACGGGGTATACCGTGAAGCCACCGGGCTGGTGGCGGCCTGCGACGACAGAGAGCGGAAGGCGCCGTGCCCGCAGCGCGCGGTCGTGCGTCCCCTTCTCTGTGCGGGCGGGGAACCTCTTCGCCCCCTCAGGTCTTCACCGGGAGGGGGGGTCAGATCCCCGCCATCAGGTGGATGCGCTGGAGGCTGAGAAGTCCGGAGTTGATGAGGCTGTCCATGTCCTGGAAGGCCAGGTCCACCAGGTCGGTCTCGGGAATGTTGGTGGTGGCCGCGGTGGGACCACGGAGCAGGCCGAACCCGGTCGCGTTGGTGGTCGGGGCTCCCTTCTCGCCGGCGGCGCGAGCGAGGCGGACCAGGGTCTTCCACTCCCCGGGGGGAAAGTTCGGCTGCGAGGTGAGCGGGTAGACCAGGTACCCGACCCGGGCGTTGATCCCCACGGCCAGGAGCAGCTCCGAACGTGAGCAGGCGCTGAGCAGGCGCTGGGCCACCACGTACGACTGGTGGGGATCCAGGTCCCGGACCACGGCCAGGAGCTCGTTTCCCCCGGCCGACCCCAGCACGTCCGAATCCCTGAGCCCGGCTCGTGTGAGGGAGACCAGGTGATCCCGGATCTCCGCCCCGCCGTCCTCGTCGGAGGGGAAGGGGCGATTCCCCGACATGTCGGCGCGGATGAGGTAGAGGCCCACGAAGGCTGGCGGCAGCAGATCTTCCGGCCGGGCACCCCACGTCATGGCCCGCCTCTGGGCGAGCCGAAGCTCGTAGGGCATGAAGACCTCGAAGAATGCCTCGTCGGCAAACGGCAGGTCCACTCCGTGGCCGGTGTTCATGGAATGATCGTGGCAGACTCTCGTGCTCCCGTCAATCGGTCCGGGCCATCCCGGGATGTACTACAATGCCGGGCCGGGGGCCGGTTCCCGAGGATCCGGCCATCTTGTGAAGCATCTCACCAGCCGCCCCCGGTGTCCGGGGAGGAAGGAGTCATCCATGCCGCAGATCGAGACCACGCCCGACATGGTTCGCCGCGTGTACGAGACCAGCCGGGAGCGTCTGGAGATCGTCAGGAGACGCCTGGGGCGTTCCCTGACGCTGGCCGAGAAGGTTCTCTTCGGCCACCTGGACGACCCCGAGAACGAGACGCTCGAGCGCGGGAAGTCCTACATCATGCTCCGGCCCGACCGGGTCGCCATGCAGGACGCCACGGCCCAGATGGCCATGCTCCAGTTCATGCTCTCCGGCCGCGATGAGACCGCCGTGCCCTCCACCATCCACTGTGACCACCTGATCCGGGCGCGTTCCGGTGCGAAGGAGGACGTGGAGCGGGCCATCGAGGAGAACCGCGAGGTCTACGACTTCCTCCAGTCGGCCGCGGCCCGCTACGGCCTCGGCTTCTGGAAGCCCGGCTCGGGCATCATCCATCAGGTGGTGCTCGAGAACTACGCCTTCCCCGGCGGGATGATGATCGGGACGGACTCCCACACCCCCAACGCCGGCGGCCTCGGCATGGTGGCGGTGGGCGTGGGCGGCGCCGACGCCGTGGACGTGATGGCGGGCTTCCCCTGGGAGGTCCTCCAGCCGAAGCTCATCGGCGTGAAGCTCACCGGGAAGCTCCACGGCTGGGCCGCCCCCAAGGACGTGATCCTCAAGCTCCTGGACATCCTCACGGTCAAGGGCGGCACCAACGCCATCGTGGAGTACTTCGGCCCCGGAACGGCCTCCATCTCGGCCACCGGCAAGGCCACCATCACCAACATGGGAGCGGAGCTGGGCGCCACCTGCTCCATCTTCCCCTACGACGGGCGCACCCGGGCCTACCTGGAGGCCACCCGGCGCGGTGAGATCGCGGAGCTGGCGGAGGCGAACACGGACCTCCTCACGCCCGACGCCGAGGTCCTGGAGAACCCCTCCGACTTCTACGACCAGATCATCGAGATCGACCTGGACACCCTGGAGCCCCACCTGGTGGGCCCCCACACGCCCGACCTGGCCCACCCCGTCTCGAAGATGGCCTCGGACGTGCAGATCAACGGCTACCCCGACAACCTCACGGCTGCGCTCATCGGCTCCTGCACCAACTCCTCCTACGAGGACATCACCCGGGCTGCCGAGGTGGCCGAGCAGGCGCTGGCGAAGGGCCTGAAGGCGAAGGCCTCCCTGTGGGTGACACCGGGTTCCGAGCAGGTGGAGGCCACCATCGAGCGGGACGGCCAGATGGAGACCCTCACGAAGCTGGGCGCCATCGTCCTCGGCAATGCCTGCGGCCCCTGCATCGGCCAGTGGGAGCGGCACGACATCGAGCCGGGCACCCGCAACTCCATCGTGACCTCCTTCAACCGCAACTTCCGGAAGCGGGCCGACGGCAACCCCGAGACCCACGCCTTCATCGGCAGCCCCGAGATCGTGGTGGCCTACTCCCTGGCCGGCAGGCTCTCCTTCAACCCGCTCACCGACGAGCTGGAGGCCCCCGACGGGACGAAGTTCCGCCTGGAGGCCCCGAAGCCGGCGCCGGACATTCCGCCGCAGGGCTTCGTCTTCAAGGCCGAGGGTTACGTGGCCCCGCCGGAATCCCCGGCCCAGGTGGAGGTGAAGGTCCGGCCCGACTCCGACCGCCTCCAGCTGCTCACGCCCTTCCCGGCCTGGGACGGCAGGGACCTCGAGAGGCTGCCCGTGCTGGTCAAGGCGAAGGGCAAGTGCACCACCGATCACATCTCCCAGGCCGGCCCGTGGCTGAAGTACCGGGGCCACCTGGACAACATCTCCAACAACCTGCTGCTGGGCGCCAACAACGCCTGGACCGACGAGCCGGGCACCGGCATCGACGTGGAGACCGGCGAGAAGAAACCCCTCCCCGAGCTGGCCCGTTCCTACAAGGAGCGCGGCATCCGCTGGGTGGTGGTGGGCGACGAGAACTACGGCGAGGGCTCCTCGCGCGAGCACGCGGCCATGGAGCCCCGCCACCTGGGCGGCGCCGCGGTCATCGCCCGCTCCTTCGCGCGGATCCACGAGACCAACCTCAAGAAGCAGGGCGTGCTACCCCTGACCTTCGCCGACCCGGCCGACTACGAGAAGATCAAGGCCGACGACCGGATCTCCATCGTGGGCCTGGCGGACATGGCCCCGGGCAAGCCGCTCACGGTCATCCTCCACCACGCCGACGGCAGCGAGGAGACCATCCAGGTGAACCACACGCTCAACGAGGAGCAGATCGAGTGGTTCAGGGCGGGTTCGGCCCTCAACGTGCTCCGGAAGCAGCAGGGCTGACCGGACGGCCGACTTCCACACGGTGACCGACGCGGCCCGGGGGCGACTCCGGGCCGTTGTCTGTGTCGCTGTCGGGAGGGTGGGGCGGGGTCACCGTCACGGACCCTGACACAGACCCTGACACGGTCACGGACCCTGACCCTGACCCTGACACGGACACGGACACGGTCACCGACACCGTCACGGTCACGGACCCCGACGCTGCCACCCCCGACCCTGACACGGACAGGGACACCGTCACGGACACCGACACGGACACGGACAGGATCGCGGGCAGGGGCGCAGGGGCGCAGGGGTGAGGGGGGCAGGGGAGGCGATCGCTGTCACGGTCACAGTACCGGATGCGGACACGGGTGCGGGCACCCGCACCGTCTCCGGCTCCGACCCTTCTCCGGGCTCCGGCGGCCGTGCCCGTGCTGTCGCACGGCCCCGCCGTCCTCCTCCGGCGAGGTTGAACGGCCTGGTCGCCGGGGAGGGCTCCAGCCTCGCCGGAGTGCGGGCGGGCCGCCTCCCACGATGGCGGACGAGTTCTCCAGCCGACCTTCCCGTACCTTGCCCGGCACGCGCCGCCGGGCGCCACCTTCTCCGGGTGGGTGGGGGACCCCCTCACGTCCTTACGTCTTCACCTCCTCACCGAGCGGGCGGGTGGAGGAGCCGCCACGTGAGCGCCCGGGTGCGGTCGAGGAGCTCGAGGGCCCTGGCGGCCTGCTCCGGGTCCACGGCGCCCGCCGAGAGCAGCAACCGCAGGTGGGAGTCGGCCTCGAGCGCGGAGCCGTAGGCGACGCGCCAGTGGTAGCAGCGATCGCGGCCGGCCCTGCCTGCGCCCTCGGCGAGGTTGGCGGGAACCGAGGAGGCCGAGCGGATGAGCTGGTCGGCGAGGCTCCTGAGGCGAGGCGGGAGGGCCAGTGCGAGGGCGACGGCCACCCCGGCGGCCTGGAGGGCGACGGTGTGGGCGAGGAGCCGGCCGGTGGGGGGCGTGGGAAGCGGTGTGGGTCTCGTGGTGTCCATGGTGTTCCACCGGCACCCCGCGGGGCCGCTGTCAGGGGTCGCGGCGTCTGCGCCGCGACCGGAGGCCTGCCCTTGACCGCGGTCCCGCCGGGGTGCGATTCCTCCACCGCATGGACACCACGAGGGACACACCGTGGCACGGCCACGGCCACCGCCACGGACCCCGACACGGACACTGTCACGGACACGGACACGGTCACGGACCCTGCCGCGGCCGCCGCCCGCCGCCGCCGTCCCCGAACCCGCCACGGACACCGCCACGGACACCGTCACAGACGCAGAGGGGCAGGGGAGCAGGGACGAGGGGGTGAATCCGTCGGGGACAGGGACAGGGACGGGGTCACGGACACGGACCCGGACACGGACACCGTCACGGACACCGCCACGGCCACGGTCACGGCCATGGAATCGGCCACGGTCACCGACATGGCCACGGACACTGCCACGGACACCGGCACGGACACTGCCAGGGAGCCTCCTCCGGGCGGGCGGGGGACGTCTTCACTCCTTCACCCCTTTACGTCTTCACCGGGAGGAAGGGGGGGCGCGGCCACGGACACGGACCCGGTCACAGACGCGGTCACGGATACCGGCACGATCGGGGTTGAGTTCTCCCCTTCGCCCCTGCACCCCTGCGCCCCAGGGCGGGCGGGGGACGTCTTCACTCCTTCACTTCTTCACCTCTTCACGGGGTGGGTGGGGGGTGGCACCGACACGCCACAGATCCCGGCCTCGCTCTGCCCGCGGCACCCGCTCCCTCGCGGGCGGGCGCAGTGCTCGCTGCCGGACGATCCGGGCTATTCCACCGTCAGGGGCACGAGCTCCCGCTGGGGATCGGAGAGCAGCTCGGCGCCGTTCTCGGTGACCACCACGTCCTCCTCCAGCCGGACGCCAAACTCCCCGGGGAGGTAGATACCGGGTTCCACGGTGACCACCATGCCGGGCTCGAGCACCCGGTCGTTGCCGGCCACCAGGTACGGCGGTTCGTGCACGTCGAGACCCAGGCCGTGCCCGAGGCGGTGGGTGAAGTACTCGCCGAAACCGGCCCGCTCGATCACGGAGCGCGCCGCGGCATCCACCTCGCCGCAGGTGGCGCCGGGCCGGATGGCATCGATGCCGGCCAGCTGGGCCTCCAGGACGATGTGCCAGACCTCCCGGTAGCGGGAGGGGGGCTCGCCCCCCACCCAGGTGGAGCGCGTCAGGTCGCCCCAGTAGCCATCTTCCAGGGGGGCCCAGTGGTCGATGAGGAGGGCGGTGGGAGGCTCCAGCGGACGGTCGCCCGCATCGCCGTGGGGCACCGCAGACGAGGGGCCGTACTGGACCATGACGGTGTCGTCGCCGGTGCCGAAGCCCGAGGCGATGGCGGTTTCCGTGGCGCCCGGTCCGAGCCTGCCATGGGCCGCGAAGATGCGCTGTCGGCACGCCTCCGCAGCCTCCCGGATGGCCTCGACCTCGAAGGGCGTCTTGTGCATCCGGAGCGAGGCGAGGATCTCGTGGGCGCTGGTGAGCCGCGCGGTGCCAAGTGCCGACTGGAGACGTTCCGCGTCCGCGAACCAGGTGGTGGGCCCCAGTCCCAGGGTGGAGGCGCCGCGGAGACGCTCCGCGAGGAGGCGGTAGGGGTCCTCGGTCTCGGCCCAGGCCAGGTAGGCCCCGCCCACCGCGGCCGAGAGCCGGGCCTCCTCGAAGGCCGGTCCCACCATCCAGGTCTCGCCGTCGGCCTGGAGGACCAGGGCCACGAGACGCTCGCTCCGCTCCAGGGCGAGTCCCGTGAGGTAGCGGAAATTGGTGCCGGGTTGCACCACGAGGGCATCGAGGCCCGCGGTCTGGAGCTCCCGGGTGGCCCGCTCCCTGCGGGCTCCGAGCTCGGCCTGGGGGATCGTCATGGCAACCTCCGGCCGGAATGCTAGCATGGTCTCCGTGCCCCGATTCCTGTGTGATGCCATGCTGGGTTCCCTGGCCAGGTGGTTGAGGCTGTTCGGTTTCGACTGCCTCTTCAGCCTGGAGGAGGACTCCGTGCTGGTGGAGACGGCAGCCCGGGAGGGGCGCTGGCTGCTGACCCGCGACCGGGAGCTCGCGGCACGGGGGCCGCGCACCCTGCTGGTCCGGTCCGAGACCCTCGAGGACCAGCTCGTGGAGGTCTTCGGCCGGCTCGGGATCGAGGCGGAGCCCACGCTGGAGGGGGCGCGGTGCGCCGCCTGCAACGGGCCCCTGAAGGACGCGGCCCGGAAGGAGGTGGCGGCCGGGGTGCCACCGTTCGTGGCGCGGACGGCTCCGAGGTTCAGGCGCTGTACACTGTGCGGTCGGGTGTACTGGCCGGGGACCCACACCGCCAGGATCCTGGAGAGGATGCGGCGTGTGGTGGACCGGACCGGTTCGCCGGTGGAGGCGGCACGGTGAAGAAACCCTACGTGATCCTGGAGACGGACCACGAGATCATCGTCTCGGTGGGTGCCGGTGACCGGGACCTCATCCCCTCGGTGGTGGAGGATCCTGTGGGGGCCAGCCTCCTGGACCTGGTGCACCCGGTGGACCGGGCCGGACTGGCGGAATGGCTCCTGGAGGGGATCGGGGTCTCCGAACCGTTCCGGAGGGCGGCCGCTGACGACCCGCCCCGGTGGTTCCGCTTCGTCTCCGCCAAGGGAGGGGTCGGGGACCAGAGCGGCAACGTGCTGTTCCAGGAGATCACGGACGAGGTGCGGGAGGATCTCCTCCGGGAGCGCTTCAACGCGATCCTCGCCCGGGATGTGGGGGAGGAGCTGGTGGCCCGCTCGGCGGGTGTGGCGGCCGAGCTCTCGGGAGCCGACTTCGCGGTGGTGGCGGAGCTCCGGCCCCCCGTTGCCGTGATCCGGTCGTCGCACGGCCGTGGGATCCCGGCGCCGGGAACCATGCTGCCCGTTGAGGGTGGACCACTTGTCGAGGCCATTCTGACCCGGACGATCCGGCACTTTCCCGACGGTGTCCAGGACAGATTTCCGGACTGGGGCGTGCTCCGTGCCGTGGGCGCCAGGGGCCTGGCGATCGTGCCGGCGGTCTCGCCTGCACGTGGTGCAAGTGTCGGGGCCATCGTCTGTGTCTTCATCCGGCCCAAGGAGCTGCTTCGTGTGGAGAACGAGCTCCTGGAGCTGCTGGCGGTTCGTCTGGCCGTGGAGCTCACCCGGGGGTGTGCCGGGGGGGCTCAGACCGAATCGGGCCTCAGGGTGTCCGATGCCATGCTCCAGCCGCTGGCCCTGGCCATCGCGGGCCGGGGCCTGACCCACACTCTCAACAATCTCCTGGGGGGACAGGCCCTGAACGCCCAGCTCGCCAGCGAGGCCTCCGATCCGGAGTCGGTCCGTGTCTACCTCGAACGCCTCATGGAAGGTGCACGGAGGGGTGCAGAGATCACGCAGAAGGTGGCGGTTCTCGGCGGTGGCGGAGCCGTGGAGCGTGAGACCTTCGACCTCGGTGAGGCGATGCGGGAGGGTGCGGCTTTCGTGGCCGTGATCAACGAGTCCGCCCGGATCCAGACGATGGTGCCCGATGCACCCGTGATGGTCTGGGCCGATCCCCGCCTGATCTTCACGCTGATGGTCCTGCTGCTGGCACCGCTTGCGGACGCGACGCCCTCGGGTCTCGAGGTCGCCGTGGAGCTGGACAGGGGACCGGGCCGGGAGGCCGTCATCGAGATCCGGTCGGCGTGGGGGGTGGTCTCCGGGGTGGTGGAGGCCGAGGAGGGGAGACTCTCCCTGGCCCTGGCGCGGCGGGTCGTGGCCATGCTCGGGGGTGAGATGACACGGGAGCGCATGGACGACGAGGGTGTTCTCCGGCTGATCCTGCCACTGGTGGTGCCGTCATGAGGCGGAAGATCCGCGGGCAGGACCTGGGCACGAGACCGGGCCGGGAGGAGGGCTTTCGTGGGTGTTGAGTCCCGTCCGGAGCTTCTGGAGAACCTCGAGGAGCGGCTGGGCCACCGCTTCCGTGATCGTGAGCTGCTCGAGAGGGCCCTGCGGCACGGCTCCGCCGCGGACTCGTGGTCGGAAGGTTCCTACCAGCGCCTGGAGTACCTGGGCGACGCGGTGCTGGGCCACGCGGTGGCGCGGATGCTCTACCACGGGTTCCCGGACGAGGACGAGGGGGTCCTCACCAGGATGAAGGCCTTCCTGATCCGGTCCGAGTCGCTGGCCGCACGGGCCGTTGAGCTCGGCCTGGATGCCGTGGTGGAGCTGGGGCGCTCCGAGGAGACGGGCGGCGGCCGGTGGCGGGCCGCCCTGCTCGAGGACGTGTTCGAGGCCGTGGTGGGCGCCCTGGAGCTGGATGGTGGATGGGACGTGGCGTACCGCTTCATCGAGTCGGTCTTCGCTCCCGAGCTGGAGCAGCTGGACGAGGAGACCCTTCGCCTGGCGGATCCCAAGAGCGCGCTCCAGGAGGCGGCCCAGGCACGGCACCTGCCCCTTCCCGAGTACCGCCTGGTGCGAACCGGGAGGGGATCGGATCATGCCCCGCTGTGGGTCTTCGACGTGATCTGGGACGGCGAGACCCTGGCCAGGGGCGAGGGGCCCAACAAGCGGATCGCCCAGACCCAGGCGGCGCGGAAGGCCCTCTACCGGCTTGGCCTGGCGCGGCGGCGGGGCTGAAACGGCCGCACCCCGTCGGGCCGACCGGTCCACCCGGGGTATCCCGTGAGCAAACTGTGGGAGAACGGCCTCTTCTCTGGTTGAACCACACCAGGTTCAAGGAGGTTGTCATGAACCGGTCATCCAGAGTCGTGCCTGTTGTTGGCCTGGCGCTGTTCCTCGCGGGGTT
>JAMOWA010000034.1 GCA_027061805.1 Thermoanaerobaculia bacterium | reverse complement strand
CCGACCCCGACCCTGACCGTGGCCCTGGCCCAGACCCTGTCCCTGACCCCGGTTCTGTCCCTGACCCTGTCACCGACACGGTCGCGGTCACTGGCACGGACACGGACACCGACACGGTCACTGACACGGACCCCGACACCGCCACCGTTCCGGCCTCTCCCGTGTTCGCGCGCGTCCGGTTTCCTCCCCTTCGTTCCTGTGATGGGGATGTAGCCCCCGGATCCGCCCGGTGTCAAGGGCACGCCGGCCTGCGGCCGGTCGCTGCGCGACCCCTGACTCCGGGCGGCCCGGGGGCCTGGGGGGCGTCATGAACGAACGGGAGGAAACCATGCTCCACGCGCTCCACGGATCGAGGCCCCCGGCCCTGGCGAAGGCCCTCGAGGCCGCCGGGACCGCCATCGCCCTGGCCGCTGCGGTGAAGGCGCCGTTCAGAGCGTTGGCCGACCAGGTGGTGCGGGCCGCCGCGTCGGTTCCCGCCAACATCGCCGAGGGGGAGGGCCGCTCCGGGAAGGACCGGTGCTACCACTGGCGGGTGGCGTACGGCTCGGCGAAGGAGCTGGACGTCCACCTCCGGCTCCTCCTCGCGTCTGGTTCCGTGGATGCGGTACGTACGCAGCGAGCCCTGACGCTCCTCGACGAGGTCCGCGCCATGCTGTGGCGGATGATCCAGAGGGGGTGAGGCCCCGGCTCTGGCCGTGACCCGGACACGGACGCGGACACGGTCACTGTCACGGCCACGGACCCTGACGCCGCTCCCTGTCGCCGACCCCGACCCTGACCGTGGCCCTGGCCCAGACCCTGTCCCTGACCCCGGTTCTGTCCCTGACCCTGTCACCGACACGGTCGCGGTCACCGGCATGGACACGGACACGGACCCTGCCGCGGCCGCCGTTCGCGGTCGCCGTCCGCCGGCGCCGATGCCGCCGCCGTCCCCGACCATGACCCTGACACGGTCCCCGGCACGGTCACAGGCACGGACACCGTCACAGAAGCAGAGGGGCTGGGGAGCAGGGGAGCAGGGGCGAGGGGGCGCAGGCACGAACCCTGACCCGGCACGGAACCTTCTCCGGCCGGGTGGGGGACATCTTCACTCCCTCGCGAGCGGGGCTCCAGGCTCGCACATCCCCTGCGCCCTCTTTCGTTTCACCTTTCACCTTTCACGTTTCACGAACGGGCGGGCGGGGGGTGGCGCCGACACGGACACCGGCGAGGGCATCCCCTGCAATCCCACCATGACGGAACCTTGACACCGGGACCACCGGGACCGATATTGGCAGTGTCCCCCAGGGGGCCGCGGGCGTTGGACGGACCTCGCAGCCGCGTGAACCACTGCAAGGGTCCGGGCGGGCATCCGCCACCACGAAATCCCGCTCCGAGCGGGATTTCGTATGTCAGGCGAGGCCCTCCAGCAGTGCCTCCAGTTCGGTGTCGTCCGGAATGGCATCCACCACACACACCTTCGGGTCCTCCGACAGGGCCCCGCCCTCCAGACCACCACCCATGGCGAGGATCATGAGGATGCCGACCCCGGGCAGGAGCTCGCGGAGAGCACCGTAGAGCTCCACTGCACGGTTGAGTGATGCCACATCGATGACCACCAGGTGGGGCTCCCCCCGCCGGAGGTAGTCCTCCAGCTCCGCCGGAGACAGACTGCGCGGCATCCAGCCCAGCATCCGGAGCCGTGCGGTGAGCGCGTTGCGCCTCTGGGGACGATCACCCAGGATCCAGGCCTCACCCCGCTCATCTCCCGAACGCTGGGGAAGAACGTTGACCAGGTGCTCGATCTCCTCCTCCAGCTCACCGAGAAGCCTCCTGAAGCTCCCCATGGCCTCCGCAGCATTGGCCGTTGCCTGGCGTATCGCCCCGAGGGCCCTGCCTTCCCTCCCCGACTGTTCTGTCACGTCGCCCACAAGGGAACAGTGCATCATCACCGCCGTGGCAAGGTCCTCCTGCGAGGTCCCCGCCTCCCTGAGCCTCTCGACCACCCGACTCAGGCGCCCGGCCACACGCCGGGCCTCGGCGAGATCATCCCTGAGCCTCTCCAGGGCCCTGTCCACCGTCAGATCGTGGATCATCACGAGAACCGAAGGTTCCCGGGCCCCACTGAGGGGAACGATCTCTGCCTCCCAGTACAGCCGCACCCCGGACCCGAGGATCCGGTCTCCGGGGATCCAGACCGGCTCGCCTTCCTGGAGCACCCTGAGAGCATCCTCGCTCCAGGGAAGCCACCGGAACCCGTCACCGGCCTCCTCGAGACCGAGGGCACGCAGGAATCTGAGGGCCGCAGGATTGGCCTCCAGCACCCGCCCATCCATCCCGAGCTGGAGGATGCCGTCCTCGGTGTGGAGCACGAACTCCTCCATCCGCAGTCGCCGCTCCTCCTCGGCCGTCATCTCGCCCAGGGTCAGCACACAGGTCCACCCGCCCTCCTGGCCCCCCGGATCGATCCACACCCGGACCTGGATCAGCCGCTGGCCCCGCCGGATCGTACGTCCGCCGAGCTGCTTTCCCTCGAGGATCTCGCCCAGCATGGGGAGCAGCTCCTCTCCCACATCCAGGTTCACGAGATCCAGGAGCGGTCTTCCCTCCGGGGTGGTATCACGGATACCGAGGAGCTCGGCTGCCCTGCCGTTGAGAAAACGGACCCTCCCGCCCCTGTCCAGTGACAGGATGCCCTCGTCCACCGCCTCGACGATCCTCTTCAGCTCGGTCCTGGACCCCTCCACGGCCCGGTACAGAAAATGGTTGGACAGTGCGAGACCGAGCTCCCCCGCGAGGAACTCCATCTGGACCCGCTCATCGGGAGGGAACCGCTGCGGTGCGGCCCAGACGAGCACCATGGCGCCCAGGAAGCTGCCCCGCACGATGAGTGGAGCGACCGCCATCCCCTCCACCCCCGGCAGATCCACCGCCAGCTCTGCCAGGAGCTCGTCGGCTCCGACGCTGGGAAAGAACACCGGCTCCGAGGTGAACACCTGGCGCCGCTCCAGCGCATCCACCATGGTGACCAGTCGCCGGGGAACCGGCTCCGCGAGACCCAGCCCCCACACCAGCTCCAGCTCCGCCTCCTCACCATCGACACGGGCAACCACACCCATGCCCGTTGCCCCGGTACTGTCCAGCGCGGCATGTCCCACGGCCTCGAAGAGCTCCTCGATGCGGGTGACAACGCTGACCCGGCGCATGGCGTTGCGGAAGGAACGGACCATGGCGTAGTGCCCCTCGATGGTGGCGGCAGCCTCCAGCCGCACCGCGACCTCCCTGGCAAGGTTCACCAGCTGCCAGGCGTCAGCGGCCTCGTCCCAGGAAAAGACCGGCCTCCCGGTCTTCCCGAGGATGACCACCAGGAGGTCGAGATTGCCGTCGACGATCACGGGGCAGAGGATCTCCCCGAACCGTTCTCCCTTGAAATTCCTGTGTCTCCGGATCTTCTCGAGCTCCTCCGGCGACAGGAAGGCCGCCAGCTGGCGGTCCGGGTCATCCAGGATGATCGGGTTCCCACGTCCTGCAAAGAACCTCATGATCCGGCCGCGAACCTCCTCGGCGGATCGCCCGAACGCCGCCACCGCAGCGTCCATTCCAACGGACTCGCCAAGCATGCTGATGAACCGCGCACCCCAGCCCCTGAGGGTGAAGACGAGATCCTGATCCCCCGGCGGAAGATCGCTGGCCCATACCATCCTGAGGGCCGCATGAAGGCCGCGGTAGACGCGGATGCCGTGGGCATTGGGCAGCAGCTCCCCCAGGGCGACCCACAGCTGCTCCCAGAGCTCCTCCGGTGTCCGGGCCACCGCGATCCGCGGCACATGGTCCAGCAGGACCCTGCGGCTCCGGTCCCGGGCCGCATGGCGGGTGTAGTCCCGCAACACGCCCAGCCACACCTCCCCGCGGGTCCACCTGGCGTGGAGGTGGAACCGCCGCCGTCCCCCTCCGGGCGTGACGATGCCGAAGGGAACCTCGAAGGTCTCGTCGACGGCCCCGTGCCCCGCCAGGAGCCCCGCCACGATCTCACGGTCGTCGGGATCCATGAGCGCCAGGAGGTTGGTACCCACGAGCTCGTCGTGCTCCCGGTGGAGGATCCGTGCAACGGGTGTGGACACGTCCAGGATATTTCCCTCCGAGTCCAGGAGAAGGGACGGGTCGGACATGGTGTCCAGGACGAGACGGCGCGTCCCCGTCGAGCCGGGCACCTGACCGGCACCGAACCTCAGGTGGAGGCCCGTGGCCACGACTCCGGCCACCGCGGCTGCCAGCTGTACCGAGGGATCGGCCTCGTCCATGGGGCCCGGAAGGGCCAGCACGAGACTTCCCAGGATGCCCGCCTCGGTTCTCAGGGGAACCGCCCAGAGGAACTGCTCCCCCTCTCCGGAGGACACGGAGAAAGCAACGCCGGAATGCTCCTCGGGATCCGAGCTCCGGTGGGCCTCCAGGGCGGTCTCCTCTGCCAGCCGGCCCGAGACCACCACAAGAGGTTCCTCCCCATGCCAGGGCCCATCCACCACGGCACCCACCCCGCTGACGGGGAGGATCCCCAGCAGCCGTTCCACCGCTCCCCTGAGGACGGTCTCCAGATCGTCGGCCCTCATGACCTCGGCTCCGAGGTCGCCCAGGATCGCCATAAGCTTCTCGCTGGAACGGTTCGACGGATGATCCTCTCGCATGAGCAGGTACCCATTATACCGTTCACACCCGTCGCCCTTTCCTGTGGAATAATCGGCTCGCCGAGGTACGAGGGCTCCAGTCTCGGGTGGACCACTGGAAGGAACCGACATCATGGACGATCCCCGTCAACGATGGGCCGACGCCCGGAGAGCCGCACGAAGGGCGCGGCGCAGGGCAGCCTACCGCAGGGGCTTGCGCCCCGTGGCCCTGGCCGCGTGGAACATCTCCAAGGCCCACAACGTGGGAAGCCTCGTCCGCACGGCCCACGCGGCCGCGGTCCGTGAGGTCATCCTCGTGGGCGAACGGGAGTGGAACCGGGAAGCCGCCCGGACCGCCGACCTCTACACCACCGTGACCCACCTCCCCGCCGAGACCGGTGCCTTCCTCCATCACGTCCGCAGCAGGGGGCACACCCTCGTCGCGGTGGAGCTGTCACCCGGTGCGGTGAACCTCTTCGAGGCCGACTACCCGCCCGACCCCTGCTTCCTGCTGGGAGCCGAGCTCGGAGGGATTCCCCGGGATCTCCTCGACGAGGCGGACCTCGTGGTCCAGATCCCCCAGTGGGGTCTCGTGCCCTGTCTGAACGTGGCGGTGGCCGGCTCGATCGTGGTGTATGACCATCTGGCCAAGCTCCATCGCCGCGGGATCCTGGACCGTCCCGACGGCGGCCTCCCCCCCTCTCCCGGGGAACGGCCCGACGCCTGACCGGGCACCCTCTGTTCCTTGCTTGTCAATCACTTGAATCGCTGCTAGAGTTGTCGGTCCAAGGAGGCGGAGCATGAGAACCAACGCCATCTCTCGTCTGGCTCTCGTCCTGGCGGTTGTCGCCCTGGTGATCCCCGGCTGCTCGAGCACCGGGAAGACCGCACCCGGGCAGGAGCAGGTGACACAGAGTGTGGCCACGCCCACACCTGCACCCCTTCCCGAGGAGACGGTGACGGAGCCCGTCACCGAGCCGGTGCCCTCCGTCGAGGTGACGGAGGAGCTTCCCGAGGATATCCAGGAGCTCAACCGCCGCGGGTACCTCAAGGATGTCTTCTTCGATACCGATCGTTACGACCTCAAGCCGGAGGCACGGGCGGCCCTGGCGGAGAACGCGGCCTGGCTCCAGAAGCACCCCACGGTGAAGATCCTGGTGGAGGGGCACTGCGACGAGCGCAATACCCGGGAGTACAACCTCGCCCTGGGTGAGCGGCGCGCCAACGCCGTCCGCAACTATCTCGTCTTCCTCGGGGTCTCCGCCGACCGGATCGGGACCATCAGCTACGGCGAGGAGCGGCCCTTCGCACTGGGGCATGACGAGTCCGCGTGGCGGCTGAACCGCCGCGCCCACTTTGTCATCACCGCGCGCTGAGGAGGCGATCCGTGCGCAGAATCTGGATTGCAGCCCTCATCGTCCCGGCCCTCGCCTGCTCCTCCACCGAGGACATCGCCCTGCTCCATCGCGAGGTGACCGATGTCCAGCGCGAGGTACGACAGCTCAAGACCATCACCGTGGAGCAGAGCGACCTGGCCCCCCTGAAGCGGTCCCTGCAGGAGGAGAACCAGAAGCTCGCACAGGCCAACGCGGAGCTTTCCGTCCGCATCGAGAGGCTCGAGCAGGAGGTGGACGCCTTGAGGGCCTCCCTGGAGGTGGCCAGCCGCAGGATGGACCGGCTGTCCCAGGAGCTGGCCTCCGTGGGACCCGCAGCCGCGGTGATCCCCCCGGTGACCACGACCACCGGCACCGAGGCCGCCGGTGCATCCCCGGATGGGACCGCGGCGAGCACGCCCTCCGGGGAAACCCGGCCGGCCGCCGCCCCCACCCTGGCAGACACCCCCGAAGCCCTGTACCAGAGTGCCTACCGGGACTACATGGGGGGCAACTACCAGCTGGCCCTCAACGGGTTCCAGGAGTACATCAGGCGCTTCCCGGACACCGATCTCACGGACAATGCCCAATACTGGGTCGGAGAGTGCTATGATGCGCTCGGTCAGGAGAAGGAGGCGCTCGATGCGTTCTCCGCTCTCCTGGAGAAGTACCCGACCAGCGACAAGGCCGCTGCCGCCCAGCTCAAGAAGGGGCTCGTCGCCCTGAAGATGGGCGATCAGGGGCAGGGTGTGGTCAACCTCCAGTACGTGGTCTACGAGCATCCGGGAACCCCGGAGGCGGACCTCGCACGGGAGAAGCTCCGGTCGCTGGGGATCACGATTCGCTGAAGACCAGTCCCGCCGGGACCATCTGATTCAAGGAGAGAGCACGAATGTCAACGATCAAGGGAACGAAGAAACAGGCGCGCAAGCGCCATCGCCAGTCGCTGGAACGGCGGATGCGGAACAGGGCGGTACGAACGCGGGTCCGTCACCAGATGCGGAAGATGCGCCGGGCCATCGACGACAGGGACGCCGGTGCGGTCAGGACCCTCCTGCCGGAGACGCTCTCGGTGATCGACGTGGCGTGGCGCAAGGGCGTCATCCACCGGAACACGGCGGCCCGGTACAAGTCCCGCCTGTCGCGGCAGGCCAACGCGGTCCTCACCGGCACGGAAGCCTAGGGAATGGTGCAGGCCCTGCTGACCACCAGCATACCCGGGGAACAGCTGGTGAGTCGCGGCAAGGTCCGTGACATCTACGCCAGCCGAGATGCCCTGATCCTGGTCGCGACGGACCGGATCAGCGCCTTCGACTGCGTGCTGAGCCCCGGCATCCCGGGACGGGGCGTCGTGCTGACCCAGCTGTCGAACTTCTGGTTCCGCCACTTCGCCTCCGTCGTGCCGAACCACCTCCTCGCCACGCGGCTGGAGGAGTTCCCGGAGCCCTTCCGCAGCCACCCGGAGCTCGAGGGCCGCAGCGTGCTGGTTCGCAGGCTCCGCCCCATCCCGGTGGAGTGCGTGGCCCGGGGGTACCTCGCGGGGTCCGGCTGGAAGGAGTACCGGGATACCGGCGCGGTCTGCGGTATCCGGCTGCCGGAGGGCCTCAGGGAATCGGAACGGCTTCCGGAGCCCATCTTCACCCCGGCCACCAAGGCCACCACCGGGCACGACGAGAACATCTCCTTCGACAGGATGGTGGAGATCGTCGGCGGCGAGGTGGCCGGACGGCTGCGGGAGCTGACCCTCATGCTCTACTCGGAGGCCGCCAGCAGGGCCGCCGGGCGGGGCGTCATCATCGCGGACACCAAGTTCGAGTTCGGGTTCGACGAGTCGGGCGCCATCGTCTGGATGGACGAGGCCCTGACACCCGACTCGTCCCGCTTCTGGCCCGCCGACGACTACGAGCCCGGCAGATCCCAGCGCTCCTTCGACAAGCAGTACGTCCGGGACTGGCTCGAGGCCAGCGGCTGGAACAAGGAACCCCCGGCACCCGAGCTGCCACCCGAGGTCGTCCGCGGGACGCTGGAACGCTACCTGGAGGCCCACCGCCTCCTCACGGGGGAGGAGCTGCAGCTCGGCAGCCAGGACGGATCCGGTCCACCCCGCACATGACGCCAGAGATCATCCAGGAGGAGAACACCCCATGAGCGAACCGACCTACAGCACCGACAGGATCCGGAACGTGGCCGTGGTGGGACACTCGGACACGGGGAAGACCACCCTCGTGTCCGCCCTGCTCTTCGACAGCCACACCGTGAACCGCTTCGCCAAGGTGGACGATGGCCACACGATCACGGACTTCGACGAGGACGAGATCGAGCGGAAGATCACCATCAACACGGCGCTGGCCCACTTCGAGCACCGCGAGGTGAAGGTCAACCTCATCGACACCCCCGGCTACAGCATCTTCACCACCGAGGCCACCCAGGGGCTGCGCGTGTCGGACACCGCCCTCCTCATGGTCTCGGCGGTGGGCGGCATCGAGGTCCAGACCGAGAAGATGTGGAAGAAGGCGGCCGAGTACGAGCTGCCCGTCCTCTTCGCCATCAACCTGATGGACCGCGACCGCGCCTCCTTCGAGAGGACGCTCGAGGCGCTCCAGAAGAAGATGGGCCGCGAGGTGACCCCCGTCCAGCTTCCCATCGGCGAGGAGTCGTCGTTCACCGGCGTGGTGGACCTCATCACGGGGACCGCATGGACCTGGTCGGGCGACGAGTCCGCGGAGGTCCAGCAGGGCGAGGTTCCCGGGGACATGGCCGACGCCGTGGCCGCCGCCCGCGAGGCCCTCATGGAGATGGTCGCCGAGCAGGACGAGGAGCTCATGGAGGCCTACCTGGAGGCGGGAGAGCTGGACGACGAGACCTTCCGCAAGGGCCTGGCCGCCGCCATCCGCAACCGGGCGCTCTTCCCCGTCTTCGCCATGGCCGCCGGCAAGAACATGGGCGTCCAGCCCCTCATGGATGCCCTGGTGGATCTCGTTCCGGCGCCCGACTGGCGCCCCGTGGCGGCGAAGACGCCGGAGGGCGAGGACCTGGAGCTCCCCGTGAACGCGGACGAGCCCGCGGCCGCCTACGTGTTCAAGACCTTCTCCGACCCCTACGCCGGCCGGATCACGCTGTTGCGCCTGTTCACCGGCTCCCTGAAGTCCGATACCACGGTCTACAACCCGGTCCGGGATGCCAACGAGCGCCTCGGAGGGCTGGCCGTCATGCAGGGCAAGGAGCTCCACCAGGTGGCCGAGCTCGCCCCCGGTGACATCGGCGCCGTGCCCAAGCTGAAGGAGACCCGCACCGGCGACACCCTGTGCGATCCCTCGCGCAAGGTGATCATTCCCGCCGTGCCCATCCCCGAGCCGGCCATCAGCTTCGCCCTGGAGCCCAGGTCCAAGGGTGACGAGGACAAGCTCTCCGCCGCCCTGGTCCGCATCAAGGACGAGGACCCCACCATCACGGTGGGTCGTGATCCCCAGACCAAGGAGATGCTCATCTCCGGCGCCGGCCAGCTCCACGTGGAGGTGGTGGTGGGCCGCCTGAAGCGGCGCTACAAGGTGGACGTGATCCTGCACCCGCCCAAGGTCCCCTACCGGGAGACCATCACAGCCTCGGCCGAGGTCACCACGCGCCACAAGAAGCAGACCGGTGGGGCCGGCCAGTTCGCCGAGTGCAAGATCCGGATGGAGCCCCTGCCCCGGGGTTCCGGCTACGAGTTCGTGGACAAGATCTTCGGCGGTGCCATCTCCCAGGGCTACCGTCCCGCCGTGGACAAGGGCATCCAGGAGGCCGCAGAGAAGGGCGTGCTGGCGGGCTACCCGCTGGCCGACTTCCGCGTCACCCTGCTCGACGGCAAGGAGCACGCCGTGGACTCCTCGGAGATGGCCTTCAAGATCGCGGGCCGCAAGGCCTTCAAGGAGTGTGCGGCCAGGTGCAAGCCCACCCTGCTCGAGCCCATCATGAAGGTGGACGTCTTCACGCCCGAGGAGTTCATGGGCGACGTCATGGGCGACCTCAACTCCCGCCGCGGCCGGGTCCAGGGCATGGACAGCGAGGACGGCACGACGATCATCCACGCCCTGGTGCCCCTGGCGGAGATGCTCACCTACTCCCCCACCCTGCGCTCCATCACCGGCGGCCGCGCCGACTACCACATGGAGTTCAGCCACTACGACGAGGTGCCCAAGCAGCTCCAGGAGAAGATCATCGCCGCCTCCCAGAAGGGCGAGGACGAAGAGGAAGACTGAGCGGGACCCCATCCCATCGACGGAGCATCCAGCGCGCCGCCTCCGGGCGGCGCGTTTTTCGTGCCGGCCAGGAAGCGGCGGCGGAGGGCGACGGCCACCTCCGGGTCGTTCTGTCACGAAGGCCCGGCTTCCGGGCGCCCTTCTGCCGGTCCGGCGCCGAGTTCACCGACCTCACCGCCCACGATCCGGGCCGCTCCGCGGTCGCGAGCCTGCTCACCGGAGCCGCATCGCCCCGGCCCTGGTGGATCTCGCGGCGGCCGGGAAGCGGTTCCACCCCGGATGAAGACCGCCACCCACGTGGGCATCGAGACAGGACGGGACAGCTCCCAGGTGGCGTTCATGATGGGAAAGATCAAGGTCCCGGACATCTCCCTGATGACCTGATGATGCGCCACGTCAAGGCGTTCCCTCCGGTCCGGCTGCCCTGACCGGCTACAATGGGTCCGGACCGACTGGAGGAAGCGATGAACCTCGAGGAACAGTTCCGATCCGCCTCCGAGCGGGTGAAGGCGCTGGGAGACCAGTCCAACGAGACGCTCCTGGAGCTCTACGCCCTCTACAAGCAGGCCACGGCCGGCGACGCCTCCGGCACGCGCCCCGGCATGTTCGATCCGGTGGGCCGGGCCAAGTTCGACGCGTGGTCCGAGAAGAAGGGGATGTCGCCGGAGGAGGCCATGCGGGCCTACGTGGACCTGGTGGACCGCCTCGCCGGCGGCGCCTGATTCCGGCCTCCTCGACCCTCCGCCCCCGAGGAGCACCCATGGACACCAACCGGTTCCGCGTCCGATCCCGTTCCGGCCTCGACCTCGATGCCTTCGACCCCCGTGACACCGGGACCTCCCGGGGGGGCAAGAAGAAGGGCCTCAAGGCCCTCCGCACCCTGACGGAGGAGCTCGTGGAGCTCCAGCGCGTCCTGTGGGCCCAGCACGAGCACCGGCTGCTGGTGGTGCTCCAGGGCATGGACACCGCCGGCAAGGACGGCACCATCCGCCACGTGTTCGGCCCCATGAACCCGCAGGGGGTCCGGGTCACCAGCTTCAAGGTGCCCACCCCCATCGAGCTCGACCACGACTACCTCTGGCGGATCCATCCCGCCGTGCCGGGCAGGGGCGAGATCGGGATCTTCAACCGCAGCCACTACGAGGACGTCCTGGTGGTCCGGGTCCACGGGCTGATCCCCGAGGACCGGTGGAGGAAGCGGTACCGGCACATCGTGGAGTTCGAGCGGATGCTGGCCGACGAGGGTGTCACCATCCTGAAGTTCTTCCTCAACATCAGCAAGGAGGAGCAGAAGGCCCGCCTCCAGGCTCGCCTGGACAACCCCTCCAAGAACTGGAAGTTCTCCAGCGCTGACCTCTCGGAACGGAAATTGTGGCCCCTGTACCGCGAGGCCTACGCCGAGGCCCTCGCCAGGACCAGCACCCGCCATGCCCCGTGGTACGTGGTCCCCTCCGACCGGAAGTGGTACCGGAACCTCGTGGTGGCCACCGTGGTGCGGGACACCCTCGCCTCGCTGGGCATGAAGTACCCTGAACCGTCCGAAGACCTTGAAGGGATCGTGGTGGAATGAAGTATTCAGATTCTGTCCGTTTCCTGCCCGCAGCCCTGGTGGCGGCGGTTGCCATCCTGATGACCGTCCCGCCGGCCCGCACCGCTGGGGCCCAGACCTGCATGGACGGGTGGCGGCGCCCCGTGGCGTGTGACCTCGAGGTCCGCTGGAGCCGCGACGGCCGGAACTGGAGGGACCTCCGGCCGGGACGGGCCCTCGAGATCCCCGTGGGGGAACGCGTGGAGCTCGAGGTCCGTGCCGAGGATCAGTTCGGCTGGAGCTTCCCCCGGGAACGGCTTCTCCTGGGCCTCGACCTGGACCGCGAGTGCGAGGACCGGCTGACGGTGAAGGAGATGGACGACGGCCGCTACAGGATCTCCGCCGGACCCCGGCGGGGCCGGTGCAGGGCCATCCTGTGGGTTCCCGGGAACCTCAACCTCGAAAGAGCCCTCGTCTTCGAGGTCCGGTCCCGGGCTCGGACGGGGTACGAATGGGAGCAGGCCCGCCACGTCGCGCGGGCGCTCTACCTCGCCCTCCTGGGACGCGAGCCCGACCGGGTGGGCTGGGACGCCGCCACGGCGGAAATCCAGCGGGGACGCCTGGATTCCCAGGTCCGGGCCATGGTCCACAGCCCGGAATTCCTGAAGAGGAGACGGAGCATGACCGCCTCCGAAATCCTGACCTCCCTGTACCACGGACTCCTCCGGAGGGAGCCCGACACGGCGGGTGTCCGGACCTACCTCCGGGATGTGGAACGGGGACGGATCGACGACGTGGTCCTGGACATGGTGCGGTCGGTGGAGTTCGAGGAAAGAATGCTCCACGACACACGGCTCCACGCCATGCACTGAGGCGTTCCTCGCGATTTCCGTGCATTTCTCCTGACATGCAGACGGGAAAATCGTGTGACATCGCCGGTGCTTCGGGGGGGCACTTCCCCCTCGAGCCGCCCACCGTTTCCCGGTCCATTGTCCAGGAAGAAACCGGTGCGCTTCCTTCATCGGGATACCACAAAACTTGACAACATCCCGATCGTCAATGACAATGAGAGTCAGAATGAATACTTTTGAAAAGATTCGTGACGTTTTCGGATCACACGACGCGGGTTCCTCGAGCCTGATCGGCGTGTACCGCCGTCACGCGGCCAGGGCAATCTCCGAGGAACGGTGGGCCGCTGCCGACATCTTCCTTGACCGGATTCTCGAGGTGGACCCCAGGAACCTCGAGGCCTGGCTGATGAAGGGCCACCTCCACCGCTTCTGCCACGGAGACGAGGAGAAGGCGCTCGAGTGCTACCGCCGGGTGATCATCCTGGGCGGGTACGACACCTCCGACCGCCACGTCCACCGCGCGCAGCAGGCCCAGGAGCAGCTCCTCAAGCGGCTTGCGTGAACCCGGAACCGGGGCTCACGGCAGGACGGTGTCCTCGGTGGGAACCAGGCTGAGCTCGGGAGGCCGCCCCGCACACCGGATCTCCACGATCCTCCCGCGCAGGCGTCCCGCCACCAGGTAGCTCTCCTGGCCTTCGAGGGGCACGACGGGGAGGAACGGCCCCTCGTCGCCCTGTTCCCAGCGGATGCGGAGCTCCAGCCCACCCTCCCGGGACAGCCGGCCGTGGAGCCAGACCACGCCCCCGAACGACTCGGCGAGGGTGCACCGCCAGACACCGTCCCTGCCACGGACGAACACCTCCGGACCCAGGACGACGGGCTCGCCGGACATGGCCTGTGCCAGGGGCTCCTTGTGGCGGATGGCCGTGGGGTACCCCCAGGGGTGGTCGGGCGGCCTGCCCCAGATCCAGGGACGCGCCCCGGATGACGGGAGGACATCGGGGAACCCGCTGGACCACCGGCCGGTCACCCTCCAGTGCGGCCCGCTGACCACGACGTTCTTCCCCCTGGGATCGCCGGCCCGCCGGCCGGCCCCCGAGGGGACCAGGTCCAGGGAGAACAGCAGCCCGCCCACCGACGTGGGGCTCCGCGTCTCCACCGCGATGAGGTTGTCGCCGCCCCCCAGCAGATCGGTCACCGGAACCACGTCCAGGTGAAAGCCGGGCCGGTTCCTCCCCGACATGACGGGCTGGCCGTTGATCCACAGCACGTAGGCGCGGTCGCCGCACACCTTGGCCACGCCCTCCAGTGGCCTGGCGTGCAGTGTGACCTTCACGAAGAAGAGCCCCGCCGTGGGACGGGGTTCCCTGAGCTCGCCGCTCACCCACAGCCACTGGGCCGACCCCGTGAAATGGTACAGCTCCTGCCGGTAGATTCCACGGAGCACCAGCAGCAGGGCAATGGTGGCCGCCGTCGCCCCGAGCACGCCGAGGCCCCACCGGCGGCGGGGAGGGAACCAGCTCCTGAGCATGGCCGCGAGCTCGGCGGGCTGCACGGGTGCCCCGTCCCGGGCGGTGTTCAGCTCCGCCGGTCGAGGAGCAGCGCCGCCGCCCTGAGGAGGGACTGCCGCTCCCGGCCCCCGGGGAGCTGTCCACCGAGCTCGTCGGCCCGTCGGGCGAACTCCGCCGCCCGGGCGCGCACCTCGTCCAGAACGCCGGAGGTGGCCACCATCTGCAACACCTCCTCCTCCGAGATGGACTCGAAGACACCGGTCCTCACCACCTCGGCGATCTGTTGCCGCTGGGCGGGCCCCAGCCCGGGCAGGAGCAGGATCATGGGAAGGGTGACCCTTCCCTCCCTGAGGTCCGCCATCACCGGCTTGCCCAGCTCCCCGCGGGACGAGGTGTAGTCCAGGACGTCGTCGATGAGCTGGAAGCACAGCCCGAGGTTGCGGCCGAACCCGGCCAGGGTGTCGGTCAGGTGGAGGGTGGACGGCTGGAAGAGTGCGGGGATGGAGCAGGCCGCCGCGAAGAGCTCCGCGGTCTTCCTACGGGTGATGTCCATGTAGACGTCCTCGTCCACGTCGAGCTGGCCCCTGACCCGGTCGGCCAGGATCTCGCCCTCCGTCATCTGGAGCGTGGCCGAGGTGAGCACCCTCATGACCTCCACGTCCCCCAGCTCCAGGCAGAGGTCCATGGTCCGCGTGTAGAGCCAGTCCCCCACCAGGACGGTGGCCTGGTTCCCCCACTTGCGGTTGGCCGTGGGCTTGCCTCGCCTGAGATCGGACTGGTCGATGATGTCGTCGTGGATGAGGGTCGCGGTGTGGATGAGCTCCACCACGGCACCGTACCGGATGTCCCGCTCGCCCGTGTACCCGAGGATACGGCTGATCAGGAGGACCAGGGAGGGGCGGATCCGCTTGCCGCCGCTCCCGAGAACGTACCCCGCCACCTTCCCCACCATGGGCAGGGCCTCGTCCATCTCCCGTGCGAGAAACCCCTCCACCTGCTCGAGCCGGGGCCTGATGCTTCCGAAGACCTCGCGAATCTCATGGAGCTGACGAATCGAGTAGACGTTTCCGGCCACCAGCGCAGTCTAACGCGGATCGTCCACCCTGTCATCTGAAGACCGGCAGGTCACGGAGGGTGGTGGCCCGGGAAGCCAGCTTCCGCCGGGGACCGCCCCGGCCCCGGCCCACCCCTCGAACTCGAGGCGGTTCACCGTCCCCTGGATGTCGGTGACCATCACCATGGCCGGCATCCCGCCCTCGCCGAGGACCACCTCGGCCCGGGCGATCCCCCCCGGAGCACGCGGCACCAGGACCAGGTGGCCGGCCGACTCCAGGATGATCCGGAACCTCTTCAGCGCCGCCGCCGGATCGAGGACGGCCACCAGGGGGATGCGCTCCCACTCCTCGTCGGTCAGCCGGTGCTCCTCGCAGGTCTCCATCTCCAGGTCCACCAGGCGGACCATGCGCCCCTCGAGGCCCATGAACCTGCGGGCGGGCTCGCCCGTGGCGAAGAGGGCACGGTCGGGCCACGCCAGCCACACCACACCACGGTCGGTGTCCCCCCGCGTCATGCCAACGGGGATGTACTCCTGGCGGTAGGCGGCCGTCCAGACCTTCTCGGCCCTCAGCCGCCGGGCCAGCGCCGCCAGGGTATCGAGGGCCTCCTGGTCCTTCTCCGCCGCCAGAAGGAGCGAAGCACCCGAGGCCGCGATGAGGAGCGCTGCGACAACGGCGGCCTGCCACCCCCGGCCAGACGCGATTCGCACGGCGATCAGCCCTCGATGACCAGCGAGGTCAGCGCGGAGGCCACCACGAAGATCTTCTCGTTGTTGGATTCCCGCGCGGCGGGATAGAGGAAGAAGCCCCTGTCGGCGATGGAGTACTGCTCCACCCGGCCGTGGATGATCTCGCCGTCGGTGAACTCCACCCGGGCCCGTGCCCCGGGCCCCTCCGCCTCGTGGTCCAGATCCAGCTCCATCTCGACTCTCCGCCGCCGGGGATCCTTGAGGAAGAACACGGCCTTCAGCTCCTCGAGCGGCACCGAGGCGCGGGTCCCGTCGTCCAGCAGTGCCTCCACGACCTCGTTTCCGGGTGTGAACCCCTCCGCGAGACGGCAGGGGATGACCCGGCCGTCACGGTACCGCAGCACCACGCGGTCGAGTCGCTCTTCCTGCTTCCCTTCGTCCCCTCCGGAGGTCACGCTCATGTCCGGTCCCTTCGTTCTGTTGTACCGATTCTACCACCGGGCAGACGTGGAGAGACACCGGGATCACCCGGCCGGGCGCACCCGCACCCCATCGCCCCGTCCGGTCAGTGCCGGAAATGCCGGCGGCCCGTGAAGACCATGGCCACGCCCAGCCCGTCCGCGGCCTCGATGACCTTCGGGTCGCGGATGGATCCGCCGGGCTGAATGACGGCACGGACCCCGGCATCGGCCAGGGACTCGATGCCGTCGGGGAACGGGAAGAAGGCATCCGAGGCCGCCACGCTCCCCTGGAGGTCGTGGCCCATCTCCCGGGCCTTGGCCACGGCGATCTTCGCGGCGTCCACCCGGCTCATCTGGCCGGCCCCGATGCCGAGGATCCGGTCACCCACGCCCACCACGATGGCGTTGGAGCCCACGTGCTTGACCACCCTCCAGGCCAGCTCCAGGGCCGCGGCCTCCGCCTCCGACGGCGCCCGCCGGGTGACCACCTTCCGTTCCTCGCCGTCCCATCCCAGGTCCGCCTCCTGCAGCAGGAACCCGCCGTCCACGCTCCGGAGCACGGTCCCGGCACCGGAGGGTCCCGGGCACTCCAGGACGCGAAGGTTCTTCTTCGCCGCGAAGACCTCCCGCGCGGCGCCGTCCACGGCCGGGGCCACCACCACCTCGGCGAACTGCTCCACCACGGCCTCGGCGAACTCCCTGCCCACGGGCCGGTTCGCCGCGATGACCCCGCCGAAGGCGGAGAGGGGGTCCGTGGCCCGCGCCTTGAGGAAGGCCTCCCTCATGTCCGCATCCAGCCCGACGCCGCAGGGGTTGGCGTGCTTCACCACCACCACACCGTCGGCGGGAAGATCCCAGACCAGGCGCCAGGCGCCGCTGGTGTCCCCCAGGTTGTTGTAGGAGAGCTCCTTCCCCTGGATCTGGCGGGACCACGCGAGCCCGGCCTCGCCCGGCACGCGGGCCAGGAGGCCCCACTGGTGCGGGTTCTCGCCGTAGCGGAGCGGGACCTCCTCGGCCCGGAGCAGGCGCTCCGCGGCCGCGGCCGCCTCCGAGGCCCCGAGGCCGGCCAGCTCGGGAAGCCGGGCGGAGATGGCCGCGTCGTAGGCCGCCGTGTGGCGGAAGGCCCTGAGCGCCAGACGCCGCCGGAGCTCCCCGTCCGGTCCGCCCGCCCTCAGGGCCTCGAGGACCGTCCCGTAGTCCTCGGCATCCACCACCACGGTGACCCTGGCGTGGTTCTTGGCCGCCGCCCGGAGCAGGCTGGGGCCGCCGATGTCGATCTGCTCCACCGCCTCGTCGAGCGTCACGCCCTGCCGGTCCGCCGTCTCCCTGAAGGGGTAGAGGTTCACCACCACCAGGCCGATGCGGGGGATGCCCAGCTCCGCGATCTGGCGTTCGTGGTCCTCCGAGGGGGCCGCCAGGATCCCCGCGAACACCTTCGGGTGCAGCGTCTTCACACGGCCGTCCAGGATCTCCGGAAAGCCCGTGTGCTCCCCCACGTCCGTGACAGGGCACCCGGCCTCCCTCAGGGCCCGGGCGGTCCCCCCCGTGGAGAGCAGGGTCCAGCCCATCTCCACCAGCCCCGGCCCCAGCAGCTCGAGGCCCCTCTTGTCCGATACCGAGATCAGCGCCGTTCGATCCATGCCCATGGAAGCCTCCACCGTACCACCCTGTCCGGCGGATTGTACCCCGGACCGGCCCCGTTGGACGCCGCCGTGGTTCCCCGTTACGATGCGGAGAGGAGCACGTATGGGAACCGCTGTGAGACGACACCTGCTGGTACCGATCCTCCTGCTGCTGGCGGCGTGCGGCGGCCGGCCCGCACCCCCTCCCGCCCTCACCCCCGTGCCCACCGCGGCCGTCTCCGGCCCACGCTCCGGCGGCACCGTGGTGGTGGGCATCCTCACCGACGTGGACAACTGGAACCCCTTCCTGGTGTCCACCTCCACCGCCGAGGACATCCTCGCGCTCCTCTACCCCACCCTTGCCGTGGAGCAGGTGGACTACCGGGATCACCCGCCGAGCTTCACGCCCAACCTGGCGGAGTCGTGGGAGTTCAGTCCCGACCGCCTCCAGCTGACCTTCAGGCTCCGCCCCGGGGCCGTCTGGAGCGACGGCGTGCCGGTGACCGCGCGCGACGTGGTCTTCTCGTGGAAGGCCCGGATCTCGCCCGTCCTGGGATGGGGAGGGAGCGAGCTCCAGGAGCGGATCGCCTCGGTCACCGCCCTGGACGACCGGACGGTCCGCTTCACCTACCATTTCGCCTACCCCTACCAGCTCATGGACGCCAACGACGGCCCCATCGTCCCCGCCCACGCCTGGGAGGGGATCCCGTTCGAGACCTGGGAACGTGTGGACTGGTCCCGTCACATCCTCAGCGCCGGCCCCTTCGTCCACGCCTCACACGAACCCCAGCAGCAGATCATCTTCGAGAGGAACCCCCGCCACTGGCGGAAGGGACACCCCCGCCTGGACCGGATCGTGTGGCGGGTCCTCCCCGACCAGTCCAACCTGATCACCCAGCTCAAGACGGGCTCCATCGACCTCATGGAGGGCATCCCCCCCATCGAGGCCGAGCACGTCCGGCAGCACCCCCGCCTCGAGCTGATCGTGTTCTCCGACCGGTCCTACGGCTACGTGGGCTGGAACAACCGGAACCCGCTCTTCCGGGACCGCAGGGTCCGCAGGGCCCTGACCCTCGCCATCGACCGGACCACCCTGCTGGACACGGTGCTCCGCGGGTTCGGGCGGCTGGGTGTCGGGCCCGTGCTCTCCACCATGTGGGCCTTCAACCACGAGCTCGAGCCGCTGCCCCACGATCCCGGGGAGGCCCGCCGCCTCCTGGAGCAGGCCGGGTGGCGCGACCGGGACGGCGACGGCATCCTGGACCGGAACGGGAGACCGTTCCGCTTCGAGCTCCTCACCAACGCGGGCAACCAGGTCCGGGAGGACATCTGCCTGCTCATCCGGGACCAGCTGGCCCGCGTGGGGATCGAGGCCCGGCCGCGGTTCATCGAGTGGGGCGCGCTCATCTCCAGGCTCCAGCGGGGGGAGTTCGAGGCCTACGTGAGCGCCTGGCGCGAGGCCACGCAGGTGGACCTGGCCCCCATCTGGCACTCCGCACCGCCCGGCGAACCCACCATGAACTACGTGGGGTACTCCAACCCCCAGGTGGACCGCCTCCTGGCGCGGGTTGGCCGGCTCTCCACCATCGAGGCCCAGAAGCCCGTGCTGGACAGGATCCAGGCCCTGATCGTCCGGGACCAGCCCTACACCTTCCTCTACGAGGGGGAGCGGCTGGACGGGCTGAACACCAGGGTCCGCGGCGCTGTCATCAACGATGCGACCCCCTACTTCAACGTGGACGAGTGGTGGGTGTGGGACGACCCGAGCTGATGCCGCATGCCACCGGCCCGGCCCGCCGGCCTTCGGGGTGAGCCCGTGCTGCGATTCGCCCTCCGCCGGCTGCTGACCGCCATTCCGGTCCTGTGGCTGGTGGTGACGCTGACCTTCGTGGTGGTCCACGCCGTTCCCGGCTCCACGGTGGACCTGCTGGACAACCCCCGCCTCGGCCCCCACGAGCGCGAGGTGATGCGCCAGCACTTCGGCCTGGACCTCCCCCTCCACGTCCAGTATGTCAGGTGGCTGGGGGGGATCGCCCGGGGCGACCTGGGGGTCTCCTTCCTCTACCGCCAGCCGGTGCGCACGGTGGTGGTCCGGGCCCTCCCGCCCACCCTCCTGCTCACCGGCTCGGCGCTGCTGCTGGACCTCCTCCTGGGGATCGGGCTGGCCGTGCTGGCCGTGGCACGCCACCGGAGCTGGTTCGACCGGGTGACCACGGTGCTGAGCCTCGGCCTCTACGGCATGCCCGCCTTCTGGCTGGCGGGCCTGGCCATCCTGGTCTTCTCCCTGAAGCTCGGCTGGCTCCCGGCGTCCCACCTCCACTCGCTGGACGCCGCCTCGCTGCCCCCCGCGGCGCGTCTGGCCGACCTCCTGCGGCACCTCGTCCTGCCGGCGGGGATCCTGGGGCTGGCGGGGGCCGCCTCCACGGCCCGCTACCTGCGCGCCTCGCTCCTGGACGTCCGGGACTCGCGCTTCCTCCTGGCCGCCAGGGCACGGGGGATCCCGCCCTGGCGGATCCTGTGGATCCACGCCCTCCGCCCCGCACTGCTGCCCCTGGTGACGATCCTGGGGCTCTCCCTGCCGTTCCTCGTCTCCGGCTCGCTGGTCATCGAGGTGATCTTCGCCTGGCCCGGCATGGGCCGGGTCATGTGGACCGCCGCATGGGCGCGGGACATCCCGGTGATCCTGGCCGTCACCCTCCTGGGCGCCGTGGCCGTCATCGTGGGCAACCTGCTGGCCGACATCCTCTACGCCATCGTGGACCCCCGCGCCAGGAGCTGGTGATGGACACCGCCCCCCTTCCCCCGCGCCTGAAGGCCGGCCTCGCCGGGGTCGTCCTGATGACCGCGGCCTGCGTGGCGGGGCCCTGGCTCCTGCCCACCCTCCCGGGTACGGACCCCGCGCGCTCGGCGCTCCTTCCCCCGGGTACGCGTGTGGAGGTGGCGGTCCTCGCCGACGGCAGGGCCCTCGTGGCGGCCGGGATGGAGCAGCGTGACGGCCTCCTGGTGGCGGGAGGCGGCCCCACGCCCCGGGTGGAGGTGCCCGCGGACACGGTGGTCCGGCGATCCCGCCACACCTTCTGGCTGGGCAGCGACCGGTACGGCAGGGACCTCCTGGTGGAGCTCCTCGAGGGCGGCAGGATCTCGCTGGCCGTGGCGGCCACAGCCCTGGGCCTCGCCGTGTTCCTGGGCGTGGGGGTCGGCCTCCTGGCCGGTTCGGGGAGCCGGTGGCTCGACGCGGTCCTCATGCGGGCCGTGGACGCTCTCATGGCCTTCCCCATCCTGTTCCTGCTGATCCTGGCCGTGGCGGTCTTCAGGCCCTCCCCCCCTCTCCTGGTGGCGGTCCTGGGGGCCACCTCGTGGATGGGCCTGGCCCGGCTCGTGCGGGGCCAGGTGCTCTCCCTGAGGGCGCGCCCCTTCGTGGTGGCCTCGGTGGCGGCGGGGAGCCCCTGGCACCGCATCTGGCGCCTCCACTACCTGCCCCACCTGACGGGGCCCGTGGCCCAGGACGCCGCCCTCAGGATGGGGGACCTGGTGCTGGCGGAGGCCACGCTGTCCTACCTGGGGTTGGGGATCCCCCCCTCCATCCCCACATGGGGCTCGCTGGTGGCCCAGGGCCACAAGGTCCTCATGGACGGCTGGTGGCTCGCCACCTTCCCGGGTCTGGCCATCACGGGGCTGGTGATCTGCCTGGCCCTGGTGGGCGACGGGCTCCACCAGCTGGTCCGGGAGGGTTCGGTCAACCCAGCCCGATGACCAGGGCGGCGGTCACGAGCCACACCCCCACACAGACGAGCAGCGGCCGGTCGCTCAGCAGGGCCCGCGTCGGGCTGCCGCCCAGCTCGTGGCGGTGCAGGAGGTAGAGGTAGCGGAAGAGCCCGTACAGCACGATGGGGACTGTGGCCATCAGGTTCGCCGAGCCCACCTTGGCCACGGTGTCCGGGGCCACCGTGTACAGCGAGTAGGCCACCACGGTGGCGCCGAGCACCACCGAGATGGCCTGGTCCACCATGGGCAGGGTGTAGTGGCCCAGCACCGCCCGGTGGTCTCCCGCCTCGGCCCCCAGGAGGACCAGCTCGGCCCGCCGCTTGCCCAGCGCCAGGTACAGCGCCAGCAGGAAGGCGCAGAGCAGCAGCCAGTGGGAGACCGGCACCGACACGGCCACCGCCCCTCCCACCACCCGGAGGACGAACCCCATGGCCACCACCAGCACGTCCACGAATACGAGCTCCTTGAGCACGGCGGAGTACAGGAGCGTGAGCCCCAGGTAGAGGCCCGACACCATGAGGAAGCGCGGTCCCAGGACCCACGAGATCACCGCACCCACGCCCACCAGGATCGTGGCGATCCCCAGTGCCGCACCCACGGGGACGGCACCCGAGGCCACCGGCCGCTCCCGCTTGAGCGGGTGCTGGCGGTCGGCCTCCCGGTCCCGGACGTCGTTCACGAGGTAGGTGGCCGAGGCCAGTGCGCAGAAGGCGGCCGCCGCCAGCACGGCCCTTTCCCAGGCATGGAGGGACGTGACGCTCCTGGCGAAGACCAGGGGGACGAAGACGAACCCGTTCTTCAGCCACTGCTCGGGGCGCAGGCTCTGGATCACGGCGAGGGTGCGTCGCTTCACCCCGTCATTGTACCGGGGGCGCGGGCCGGCGGCCCTCCCCTCCGGTTCCCACGGTCACACGGAACACCGGAGCCACACGCTCCAGCCACCTCTCCTGGCGCTCCACCACCCTGCCCGAGCCGAACTGCACGGCCAGGAGGGCCACCGCCAGCACCAGCGCGGCCGGCCACCCCACGGCGGGGTCCGGCCCCTCCCCCAGGCCCAGCCATGCGGCCACGACCCACACCGCGGCCACCACGGCCAGCGCCGAGAGGATCCACACCGGGGAAGAGGCTCCGAAGGGCGGGTTCCACAGCCCGTCGCGCAGCGCGGGGAGCGTCCAGCCCCGGAGCGTGGAGGCCCACCACGGGCCGTCGATGGCGAAGGGCGGGGTCAGCCGGCCCAGGAGGGCCACCGCGGCGGAGGCCAGGCCCGCCCCGGCCAGCCAGACCCGCCACCGCCCGCCGACCCCCGTCATCGCGAGCCCCACCACCAGCAGGGGTACGGTCAGCACCAGGTAGCGCGGACCGAAGGCGGTGCCCCCGGCCCACTCGCGGTAGCCGGACATGACCAGCGGAACGAGCCATGCCGCAGCACCGAGGACCACGGCGAGCCTCCGGTCCCCCCGCCGCCACGCCAGCACCGGAACCGCCAGGGCCGGAAGCAGCACCGGGGCGAAGAGGAAGAGACCGGCGAGTGGTGAGACCGTCAGGCCCACCAGGCCCTCCATCGTGGGCAGGGTGAAGCCGAAGGTGGGATCCCGGGCGAGCTCCCCGTACCTCGGGAGCGCCTCGAAGCGGCTGGCCAGCCTCAGGGGTCCGCCGAAACAGGCCAGGTTGTAGAGCGCCAGCCCGCCCAGGGGAAGCGCCGCGCCCGCCGCCATGGCGGCGTACCGCCGGACCGCGAGCCCCCCGGCGGCGATCCCGAGGGGGACCGCCACCAGCGCCGCGGGGTACTCCGAGACCACGGCCAGGCCCATGAGCGCTCCACCGAGGACGCCGGTCCAGAACGAGTCCTCCGGGCGCCCCACCAGGAGCCACGCGGCCACGAGCATCAGCGAGCCGGTCCAGGCATGGCTGAAGAAGGTTCCCGCGTAGACCGCGAAGGGCGAGGCGAAGAGCAGGACGAACACGGCACCGTGCGGACCCACCGCACGCTCCCGGCCACGGCCCGCCCACAGGGCCAGGACCAGGGCGCCGGCCAGCGCAGCGCCCGACACCAGGACCAGCCGGGCCGCCACGAGCTCCGTGGCGAGGCTCGCCCCGGGGTGGACCAGGCGGACGAGCGCCACCACGGGGACCGCCGCCCAGATGAGGCCGGGCGCCTTGTTGGAGTAGAGGTGGCCGTCCGCCCGCGCCAGGTCGTCCACGAACCCGTACCGGGCCACCTCCACGTCCACGGACCACGTCCCCCGGGTCACCATGGCGTGGGCCGCGAAGATCCGGGAGCACTCGTTGGGCGAGCAGAACCGGGGCCACACGGAGCCCAGGAGCACCAGCTCGAGGGCGGCAAGGCCCAGCAGGAGAAGGACCTTCCGGAAGGGATGGGAGTGCGGTTCCACGCTCGGCTGCGATGATACCATCGGGGGTGCCGCCTCCCGCCCGGCGGAGCCCGGCACGGGATCCTTGCACCATGAACCTCATCACGCCCGCACACCCGCGCCTCGCGCGCATCGCCGAGCTCGCCCGGCGCGAGATCACCGACGCCGAGCGGGCCGCGGCGATCGAGCTGTGCGAGACGAAGAGGGTCGCCCTGTTCATCGTGGCGTACAACGCGGAGCGGCACCTGTCGGCGGTGGTGGACCGCATCCCGGCCGACCTGCTGGAGCGCCTGGCCGAGGTGGTGATCATCGACGACAGCTCCTCCGACGGCACCTGGGAGGTGGCCCGGGCCGTGGCCCGGGAGCATCCCCGCGCCCCCATCAGGACCTTCAGGACCCCGTTCAACAGGGGCTACGGCGGCAACCAGAAGCTGGGGTACCTCTACTGCCTGGAGCGGGGCTTCGACTGGGTGGTCCTGCTCCACGGCGACGGCCAGTACGCCCCGGAGTACCTGCCCCGGGTGCTGGCCGCCGCGGCCGGGGACGCCGACGCCGTGCTCGCCTCGCGGATGCTCCGGCCCCGGGGCGCCATCTCGGGTGGCATGCCGCTCCACAAGTGGGTGGGCAACCGGGTGCTCACCGGGCTGGGAAACCGGATCCTCGGCACGGACTTCTCCGAGTTCCACACGGGCTACCGGGCCTACAGGCTCGGCGCCCTGGCCCGGGTCCCCTTCCAGGCCAACAGCGACGACTTCCACTTCGACGGCGAGATCATCGCCCAGGGCGTCCTGGCGGGCTGGCGCTTCGTGGAGGTCTCCATCCCCACCCACTACGGCGACGAGGTCTGCCATGTGCCGGGGCTCCGCTACTCCTGGCAGTTCCTCCGCTCCCTGCTGCTGTCCCGTCTCGTCCGGCTGGGGATCTTCTACAAGCCCAACTTCGACATCGCCCTGTTCGGGGACGAGGTCTACACCTTCAAGAGGAGCCCGTACTCGCTCCACCAGTGGGTGCTGTCCAACCTGGAGCTCGAGGGGGTCGCCGCCTCCCTGGAGCTGGGCGCCAACCGGGGCGACCTCAGCCGCCACCTGGCGGAGCGGGTCCCCCGCCACGTGGCGGTGGACCGGTCGCCCCCGGACCGCGCGGGCCGTGCCGAGGCCCTGGGGCTCGACCTGGAGGAGCCCTTCGCGGAGGCGCTCCCCGGGAGACCCTTCGACCTCTGCCTGGCCCTGGACGTGGCCGAGCACATCACGTCGCCCGAGACCTTCATGGCCGAGGTGTTCCGGGCCATGCGCCCCGGCGGGCGGCTCCTGGTGAGCACCGCCAACGTGGCCTACCTCCCCATCCGCCTCTCCCTGCTCCTGGGCCAGTTCAACTACGGCAAGCGCGGCGTGCTGGACATGACCCACGTGCGGCTGTTCACCGTGTCCAGCTTCGTGCGGCTGCTCCGGCACTCGGGGTTCCGCGTGGAGCGCGTGGTGGGCTTCCCCCCGCCCCTCACCGACATGATCTCCCCGAACCCCGTTCTGAGGCTGGCCGAGCGGATCCACGCCGGCCTCGCGCGGCTGTGGCCCTCGCTGTTCGCCTTCAACTTCGCCGTGGTGGCCACGCGGCTGGACGACGTGGAGGCCATCCTCGCCAGGACCACCGGCGACGGGACGGGACGGCTCAGCGCCGGGGACGGCGCTTCGGACGCCGGCGGTCCGGCACCACGTCCACCGGCGTGAGCTCCAGCTGCATGGCGTCCAGGTTCACGCGGAGCAGCCTCACCGTGATGGCGTCGCCCAGGCGCCACACCCGCCCCGACCGCTCCCCCGTGAGGGTGTGCCGCGCCTCGTCGTGGACGTAGTAGTCGTCGGCGAGCTCCGAGATGTGCACCAGCCCGTCCACGAAGATCCCGTCGAGCTGCACGAAGAGGCCGAAGGCCGTCACGCCGCCGATGTGGCCGGAGAAGACCTCCCCCTCCCGGTCCTTGAGGAACAGGACCTTCTTCCAGTGGAGCGCGTCCCGCTCCGCGTCCTCGGCACGCCGCTCGGTCAGCGAGCAGTTCGTGGCCACCCGCTCCAGGTCCGCCTCGAGCTCCAGGCGCTCCTCGCCCTCCACGGGCCCGCCCTCCGCCAGCAGGCGCCGGAGCATGCGGTGCACCACCAGGTCCGGGTAGCGGCGGATGGGGCTCGTGAAGTGGAGGTAGGTCCCGGTGGCCAGGGCGAAGTGGCCCCGGGGCTCCGGGCTGTAGAGCGCCCGGGCCAGGGTCCGGAGCACCAGCATGGAGACCAGCCGTTCGTGCCCGGTGCCCGCAGCCTGGTCCAGGAGGCTCTGGAGCGCGGAGGGCTTCAGGGGCCCCTCGCCCGCGGGGAAGCGGAGTCCCAGCTCCCGGACCAGGGTCCGGAGCTCGTCCACCTTCTCGGGGGCCGGCGTGTCGTGCACCCGGAAGATGGCGGGCTGGTCCGCCTCCATGAGGATGCGGGCCACACACTCGTTGGCGGCCACCATGAGCTCCTCGATGAGGCGGTGGGCCCGGTTCCGGGCCCCGGGCTGGATGGAGATCACCCGGCCCTCGGGGTCCAGGATCATCTCGGGCTCGGCCAGGTCGAAGTCCAGGCTCCCCCGCTCCCTGCGGCGGGCCCCCAGCCGTGACGCGGCCTCGGCGAGGAGCTGGAGCGACGGAGCGAAGGGCGCGGTCTCCCGGGGCCACCGCTCCGGCGGTTCCTCGAGCCATCCCGCCACCTCCCGGTAGGTGCAGCGGCGGCGGGACCGGATCACCGACGGCCGGGCCTCGCCACCCCGGACCGTGCCGTCGGGTGCCACGGTGAACACCACCGAGAAGGTGAGGCGGTCCACCCCCTCCACAAGGGAGCAGAGGCCGTTGGAGAGCGTCTCGGGCAGCATGGGCACGCACCGGCCGGGGAGGTACACGCTGGTGCCCCGCTCCCGCGCGGCGCCGTCAAGCTCCGTCCCAGGCCGGACGTAGTGACTCACGTCGGCGATGTGGACCTCGACGATCACGTCGCCGCCCTCGCCCCTGCGGGCGCTCACGGCATCGTCGAAGTCCCTGGCCGTCTCGCCGTCGATGGTGATGGCCGGCCTGTCCCGGAGGTCCCAGCGGTCCACCATCTCCTCCGCCGAGGGGGTCTCCGGCAACCCGGCCGCCTCCTCGAGGGCCCCCGGGGGGAAGTCCTCGGGGATCCCGTGGAGCCGGAGCACCGCACGGTCCTCCACAAAGGGCTCGCCCAGCATGCCCAGGACCTCCACCAGCCGCCCCTGGGCGTGGTGCCCGCGCTCCGGTCCCCTCTCCAGCTCCACCACCACCAGCTCGCCGTCCCGCGGAGGCGGCGAGGGCACACCGCCGGAGGGGAGGATCGGAAAGGCCAGCTTGCGGCTGAGGGGCCTCACATGGGGCCGCTCACGGCCCGCCACCCACCGCCCCACCACCTGCCGGCGGGGGCGCTCCAGGATCTTCACGACGACGCCCTCGGCCACGCCCGCCGAGCGGGCCCTCTGGCGGGGCCGCTCACGGCGGACCAGCACGAGGTCCCCGTCGATGGCGCCCCGGAGCCCCGCCTTGCCCACCATGATCTGCTCGCCCCCCCCCGTGGGCCGCACCACGGCCAGGCCGTTGCGGACGATGGAGAGCCTCCCGGTGACCAGGTCCGAGAACTCCGGCGCGAAGTACCGCTTCCCGCGGCCCGTGACGATCTTCCCCGAGCTTTCCAGGGCCCGGAGAATGGGGCGCAGGGCGTGGCGCAGCTCGCCGCGGTCCCGGCCGGTCCCCGCCGCGAAATGGTTCACCAGCTGGCCCAGGGTGACCCCTCGGGTCCGGCGCTCGCGGACCACCGCTTCCACGGCCGCGGGGGTGGGGCCGGACCCGCCGCCCCCACGGTCCCGTCGCCCACCGGACCTTCTCGGTTGCCGTCTCTTTTTCCCGTCCTTCACCTCGACCTCACAAACTCCATGGCTCCGGGGCCTTGACACGACCGGCGGCGGTGCTAGTATTCCCGGGCGCGTGCGAAAGTGGCGGAATTGGTAGACGCGCAAGATTCAGGATCTTGTGAGCGCCAGCTCGTGGGGGTTCGAGTCCCCCCTTTCGCACCACCTCCGACGATCATGACCCCGGCCGGACGGCCGGGGTCTTTCGTGGCCGGATCCCCCGGCCGGTCCCTACCCTCCCAGGGCCTCCATGGCCCCGGCACGGTCCTCGAAGATGGGGAACACCTCGTCGAGACGCGTGAGCTTGAGCAGGTTGAGGATCCGCGTCCTGGGGTTGAGCAGCACCAGCCGCCGGCCCTGCTCCGAGAAACGCTGCAGGTAGCCCACCAATTCCCCCAGACCCGTGGAGTCCACGTAGTCGATCTGCGACAGATCCAGGATCACCTTCTCGGCACCACCGTCCAGCAGCCCCTGGAGATACTTCGAAAGCCTGCGCGCCGACTCACCCAGCTGGATGACGCCCTCGATACCCACCACCGTGACATCACCCTCCTGCGTCTGCTCGATCTTCACCAGAACCTCCCGATGGTGCCTCCACCTCCTGCGTCGTGGCAGCATCGCCCGTCCACCGGTCACACCCGCGGCGAACCACCTCGGCGCTCCATTGTAGGGGCCGCCGGGCCACCGCCGCAAGGCGCTTCAGGCGGTCCGGCTCCCCATGGTCGGAGATGGTCTTGACCGCCACCCACGGAATCGACCACATCCTGGCCACGCCCGCCACCCCCGCACTCTCCCAGTCCACGGCCAGCACATCCCCGTCCACCTCGTCCACCGGGGGCTGGTGCAGCGGCGAGGTCACGTGCCCCTCCCAGCACACCACGGTGGCGGGTCTCGTCCCGGGAACCTCAAGGAGCTCCTCAACGAGGCCGGACGCCGGATGATGCCGGACCGGGACGGACACCGGCAGATCCCGGAGCCCCAGAAGCGCCACGTCCACCACCTCCCGGGCCACCACCACCGACCCGATCTCCACCTCGGAGTCCGGGCTCCCGGCCGTGCCGAAGCTCACGAGAACCGCCGGGTCCAGGTACTGGATCGCCGCCTGCGCCGCGGCGGCCGCCGCCACCTTGCCCGGTCCCGCCCGGATCACCGCCAGCGGCATGTCCCACATCTCGCCCCTGTAGAGCATCCACGGACCCCAGGGCTCCCGCTGCACACCCCGGCCCACGCTGGCGGCGGCCCGGGCCTCGAAGGCGTGGGCGGAAACGATCACGACGGTCTGGGTCACCCCGGGGCTCTCCACGATGTCCCAATGGTATCACCGGGAGAGGGCAACAGCGGAGGGCGGCCCCCTCCCACACGGGTGGGCAGGGGCGCAGGGGCATAGGGGGAGAACACCTCGGCCCGGTGCGCTTCAGCATCCGGATGAAGCGGGGGGCGCGCCCTGAAGGACGCGCCTACACCCCGGGAAGAACCCCGTTCAGGCGGGTGCTTCAGCGCCCGCCCCCAGCCCCGCCGAGCAGGGTACCCACGTGCCCGGCCAGGGATCCGATGGTGTCGGCGAAACCGCGCAACCACACGAGCCCGGCTGCGGGAACCCGGAGAAGGGGCCGGATCACAGTGTGGAAGTAAAGACGGAAGATACGCTCCGCTTCAGCTGGGAGCTCTTCATTCGTTTCACGTTTCACGTTTCACGTTTCACGAACGGGTGGGTGGGCGGGCGTAGCACCCACAGACACGACCGGCAGGCGTCGCCGCTCTCCGTCGCCGTCCCCGACCCCTGCCGCCACGCCCCGCATCAGGACGCCGTTCCCCGCCCCACTGGACCCGCCGACGGTGTGACGGTAGGATGGAGTCAGCACCGGAGGACATCGTGGACGAAGTGAGAATCCACTCGGGGACGCACGTGAAGCTGAGGCAGTTCGAACCTGGAGAGGTTTCAGAGAGCTTTCTCAAGCGCCTTCAGGAGTTTGCACACGGTGAGAGGCAGATCGAGGCGATCTACGTCTTCGGCATCCAGCCGAAGTACCAGGACGAGCACGTGGCCCTGGTGCTGGCCCTGAAGGGCGGCTTCTTCTCGGACAAGTCGGAGGAGTTCCTCAGGATCGTGGATGAGATCCAGATGCTCCTCCCGCCGGAGCTGTCCATCAACGTCTACCGCTTCGGGGCCTCCGCGCTGATCTCCGGCTTCTGCCTCCAGACCGTCGAGCCCGTCTACCTCCGCTCCGCAGAGTGGGAGGAGCGCCAGAAGAAGAAGAGGCGCTGACGCCGCTCACCCCGGGATCCCGACGCTTCGGGAGGGTTCACTCAGAACGGCCACCACCAGGGGCTGCCCGCGGGAGGAGACGGCTCGGAGGCGCCTGCGGCCAGCGCCCGGAGCGCCTGTGCACGTTCCTCCGGGTTCCGCTCCACCAGGAGGCACCCCACCCTCTCCACCTCCTCCAGGATGTCCGGGGCCGGGTTGAGGAGCACCACGTCCAGGAAGCGGTCCGGGGGAAGCGTCCGCGCCACCAGGCGGCACACCGCGTTCAGGGCAGAGCGAATGGACCGCAGCGCGGGTGCCACCACCCACACGAAGAGGACCAGGTTCGGCTCGTGCCCCTCCACCTCCACCTCGGCCAGGTGGGCGAAGGCCAGGTCCGGACAGTCCCCGAGCGCCACCCGCAGCTTCTCCTCGGTCTCCCGGTCCAGCCGACACCGCCCGGGAACCGCCATTCTCAACATTCCGGATCCTTCTCCCACCATGCGGCCATGGTACTCCACCGGAACACCTCCGAGATCCCCGCCGCACCGTGACGGGAAACACCGAAACACACGCGTGCCATGCTACCTTCGAGGCATGGAACGACCCGGGAAGGCCCTCGTCACCACGGTGCTGGCACTGCTGAGCCTGTGCAGGTCCGCCGCCGGCCAGGACGCTCCGGACTGGAGGGAGGCGGTCCGGAAGGCTTCGGAGCTCTCTCGGAGCCATCGCTACGTCCAGGCGGTCTCCCTCCTGGAGCCGCTCGCGCGACAGGAGCTCCCGGATGAGGCCCGTTTCGAGGTGGAGGCCGAGCTGGGACGGGCACTGTTCCACGTGGGGCGGTATCCCGACGCGTGGGACCACCTGGTGGAGGCGGCCCGCATCCAGCCGCGCCGCGTGGAGGTGGCCCTCTACCTGGAGGCGGTGGCCTGGGTCACGGGGCGCCGCAAGGAGGCCCTGGCGATCTTCGACGGCATCCTCGCCTCGGGCGCCCGGGACCTGTACCTCGCGGTGACCCTCCCGGGCGAGCGGAGCTTTCTCGGCGATCCGGAGGTCCGGGCCATCCTCGAACGGCACCGGAAGCCCCTGGAGATCGACCTCGAGCATGGCGTCTTCTCCGGGGCCCGGCTGGGCGACCCGCGCTCCACCGTGGCCGGGGCCCTGGGCATGACGGCCCCGGGTACCGGGAGCGACGTGCTCACGGCACGGGCGGGGCCCATGATCCTCTGGGCCCTGCGCTTCGACGGCGAGGACAGGCTGGCGGGCGTGGTCGTCCACGTGGACCACGTGGAGCGCTACACTCCCTACGCCCTCACCACGACCCGGGGGCTGCACCCTGGCGCCACGGCCGCCGAGGCCATGGTGGCGCTCGGCGCCCCCGCTGCCACCACGCCCGTCTCCGAGGGCACCATGATCCTCCGGTGGGACTTCCCCGGCACCATCGTGGCGCTGGAATTCGGCGTTCCGGAGGGCACGCCCTCCGGGGGACCGGACCAGCCCCACGCGACCCTCCGGATGATCGAGATGTCCCGCCCCTGAGACCGGTCGTGCCTCTTCCCGGCCGCCACCCGGGTGCATCCTCGACGTGAAGCAGCCTCGCGGTTGAAGGGAGCCTCCGACCATGTGGACCGAGCACAACATCATGCGGACCTCGCGGGTCACCTCGAGGACACCCCCCCTGGGAGTGACCGTTCACGGCCCGGCCCACCGGACCCGCCTCCCCGGATGGGGTAGGATGATCGGGTGAACACGGAATCCACGGTCTTCGCGGGGCAGCTGCTCATCGCCATGCCCAACCTGGCGGACCCCAACTTCTGGCACACGGTGGTCCTCCTGGGAGTCCACTCCCGCGAGGAGGGGGCCTTCGGGCTGGTGATCAACCGTCCCCTGGAGGTGGACATGCGCACCGTGCTCCAGGACCTCGGCGAGGACCCCTCCGGCGGCCCCTTCCCCGAGGTGCTGGGCGGCGGGCCCGTGGAACCCACCCACGGTTTCGTGATCTCGGACCGGCCGGACCTGCTCGACGACGAGGACCTGCTCCCCGTGGCCGACGACATCGGCATCTCGGGCAGCACCGACGTGCTCCTGGCGCTGACCCGGGGCCGGATCCAGGCCCGCTACCACCTGGTCCTGGGGTACTCGGGCTGGGCCCCCGGCCAGCTCGAGCGTGAGATCGAGGAGAACTCCTGGCTCGTGGCACCGGCCAGCCACCGGATCATCTTCGAGACGCCCTTCCCCGAGCGGTGGAACGCCGCGCTCGCCTCCATCGGCGTGGACCCGGGGACCATCGTGGACCTGGGCTCCGCCTCGCCCAGCTGAATCACCACGGCAGACCCACCCCCCGGCCGGGGAACGTCCTCACTCCCTCGCGTCCTCTCCCCCTCACCCTCCCTCACGAGACCAGGCTGCCGTCGTACACGTCCTGCACCTGGTCGCACCCGAACCGGTAGGTCATGGTCACGTAGTCGTGGATGGCATGGTCGAGCCCCTCGGCCTCGGGATCCTGGAGGATCAGGGTCAGGCAGACCTGGTGGAGGGCCTCGAGGGCGTTGCACACCTCCCTCGCGGGAAGCCCCTGGGCCTTGCGGCGCTCGGCCAGGTCCCGGCAGTAGCTCATGAAGATGGAACGCTCGCCGGTCCGCACGGCGTTCATCAGGTGCCGGAGCGCCACGGTGTGGCGCCACCCCAGGGTGTCGGCAGGCTCCCTGTGGTAGCTCGGCAGGTTGCGGGCGGCCCACGAGCCCGCCAGGAGCTCGTTCATCTGCTCCCGGATCTGGTCCTGGTACTTCTCCAGCAGCTTGTAGACGAGGAGGTTGGACCGCACGTCCACCTGCTTCATGGCGGCACGGTTCCTCCGGTGCCACTCCACGGGCTCCACCTTGAGGTTCTCCATGAGGAACGGCATCCGCCGGAGGATCTCCAGCCGCTCCCGGGGGGCCCAGTCCAGGAGCTCCCTGGTCCTGCTGCTGTCCACCACCAGCTCGCGGTCGATGTACCGGACCATCCACGGCCTCTCGAAGGGCCGGTTGCCCAGGATCCGCCCCATGAGGTCCCTGGACCAGACGCCGAAGCGGCAGATGGAACGCGGCAGCATCAGCGGCTTCCGCTCCTCGCCGAAGAACTCCAGGGTGGCCTCCCGGAAGAGGTCCCTGTGGCGGACGGCCCCGTCGGTGCTGCACACGAGCACCTGGCGGTTCCCGACCTCCTCCGCCTGCTCCAGGAGGCGGCGCAGGAAGACGGCGGCGTCACGGACGTGGAGGTAGGGGATCGAGGAGCACCCCCGCCCCGCGAGGATCCTGGAGTTCCACGCGCTGGAGAGCCAGGTGTTGAAGAACTGGTAGAGCGGGGCGTACTCGCACCAGTCCGAGAACAGCGCCGCGAAGCGGACGATGCACGAGGGGACCTCCGCCTCGTACTCCCCCAGCATCTGCTCGCCGATCCGCTTGGTCACGGCGTAGATGTGCTCCCCGTCGGGAGGGGAGTCCTCGGTCACCGCACCCCCCGGCGGGGGGAAGCTGCACGCCGCCACCGAGCTCGCGAAGACGAAGCGCTTCAGCCCGAGGCCGCGGCTCTCCTCGAGGACGTTGCGGAGGCCGTCCACGTTGGTGCGCCAGTACTCGGGATCGTCCTCGCCCGTGAAGTCGTAGTGGGCCGCCAGGTGGATCAGGTAGTCCGCGCCGCCGGCCTCCCGGATCCGCCGGAACACCCGGCCCAGGCGCTCCCGGTCCCCGATGTCCACCTGGAACCAGGAGATGTTGGGGTGGAAGGGCGCACCGCAGCGAACCTGGGAGCGCCGGGCGAGACCGAAGATCCTCCAGCTCTCCTTGAGGTTGGCCAGCAGGTGGCGCCCCAGGAAACCGGAGGCCCCGGTGAGGATCAGGCGACGAGTGTCTGCCACGGCCCCTACCTCCTTCTCGAGCAGGACGGGACCACCACCGGCCCCACCCGCCCCCCCCCACACGGCTATAATACCCCTCCATGCACGAGCTCGGCATCGCCCTGGAGATCCACCGCACCTGCCGCGAGGCCATGGCCCCACACCCCGGGGCCCGCATCGAGCGGGTGACGGTGGCGGTGGGTGAGCTCACCGCCGTGGAGCCCGATCTCCTGGAGAGCGCCTGGGAGGCGGCGGTGGCCGGGAGCCCCGACGAGGGATCGGAGATCCGGATCCTCTGGCGGCCCGCCCGGCAATACTGCGCCGGGTGCCGCGCCGACAAGCCGCGGGCCGAGGGCAGCTGGCTCCGCCTCTGCCCGGACTGCGGCATGCCGCTCGCGGTGGAGGGCGGTGAGGAGCTGGACGTGCTGGAGCTCGCATTCATCGAGCCCGACGGGGAGGACACGGATGGGTGAATCCAAGGTGGTCAGGGTCCAGCGCAACGCCCTGGAGATCAACCGGCGGCACGCCGCCCGGCTCCGCGAGGCATGGAGGGGAACGGGGACCCTCGTGCTCAACCTGATCTCCTCCCCGGGCTCGGGCAAGACCACCCTGCTGGAGGCCACCGTGGCCCGGCTGAAGGACCGCTTCCGGCTGGCCGTGCTCGAGGGCGACGTGGCCACCGAGCGGGACGCCGACCGCATCCGGGCCCTGGGCGTTCCGGCCCACCAGATCCTCACGGGCGGGGCCTGCCACCTGGAGGCCCGGCTCGTCCAGAAGAACCTCGAGGCCGCGGATTTCGGCGAGCTGGACATCCTCTTCATCGAGAACGTGGGCAACCTGATCTGCCCCACCTCCTACGACCTGGGCGAGGACTTCAAGGTGGCCCTGCTCTCGGTCACCGAGGGCGACGACAAGCCCTTCAAGTACCCGGGCATCTTCTCCCGGGCCGAGGTCACCGTGGTCACCAAGGCCGACCTCCTGCCCCACCTCCCCTTCGACCTGGACGCCGTGCGGGAGCAGGTGGGGACCCTCAACCCCCGGGGCACCTTCCTGGTGACCTCCGCGACCTCCGGCGAGGGCCTGGACGCCTGGTGCGCCCTGCTGGAGGAACGCCTGGCGGCCAAGCGCGCCGCCGGGGCATGAGCCGGGTCCGCCGCAGGCTGCACTGCCGCGGCGCCGTCCAGGGCGTCGGCTTCCGCCCCTGGGTGTACCGGACCGCCACCTCACTGGGCCTCGCCGGCTGGGTGCTCAACGGCCCCGACGGCCTGATCATGGAGTTGGAGGGAGAACCCGAAGCCGTGGAGTCCTTCCTCCGGCGGCTCCGGGAGGAGCCGCCCCCCCTGGCCCGGCTGGACGCCGTGGAGACCCGCGAGCTGGAACCCGCCGGCGGGCAGGGCTTCGAGGTCCGCGAGAGCGGGCGGGGGGAGCGCCGCGGCGCCCTGGTCCCCCCGGACGCGGCCCTCTGCCCGGACTGCCGCCGCGAGATGGAGGACCCCGGCGACCGCCGCCACCACTACCCCTTCACCGGCTGTGCCTCCTGCGGCCCCCGCTTCTCCCTGGTGCGCTCCCTGCCCTGGGACCGCGAGCGCACCACCATGGCCTGCTTCCCCCTCTGCCCGGACTGCCGCCGGGAGTACACGGACCCCGGCGACCGCCGCTTCCACACCGAGCCGGTCTGCTGCCCCGCCTGCGGCCCGCGCCTCTGGCTCGCGGACCCGGAGGGGCGCGAGCTGGCCACGGGCGAGGCGGCTCTCCGGCGGGCGGCGGAGCTCCTCGCCGGAGGCGCCATCGTGGCCCTCAAGGGCCTGGGCGGCTTCCAGCTGGCCTGCCGGGCCGACGAGCCGGGCCCCGTTGAGGAGCTCCGGCGGCGCAAGCGCCGGCCCTCCAAGCCCCTGGCCCTCATGGTGCCGGAGCTCGCGACCGCCCGCTCGCTGGTGGAGCTGGACGGCGGGGCCGAGGCCCTGCTGCTGTCCCCCCGCTCTCCCATCGTGCTGGCCCCCCGCCGTCCGGATGCAGCGGTGGCCCCCGGGGTGGCCCCCACCGTGGGGGACCTGGGCGTGATGCTGCCCACCACCCCCCTCCACGTGGAGCTCTTCCGGGCGGGGGCGCCCCCGGTCCTCGTCATGACCTCGGGCAACCTCTCCGACGAGCCCATCGCCACCGGCAACCGCGAGGCCCTGGTCCGCCTGGGCGGCCTGGCCGACGCCTTCCTCCTCCACGACCGGGACATCGCCCGCCGGGTGGACGACTCGGTGGTCCGCACCACGCCCGCGGGCCCCGTGCTGCTGCGCCGCTCCCGGGGCTGGGTCCCCGAGCCCCTGCCCCTGCCCGAGGCCCTGCCGGAGCCCGTCCTGGCCCTGGGCGCCCACCTCCAGGCCACGTCCTGCCTGGCCGTGGGGGACCGGGCCTGGCCCTCCCAGCACGTGGGCGACCTGGACAGCCAGGCCGCCCGGGACTTCCTGGCCGAGGTGGCCTCGGGGCTCGAGGCCTTCCTGGAGGTGGAGGCCCGACACCTGGCCGCCGACCTCCACCCCGACCACGCCAGCAGCTGGCTGGCCGGGGAGCTGGCGGCGGCCCGGGGGGGCACGGTCCACGGCCTCCAGCACCACCTGGCCCACGCCGCGGCCACCCTGGCCGAGCACGGCGCCTTCCCGGCACCGGGGAAGCGGGCCCTGGCCATCGCGCTGGACGGCACGGGCCTCGGCCCCGACGGCACGGCCTGGGGCGGCGAGTGGCTCCTGGTGGAGGGCGGCCTCCACTGGTCCCGGGCCGGGGGCCTGGAGCCCCTGCCGCTCATCGGGGGCGAGCAGGCCGTGCGCCAGCCCTGGCGCGTGGCCCTGGCCGCCCTGGAGAGGGCCGGCGCCGGCGAGCTCGTCCCGCGCCTGCCCCTGGCGGAGCTCGTGGCGGCCCGGGTACTGCCCTGCGTGCTGAAGCTGGGCCAGCGCCCCGACTGGCCCCTGGCCTCGGGCGCGGGCCGCGTCTTCGAGGCCTGCGGCGCCCTGCTGGGCCTTGTGGGCGAGAACCGCTGGGAGGGCGAGGCCGCCGTGGCCCTGGAGTCGGCCGCTGCCGCCGCCCCCCCCTGTGAACCCTGGCCGGAACCCTCCCTGGAGGGCCGCAGCCTCCCCTCCTCGCGGCTCCTCGCGGAGGCCGCCCGCCGCCTGCTCGCCGGGGAGAGCGTGCCCGGGGTGGCGCGGGGCTTCCACGAGACCTTCTGCCGCCTGGCCGTGGAGCTGAGCCTGGCCGTGCTCCCGCGGGACGTGGACACCGTGGCCCTGGGGGGCGGCGTCTTCGCCAACCGCCTGCTGCTCGCGGGCATCACCCGCGGCCTCGAGGCCGCCGGCCTCAGCGTGCTCCGCCCCACCGCGCTGCCACCGGGCGATGGGGGCCTCGCCTACGGCCAGGCCGTCCTCGCCGGCCTCGAGCTCTCCCGCGGCGGGCAGTGGGAGCAGCGAGGTGAGGAGGGCCCCCGCCCACCCGTCTGTTCGTGAAACGTGAAACGTGAAACGTGAAACGAAAGAGGCACTTCCAGCTGAAGTGGGGTTCGTCTTCGTCTTTGCTTCTTCACCGGGTTGGGCGGTCGGCCTGGTGTGCCCGTCCGTGTGACCCTGTCCCTGCCCGTGTCCGTGTCGCTGCCCGTGTCCGTGTCGTACATCCTCGCCCTGGCCCGGGGGCGACTGTGCAGCGTGCACGGTGAGCGGCAGCTGCGGTAGCGGGATTGTTCCGGGGCCATTTGTCGACCGGAAGCCTACGGTCGGCGACGGGGCCCGCACAGCTCGGAGGGACTCCTCCTTGGTAGGTGTAGAATCCGGTCGTGGAAAGGAGAAAGGCCGGTGAGGCGCATTTCGTCGATGGTTTTCCTGGGTTGCCTGGTGCAGTTCTCGGTCCTGGTGGTTGAGACCCGAGGGTTCCAGGTTGCACCGGACACAGGGATGGACCGGCAGGTGGTCCGCGGGAGGGTGGTGGAGGCCGCATCGGGAGCGCCTGTGGAGGGCGCCACGGTGGCTCTCCTGGAGCCGGAGGGCGTGGTGGCCCGGACGGGGGAGGACGGGCGCTTCGGTCTCGACCTTCCCTGGGAAGCTGGTGCCGTGCTGGTGGTCCGCGCGCCGCGGATGGCCACGGCGCTGGTGGAGGTCCCGGCGGCTGCGGACGGCGGTCCCGGCCCGCTCACCATCGCGCTGGAGCCCGCGGGCACCGTGGAGCTGGCGCTCGAGACGCCGAGGGCGGAGGAAGCCACCCGCTGGACCGGTGAACCCCGTGTGTGGGTTCCGGGAGAGGGCTTCCGGCCCCTGGGGGACGGTCCGGCCGCGGCACGGCTGTGGCGGCGGCATCCAGGGCCGGACGGGGTCCTCCGCTGGGAGGACCTGGGAGCGGGAGTGTACGCCTTCGAGCTGTGGGATTCCCGGGGCGGGAGCGTGGGGCTGCCGGCCCTGGCCGTGGTGGCACCCGGGAGCTTCGACCGCTTCGATCTGCCCGTGGGAACGGTTCTCCTCCGGGGGACGATCCGGGGCCCTCATCCAGGGGTCGGGGAGCTCACCGGGGTGGTCCTGCACGAACCGGGATATGCAGGTGCCGTCATGGCCAGGATCCAGCCGGCGGGTCCCGATGGGGAGACCGTGGCCTTCCGGGCGGAGGTGGCCGCGGCCCGGCCCCAGCTGGTGACGGTGGACCTCGCGGGCGAGGGCTGGACCGCGGCACTTCCGGTGGGCGTGGTGGATCCGGGAGACGGGGAGGATGAGGAGCCCGTGGAGCTCGAGATGGAAACCGCCTGGCTCGAGGGTATGGTGGTGGATCCGGCGGGGTCGCCCGTTCCCGGGGCCACGGTGCACGTCTCGGACGCGGGCAGGAGCGTGGGCTGCACGGCGCAGGCGCGGGAGGACGGCTCATGGCGGTGCCCCGTACCGGGGGACCGGCCCCTGACGGTCCTCGCCCGCCACGGGACCGTGGGGGTGACGGGGGTCGTGACGGCACCTCCAGCGGGCACCATGGCGCCGCTGGTCCTCCACCCCGGTCGGAGCCTGTCGGGGTGCCTCCGGGTTCCGGAAGGATACTCCCCCGGGGGTGCCGTGGTGGCCCTCCGGCCCGTCCGCCACCAGGGCTTCAGTCTGAGGACCACCACCGACGGGGAGGGTGGCTTCGTCTTCGAGAACCTCCCGCCGGGAGAGCTCGGGATCCTCGCCCTGCCGGCGGACCGGGACCTGTCCGTGGCCTTCGCGGAGGTGGGAGCCGAAGACGAGGGGGAGCTGGAGTGCCTGGAGGCCACTCCGGCGGGCCTGGCCGTGGCGCCGGGAGTCCGCCGGGGCCGGGACGACGGGTGGGAGCTGAGGGGGAGTCCGGTGCTCGATGGCGTGGAGATGGGGGACCTCTTCCTGAGTCCGGGACGGGGAGGGCTCTGCGGGGCCCCGGAGGCGGGCTGCCTCCTGGTCCGGCTTCCCGAGGGGCGGTACCGCTACCGCTGGCGGGACACCGCCGGCCGGATCGCCGCCGAGACCCGGCCCTTCACCGTCTACGCCGGCGAGCTGACGGTCTTCTCCACCCGGCCCAGGTGATCGTGCACAGCGGCAGCGGTTGGGAGAGAACCCTGTGCCCCTCCGCGCGCCACCCACCTGTTCGTGAAACGTGAGCCGCTTGCAAGACTCTCTGAGGGTCATGCCTTTCGGCTTGGCTTGAAATCGAACGTAAATCCAGAATTTTTCTATCTTCTTCGTAATCCGATAGATCCGTGGAATCCGTGGTTCATTCTCCCGGGTGGGTGGGGGCCGATACCGCAGGAATCCACCTCGATCCAGGACTCTTGCAACAGGCTCACCTTTCACGTTTCACGAACGGGCGGGCGGGCGGGCGGGGGATGCTCTACCCCGCGTAGCTCCAGGGCGTGTCCGCCACGGTGAGCAGCTCGCCCTCCCGGAAGCGCTCCGCCGCCACCACCTCCGCGAGCACCAGGTCGTGGTCGCCACCCTCGAGCCAGCCCCGCACCCGGCAGCCCAGGTAGCCCAGGCAATCCAGGACCACGGGCGCCCCGGTCTCCGGGCAGGCCTTCCAGGCGAGGCCCGCAAGGCGGTCGCCACCGGCGGTGAAACCGTGGTGGGCCAGCTCCTGCTGCTCCCGGCCCAGAAAGCACACCGAAAAGGCCCCCGCCTCGCGGATGAGCCGGTGCCCCCGGTGCTCGCGGCGCACGGCCGTGACGATCAGCCGTGGCTCGAAGGAGGCCTGGGTCAGCCACGAGGCCGTGTAGAGGTACCGCTCCTCCCCGGCCGCGACCCCCACCAGGTAGAGCCCGTGGGGAACGAGGCGAAGCAGCTCCCGGCCGGGGTCCTCCCCGCTCACCGGTACCGCACCTCGTGGCGGCCGTCGCCGTCCCGGCCCCGGTGGCCCTCCAGCGGGCGCACCCCCTCCTCGATCACCTCGCCCTCGGGCAGGATGGCCGCGCGCTCCACGTAGTAGCGGCTCAGCAGCGGCCGCGGCGAGGGCTCCAGCTCGCGGATGGTGTCCGCCAGGGGGTGGTCGCCCAGCTCGAGCACCGCGTCGGAGGGCCTGAGCGCCATGCGGAAGGAACCCGTGGCGGGAATCACCGTACGCATCAGCCGTCCCTCCTTCACCGAGTAGGTCACCAGAGGCCGGCGGTCCTTCCGGAAGATCCCGCGACGGGGGACCCGCATGGTGAGGATGTGCCTCCCATCCTCCTCCATCGCGCACTCCAGGTGCTCCGGTGTGATGGCGAAATCCATGTCCGCCACGAACTTGGTGTAGCCCCACACGCCGCGTCCCGCGTCCCGGGCCACCTGCCGCGTCACGGGCAGGTGGAGCACCACCAGGCCGAAGTCCGGGTAGTCTCCCTCCTTGAGCGCGGGCATTACCCCGCACAGCGGCTTCCGCCCGTGCACCGCCGGCAGCACCACCGCCACCTCGCCGTAGGGACCGATGGAGGTGTCGATGTAGTTGAAGGCCCCCACCGCCAGGAGCGCCCGCCCCCCGGGGAGCACCACCGGGTGCAGGTTCTCCGAGGGCATGGCCGCCCTGGCCCGCTCCGCGTTCACCGTGTAGAAGAGCAGGAACAGGTCGTCCCGGAAGTAGAGGATGGGCAGCTCGAAGGTGGCGCACCCGTGGGTGACCCTCCGCGGCTCCCCCGCCGTGTCGAAGAACGCCGTCATGCTCGCCTCCCGGGCCCGCCCGGGCCCTGTTGCCGTGTGGCTCCCTCGACCGTACCAGGGGCGCGGCCCGGCGGGCAAGCGGGAGGGCGGCCGGGGAGTGAAGAGTGAAGAGGTGAGGGGTGAAGCCGACCTCCCCGGCGAGGATCGTGCGGCACCCGGCCGGCCGTGCGAGGTGCGCCGGCCTCCCGCCCACCCGTGCGACGGCCACCCACCCGCCCGTTCGTGAAACGTGAAAGGTGAAACGTGAAACGAAAGAGGCACTCCCAGCTGAAGCGGAGATCACCTGTTGTCTTCGCTTCTTCACCGGGTGGAGCGGTCGGCCTGGTGTGCCCGTCCGTGTGACCCTGTCCCTGCCCGTGTTCGTGCTACCCCCACCCACCCGGAAAAGGTCGCGCTCGGCGGCGCGTGCCGGGTACGGCGTTTCCCGTGACGCCATCCAGATCGGAACACGAGGGAAACGCCGTACCGGGCTCCGCACGGGAAGAACACCCGGAGAAGCGGCCCGCCATCGAGGGAGGCGGCCCGCCCGCACTCCGGCGAGGCCGGAGCCCCTTCCGGCAACCTCACCGCCCGGCCTCGCCGGAGGAGGACGGCGGGGCCGTGCGAGAGCACGGACCCGGCCGCCGGATCCCGGAGAAGGGCCCGGCCATGGACCCCGTCGCCGACCCTGACCGCGTCCGTGACCGTGACCGTGTCCGCGTCCGTGACCGGGTGAGTGTCGGTGAACGCGACCGTGACCGTGTCCCCGACCGTTACCCCGTCCCTGACCCCGACCCTGACCCCGACCCTGACCGCGTCCGTGTCCGTGTCCGTGACCGGGTGAGTGCCGGTGAACGCGACCGTGACCGTGTCCCTGACCCTGACCCCGTCCCTGGCCCCGTCCCTGTCCGCGGCCGTGTCCCTGTCCCCGGTTCCGGCGGCAGCGTACGGACGCGCCCTTCTCCCTCTCGCCCCAGCTCCCCTGCTCCCCCGGCCGGGCAGTCGCCCGTCGCACCTCGCACGGGCGGGTGGGCGGGCGTCGCACTCCTCTGCTCGCCTGTCCGTGACCCTGTCCCTGGCCCGGTCAGAACCAGGGCCGCTCCCGTCTCCGCGCGAGGCGGGTTTCCTCCCGTTCGTTCCTGGAGTGGGGACATGGCCCCCGGACCCGCCCGGCGTCAAGGGCACGCCGGCCTGCGGCCGGTCGCTGCGCGACCCCTGACGCCGTGCGGCCCGGGGGCTTTCGGGGATCCATGAACGAACGGGAGGAAACCATGCCCCACGCGCTCCACCAGTCACGACCCCCGGCCCTGGCCAAGGCGCTCGAGGCTGCCGGGATCGCCATCGCACTCGCCGCCACGGTGAAGGCGCCGCTACGGCCACTGGCCGACCAGGTGGTCCGGGCCGCCGCGTCGGTTCCCGCCAACATCGCCGAAGGGGATGGGCGCTCCGGGAGGGATCGGGCCTACCACTGGCGTGTGGCCTACGGCTCTGCCAAGGAGCTGGACATCCATCTCCGGCTCCTCCTGGCATCCTGCTCCGTGGACCCGGCCCGCACCCGGCGCGCCCTCGCTCTTCTCGATGACGTCCGCGCTATGCTCTGGCGGATGATCCAGAGGGGGTGACGGGGGGTGGGCCCGGGCATGGACCCCGTCGCCGGCGTTGGCCCCGACCCGGTCCGTGACCCCGACCGTGGCTGTGTCCGTGTCGGTGACCCTGCCCCTGACCCTGTCCGCGGCCGCACCGGTGTCCATGACCGGCTGGGTGTCGGTGTCCCTGACCCTGGCCCCGTCCCTGACCCTGTCCGCGTCCGTGTCCCCGGTTCCGGCGGCCGGGACCGGGTGGGCCGTGGCGGGGAGCGGCGGCGGTGAACGGCGGCGGGGTGCGGTGGTCGGCGGCGGCCAGCGGCGAACCGGGACGGGGTTCTCCCTCTCGCCCCTGCACCCCTGCCCCAGCTCCCCTGCTCCCCCGGCCGGGCAGTCGACCGTCGCACCTCGCACGGGCGGGCGGCCGGGTGCCGCACCCCCGCACTCCCCCCCCCTGAACGTCTGACCAACCGGTTCTCTTTACACAGGATTCGGGAAGGTACACAATACCGGCACTCCCGTGCCCGCGGCGGGGGTCCAACGTCAAGGAGGCATCATGAAGGTCCACGAATACCAGGCCAAGGAGATCCTGGCCCGCTACGGGGTGGCCATCCCCCGCGGCATCCTGGTCACCGAGCCGGAGGCTGCCAGGGCCGCCGCCCAGGAGCTGGGCGGGCGTGTGGTGGTCAAGGCGCAGGTCCACGCCGGCGGCCGCGGCAAGGCGGGCGGCGTCAGGCTCGTGTCCAACCCCGACGAGGCCGTGGAGGCCGCGCGACAGATCCTCGGCATGCGGCTGATCACGAAGCAGACCGGCGCCGAGGGCAAGCTCGTCCGGAAGGTGTACGTCGAGGAGGCGCTCCCCATCGACCGGGAGCTCTACCTGGGCATCGTTCTTGACCGCTCCCAGGGCTACCCCGTGATGATGGCCTCGAAGTTCGGCGGCATGGAGATCGAGGAGGTGGCCGCGGAGAACCCCGACGCCATCCTCAAGGCCCCCTTCGACCCCGACGTGGGCCTCATGCCCTTCATGGCCCGCAAGCTGGCCTTCGGGCTCGGGCTCGAGGGCGACGCCTTCAAGGCCGGGGTGAAGTTCATGACCCTGCTGGCGAAGGCCTACGCCGACACCGACGCGTCCCTGGCCGAGATCAACCCGCTGGTGACCACCACCGACGGGCGGGTGATCGCGCTGGACGCCAAGATGAACTTCGACGACAACGCCATGTTCCGCCACAAGGACATCCTGGAGCTCCGCGACCTGGACGAGGAGGAGCCCCTGGAGGTGGAGGCGTCCAGGTACGACCTCAACTACATCAAGCTCGACGGCAACATCGGCTGCATGGTCAACGGCGCGGGCCTTGCCATGGCCACCATGGACATCATCAAGTTCTACGGCGGCGAGCCGGCCAACTTCCTGGACGTTGGCGGCGGCGCCTCCCAGGAGCGCGTGGCGGCTGCCTTCCGCATCCTGCTCTCCGACCCCAACGTGGAGGGCGTGCTCATCAACATCTTCGGCGGGATCGTCCGCTGCGACATGATCGCCCGCGGCGTCATCGAGGCGGCGAAGGAGGTGGGCGTCAAGGTCCCCCTCGTGGTCCGGCTCGAGGGCACCAACGTGGACGAGGGCCGCAGGCTCCTGGCCGAGTCCGGGCTGAACCTGATCGTGGGCGACGGCATGGCGGACGGGGCCGAGAAGATCGTGGCCGCCGTGGCCGGGAAGTAGGGGGGCGTCATGAGCATCTGGGTCAACGAGGAAACCAGGATCGTCGTTCAGGGCCTCACCGGCAAGGAGGGCCGCTTCCACGCCGAGAAGTGCCGCGAGTACGGCGCGCAGATCGTCGCGGGCGTCACGCCCGGCAAGGCCGGCCAGGAGGTGGACGGCGTGCCCATCTTCAACACCGTGGAGGATGCCGTGGCCGCCACGGGAGCCGACGCCTCCCTCATCTTCGTGCCGCCGCCCTTCGCGGCCGACGCGATCCTGGAGGCCGCCGACGCCGGCGTGGAGGTGGTGGTGTGCATCACCGAGGGCATCCCCACCCGGGACATGGTCCGCGTGGAGCGGATCCTCCAGGGCCTGCCCACTAGGCTCATCGGCCCCAACTGCCCCGGGATCATCTCGCCGGGCAAGACCAAGATGGGCATCATGCCGGCGCACATCCACAAGGAGGGGCACATCGGCGTGGTCTCCCGCTCCGGAACCCTCACCTACGAGGCGGTCCACCAGCTGACCCAGCTGGGCCTGGGCCAGAGCACCTGCGTGGGCATCGGGGGCGACCCCCTGCCGGGCACCAACTTCATCGACTGCCTGGAGGCCTTCGAGGAGGACGCCGACACCCACGGAATCGTGATGATCGGCGAGATCGGCGGCACGGCCGAGGAGGAGGCCGCCGAGTTCGTCACCCAGTTCGTCTCCAAGCCCGTGGTGGCCTTCATCGCCGGCCAGACGGCCCCTCCGGGACGCCGCATGGGCCACGCCGGCGCCATCATCTCCGGCGGCAAGGGCACCGCGGCCGACAAGATGAAGGCCCTGGAGGCCGCGGGTATCGCCGTGGTCCCCACCCCCGCCGAGATCGGCTCCACCATGAAGAAGCTCCTGGAGCACCACCACACCCAGTGACGGCGGTCTCCGGACGACACACACCACGCCCGGCCGGAAGGCCGGGCGTTTTTTTCGGCGGCGGTGGTCGGCGGCGGTGGTCGGCGGCGGTGGTCGGCGGCGGTGGTCGGCGGCGGTGGTCGGCGGCGG
>JAMOWA010000033.1 GCA_027061805.1 Thermoanaerobaculia bacterium | reverse complement strand
GATCGTTGGATACCCTCCTCTCCACCAACACCTTGTGGGCCCCCTCCAGCACCACGATCCACGAGTTCGTTGAATGCAGATCGATTCCGGCGTACAGTTGCATTGGCTCCTCCTTTCAGCCGCATACGTGCAGCTGTTTTCCTTACATCGAGCGTACCCGCTCGACGAAAGGAGGAGCCTTCTAGAAGATTCTCAGGTACATGAATGCTGGAGCCTGGCCATCCGTCACCTTCAGGTCTTTCAATAAACCAAGGATGCCGGATCCAGGCTCCTCTCCGTGCGGGAATCTGGATGTCCCCTACCACCTCACCATACGGTGGGCTCTGACACACGGTCACCGTACATCCGTACATCCTCGCCCGACCCCGTCCTGACGCCTGGCGGGGGTTGTGTGCTTGAAATCCGGGTCCTGGCAGGTCAGGTCAGATCTTTGGGGAGGGTCACGGCTCCGGGTTCCGTGATGGCCCGGATGGCGGCCTCCCGGAGGGAGGTCCTCGGATCGACACCGCCGAGCCTGGCGGTCTCGAGCAGGGTGTAGTAGAGCGCCGCCACCTCGGTGCCTCGCCTCGATCTCGATCCGTGATGGTTCTTCCGTCCCACCACCACGCCCCGCAGCGCGCGTTCCGCCGCGTTGTCGTCCAGGGGCACGCGGGGATCGTCAAGGAAGACCGTCAGGCCATCCCACAGGTTCAGCATGTAGGCAATGGCCTTGCCCATCGTGCTTCGTGGCATGACACCGCCCCGCAGGTCCAGTGCCCAGTCCCGAAGCTCCATGACCTTCGGACGTGACCTCTCCTCCCGCAGCACCCGCCGCCGCTCGAACCGCTCCTCACGTTCCTCGGCCGGCATCCCGTGCCCGATCCCCGGCACCTCCCGTTCAATTGCGTACAGCTCCCCGATCAGACCGACCGCCCGTGCGCTCAACTCGGGATATGAGTCCCCGGCTTCCAGAAACTTCCTCCGTACGTGAGCCCAGCAGTACGCCCACCTCACCGACCGCCCAGGCCCCACCCGCCCCACCCACCCCCACGATCGCCACCTGCCGAAACCCGGCCGCTGTCTTCTCCTCCCGCTCCCGTCGTAACCGGCGGCCCAGCGTCGACTCCACCAGGCCCAGACGGATTGCGAAGTCCGAAACCGGCTCGCCCCGCCCCCGGCATTGCCAGGCATACGCAACAATCCGAGACCTCGACTGCACAGGACATCGCCAGAGTCTCTCAGGGCCCGGGCAGCAGGTCGTCCGCCCGCAGGGGCAGGGAGGTGGGCCAGCTGCCGTCGCGGGCGTGGAGGGCGCTCGCCACGGCGGCGGCGGTGGGCACGAGGCCGATCTCGCCCACGCCCTTGCTGCCGTACCCACCCACTTCGTCGGGCACCTCCAGGAGGATCACCTCCACCGGCGGCATGCGGTCCGCCGGGATGATTCCCAGATCCTTGAGGCGCAGGCTCACCGGCCGGCCGCCCTCGCAGGGAAAGTCCTCGCTGAGCGCCTGCCCGAGGCCCATGTGCACGGCGCCCTCCACCTGCGCGGTGCAGGCGAGGGGGTTGATGGCCCGCCCCACGTCGTGGGCGGCCACGATGCGCTCGATGCGCCCCTCATCGTCCAGCACCACCACCTGGGTGGCGTAGCCGAAGGTCAGGTGGGTGACGGGGTTGTCCCCCGGCGTTCCCGGCGGCACGGTGAAATCGCAGATGTACTCGCCAAGGTACTCCTGCCCGGAGAGCTCCTCCAGCGGCGCCTGGGCCAGGCGGGCCGCCAGCTTGACCGCGGCCCTCCGGGCCGCCTCGGTGCACAGGGCCGTGGCCCGGGAGGCGGTGGTCATGCCGCACTCCACCTCGGGCAGGCTCACCGTCCGCACCGAGATCCGATCCGGCTCGAGACCCGTCTCGTGGCACACCACCTGGCGGATCACCGTGTGGAGCCCCTGCCCCATCTCCGTGAAACCCGTGAGCGCCTCGACCTTCCCCCCCTCGTGGACCCGGAGCAGCACCCGGCCCGTGTCGGCCATGCCGTTGCCGATGCCGGTGTTCTTGATGCCGCAGGCGATGCCCGCCCTCCGGGCGCCCCTGTGGACCTCCCGCACGGCGTGGAGCGTGGCCAGGATGCCGCAGGACTCCGTCATCCGCTGGCCCGTGGCGAAGCGGTCCCCCGGCCGGAGCACGTTGCGCTCACGGATCTCCCATCCGTCCAGGCCCACCCTCTCCGCGAGGCGGTCCAGCATGCCCTCCATGGCGAAGGCCGTCTGGTTCACCCCGAAGCCCCGCATGGCGCCGCAGGGCGGGTTGTTGGTGTAGACGGCCAGCGCCTGCACGTCCACGGCGGGCACCCGGTAGGGCCCGCAGGCGTGACCCGCCGCCCGCTCCAGGACCTTGGCTCCCACCGAGGCGTGGGCCCCCGTGTCGCCCACGATCCGTACCCGCACGGCGGTGAGCCGGCCCTCCCCGTCGGCCCCCACGGTGTAGTGCATGGTGAGGGGATGCCGCTTGGGGTGGAAGCGCAGGGACTGTTCCCGGCTGAGCTCCACCTTCACGGGCCGGCCCGTGATCCGGGCGGCCAGGGCCGCGTGCCCCTGGACCGACAGGTCCTCCTTGCCGCCGAAGGCCCCGCCGTTGGTGACCAGCTCCACCTCCACGGCCTCCTCGGGCACCCCGAGGATGGCCGCCACCTGCCGCCGGTCGTCGTGGACCCCCTGGCCCTGGGAGAGCACCCGCACCCCCTCCCCCTCCGGGATGGCCAGGGCCGCCTCGGGCTCCAGGAAGGCGTGCTCGATGCGCTGGGTGCTGAAGGTCTCCTCCAGGACGATGGCGGAGGCCTCGAGCGCCGCCTCCACGTCGCCCCGGGTGGAGGCGCAGGCCTCCAGCAGGTTGCCGCCGGGGTGGACCTCCGGCGCCCCCGGCGCCAGGGCCGCCTCGGGCTCGGTCACGGGTTCCAGCACCTCGTAGTCCACCCGCACCAGCTCCGCCGCCCGCCGTGCGTGGAAGCGGGTGTCCGCCACCACCACGGCCAGCACGTCGCCCACGCACCGGGTGGTCTCACCCTCGGCCACCAGCAGGGGCCAGTCCCGCACGATGAGGCCCACGTGGCGCTCCCCCGGCACCTCCGCCGCGGTGAGCACCCGCACCACGCCGGGGGCTGCCTCCGCGGCCGCACGGTCGATCCGCCGCACCACCGCCCGCGGGTGCTCGGCCATCACCAGCGCCCCGTGGAGCATCCCCGGCACCGAAAGGTCGGCCACGAAGGGCTTGACCCCCAGCACCTGCTCGGCCCCCAGGTGGCGTGCCACGCCGTCGCCCACCCCTTCCGGCCGCACCGCGGCCGCCGCCGCCGGGTCGCGGCCGGGCCGGCCGTCGGGGCCGGCGAAGGCCGGCGGGCGGCGGGGGCCCTCGCCCGCGGGCTCCCCGGCCTCCAGGGCCTCGCCCGCCGAGACCACGGCGTCCACGATGCGGTGGTAGCCCGTGCAGCGGCAGAGGTGACCCCTGAGCGCGCGCCGCACCCGGTGGGGGTCCGTGGCCCGTCCCGACTCGAGGAGCGCCGCAGCCCTCACGGCGATACCCGGCGTGCAGAAGCCGCACTGGACGGCCCCCTCGCGGACGAAGGCTCCCGCAAGGGCCTGCCGTACCCGCTCAGGCAGGCCCGCCAGCGTCACCACCTCCCGGCCCGCCACCCTGGCGGGGTCCAGGAGGCAGGCCAGGGCGGGCCGGCCGTCCAGCAGGATGGTGCAGCAGCCGCAGAAGCCCTGGGGCGCGCAGCCGTCCTTCACCGTGGTGACGCCACAGCGCTCCCGGAGCACCTCCAGGAGGTGCATCCCCTCCTCGTAGTCCACGGAGCGCGGCGCGCCGTCCAGGGTGAAGCTGAGCTCGGGCATGGGTCGTCCTCCAGGGTCCATCTTAGCCGCCCGGACGCCGGGATGGCATCCCGGAAGGTGGACCTGTCATCATGGCCGTGCCGCGGGAACCACCGTCCGGGGCGGGGACCGCACGCGACACCACCATGACGGAGCAAAGCTACTTCACCCTGCTGCACCTGTGGATCGCCGCCGCGATCCTGCTGTTCCCCGTGCTGCTCCGGGTCACGGTGCCCTACGGCCGGCACGCCAGCCGCACCTGGGGGCCCGTGATGGGCAACCGGCGGGGCTGGTTCCTCATGGAATCCGTGGCGGTGATCGCCTTCTCCTGGTTCCTCCTGGCCGGTCCCGGGCCGAGGACCGCCGTCACCTGGGTGGTGGCCGGGGCCTTCCTGCTCCACTACCTCAACCGGACGGTGGTCTTCCCCCTCCAGATGCGGCCCCGGCGGAACCTGCCCGTGCTGGTGGTGCTCTTCGGCATGGGCTTCAACGTGGTCAACGGTTACCTCAACGGCCACTGGCTGGGCGCCATGGCCCCGCCCCGCGGCCCCGAGTGGTTCGGCGACTGGCGCTTCCTGACGGGGGCCGCGCTCTTTGCCGGCGGCATGGCCCTCAACGTGGCCTCGGACCGGAAGCTCCTGCGCCTGCGCCGGGCCGGGAACAGCCACACGATCCCCCGCGGTGGCCTCTTCGAGCTGGTCTCGAGCCCCAACCTCCTGGGGGAGATGGTGGAGTGGTGCGGCTGGGCCCTCATGGGCTGGAGCCCGGCCGCCGCCTCCTTCGCCCTGTGGACGGTGGTGAACCTCGTCCCCCGGGCCCTGGACCACCACCGCTGGTACCACCGGCGCTTCCCGGACTACCCCCCGGAGCGGAAGGCCGTGATTCCCTGGCTGCTCTGAACAGAAGAGCCAGAGAGCGATCCCAATCCCCAGCCTGTGGGGCGACGGCCCTGCTCGTCCGATGGTCCTCACCCCCAACCGTGGTTCTCCGCGCCACCGCTCCTCGCCAGGCGGACGGGGGAGGTTCATCTCCTCGACTTCCTGCGGGACGAGTTGGCGGGGACTCCTTCGTTTCACGCTCACGGCTTCACGTCTCACGAAGAACGCCCCGGCCGGGGCCGGGGCGGTGGTCTGCGGAGAATGCCCTGGACTCAGCGACGGCGCTTGCCCTCGCGGCGCCGCTTCCTGTAGCGGTCCATGAGGCGGGTCATGCCCAGCGCGATGGGCGAGGCGATGAACACCGAGGAGTAGGTCCCGACGATGATGCCCACCAGCAGCACGAAGGCGAAGGTGTTGATCACGTCGCCGCCGAAGATGTAGAGGGAGAGCACCACCATCAGGGTGGTCCCCGAGGTGATGATGGTCCTCGAGAGCGTCTGGTTGATGGACTCGTCCATGAGCGGCTGGAGGTCCTGGCTCCTCTTGAGGCGCAGGTTCTCCCGGACACGGTCGAAGACCACCACGGTGTCGTTGACCGAGTAACCCACGAGAGTGAGCAGCGCGGCGATGGTGGGCAGGTTGATCTCGCGCTGGGTCAGCGACAGGGCGCCCAGGGTGATGAGCACGTCGTGGAAGAGGGCTCCCACGGCGCCGATGCCGTAGGGCAGCTGGAAGCGGACCCAGATGTAGATGAGCATGCCGAGCAGCGAGAAGATGATGGCCAGCTCGGCCTTCTCCCTGAGGTCGGCACCCACGGCCGGGCCCACGCTCTCGGCACCGAGCAGCGAGAACGCCCCTGCGGCCGAGCGCTGCTTGATGAAGGCCCGCACGGCGTCACTCAGGCCCTCCACGTTGTCGATCTCGTCCACCGAGGTGAAGATGCCGTGCTGCTTGCGCCAGTCCATCACCGCCTCCGCCATGGGGCCGTAGTGGGCCTGGAGGGCCTCGGGGTCGTCGGTGGCGATTCCGTCGGGATTGGCCTCGATGAGCAGCTCGGTGAGCTCCTTGACACCCTGGAGGTTGAGGTCGAAGGCGTCGCCCAGGCTGCCGTTGAACTCCTCGTTGAGGAGGTCGATGATCGGCCGGGTGAAGTCACCCTCCTTGCCCTTGGGGTTCTCCACCCGGATGAGGATCTCGTGCTTCTCGGGCTCGTCGAAGCGCTGGATCACGGGCTCGCCCACCGTCAGGCGGGCCAGGGTCTTCCGGAGTGCCTCGAGGTCCGGCTCCCGCTGGAACTTCACGGTCACCTGGGTGCCGCCCACGAAGTCGATGCCCAGGTTCAGGCCGGGCCCGAAGAGGATCAGGCCGACGCCCCCCAGGATGAGGGCCAGGGAGATCCCCATGGCGATCCAGCGGTAGGAGAGGAACGGGATGTTGGTCTTCTTGATGATGCGCATGGTGCCCCCGACTCAGATGCTCAGCGACTCGACCCGGTCCTTGCCGGCGAGAATGATCATGTACAGCGTGCGCGAGACGAAGACGGCCGTGAACATGCTGGCCAGGATGCCGATGCTCAGGGTCACGGCGAAGCCCTTCACCGGTCCCGTCCCGAACTGGAAGAGGAACAGGGCGGCGATGAGGGTCGTCAGGTTCGCGTCCAGGATGGTGCCGAAGGCCCGGCCGAAGCCGGCCTCGATGGCCGACTTCACCGTCTTGCCCACCTCCAGCTCCTCGCGGATCCGCTCGAAGATGAGCACGTTGGCGTCCACGGCCATGCCGATGGTCAGGATCACGCCGGCGATGCCGGGCAGCGTCAGGGTGGCCCCGAAGTAGGCCATGGCGCCCATGAGGATCACGATGTTGAGGGTCAGCGCCAGGTTGGCGTTGAGGCCCGACCACTTGTAGTAGATCATCATGAAGAGCATCACCGCGATGAGGCCCCCGATGGCCGCCCGCACGCCCCGGACCACGGAGTCGTGGCCCAGGGAGGGGCCCACCGTCCGCTCCTCCAGGTAGGTGATGGAGGCGGGCAGGGCGCCGGCCCGGAGCACCAGGGAGAGGTCCTCGGCCTCCTGCACGGAGAAGCTGCCCTCGATGATGCCCTCGTCGGAGATCCGGCCGCGGATCACGGGGGCGGACATGACCCGGTGGTCCAGAACGATGGCCATGTTGGTCCCGATGTGGGACTCGGTGTACTTCCCGAACTTCTCGGCCGCCGAGGCCACCAGCGAGAAGCTGACGGCGGGCTGGCCGTACTGGTCCTGGCTGCGCCGGGCGCTGCGGAGCTCGCGCCCCGTGATGATGGCGGCCTTCTTGACCAGCCAGTACTCCTTGCCGATCACCCGGCCGTCCATGTCCTTGCGGTCCCCTGTGAGCACCTCGGCATCCGGCGGAACCGTGCCACCGAGGCGGGCCAGCAGCGACTGGCGGTCGGGTGCGGGGCCGGCCACGACCTCCTTGAGCTCCAGGAAGGCGGTGTTGGAGATGAGCTCCTTCACACGGCCCGGGTCGTCCACGCCCGGCAGCTGCACCAGGACGCGGTCGCTCTCGAGACCCTGGCGCTGGATCACCGGTTCGGACACGCCGAACTGGTCGATGCGGTTCCGGATGGTCTGGAGGGCCTGCTTCACCGCCTGGTCCCGGATGTTCCGGGCCACGTTGGCGGGCAGGGTGAAGGTCCACTTCCCGGCCCCCACGGAGACCTTGAACTCCGGCAGGTACGAGTCGGCCACCTCGCGAAGGGCCGCGGTGTCCGTGCCGGGTGGCACCTCCACCGTGAACGACAGGCTCTCGAGGTCGGTGGTGGCGGTCCCCAGGGTGATCCCCTTGTCCTTGGCCTGGCTCACCAGGCGCTGGGCCGCGTCGTCCAGCTCCGCCTTGAGCGCGTCGTCGGTGTTGACGCGCAGCACCAGATGGATCCCGCCCTTGAGGTCGAGCCCGAGGTGGATCTTCTCCTGGGGTGGGTAGAGGGAGTAGAGCGACAGGCCGATGACGACCACGATCAGCGCAATGCGCCACAACAGCTTCTTGTCCACTTGGGCCTCCGGTTGCTCAGTCGGTCGCAGCGTCCCCGCCGGGCCCGATCTTGCCGGCGATGGCGCTCTTCGCCACACGGATCTTCACGTTCTCGGCCACCTTCAGCATGAGGGCCTGGTCCTCGACGCCGGCCACGGTGCCGTGGATCCCGCCCGAGGTGATCACGCGGTCGCCCTTCTTGAGCGAGGCGATCATGGCGTCCTTCTTCCTCTGCTGCTTCCTCGCGGGAAGAATCACCAGGAAGTAGAAGACGGCGAAGATGAGAACGAACGGTATGAGGGTTGTGAACGCACTCGCGCCCTGCCCAGCACCTTGCATCTTTCACTCTCCTTTGCTTTGCCGGCCGGCTCCGGAATCACGGCCCGGCCCGGCGGCCAGCCTCCACGCTCTCGCGATAGGAAGCGTAGCGGCCCGTCATGATAGCGTCCCGGGCGCTCCGCATCAAGTTGAGGAAGAAAGTCAGGTTGTGGACGGTCAACAGGACCACCGAGGTGGCCTCCCGGGAGATGAAGAGGTGCCGGAGGACCGCCCGGGAATAGTGGGCGCAGGTGGGGCACGGGCAGTCCGGGTCCAGCGGTTCCGGGTCGTCCGCCCAGCGGGCGTTCTTGATCACCAGGTCCCCGCGGGAGGTGAAGACCTTCCCCGTGCGCGCCGAACGTGTGGGGAGCACGCAGTCGAAGAGGTCCACCCCGCAGGCCACGGCGTGCAGCATGTCCTCCGGATAGCCCACACCCATGAGGTAGCGCGGGCGCTCCGCAGGCAGCAGCGGCGCCGCGAAGGCGATGGCCTCGTGCAGGAGCTCCGGGGGCTCTCCCACCGCGAGTCCCCCGATGGCGAAGCCGTCGAAGGGGTGTCCGGCGAGGAGGGCCGTGCACTCCGCCCGGAGGTCCCGGTCCACGGAACCCTGCTGGATGGCGAAGAGGCCGCCCCCCCAGCTCCCGGCCTCGCGGACCCTCCCGGCCGCCTCCAGGCCCCGTACGGCCCACCGGACCGACCGCTCCATGGAGGGCCGGACCACGCCGGGTTCCACGGGCCAGGGCAGGCACTCGTCCAGCACCATGGCCACGTCCACCCCGAAGGCCGCCTGGGTCTCCACGGCGGACTCCGGCGTGAGCCGGTGCTCCGAGCCGTCCAGGTGGGAACGGAAGGTCACGCCCCCCTCGTCCAGGCTTCGCCGGGCCGCCAGGGAGAAGACCTGGTACCCCCCCGAGTCCGTGAGGATGGGGCCGTCCCAGGCCATGACGCGGTGGAGCCCCCCCAACCGCCGAATGCGGTCCACGCCCGGCCGGAGGATCAGGTGGTAGGTGTTGGCCAGCACCATCTCCGGCGCCAGGCGCTGGAGCTCCCAGGCCGCCACGCCCTTGACGGTGCCCGCGGTCCCCACCGGCATGAACGCCGGGGTCCGTACCACACCGTGGGGCGTGTGGAGCTCACCCGCCCGGGGTCCCCCGGCGGGATCGCCACCGACGACCGTCCAGGGGAGCATCAGCGGGCCGCTGGTCCGCCGCCGGAGGTGTCCCAGGTCTCCACCCTCGCCCCACCCTCCGTCCGGATGCTGAAGGCGTCCTCCGGCACGGGGACGTTCACCGCCACGTCCGAGAACTCGTAGAGGGTGGTGTCCCCGTCGGCCTCCACGTACTCAACGGCCACGGGCAGGTGCAGCGTGGGATCGATGTCCAGGCGAACCGAGCGGATCTTCCGGCGGAGGGCCGCGTCCACGGGCTCCAGCACCAGCCGGTCGCCCCCTCCGGGAGCCCCGGCCAGGGTGACCCGGAAGTACTGGAGCAGGCCCTCGAGCGGCTGGGTGCCCGCCAGGACCCGGACGAACCTGCCCTGTCGGGCCGAGACCTTCACCCGGTCCAGGCGCCGGCTCCCGGGATCCCAGGTCGTCAGAACGTTGCCGTCGAAGACCACCACCATCGGGTCCGGCTTCTCGTACTCCCACCGGACCCGGTCGGGGGCCCGGTAGAGGAAGGTTCCCGTGGAGACCGCGGGCTCGAGCAGCAGGGCGCTGGTCTTGGTCTGTCGGAACCGGGCCTCCAGCGACTCCACCCGGCGCTGGGCCTCGCTCACCCGGCGCACGATGGCCCGGAGCCGCTCCGATCCGGAAGGGGGCGCGGATTCCCCCCCCGCCAGTCCCGGGCCGGCGGACGCCCCGGCGAGCGCGGCCGTCACGATGCAGAGGGTCAGCACGACGCGTCGGCGCATCATGGCCGCACCGTAGCACAGAACGGGGTGACCGCCGGGTTCAATCCCCGCCGGCCTGCGTTCCCGGATCGCCCGGCGTCCGGACCTCGTAGGCCGGCCGGGACCTCGAGAGCGTCACCCGGGTGTGGGGCGGCACGGAGGTGGTCAGCCAGACGTTGCCGCCGATCACGGCGCCCGGATGGATGCCCGCGCCGGGCTACAATGGATATTCCGAGGAGGACGCCATGAGTGACCAGCAGCAGCCCAAGCCCCCCAAGATGACCCTCTCCCCCGAGATCAGCCTCGGCCACTACTCCAACTTCGTCAGCATCGCCCACAACTACTCCGAGGTGGTGCTGGACTTCGGCCGCACCCTGCCGGGCCGGCCCGACATCCCGGTGGTGGCCCGGGTCATCATGACCCCGTTCCAGGCAAAGCAGCTCCTCAAGGCGCTGACCCACAACCTCCAGATGTACGAGCGAAGCTTCGGTCCCATCCAGGAGCCCCCGGCCCAGGGGCCCGTGGACCCCTCGGCCCACTCGGCGAACTAGGAGGGTGAGGACGGGAGGGAGTGAGGACGGTCCCCCCACCCAGCCTCATCGTGAAACGTGAAACGTGAAACGAAGGAGGATATCGGGTTCCGTGGCGCCCGTCGGCCCCGTCGTCTGGTGCGACACCCACCCGCCCACCCGTGGTCCGGATCATGATCCCGTCCGTGTCCGTGTCCCCGTCACTGTCCGTGACCCCGACCGGGTCCGTGACCCTGACCCCGACCGTGTCCTTGGCTTCGACCCCG
>JAMOWA010000032.1 GCA_027061805.1 Thermoanaerobaculia bacterium | reverse complement strand
GCGCGCCGCCCCACTCCTCGTAGAGCCCCCAGGCAGCGAAGGTGCCCAGCTCGAGGAACTCGCTCCCCTCGTCCACGAGGGCCTCCACCCGCTCCCGGGCCAGCATCTTGCCCTTGGCCCGCTGCCGCCCGGCGGCCCTCTCCCCGCCACCCTCCGCGATGGTCCGCCGCTGCGCCTCGAGCACCCGGAGCTGGTTCATCCAGTGGTCCCGGTTGGTCTCGAAAGTCTCATCCTTCCGCACCTTCGTGTCCAGCGTCTTGGGCATCGGCTCCTCCGTGGCGGAGTCTACCACTGCGCGGACGGCCGGCCGGCGGGGACAGCCCCCGCTGTCCGTTCGTGAATCGGAAGCCTGTTGCAAGGGTCCTGGATCGAGGAGGATTCCCGAACCATCGGCCCTCACCCACCCGGGAAAGTGAACCACGGATTCCACGGATCTACTGGATCAAGAAGAAGGTAGTAGATATCCCGTACAGGTTCGATCTCACTCACACCAGGCCGATGGGTATGACCATCAGAGAGTACCTAGAGTTCCTGACGGGAAACCTCGAACGAAGGACCCGTTCCCCCGTTCTCCCCAACGGCGCGCCGTGGGCACGGGCAGCCCCGGGGAGGCCCTCCACGCCAGCCCGTACCCGTCCGGGCTACACTGTGCACCGCACACGGCGCGGGGAGCCCACATGAACGACACCACACGGGACAGCACGGAGCAGGGCAGCGGCGGCGGGCCTGCCCTCGCGAGGCACCTCCCGCCGGAGGGCGCCACCCCCGACGAGATCCTGGACCGCTTCCTCGAGTGGTGCGCCGAGGCGGGCTTCGAGCTCTACCCCGCCCAGGAGGAGGCCCTTCTGGAGATCATGGCCGGGCGCCACGTGATCCTGAACACCCCCACCGGCTCCGGCAAGTCGCTGGTGGCCCTGGGCCTCCACTTCCGCGCCCTGGCCCGGGGCGAGCGCTCCTTCTACACCTCCCCCATCAAGGCCCTGGCCAGCGAGAAGTTCTTCGCCCTCTGCGAGCTCTTCGGACCCGAGCGGGTCGGCATGCTCACCGGCGACGCCAGCATCAACCCCGAGGCCCCCATCGTCTGCGCCACCGCCGAGGTGCTCTCCAACATGGCGCTGCGCCGCGGCGAGCTCCTGGACGCCCCCTGGGTGGTCATGGACGAGTTCCACTACTACGGCGACCCCGACCGGGGCGTGGCCTGGCAGGTGCCCCTGATCACCCTGCCCCGCACCCGCTTCCTGCTCATGTCGGCCACCCTGGGCGACACCTCCCGCATCGAGCGGCACCTGGCGGAGCAGACCGTGTGGGAGGTGACCGTGGTGCGCTCGGAGGAGCGCCCCGTCCCCCTGGACTGGGAGTACCGGGAGACCCCGATCCACGAGACCATCCACGACCTGGCGACCGCGGGCAAGGCACCCGTCTACGTGGTGAACTTCACCCAGCGCGAGTGCGCCGAGCTGGCCCAGAAGCTCACCAGCATGCAGCTCACCACCCGCGAGGAGCGGAAGGCCATCCAGGAGGCCGTGGCCGGCTTCCGCCTCGACACGCCCTACGGGCGGGAGATGCGCCGCTTCCTCTCCTTCGGCATCGGCGTCCACCACGCCGGGCTCCTGCCCAAGTACCGCCTCCTGGTGGAGCAGCTCTCCCAGCGGGGCCTGCTCGAGGTCATCTCCGGCACCGACACCCTGGGCGTCGGGGTGAACATCCCCATCCGCACCGTGCTCTTCACCCGCCTGGCCAAGTACGACGGCCGCAAGGTGCGGATCCTCAGGGTCCGCGACTTCAAGCAGATCGCGGGCCGGGCCGGACGCCGGGGTTTCGACGAGCAGGGCAGCGTGGTGGCCCAGGCCCCGGAGCACGTGATCGAGCAGCGCACGGCCGAGAAGAAGAAGGCCCGGGGCAAGAAGAAGAAGGGCGGCCGGAAGCAGCCGGCGAAGGGCGAGGTGAGCTGGAGCCGGGAGACCTTCGAGAACCTGATCGCACGCCCGCCGGAGACCCTGAAGAGCCGCTTCCGGGTCACCCAGGGGATGATCGTCATGCTGCTCCAGCGGGACGCCGAGATCAACGACCCCGCCAGGCGCAACTTCCAGACCCTCCGGGAGCTCATCGCGGCCAGCCACGAGGACGAGGCCAGCAAGGCCCGCCACCTGGCCCAGGCCGCGCAGATGGTGCGCTCCCTCCACCGCGCCGGCATCCTGGAGATGGCCCGGGACGAGAAGGACGGCTACCTCTGGGTGGTGGTCAACGAGGACCTCCAGTGGGACTTCTCCCTCTTCCACGCCCTGTCCCTCTACCTGGTGGAGGCCATCGCGCTGCTGGACCAGTCCGACCCCGACTACGCCCTGGACGTGATCACCCTGGTGGAGGCGGTCCTCGAGGACCCCACCGTGGTGCTCCGGCGCCAGGTGGACCGGATCAAGCAGGAGCTCCTGGCGCACCTCAAGGCCGAGGGGGTCTCCTACGAGGAACGGGTGCGCCGCCTCGACGAGGTCACCTGGCCCCAGCCCAGGCTCGAGTTCATCGAGGCCACCTTCGAGGACTTCCGCCGGGCCCACCCCTGGATCCGCGCCGAGGCCATCCGGCCCAAGTCGGTGGGCCGGGAGCTCTACGAGGGCTACGCCTCCTTCGCCGACTACGTGCGCATGTACGGGCTCCAGCGCTCCGAGGGCGTGCTGCTGCGCTACCTCAACCAGCTCTACAAGACCCTGGTGCAGAGCGTGCCCCGCTGGGCCCGCACCGACGCCCTCCACGACGCCATGGGCTTCTTCCGCACCCTCATCGAGACCACCGACACCTCCCTGCTGGAGGAGTGGGAGAGCCTGCTCCATCCCGAGCTCCGCCTGCGCCACGGCGGTGACGCCCGGGCCGCCCACCGGGAGCTGGCCCTGGCCGAGCTCCTGGACGACCCGAAGATCCTCGCCGCCCGCATCCGCGCCGAGCTCCACCGCATCGCGCGGGCCCTGGCGGCCGGGGACTGGGAGGAGGCCGCCGAGGCCATCCAGTCGGATCCGGAGGATCCCGAGGGCCCCTGGACCCCGGAGCGGCTCCAGGCCACGGTGGCGGCCTTCGAGGCCGAGAACGGCCCGCTGGCCTTCGACGCCACCGCCCGCCTGGCCTCCGCCACCAGCATCCTGCCCGACGGCCACCGGCGGTGGCGCGTGGCCCAGACCCTCTTCTCGGAGGAGGGCGAGACCCTCTGGGCACTCCAGGGCCGGGTGGAGCTCAGCACCCCCGACGCCCTGGACCGCCCCCTGGTGACGCTGGAGGCCATTGGAGACTGACGGGCAAGGTGATCATCATCGGCCCGGGCATCGCCAGGGGCTCGCAGGAGCCATCCATCTTCGAGATGACCCTCCAGCAGCAGTCCTCCGGAACCCCCTGCCGACCCGCGCGCCGATCCGTCATGAACACTGGCACGATCACGGTCGGGATCGGGGTCATGGCCCCGGCCAGGAGAGCAGGCAAGGATGGAAAGCCCGAGCGCGCGGGATCGTCACCGCACGAGCGGGTGGCCGGGCGGCGCAAGGGTGGGCGGGAGGTCGTCGCACCTCGCACGGGGGCAGGAGCGCTGAGCGGAAGCCGCGCTCAGGCCGGGATGGTCACGCCGGTGACGGCGCAGCGGAGGCCGTCGCCGCCGCGCTCGAAGGGGATGGCCGCCAGCCGGTGGGAGCGCTCCTCGATGACCACCTTCACGGAGGCCAGCATGTCGGGCTTCCGCACCTCCTCCCCCACCACCAGGTGCCGGGCCAGCACCAGGGCGTCCTCGAGGTCCAGGACGCCGCCGGTGACCGGCTCGTGGGGCACCTCGCCCGTGGCCCCGAAGGCCCGCCCCAGGGCCAGCGCCAGCCGCGTGAGCTCCGCGATGGGCAGCTCGAAGGCCGGGATCACGAAGACCCGCTCCCCCTCCCAGCCCGGCGTGGGCCTCCGGTCGGCCCGGATGCGGTCCGTGACCACAACGTGGGCCTCCACCACCCAGGCCGGCCGCCACAGCTCCGCCCGCCGCCCCGGCGTGGGCAGGAGGGCCGTGGCCTCGAGCATGGAGAGTCCCTCCTCCGCGAGAATGGCACCACTCCCGCAGTGGTCGCACAGAAAGACGATGTCCAGCGGCTCGGCCCGCAACGCCGAGCCGCAGGAGGGGCAGTCCAGGGGAAGGAGGCGCACCGTCATTGCAGCTTCTCCAGGGCCGAGAGCATGCTCCGGGCCAGCTCCTCGCCGCCCTTCCCGGCCAGGACACCACCCCCGGGCTCCGCCAGGCCCGTCCCCTCCTCCACCACGCCGCCGTGGCGGAACTGCGCATAGCCCCACCGGACCATGAGCAGCAGGATGGCCCCCACGATCCCGATGGCCGCCAGGGAGCCCTCCCCCCGGAGGACCACGTCCAGGTTCTGCAGGAAGGTGGTGCCGACGAAGGCCGCGGCCCCCGTGGCGCCCACCAGCGAGAGCGCCCGGTAGAGGTGGTTCCCCGGTGCCTTGCCGTAGGCCACCGTGCCGTCCTCGGCATCCACGACCACCTGGTAGGTGCGCCCCCGGAAGGCGTAGCGGATGACCCAGAGCGGGTAGTGCACCACGGAGACGCGGCGGCGGACCGCGGCCAGCCAGGAGAAGGTCACCCTCCTGGGGCCCACGGTGGAGGCGGTGCCCTCCACGGCCTGCTCGGCCAGGGCCCGGGCCAGCTCCTCCGGCGTCCGGTTGAGCCGGAACAGCATGCCCCGCTTCCGGAGCAGCTCCTCGTCCAGCGGGAGGAGCTCGTCCCCGGCCAGGTTCACGCGGTGGACGCCGAACTCGGCCATCTCGCCGGCCGGGACGGTCCGCTCCAGGGCACGCTCCACCTGGAGCTCCACGGGCTCCTCCACGGTGACCCAGCGGTTGCCCCGCTTGACCCGCCGGACGTTCTTCCCCAGCACCCACCCCACCAGGTCCACCCGGAGCCGGACGAAGGGGAACCACGCCAGGAAGGCCTCCTCCACCCTCGCCTCACGCTTCAGCGCCGGGGCCTTCCGGAAACCGGTGGTGAGCCACTGCCGGACCACCTGGCCCGCGCGCTCGCGGTCCACCCGGTCCAGCACCATGAGCCGCACCACGCCCCGCTCCCCCACCACGGCCAGCGGCGTGTCGCAGTAGCGGCAGGTGACGTTGGTCCACCCCTCGGCCACGTCCAGCGTTCCACCGCAGGAGGCGCAGGTGAGCCCCTTGAGGACGCGGGCGGGCCTCGCCGTCTCTCCCATGGCTGCCTACACCTTCCGGCTCACGAGCCAGGCCACGCCCAGGATGGGCGGGACCGACAGCAGGTAGAGGGCCAGCTTGAGGAGGAGGTTGCTCACCACGAGTCCCTCCAGCCCGAAGACCACCAGCGCCAGGACCAGCACCAGCATGTAGGGGGCCTCGGCCTTGGCCGGGTACTCGGCGGGGAAGACCCTGCCCGTCACGGCGTCCACCGCGGCACGGTAGTCACGTCCCCTCCACGTGTAGGTCAGCTGGTAGAGCGGCAGGTGGTAGAGCACGGTCCGGCGAACGGGGGCCTCCCCGCCGTGGCGCTCCTCGAGCCACGTCCGGGCCGTCTCCACCGGGACCTCGGGCTCGACGATCCTCCCGAAGCGCTCCAGCTCCGGCGTCATCTTCTGCGTGGAGCCCGCGGGGAGCTCCAGGCCCTGGAGCCCCTGGAGGGATGAGGGGGCCGCCGGCATGAGCTCCACCTGCTCGCCGCCCTCCCCCGCAACGGTGAAGGCCCAGAAGGGGAACCAGACCATCTCGGGCTCCCCGATCCGGGCCTCGCGGTCCAGCCCGGCCACCGTCCGGGTGCCCGCCAGGAACCTCCGGAGGTGCGCCGGCGCCTCGGCGGGATCCACGGTGGGGCGCATGGCCTCCCGGAAGAGCACCTGCGAACCGTCCACCACCAGCGCCGTGTCGCAGTGGGGACAGGCCAGCAGCCGGACGTCCGGGGCAACCTCCACGGCGGCGCCGCACTGGGTGCAGCGGATCTCCACGGGGTCCTACTCCAGATTCTCTCCACAGTTGGGGCAGAACTTCGCCCCGGGGGGCACGGGCTGGCCGCACTTCGGGCAGCCCGACGCACCCAGCTTGTGGCCGCATCCCGGGCAGAACTTCGCGCCGGGGGGAACCTGGGCACCACACTCGGGGCAGAAGGCCCGGGCACCGGCCGCCGCGGCACCCGCCGCAGGGGCCGCTCCGCCGCCCTGTTGCTGGCCCTGCTGCATGGCCTGGGAGATCATTCCGGGCATCATGGCCCCGAAGCCGGCGCCGAGGCCGAGCCCCATGCCCGCGGAGGCCGCGCCACCCTCGCCGCCGGCTCCACCCTGGGCGGCCTCCTCCATGGCCTGGGCGGCCTTGAACTGCATGTAGGTGCCCATGTCGCCGATGGCGCCCATGGCGGCGCGCTCGTCGATCTTCTCCTGCACCTCGTCTGGAGGCGTCACGGAGTTGATGTAGAAGTCCGTGAGGTCCACGCCGTACTTGGCGAAGTCCTCGGCGAGGCGCGACTTGGCGGCCACGCCCAGCTCGTCGTAGATCCTGGGCAGGTCGAAGATGGTCTTGAGCGTCTCACCCAGGAGGTCGTTGAGGCGGGAGACGATCACGTCACGGTAGAAGTCCTTGAGGCGGTCGGTGTCGAACACGCCCTGGGAGCCCACCACCGTGTTCACGAAGAGCTGGCTGTCGGCGATGCGGTAGGCGTAGTTGCCGAAGGCGCGCAGCCGCACCATGCCCAGCTCGGAGTCCCGGAACACAACCGGCTCCCGGGTCCCCCACTTCTGGTCCAGGAAGGTCCGCCTGTTGACGAAGACCACCGCCACGCGGAAGGGACTCTTGCCGCCGAAGGGCAGGGAGGCCGCCTTGGTGAGCAGCGGGATGTTCTGCGTGATCAGGGTGTGCCGGCCGGGGCCGAACACGTCCAGGGCCCGGCCGTCACGGAAGAGCACGGCCTCCTGGGCCTCGTGCACCACCAGCTGGGCGCCCATCTTGATCTCGGCGCTCCCCTCGGGCGGGAAGCGGTAGACGATCTCCTCCCCGGTGGGGTCGAAATGCTCCAGCACCTCGAGTGTCTGTGCCATCTCAGGCTCCCTTCCTCGTCACGTCCTCGAAGACCGTGGCCCGCTCGTCGAAGGCCCGGTCCGCCGCCTCCACGGCCTCGAGCAGGCTCCTGAGGGCCGGCTCCGAGGCGGTCTTCGGCAGCGCCTCGATGCGCGTGGCGATCTCGTCCACCTGCTCGATGAGCGCCAGGTCGAACTCGTAGAGGCGTTCCAGCTCGGGCTCGTAGATCTTCACGGCATCGAAGAAGCCGGTGTGACCGTAGTCGGCGTGCCGGACGCGGTTGGCGAAGCGGTCCAGGAGCTTCTCCAGGCTCGCGGCCAGGTCCAGGTTTGCCAGGTTCCCCGACCGGGACCAGTCGCGGACCGCCTCCTGGACGGCCTGGCGGGCCCGGTCCAGACGCCCGGCGATCCAGTCGCGCTCCATCTTGTCCACCTCGCGGCGCAGCTCCCGGTCCAGGTAACCCTTCAGTCCGGGAATCTTCGCTCCGAGGCGCTCCAGAATGTTCCTGCGCTCCCTGGCGCGTTCGTACCCGTCGCTCATGTCCACCTCCGTGCCACTCTGACAGCTTTCGGCCATCCTACCGTGTTCTACGTCCCGTGACCACCCGTATTCCCTACTCGGGTCATGGCACGCGAGTTGCTTCTTTCCGGTGCGTCATGTCACGTTCCTCCGCATCTCCCCGCACCACGTGGATCCGGCACCTGCCGGGTCACCGGAGGACACCGTGGCAACCCACCGGAGCAGGGCGGCCGACCGCCCCCCGCCTCGACGAGCCAGCAACCTCTTTTCCCGGATGAATCTTTCCTGCTGCGGGCCGGCCCAGGGAGCGGGGCCCCGGGCTGGTCCACCCGCCAGCTCCTCCTGTAGAATCGGATTCCGGAGGTTGGGATGGTCCCGAAATCGAGGAAGCGGAAATCCAAACGGACCGGGGCCCGGAAGCCGTCCCGCAGGGAGGACCGGTACACGGCAGGGGAGCTGTTCCTGGCGGGACTCGGAGCCGTGATCCTCCTCTTCTTCCTGGGCATGCTCGTGACCTCTCTCCTCTGACCCCGCGGGGAAGAAACACCCACGGGACGACAGTTGTACGAACCGGGGACGACCCCGACCGGAGGAAACCATGACGAACGCGATCAAGACCGTGGCACTGCTGGGGCTGCTGACGGGGCTCCTTCTCTGGGCCGGGGAGAGCCTGGGCGGACGGGCGGGCCTCCAGATGGCGTTCCTGTTCGCGGCCGCGCTCAACATGGGCGCCTGGTTCTTCTCCGACAGGATCGCCCTGGCCTCCCATCGGGCCCAGCCCGTCACCGAGGCCGAGGCCCCCGAGATCTACGCCATCCTGCGGGAGCTCACCGCCCGCGCCGGCATCCCCATGCCCCGCGTGTACCTCATCCCGGAGATGCAGCCCAACGCCTTCGCCACCGGACGGAACCCCCGTCACGCCGTGGTGGCCGTCACCCAGGGGCTCCTCCAGACCATGGACCGGGAGGAGCTCAAGGGAGTGCTGGCCCACGAGCTGGCCCACGTGAAGCACCGGGACATCCTGATCATGTCCGTGGCGGCCACCCTCGCGGGCGCCATCACCATGCTGGCCCGGATGCTTGGCTGGGCCCTCATGTTCGGTGGTGGCCGGGACGAGCGGGGAGGCGGGCTCGGGGCCCTGGCCTTCTACCTGGTGGCACCCATCGCCGCCATCCTCATCCAGATGGCCGTCTCCCGCTCCAGGGAGTTCCACGCGGACGCGGGCGGTGCGGAGTTCTCGGGCAACCCCATGGGCCTTGCCTCGGCTCTCCGCAAGCTGGGCGCCCTCAGCCAGCGGGTGCCCATGAAGACCGCCAGCCCCACCAACGCCCACATGATGATCGTCAATCCCTTCGGGGGCAAGGCCATGATGCGCCTGTTCGCCACCCACCCGCCCATCGAGGAGCGGATCGCCCGCCTGGAGGCCATGGCCCGCGGCTAGCCGCCCGCCCGCATCAGAGGTGGAACCGGAGCTCCAGGGGCTCCTCCCACCCCTCCGGGTGCACCCGGAGGATCACGTCGTTGCCCTCCGCCAGCCTGGATTTCACCCGGTGAGTCTGCGGAACCATCGTCATGCTCGCCCCTCCCATTGTCGTTCTTCGTCCCTACCTTCCAACACCCGTCCCGCCTGCGGCATTCTCCCGCTCCCCCCCGACGAGCACCGCCTCGAGCTCCGCGGCGTCCCGCACCGGAACCGCGAGGACCGGACCTCCGGCGGGAGCCCGCAGTACCAGCTGGGTGGACGCGTAGAGGCGCCGCCACGAGGTTGCGGGACGACACCCGCCTGTGCGGGTCCCGTGGCGTCCGAAGCGGTGGGCCAGGGGCCCGGCGCCCACGCGGATCCACCGGTCGCCCACGATGATCTCGTAGCGGCGGAGGCGCACCAGGGCCACCAGCATCACCCCGCCCATGGCTGCCGCAGCGGCACCTGCAGCCTCCAGCCAGCCTCCCGTCCCCCGGACCATGGCCCCTACCCCCCAGGCCACGAGGGCCAGGGCAAGGAGCCACCCGGTCAGGCGGGCAGCCGGCCGCAGGACCATGCCCTCGTAGTGACGGGGCAGCTCGTCCAGTTCCGAGGCCCTCAACCGCCTCAGATGCACCATGGCGCCTCCCCCTGTCCCAGTATAATCCCGGTGTGGTGGCCACCCACGACCTCACCGGGAACATCGGCAGGGCGAAGGAGGCGCTTCGCTCCGCGCGGGTGCTCCTGGTGACCGCGGGCGCCGGCATGGGCGTGGACTCGGGCCTGCCGGACTTCCGGGGCGACGAGGGGTTCTGGAAGGCCTACCCTCCCATGGCCCGTCTGGGGATCTCCTTCGTGGAGATGGCCAACCCGTCCTGGTTCTCGCGGGACCCGGAGCTGGCCTGGGGGTTCTACGGCCACCGGCTCGACCTCTACCGGTCCACCACACCGCACCGTGGCTTCCGGATGCTCCTGGATCTGGGCCTGTCCCTCCCCGGTGGGCTCTTCGTGTTCACCTCCAACGTGGACGGACAGTTCCAGATGGCTGGATTCCCCGAAGAGGGCATCGTGGAGTGCCACGGCTCCATCCACCACCTCCAGTGCATCACGCCGTGCAGCGGCAGGATCTGGCCGGCAGACGGTGTCGCCGTGGAGGTGGACGAGGCCACCTTCCGCGCCCGCCCCCCCCTGCCCTCCTGCCCCTCCTGCGGTGCCATGGCCCGGCCCAACGTGCTCATGTTCGGCGACTGGTCCTGGATCCCGCACAGGACCTCGGCCCAGGAGGAGCGGTTCGACGCCTGGCTGGAGCGGGAGGGTTCCGCGGAGCTGGTGATCGTGGAGATCGGCGCGGGTACCGCCGTGCCCACGGTCCGGTACACCTCCGAGCGGGTGGCCTCCCGATTCGGGGCCACACTGATCCGCATCAACCCCAGGGAGCCGCAGGTCCCCCCGGGCCAGATCGGGCTCCCCATGGGCGCGGTGGAGGCCCTGGAGCGGATCGTGGGGGACGTGGAGGGTGGGGAAGCCGGGGCGTGAGGACGCAAGACGTGGAACGTGAAACGTGAAACGTGAAACGTGAAACGTGAAACGTGAAACGTGAAACGTGAAACGTGAAACGTGAAACGAATGAAGCACCTGTGGTGTGGATGTCAAGGGTGGGTGCGGCGCGTTCTCCCCCGCTCCCCTGCACCCCTGCTCCCCCTCCAGCCCGCA
>JAMOWA010000031.1 GCA_027061805.1 Thermoanaerobaculia bacterium | reverse complement strand
GAGCACCAGCATGGAGAACATGAACAGGTTCAGGTAGGCGAAGTAGCGTGCGTAGCCGGCGTCGGTCTCCCCGTGCATGTAGCCGATGGAGTAGACGTGGATCAGGAAGCCCACGAAGGTGACGAAGAGGAGCATCACGGCCGAGAGCGCGTCCAGCTGGAAGGACAGGCCGATGGTGATGTCGGCCACCCGTCCCGAAAGGGTCCGGAGATGGCCGCCGAGGACCCAGTCGTAGAGCTTCACCACGTGGGTGTGGTGGATGCCCAGCTGGGTGGCCCACTGCCACACGGCGCCCCAGCCCAGGAGCCACGCCGAGCCCGAGCCCAGGATGGCCACCGTGTGCGCCACCCTCTTGGACAGGCCCAGCCGGTTGGTGACCAGGCCGTTGAACACGGCGCCGGCCAGCGGGAGGATGGGGATGAGCCAGATGAGATCGTAGAGCTTCATCTCAGCCTCCCATCTCGCTGGCCTCGTCCAGCGCCGCCGTGTTCTTCAGGCGCAGCAGGGCGACGATGAGGCCCAGACCGATGGCCGCCTCCGCCGCCGCCACGGTGATGATGAAGATGGCGAACACCTGTCCCGAGAGGTCCGAGAGCCGGTCGGAGAACGCGATGAGGTTGAGGTTGGCCGCGTTGAAGATGAGCTCCAGCGACATGAGCACGGTGATGAAGTTCCGCCGCACCATGACCCCGATGAGCCCCAGCACGAAGAGCACCAGCGACAGGATGACGTAGTGGGTTGCGCCGATCACTGCTCCATCCTCCCCCCGCCTTCCTCGAGGCCCGCATCCCGGCGCCCGAAGATGATGGCCCCGATCATGGCCACCAGCAGCACCACCGAGACCACCTCGAAGGGCACCAGGTACTGGCGGTAGAGCAACCAGCCCACCGCCTCGGTGTTCCCGGCCACCGCCCCGTCCACCATCCGGAGGGCCTCGGGGCCCGGACCCACCGGTCCCAGGGAGCCCGCCAGGTAGCCGAAGGCGATCAGGGCCCCCAGGAGCACCCCCGCGGCCACCGCCGCCGGAGCCTTGCCCGAGAGGAAGACCTGCTCGGGATCGAGTCTCTTCACGTTCACCAGCATGATCACGAAGAGGAAGAGCACCATGATCCCGCCGGCGTACACCAGCACCTGCACGGCCGCCAGGAACTCCGCGTGGCGCATCACGAAGAGCGCCGCCACGAAGAGGAAGCTGGCCAGCAGGGAGATGGCCGAGTGCACGGGGTTCCTGAAGGCGACCACACCCACCGCCGAGGCCACCGTGAGGGCGGCCAGCGTGTAGAACATGATCTCCACGAAGTGCGCCGTGAGGAATTCCATCAGGCCGCCTCCCCTCCGGCCGCCTTCTCGCGGGCCCCGGCGCCCGAGGGATCCTCGGGCAGCATCCCCTTGTCGGGGGGGACCACGCCGGGGTAGGCGGTCACGCCCTCCCAGCTCATGAGCCGCTCCTTGGTGAAGTAGAGCCGCTCGTTGCGCTCGTAGGTGGCCGTCTCGTAGGTCTTGGTGGTGAGCCAGATGGACTTGGGCTCGGTGGGGCAGGCCTCCTCGCAGAGGCCGCAGAACATGCACCGCTTCACGTCGATGTCGTAGCGGTCGATGACCTTCCTCTTCTTCTTCTTGCCCGTCTCCGGATCCTCCTCCACCTCGGTGTGGTCCCGGATGAAGATGATGTCGATGGGGCAGGCCTTGGCGCAGAGGTGGCAGTCGATGCACCGGTCCACGTCGTAGCCGAACATCCCCCGGAACCGCGGTGACGGCTCGGTCCGCTCCTCGGGGTACTGCACGGTGGACTTCTTCTTGAAGAAGTAGCTCCCCGTGAGTGCGAGCCCCGAGAAGAGGTCCGTGGGGATCAGCTTGGAGAAGAACTCACCCAGAGCCATGTCTCACCCCTTCAGCAGGTGGTTCTTGACGAGGATGCCCAGCGCGATGACCGCCACGTTGGCCAGGGAGAGCGGCAGGAGCCACTTCCAGCCCACGGCCATGAGCTGGTCGAAGCGGTAGCGCGGGAAGGTTCCCCGGAACCACATGTAGATGAAGATCACCACGCCCACCTTCGAGGCGAACCAGAAGAAGGGCGGGATCACGTCCAGGAAGGCCAGGAACTCCACGTTGGGGAAGGGCCGCAGCCACCCCCCGAAGAACAGCACGGCCACCAGCGAGCCGATCACCAGCATGTTGGCGTACTCGGCCAGGAAGAAGAGCGCGAACTTCATGCCCGAGTACTCGGTGTGGAAGCCCGCCACCAGCTCCGACTCCGCCTCGGGGAGGTCGAAGGGGTTCCGGTTGGTCTCGGCCACGCCGCAGATGAAGTAGATGCCCAGTGCCAGGATGCCCGGCAGGAAGAACCACATGTGGGCCTCCCTCTGGACCTCCACGATCCGCACCAGGGAGAGCGAGCCCGCCATGAGCAGCACCGAGACCACGGCGAAGCCCATGGGCACCTCGTAGGAGACCATCTGCGCCGCCGAGCGGAGCCCGCCCATCAGGGAGAACTTGCTGTTGGAGGCCCAGCCGCCCAGGATGATGCCGAAGACACCCACCGAGCTCACGCCCAGCACGAAGAGGATGCCGATGTTGATGTCGGTGAGGTAGGCGGGGATGGGCTCGGACAGGAGGCCGAAGACGGTGGTCTCCCCGGTGAAGGGGATCACCGACCACACCAGGAGGGCCGGCACGATGATGAGGCACGGCGCCAGCAGGAAGACGAACCTCTCCGCCTTCGAGGGGATCAGGTCCTCCTTGACCAGGAGCTTGAAGGCGTCCGCGATGGGCTGGAGCCAGCCCTTGGGCCCCACCCGGTTGGGGCCGAGCCGCACCTGGAGGTAGGCCAGGACCTTGCGCTCGAAGAAGGTCAGGTAGGCCACCACCAGCAGGAGCACCGCAAGGATCGCCACGATCTTGACCGCGGGGATGATGAGGAACTGGTACAGGGGTTGGTCCATGGCGCCTCCTCTACCGGTCGATCTCGCCGAGGACGATGTCGAGGGTCCCGATCACCGCCACCAGGTCCGCCACCAGGAGACCGTCCACCAGGACGGGGAGCGACTGCAGGTTGACGAAGGAGGGCGGCCGCACGTGGCACCGGTAGGGCTGCGAGCCCTTGGGCGTGGTCACGATGAAGTAGCCGAGCTCGCCCTTGGGGGCCTCCACCGAGGCGTAGACCATGCCCTCGGGGGCCCGGAGCACCTTGGGCACCTTGGCCATGATGGGGCCGTCGGGAAGGCGGTCCATGCACTGCTGGATGATCCGCACCGACTGCCGCATCTCCTCCATGCGGACCAGGTACCGGTCGTAGGTATCACCGTTCTTTCCGATGGGGACCTCGAAGTCCACCTCGTCGTAGCGGTCGTAGGGGAAGACCTTGCGGATGTCCCACTTCACGCCCGAGCCCCGGAGCGGCGGCCCGGTGAGGCCCCAGTCGATGGCCTCCTCGGCGGAGATGACGCCGATGCCCACGGTGCGCTTCTTCCAGATCCGGTTCTCCGTGAGCAGGGTCTCGTACTCGTCGATGTGGGCCGGGAAGGCCTCCATCATCTCGGCGCAGCGCTCCACCCAGCCGTCGGGGAGGTCGTAGGGCAGGCCGCCCACCCGCATGGCGTTCAGGGTCAGGCGGGCGCCGCAGTAGGCCTCGAAGAGGTCCAGGATCTCCTCCCGCTCGCGGAAGGTGTAGAAGAAGGGCGTGATGGCCCCCAGGTCGATGGCGTGGGTGGCCAGCCAGAGCAGGTGGGAGGAGATCCTCCCCAGCTCCGCCAGGATCATGCGGATGTAGGCGGCGCGGGGCGGAATCGTGATCCCCAGAAGCTTCTCCACCGTCACCACGAAGCCCTGGTTGTTGGTGGGCGCGGCGATGTAGTCCAGGCGGTCGGTGTGGGGGATGCACTGGTTGAAGGGCTCCTGCTCGAAGAGCTTCTCGGTGCCCCGGTGCAGGTAGCCGATGATGGGCCTGGCGTCCAGGATCTTCTCGCCATCGAGCTTGAGCTGGACCCGCAGGACGCCGTGGGTCGCCGGGTGCTGCGGCCCGAAGCTGAGCTCCATCTCCTCCACGTCGAACAGGGGCTCGAGCGGTCCGCCCATCACGCGCCCTCCTTTTCTTCCCCGTCCACCATGGGACCGCCACCCTGGGGGTACACGTCCGGGTAGATGGCGGCACCGGTGTCGATGCCCTCGACGGGGAAGTCCTTCCTCAGCGGGTGGCCGTTGAAGCCCTCCCAGGTGAGGATCCGCTCCAGGTTCGGGTGGCCCTCGAAGTGGATCCCGAACATGTCGTAGGCCTCGCGCTCGAGCCAGTTGGCCGTCTTCCAGACCCCGGTGACCGAGGCCACGGGTTCACCTTCGGCCACCACGGTCCTCAGGCGGAGCCGCCGGTTGTCCTCGAAGCGGTGCAGCCAGTGGATCACGTCGAAGCGGCCCTCCTCGCGCTCGGGCCAGTCCACCGCGGTGAGGTCCACGAGGAAGCTGAAGCCCCGCTCCTCCTTCAGGAAACGGCAGGCCTCCAGGACCTTCTCGCGGGGGATCGTCACGGTCACCTGGTCCGCGAAGGCCACGGCCTCCACCACGGCGTCCTCCACACCGGCGGCCAGCGCCGCCACGTCGGGATCGTCCGCCGCGTCCGAAGGCACCGGCGGGACCGGCTTGTCCTCCCACGGGGGCTTTGGGGGGGCCTCCTCCTGGGATGCTGGCGCGGCCTTGGCGGCGCCGGGCTGCTCCTCGGGGCTGGGGGTGGGCTTGTCGTCGCTCATGGTTGCCTCACGACGCCTTCCTGGTCTTGGCGATGGTCATGCGGTCGATCTTGCGCTGCAGCTGCATCAGTCCGTAGATCAGCGCCTCGGGGCGCGGCGGGCACCCCGGGATGTAGACGTCCACCGGCACGATGCGGTCCACGCCCTGGGTCACCGCGTAGGTCCGGTAGGGACCCCCGCAGGTGGCGCACGAACCCATGGCGATCACCCACTTGGGCTCCGCCATCTGGTCGTAGAGCCGCTTGACGATGGGCGCCATCTTCTCGGTGACGGTGCCGGACACGATCATCAGATCGGCCTGGCGGGGCGTGCCGCGGAAGACCTCCGCGCCGAAGCGCGCCATGTCGTGCCGTGGGTCCAGCACGGCCATCATCTCGATGGCGCAGCAGGCCAGCCCGAACTGCATGGGCCACAGGGAGCTCCGCCGCGCCCAGTTGAAGATGGTGTCGTAGGTGGTGGTCAGGATGTTCTTCTCGAAGCGATCCTCGATCAGGCCCATTCCAGAGCCCCCCTTCGCCAGGCGTACACGTATCCCACGAGCAGGATGGCCAGGAACACCATCATCTCGATGAAACCGAACAGGGCGAGTTTTTCGAACATCACCGCCCAGGGGAACAGGAAGATGGTCTCCACGTCGAAGACCACGAAGAGCACCGCGATGAGGTAGTAGCGGATGGAGAAGCGGGTCTCGAAGGCCGTGGTGGTGGCGGGGACGCCGCACTCGTAGGGCTCGCCCTTCACCGGGTGGGGCGACCCCGCCCGGACGGCCTTGGCGATGAGCAGCGTGACGATGGGAAACGATACGGCGACGAGGGTAAAGAGTACGATCGGGACGTATTGGACCATGAAACCCCCTCCGATCCCAGCAGGCGCGGCCATTGTAGTGACTCAGTGTCGCTTGTCAATGATTTCACAAGCGACCCGGTATCAACTTGACCACTTGCAAGACTCTCTGAAGGTCATGCCCATCTGCCCGGCGTGACATCGTACGGATATCCGGGTATTTCCATCTTCTTCTTGATTCAATAAATCCGTGGAATCCGTGGTTCATTTTCCCGGGTGGGTGGGGGCCGATGCTGCAGGAATCCTCCTCGATCCAGGACTCTTGCAACAGGCTCAACTTGGAGGCACTGTCGGTCCACCCGCCCGCCCACCCGGTGAAGAAGTGAAGACGTGAAGGGGTGAGGGGGTGAAAACGTTCCCCACCCACCCGGCGGAGGGGCCGGGACCGACTCCGCGTTTGTGTCCGTATCCGCGACGATGACCGTGACCCTGTCCGTGGCCCTTTCCGTGGCCGTGACCCCGACTCCCACACTGTCATCCCGACCGAGCGAGCGGAGCGAGCGAGTGGAGGGATCTCCCCGTCCGTGGAGCACCCCCGGAACCGGAGGACTCCGGCTTCACCCGGGAGATCCCTCGACTCCGGCCCTGCGGGCCTCCGCTCGGGATGACAGGGAGGGGAGTGCCTCACCGGAGGGGATTCAGGTGCCTCCATGCGATGGCGCGGACCTGGTCGAGGAGGTCGAGAGCCGTGGCGGCCTGCCGGGCATCGATGGCGCCTGCCCCGGCGAGCAGCCTGAGCTGGACGTCGGCCTCCCGGGCGGAGCCGTAGGCGATGCGCCAGCAATTGAGGCCGGCCCGTCCAGGCCGTCCCAGCCCCTCGGCCAGGTTCGAGGGAACCGACGAGGCGGACCGGACCAGCTGGTCGGCCACGGGCCGCAAGCTCGCGGGGACCCCGTGGGCCAGCTTCAGGGCGATGGACGCGGCCTCCAGGGCCAGGTCCAGGACGACGGTCCGGGAGCGCGTGTGGGTCATGGTCACCTCCGGGTCGTTCATGGACGCGCCCCAGCCTCCGGGCGTTCCGGAGTCAAGGGTCGCGGCGTCTGCGCCGCGACCGCAGGCCTGCCCTTGACGCCGGGACGCCCGGAGGCTACCCACCCAGGCCGAACGACCCGGAGGTGACCCGATCACACGGCCCCGACCGTGACCATGTTCCCGTCCCCGTCCCTGACCCTGTCCGTGACCCTGCCCCTGTCCGTGACCGTGACCCTACCCCCGACAATGACCGGCTCCCCTGCGCCCCCACTCCCCTGCCCCCCTGCTCCCTCCCCCCCGCAGGGGCGCTCCGGCGGAATCGTCCGGCAATGGCGGAATCCGGATGATTTGTGGAAAATCCTTGCATTTCAAGAAAAAGTGTGTAGAATGGCGCCTTCAGAGGATCGCGCCAACGTGGCCGAGCCGATTTATCGATGGGCCGACCGGGCCCGTCAGGACCTCAGGAACATGGCTTGCCGCGTGAGTGCGAGAGAGCCGAGGGAAAAGGGTAGAGTGTCATGGGAAACAAGCTTTTTGTCGGAAACCTGAGCTGGGACACCACGGACGACCGTCTGCACCAGGCGTTTTCGGAGTTCGGTGAGATCTCCGAGGCCAAGGTCATCACGGACCGCGACACCGGCCGCTCGCGCGGTTTCGGTTTCGTGACGTTCACGGACGACTCCGCGGCCGAGAAGGCCAGCTCGGTGCTCGACGGATCCGACCTCGACGGCCGGACCATCCGGGTGAACGAGGCGCAGCCCCGCCGCGACCGCGGCAACGGTGGCTACGGCGGAGGCCGTGACCGCTGGTAGGCTGAAGGCCACCCACGAACCGCAAGGTTTGAGCCTCCTCCCCCGTGGAGGGGGCTTTTTCGTGGTCCCGGGCACGCCGGTTTCCCCTATTACTGTCCGGCGACCGGTGAATTCCGGACGGGAGGTCGCGATGGCGGCAGTCGAGCTCAACGCACGGGTCCTGCAGAGAATCGAGATCACGCCCGAGCTGATGATCCTCCGCGTGGTTCCCGACGGTTGGGAACTTCCGGAATTCAAGCCCGGGCAGTTCACGGTCCTGGGCCTGCCCGGCTCCGCACCGCGGCACCAGCTCACCAGATCTTTCCGTGGACAGGTGTCAAGGGAGCCTGTTGCAAGAGTCCTGGATCGAGGAGGATTCCTGCAGCATCGGCCCCCACCCGCCCTGGAAAATGAACCGCGGATTACGCAGATATATCGGATCAAGAGGAAGATAGAATATACCCGGATTTCCGTACGATGTCACGCCGGGCAGATGGGTATGACCTTCAGAGAGTCTTGCAAGTGGCTCAAGGGATGTCAGCGGACGGCGTAGGGTGAGGGTGTAGGGGACACCCAGAATCCCGCCCCCGTTCGATTCTGGTATACTCCCGCGACCGCACCGGCCGACGGTGCGGACCACACAGACGATATTCTCCATGGGCAACGTACCGTCTCCCATCTCCCGTCGCAGGTTCCTCGAGCTCAGCTCGCTGGGGATGGCTGCGTCTTTCGGGTTCGCCCAGGCCGGCCATGCCGAGGCCCGGGGCCTCCCCTCCCTGCGCAGGGTCCGGCTGACCCTGGAGCACCTGCCCCCGGCGTGGGATGGGCTCACCATCGTCCAGGTCTCCGACATCCACTCGGGCCCCCACATGCCCGCGGCCCGCATGCGCAGGATCCGGGACCTCGTCTCCAGGATCCCCGCCGACCTCGTGGTGTTCACGGGCGACCAGATGGACCGCCGCCCCTCCGACGCCCCGGCCTTCGCCGAGGGCTTTGCCGGGATCTCCGCCCCCCTGGGCGTCTTCGGCATCCTGGGGAACCACGACCACTACATCGACCCGAAGCTCTCCCTCCGGGCGCTGGAGAAGGCCGGGATCACGCCCCTGGTGAACTCCGTGGAGGTCCTGGAGCGGGACGGCCAGCGGATCGCGCTGATCGGCCTCGAGGACCTCAACGCCCGGGACGGCGGAGCCCCGGACTTCTCCCTGGTGTCCGGGACCTCCGGTGCGTTCCGCATCTGCCTCTGCCACCAGCCCCAGGGATGGCACCGGGCCATGGCCGCCGGCGCCCACCTCACCCTGGCGGGCCACACCCACGGCGGGCAGATCACCTTCCCCACCCGGAACGTGAACCCCGCCCGCCTGCACACCCGGTACATCGCCGGTCCCTACCGCCGGAACGATGCCTGGCTCTACGTCTCCCGCGGCGTGGGCGTGGGCGCCATTCCCGTCCGTGTGGGCTCCCCCCCCGAGATCGACGTGATCACGCTGCGCCGGCCCACCGGCCTCGCCCTGGCGGTGGCGTAGGCCCCCCGGCGAGGTGGTGAGGCGGTCAGGGCGCGAAGACGGCCCCCAGGAGGCGAGTGCGAGGCCGGAGGCCGAACGCCCCGGCGGCCAGGAGGATCGCGAGCAGCGCCCAGGTGTCGGCGGCACCAACGAGGGTGGTCATGTCCGAGAGGGTACCAGAGCGCTCCCGCAGCCGGTGCCCGAGGGAGCGGTCCACCCGCGTATACTCGGCCCATGCCTCGCCGCGCGGGCCCGCTGCTCGTCCTTTCCGGAGCCGTGCTCCTGGCCTACGGGGGCGTCCTGGGCCTCACCCTGCACTCGGAGGACTTCGAGCTCATCGCCGGGGGTGCCTCGTGGGGCTTCGGTGGCAACGGATTCTTCCGGCCTGCGGTCATCTGGACACTGCACCTGCTGCACGCCCTCGCCGGCTGGCGGCCGGCTGCCTTCCATGGGTTCCTCCTCCTGGTCCACCTGGCCTGCTGCGACCTGCTCTACCTCCTCCTGGAGCGGTGGCTCCGCTCCCCCTGGGCGGCCCTTCTCGGCGCGCTCCTCTTCGCCGTCCACCCCATCGGCTCCGAGGCCGTCATCTGGGTGTCCGCGCTGACCTCCTCGCTGGCCACCTTCTGGATCCTGGCCGCCGTCCTCGCATGGGACCACATGCTCCCCGAGGAGACGGGCCGTCCGTGGAGCCGGCGATGGCTCGCGGTGGTTCTCCTCTGCCAGGCCCTGGCCCTCATGAGCAAGGAGACCGGGGTGGTCCTCCCCCTCCTCCTCGTGGCCGTCACGGTGGCGCGAGGGGTGGAGCTCCGGAGGGCACTTCCCCCGCTGATGGTCTCGGGAGCCCTCGAAGCGGGGTACCTGGCCTTCTACCTGGCCTGCCGCCTGCCCCCCGCTGAAGGTTTCCCCGTCACCCTGGGCTACCACACCTTCAGGAGCCTCCGGCACTTCCTGCTCTCGGCGGTGGCCCTCCGGCCGGTCCAGGACCGGGCCCTGGTGGCCCTGGACGGCAACCTCGGCCTCCAGGTCCCACCAGCCGGTGGGTCCGGAGCGCCGCCAGCGGCGGCGGGGGTCGCTCTTGCCGCCGTGCTCGGACTCCTGTTCCTCGCGGCACTCGTCTGGCGGTACCGGTCCCGCTGGTCCCTGCTCGGACTGGTGTGGATCCTGGCCGGGGGGACCTTCCTGTGGCTGCGCCCCTTCCACGTGCTGGACTGGTCCTATCCCTTCCCCTCGCGCTTCTACTACCTCCCCCTGGTGGGGTTCGCCATCGTGGTGGCGGCTGTCGCGGAGCGCCTGCTGGCCTCGTGGGGCGGCACCGCCCGCCCGGTCCTCGCTGCTGTCATGGCCCTCGTGCTCCTGGCGGGGGTCACCGGGATCCACCGCAGGATGGACGACTGGCGGGTGGCCAGCAGACTGGTGGAACGGAGCCTTGCCGCGTTCCGCGCCGTGGTGGCCGCCGGCCTTCCCGCAGGCGTGGACCGGATCGTGCTCGTCAACCCGCAGGACAGCTACCGCGAGGCCTTCGTCTTCCGCAACGGCCTGCCCGGTGCCATCCGCGCCTGCTGCCCGCAGCCGGTCCCGGTGACCGTGGTCCGGGAGCCCGGCCCACCGCGCAGCCTCCCGGGCCCCGACCACTCGATGATCCTCTGGTGGCACCCCGCCACGGGGACCTGGATCAGGGTGCGCTGAGCCCCCGGCTGCGGCGATGCCGCAGCCCGTAGGCCGCCGCCGACCCGACGCAAGAGAAAACGCCCTGCACGATAGAGGGCGTCCCAAACAACTTCCCGGCGGCGATCATCCTGATGTCCCGGGCCGCTCCCTCCCCCCCTCCCCGGCCCGGGCGAGTGGGGCCTCCGCCCCCCTCGCCACGGCGGCCAGGCCGCCGTGGACCCACTCCCCCCGGCTGCGGCGATGCCGCAGCCCGTAGGCCGCCGCCGACCCGACGCAAGAGAAAACGCCCTGCACGAATGCAGGGCGTCCCAAATGACTTCCCGGCGGCGACCTACTCTCCCACACCGTTGCCAGTGCAGTACCATCGGCCCTGGGGGGCTTAGCTTCCGAGTTCGGAATGGGTTCGGGCGTTTCCCCCCCGGTATGACCACCGGAAAAACTTCACAACCTCCTCAGAGTCTCACCGACACACGTCGAAACGATGCCTGATAAACGTATGGTCAAGCCTCACGACCGATTAGTACGGGTTAGCTTCACGTGTTGCCACGCTTCCACATCCCGCCTATCAACCAGGTGGTCTCCCTGGGGTCTTCAGGGGCTTGCGCCCGGGATACCTTATCTTGGAGTGGGCTTCCCGCTTAGATGCTTTCAGCGGTTATCCTTTCCGAGCATAGCTACCCAGCTGTGCCACTGGCGTGACAACTGGTGCACCAGAGGCTCGTCCATCCCGGTCCTCTCGTACTA
>JAMOWA010000030.1 GCA_027061805.1 Thermoanaerobaculia bacterium | reverse complement strand
AGATCCGAACCCCCACTCACTGAAAACACTCAGCCGACGACCCGGAAATCCCGGAAATCGCGCCTGAAACTGTCGAACTTGGGGGTGAAGAGCTGAGGACGGCAGGGCGTGAGAGCGTCCCCCGCCCACCCGCCCGTTCGTGAAACGTGAGCCTGTTGCAAAAGTCCTGGATCGAGGTGGATACCTGCGGCATCGGCCCCCACCCACCCGGGAGCATGAACCACGGATTCCACGGATTCGGAAGAAGACACCAATGCAGGATTCGAGTTTTCCGGCCTCCTTCGGGAAGGTCGCTCCTCCCCTCCCCCACCGTTCGGGCTCGCCGGGGGTGAATCTACTCCGGGCCCTTTTTCCGTGTGCCGAAGCGCGTCTCGATGTACCGCGCGGTGTCTTCCGGGGAAAGGCGCACGGTGCCGGGACCGCTCCGGACGAAGAAGTCTCCCTCTGGGGACTTCTCCATCCCCTTCCACCTGAGGAACACCGGCTCCGGGCTCCTCTGGCAACTGACGACGCAGACCGCCTTGCCCTGAACCACCTGGACTCTGGGGTCGATACAGGTTCCCGCACGATCGCCGAGGCCGTTGCGGACCACCTGGGCAAGGTGGCGCATGAAGGCATCATCGGTCTCGAAGCCGTCGTTCTCGATGCCGACGATGGAACCATCGTCGGCCACGCCGATCAGGAGATCACCGCCCTCGGTGTTGAGGAAGGCAGCGACCGTCTTCAGGACGGCGTGGGTGATCACCCTGTCGTCCTTCCGGTCCTCCTTCAGGTTCCACCGGAGGGTTGACTTGAACTCCAGTGTCTTCGACTCGCCCTGCGTGATCAGCTCCTCGGCGTTCCGGTGTGCGCGCAGGTACTGGTCGAAGAGGAAGTCCTTCAGCGCCTCGCCAAAGGTCCTGTCGTCGGTGATCCGCCTGTAGAGCTCGAAGTTCGAGTCCACGATCTCCTGGATGACCTCCTCGACCTTCTGGTCGAAGGCCAGCCGCACGTTCTCCCGCGTGTTCACCCGGGCCGCGGCGTCGAGGGCGGCATCGCCATCGAGCTTTCCCATCATCTGTTCGAGCGTCACGCGATGCTCCGGCCCGAGATCCAGGCCGAAGCGCTCGTTGAGCTCCTCGATGATCCGCGAGAGCGCCTCCAGCTCCTCGGCGGGCGCACCGTGGGGCGCCTTGGTGGTCACCGGATCGAGCACGCCGGTCTTGCGTTCGATCGGGATCTTTCCGCTGCCGGTCTGCTGGATCCGGTAGGACTCCATGTCGATGTTCTGTTGCACCTCGCGTGGCAGCGTCTGCCGATCGGCAGGCAGGACCTTTCGCAGGTGGCGAGCGAAGACGTACAGCTTCTCGAGTTCGGCGTCGGCGAAGGGCATCACCTGGGCGAGAAAGGCGTAGAGGCGGATGAAGTCGGTGAGCTGGCCGCGAAACTCCCGCCTCTCCTCCGGGGGAAGCTCCTGGAAACGCCCCACCACCGGTGCCAGCACCGCGTGGAGCTGGTCCTGGGTCGTCCTGCCATCGAAGTAGCGTCTCGCGAAGGCATCCACGTCCTGCGCCGTGTAGACGGGAAACTCGGCCAGGCGAACTTCGATCTCGTAGAGAAGGTTCGGGTCCGTGGCCTCGGAGAGCAGCGTCGTCTCGTAGTAGGGCTCGAAGGCCGCCCGGATCGTCTCGGCGTCGTTGGCGAAGTCGAGCACCATGGTGCCCGTCTTCTCCGGGTGGGTCCGGTTGAGTCTGGAAAGCGTCTGCACGGCGTTGACGCCTCCCAGCTTCTTGTCCACGTACATGGTGTGCAGGAGCGGCTGATCGAAACCGGTCTGGAACTTGTTGGCGACGATCAGGAACCGGTACTCCGGCCGCTCGAACATCTTGGCGGTCTGCGAATCCGGAAAGCCGTTCATGTTGGCCTCGGTGTAGTCCCTGCCACCGTCTGTCACGGTGCCCGAGAAGGCCACCAGCGCCTTGAACGGCTCGCCACGGTCGGCGAGATACCGGTCCACGGCCAGCTTGTACCGCACCGCGTGCAGGCGCGAGCGGGTGACGATCATCGCCTTGGCCCTGCCGCCGATCTGATCCTGGACCTTTGCCGCGAAATGTTCGAGACAGATCCTCACCTTCTCGTTGATCGCGTGAGGATGCAGCTCGACGAAGGATTTGAGCAGGTACTCGGCCTTCCTCTTGTCGTAGCGCGGATCGTCCTCGATTTTCTTGAGCAGCCGCCAGTAGGCCGTGTAGGTGGTGTAGTTCTCGAGCACGTCGAGGATGAAGCCCTCCTCGATGGCCTGGCGCATGCTGTACAGGTGGAACGGTTCGAACTTCCCATCGGGGCGGCGCGTGCCGAAGAGCTCCAGGGTCTTGGGTTTGGGGGTGGCCGTGAAGGCGAACATGGAGAGGTTGGGAGGCAGGCCCCGCTTGACCGCCTCGGCCAGTGCCAGGTTGTCCAGCTCGTCCTCGCCCGGCTCGGCCACCGCGTCCTCGCGCTCGGCCTCCTCCAGGTCCCTCGCCGCCAGTGAGGCCTTGAGCGACTTGGTGCTCTCGCCGGACTGCGAGGAGTGCGCCTCGTCCACGATGACGGCGAAACGCCGGCCTGGCAGCTCGCCGATCTCGTCGGCGATCACCGGGAACTTCTGGAGGGTCGTGACGATGATCGTCTTGCCCGACTCCAGCGCCTCCTTGAGCTGGCGCGAGGTGGTATCGATGTTCTCCACCACGCCCAGGGTCTGCTCGAACTGGCGCATGGTCCGCTGGAGCTGGCGATCGAGCACCCGCCGGTCGGTGATGACGACGATGGAGTCGAAGACGCGCCGGTTCTCGGCATCGTGCAGCGTCGACAGCTGGTGGGCGAGCCAGGCGATGGTGAAGCTCTTGCCGCTCCCCGCCGAGTGCTGGATCAGGTAGCGCCGGCCGGCCCCGTGCGTCCGCGCATGGGCGATCAGCTTGCGAATACAGTCGAGCTGGTGATACCGCGGGAAGATCAGGAATCGCTGGCCGGTCTTGCGCCCCGACCCGTCCTCCTCCTCCACCTCGTGGATGAACTGGCGGACGAGGTCCAGGACGCTGTCGCGGGACCAGGTCTCCTCCCAGAGGTACTCCGTGGCATAGCCCTCCTGCGTCGGCGGCACCGGGGGATTGCCGGCACCTCCGAACTTCCCCTGGTTGAAGGGCAGGAAGCGCGTCTTTCCGCCCCGCAGGTGGGTCGTGACGTAGACCAGGTCGGGATCCACCGCGAAGTGGGCCAGGCACCGCCCGTAGGCGAAGAGGGGCTCCCGGGGGTCGCGGTCCCTCCGGTACTGGCGGATCGCATCCTCGACGTTCTGGCCTGTCAGCGGGTTCTTGAGCTCGGCGGTGAAGATGGGCAGACCGTTCAAGAAGAGCACCAGGTCGAGGCTCTTCTCGTTCCTGGTGCTGTAGCGAAGCTGGCGGACAACGGAGAAGATGTTGCCCTCATAGAGCCGCCGTGTCGCCTCGTTGAGCCCGCTGGCAGGCCGGAAATAGGCGAGCCGGAAGGAGCAGCCCAGGTCCTTGACGCCGTTGCGCAGCACATGGAGCGTCCCCCGCCGACCGATCTCCGAGGCCAAGCGTTCCAGGAACTTCTGCCGGACCTCGGCGCCGTGGCGCTGCTTCAGCTTCTCCCACTCCCTCGGCTGGGTGGCCAGGACGAAGTCCAGGACGTCCCGCGGCAGCAGGCACAGCTCGCGGTCGTAGTCCTCCGGACGGCGCCTGAGATAGCCGCCGGGAACGAACTCCCCGAACGGCGGGCCTTCCTGTTCGAGAACACTCTCCCCCCGATCCCCCGGATCGGCATCCGGCCCGTACCGGAGCAGGGTGCGTTCGATGGCCTCCTCGAAGGCACGCTCCGAGATCTCGGGGCTCATGCCACCTCCTCCCGCACGTCGATCTTCCCCGTCACCGCCGCCGAGATCAGCGCCGTGCGGTACTCCTTCAGCCGCTCGATGGCCTCGCGGACCCTGGCGATCAGGGCATCGATCTTCGCGGTCTCGCGATCGAGGAACGCGGCGATGGCGCGTTGTTCAGCAACGGAAGGTCGTGGCAATAGCGCTCTCTTGAGATCGCGGATATTGATTCCCCTTATAGTCGCACCAAGTGCGCCCGCCTCAAGTTGCGCAAATACGGCTTTCGATCGAAGTGTATACATTAGCCACCGACCGTCAATATTCGGAATATAGGCAACTCGCGCTGCGTCTTGGGTCAAGTTCGCTCCATCGAGCTCTTCTGGGACCACCTCCACCTCGCCTATGCTTCCTCGGATGGCGTATACCAAGTCGCCACCGCGAAGCCGAGAACGCGAATAGCGGGATTCAATGTCGTACGTGGTCTTGCTCAATAGCTCCAAACGAAGCCGTGCGGCGGCGACGTCCCCGCCTTTCACAATTGGTACTCCTTCGAGGACATCGGGCCCTGGCAAAACAATCCCGTACATGATCGGTCGTTCCACGGGAGTAAGGTGCCAGAGCCTCTTCACCTCCCAATGCGCCGGGATCTCCCCAAGCCACTCGACGCCGGAGTCCTTCATGGGGACGTTGGGGTCGAGGCCCTTGGTGACGGCGCGGGTGATGAGGACGGTGCGCTTCTCCTGGAGCAGCTCGATCAGCCGCTCCTTCTTCGCCACCAGCGCATCGATCCTCGCCGTCTCCCGGTCGAGGAACGCGGCGATGGCGCGTTGTTCGGGTCGTGGAGGGACGGGCATGGAACTTCCGCCAACTTGGTCAGGGCTTACACGAGGCATCTTGGTTCCGTAGGTCAGGGAACTAAGCCAATAGATGTGGAGGGGGTTCAATAGCCAATACATCAGGAAGCTCTGGAAACAATTGGTTCCTGGTCGAAGCGGGAGGATTTCGCTCGTACAGACTCCATCGAAATCTGGGCGCGCTACTTTCGCGAGGTATGGGCGCAGCTTCCCAAATAGAACATCGCCCGCCCTGAACGACGCGACAACACTGTCCACCGTCTCTGGCTGGGTTTCCAGCAACAATCGGCCGGTCCATTGCTCGATGTGCTCCAGTCCGACATAGATGGCACTGTCAGGTTTATCGCTCAGCTTCTCAATACTCACGGGGGCCACAAACTTCAGCCTCTTCACCTCCCAATGCGCCGGGATCTCCCCCAGCCACTCGACGCCGGAGTCCTTGTAGGCCGGATACGGCGTGTATCGCTTCTCGCTCATCGCCAGGGTCCTCCGGGAGGCCAGGATTCAGCCGTGGTATAGGCGGATTCGAGCCCCCGCCAGATGCTCTGGAGAAACGCTGTCAGCCGATCACCAACCTGAATGAAGTCCTCCGGAGCGCCGGTAAGCCCGTTCTTCGTGACATAGGCTCGCCATTGTGCCGCCCTTTCTCCATGAGCGTAAAACGGCGCCGCCAGTGCCGCGGGCAACGCAGCCTCCACCGGTGTTGCCCGGCGATCGAAGGTCGCCCGCACGGCCTCCACGAGCGTGCTCAGCTCGAACTCGAACGCTCCTGCCATTACGTAGAGGTCATAGAAATCCTTGTGGCGGCTGTTTCGCTCGCCAAGGGTGACCATCGCATGGAATTTCTCGGCCACGACGGACTCGGGTGGATAGGCCAGGATATTGGGCGCTGGATCCCCCAGGATCGTGCGGTATTCCTTTTCCATCGGACCGGGTACGATCGCATTGCCGAAGCCAACATCCACCTGAAGGCGAATGTTGGAACTGCCCAGTCGCGCCTGAATCCTGATCCGTAGTCCGTGGTACTCGGAGCCGTCACGGATCGGCGTCGCCGTGATGGTGCCGGTATCGAATACGAGCTGATCCACGTCATCCGGCGTGTTGCAGATCTCGCGGAATGTCTCGATCACGTCCTGAAGATCCGGGCTGCCGTACCCTGTGAAATCGATGTCCCGCGTGGAGCGGTAGGCTTTGCCCCAGATGGCGAACAACGTGGCACCCTTCAGCACAAAACGATCCCGGTGCTGGGAACGTCCGAGGCGATAGAGGAAGCGTTCCACCACGTAATGCTGAAGAGCGACCGCAGGATCTTCACCACGTCTCCGGAATTCATTCACGAGGCGTTGGCGAATCGATCGTGCCTTGTCTTCATCTCGACGACCACTCATACCGAGAGTGCCTCCAGGTAGGGTGCGATGATTCTCTGGACCCGGAACACCTCGGCGGCCCGATCGATTTCGGCGATGGTGGCCTTGTGCGAACGTACGGCGTCCTGGAGAGCTTCCATCGCAACATCGAGGCCGATCTTGTTGCGATACCGGAAGCAGTCGACCACGGTACGGGCTGGAGAGGTGATACGAGCTGGAACACCCTCGAACGCCGTATTCTGGATTCCATAGGCCCACGCAGCCCCGCTGAACCGCACCAGACGAAGCCTGATCTCCGCAACACGGGGTGGTTCCGCCTTGTGCGGGATGGCAAGCCACACTTCACGGGGTAGCTGGGTCCCGACGCCGTGTACGCTCAGTGCGGACAACAGACAAACGATGCTGTTCGGGACCCGGGCGCAGGCAAGGGCAATGGAGTAGTGTTCCGTCGGCTCGGCGTCCATGAACCGGTACAGGCCACGCCCCACACGTTCGACCACACCCCGGCGGACCAGTGTCCGGAGCTGGTGGCGGCTCACCCCGACTTCCTCCGCCTGGCTTGGGCGAAAGAACGCTCCGGGAAGCTCGGCCCTGAGCAGTTGGCCTGGATCGTGGCTTCGTCCTGCCTCCATGCTCAAATTACCGGCAAATATTCTCCTCATGCCTGGATTATGCGTCAACAATGACAGAAAGTAAAGCGCAATTTACCGGCACACCCCTATCCAGTGCCAACATCTTGCGTCATTCCCCGTGCTCCAGCCCGGTCACCTCGGCCAGCATCTCCACGATCTCGGCTCCGATCGTGCGGATGTCGGCCTCGATCTCCTCCAAGGGGCGGGGCGGGGTGTAGCGGTAGAAGTAGCGGTTGAAGTTGATCTCGTAGCCGATGGCGCCCACCTGGCCGTCCCTGGGGTCGCGCTTCTTCGTGTCGATCCAGGCATCGGGGACGTGGGGCCGGACCTCCCGGTCGAAGAACTCCCGGACGCTCCGCGGGACGCCCTCTGCGTCCACCGGGTCGTCGCCCGGAGACAGCGGGACCTTCTCGGTGTCGCGGAGCTGAGGATCGGGCTCGGGATTGCCCTCCCTGTCGCGGCAGATCTCCGCGGTCTCGTCGCGCTCCGAGAGTGCGGAGAGGATCGCCTTCCTGACGGGGGCCGGGATCCTGAGGCCCGCCCTGCGCGAGACCTCGTCGAGGACCCGGACGAACTCCTCGCGGTCCCTGTACAGCGTGTCCGGAAGCGAGGCCAGTAGCTCTCGGATGGCCTGTTGGAGCCTGCGGCCCTCGGCCCGTTCCCTCTCACCCGCCTCTCCCCTCTTCCTCGACTGGGCGAGCTTCTGGAAGCCCTTCTCCTCCTCCAGGCGGGCGATCCGCTCGGGCGATGCCTGGAAGTTGAGGCGCAGCGGCCGCTCCACGGTGATCTTGCGGAAACCGAAGTGGGTGGTGGGGAAGATGCGGCTGACGATCACCTCCTCTTCCGTACCGTCCTTTTCGACGCGCCGCGTCTCGCCGTCCTTGAAGCCGGCGAGGAGCTTCACGATATCCCGGGCCCGCTTGGGTGGAATCTCGCGCCGCTTGTCCCCGAGGCTCTTGCGCATGGGCTGCCAGAAGGACGTGGCGTCGATCAGTTGCACCTTGCCCCGGCGCTCAGGTGGCTTGCGGTTGGTCACCACCCAGACGTAGGTGGCGATTCCGGTGTTGTAGAAGAGCTGCTCGGGCAGCGCGATCAGCGCCTCGAGCAGGTCGTTCTCCAGGATGTACCGGCGAATCTCGCTCTCGCCGCTGCCGGCATCGCCGGTGAAGAGCGGGGAGCCGTTCATGATGATGGCGATGCGCGAGCCGCCCTCGTCGGGATCCTTCATGTGGGCCAGCATGTGCAGGAGGAAGAGCAGCTGGCCGTCACTGATCCGGGGCAGGCCCGGCGCGAAACGGCCCGAGGCGCCGCGTTCGTGCTCGGCCTTGACCGCCGCCTCGTCGCGCTTCCAGTCCTTGCCGTAGGGGGGGTTGGCGATCAGGTAGTCGAAGTTGCGGTCGGCGTGGCGATCGTTCGACAGCACACTGCCGTAGGCGATGTTGTCGGCGTCGCGACCCGTGGGGTCCTTCATGAAGAGATCGGACCTGGAGACCGCCCAGGTCTCCGGGTTGACCTCCTGGCCGAAGAGGTGAACCTCCGCGTGCGGATTCACCGGCGGCCGGATCGTCTCACCGTTTCGCCGCCAGCCAACCGTGATGTGCTCCTTGGCGATCATCAGCATGCCCCCGGAGCCGCAGCAGGGGTCATAGACCGTGCAGACGATGCCCCTGCGGCGGATCCGGTCCTCGTCACCGGTGAGCATCAGCTCCACCATCAGGTGGACCACGTCGCGCGGCGTGAAGTGCTCGCCGGGGTTCTCGTTCAGAGCCTCGTTGAACTTCCGGATCAGCTCCTCGAAGATCATCCCCATGGTGGGGTTGTCGACCCTGTCCGGGTGGAGATCGACATTCTTGAAGCGCTCCAGCACCTTGAAGAGAAGTCCCGCCTCATCGAGCTTGGCGATGGTGTTGTCGAAGTCGAACTTCTCCAGCACCTCACGCATGTTGGGGCTGAACCCGGCGATGTAGTTGCGAAGGTTCGCGGCAAGGTTCGGCGCGTCGGCCAGCAGCTTCTCGAAGTCGTAGCGCGAGGTGTTGTAGAAGGCGAAGCCGGACGCCTTGCGAAGCTGCGCGTCGAGATCCTGGAGGCCCAGCCCGCTGAGCTCCGCCTGACGCCGGAGCACGGCCTCCTTGGTGTCGGCGAGCACACAGTCGAGGCGCCGCAGCACGGTGAGCGGGAGGATCACGTCCTGGTACTTGCCGCGCTTGAAGGTGTCGCGGATGAGATCCGCCACACCCCAGATGAAGCTGACGATCTGGCTGTGGTTCACTGGTCTTCCTTCCTGTGACTCTACCCTGCACTGCGTGTTCTTCGAGACAAGCATACCGGCATCACGATGGACCGCATTCAATGACGTTCCGGTTGCTCAGACTTGCTGGGTACCCATCCTCCACAGCGCCAGGGTGGCCAGGGTCTTGGCGTCCAGGATCTCGCCGCGGGCGGCCATGGCCTCGAGCTCGTCCATGGCGAGGGTGACGGGCTCCAGGACCTCGTCGTCCTCGGGGGTCGCGGAGGCATCGCGTTCGACATCCTCGGCAGCGAAGGCGTGGATGATCTCGTCGGTGAAGCCCGGCGTGGTGTAGAAGGAGCCCAACCTTCTCCAGGAGGACGCCTTCAGGCCGGTCTCCTCGGCGAGCTCCCTCCGGGCGCACTCCAGCGGCTCCTCGCCCGGCCTGTCCAGCTTGCCCGCGGGCAGCTCCAGGAGGACCCGGCCGATGGGGTAGCGGTACTGGCGCACCAGCGTCACCCGACCATCCGCGTGGAGCGGCAGGACCACCACGGCCCCGGAGTGGCGGATCACCTCCCGGACGGTCTCGTGGCCGTTGGCGAGGCGGACGCGGTCCACCTCCAGGCGCACGATCCGGCCGTCGTAGACCACCTCGCCGTCCAGGCGTTCCTCGCGAAGCCTCCCGTCGTCCGGCCGTGTCGCGCTCACCTTCGTTTCCCTCCCCAGGGGCGCCGCCGGGGCGCCGTGACCGTCGCCGGCAGTATATCGGCACGGGGGAAAGGGTTGACCCAGGTCCATGAACCCGTGCCCACCCGCGCATATCCTCAAATCAGCACAACAAACCGAGAAGGAAGAGAGGTACCCGATGTCGGAACGGGCTGCAAAGCTCATCTTCTGGGTAGGGACGGTGACCTCGCTCGTGCTGTTCCTGGCGCTCATGTACCTCTTCAGGCATCCCCTTCAACCGGAAGATCGCCGTGCACCGGATCCACTGCTTTCGACGGGCGGCCGGAGGCGACTCCCCGGCCGCCATTGTTCAGTCCAGGGTCCGCAGCGCCCGGGCCAGCCGCTCCCCGAGGACCTTGCGCCGCCACCCGGAGAGCCCGCAGGAGCCCGGATCCCGGGAAGCCTCGGAGCAGGCCGCCAGGCGCTCGAGCGCCGCCCTCGGGCACAGCAGGCCCGGTTCGAGACCCAGCTCGGCCGCCACCGCGTCGCGCTCGGCGGTCAGCGCCTTGAAGCGCCGCCTCTCCTCCGGCGTCATGGGGGGCGGGCCGGCAGCCCGGTGTTCGCGGGGCGGAGCGGACCGCGGCCGCTGCAGCAGGTCCAGGACCTCCCTCCCCCACCTCCGCGTGAACCTCGGGCCCAGCCCGTGGATCGCGGCGATCTCCTCGAGCGTGCCCGGCGCCGAGGTGGCCAGCTCCAGGAGCTGGGCGTTCCCCAGCACGCGGAAGGGCGGCACGTCGAGTTTCTGCGCGGTGGCATCCCGCCACCAGTAGAGCGAGAAGGCGCGGTCCCGCGTCGTCCCACGGAGCTTCCGGACGCCCTTGACCCTCTCGAAGGCCAGGGGGTCGTGCTCGACCACGTTGTGCCGGACCTCCTCCAGCCTCCGGAACTCCTCCTCCGCCCAGTCCCACCTGCCCAGCGCTTCGAGGCGGCCCCCGAGCCGTCCCGCCAGGTCCTCCAGGAACGCCGTGTCGGCCGCGGCGTAGGTGAGCATCTCGCGCGACAGCGGTCGCCTCCCCCAGTCCGCACGCTGGTGCTTCTTGTCCAGCACGATCCCCAGCTCCTGTTCGAGAAGGGCGGCCAGGCCGGTACGGGGTTCCCCCAGGAGCTGGGCCATGATCTGGGTGTCCCGGAGCCCCCTGACCCTGGCCCCGTAGTCGCGATCCAGGACCCTCACGTCGTAGTCCGCCCCGTGCATGAGGACCGGGATCTCCGGATCGCCCACGAGCGACAGGAGTGGCGCGAGGTCCCCCTCGTGAAGCGCCAGCGGATCCACCAGGAAGTGGCGCTCTCCCGCCGTCACCTGGATCAGGCAGACCTTGTGGAAGTAGGAGTGGAGCGAGTCGGCCTCCGTGTCCAGGGTGAGGCGCCCGGCCTCGCGGATGGCCGAGGCCACCCGTTCGACGCCGCCGGCGTCGGCGATCCAGAGTGGTCTGAGTCGTTGCGGCACGGTGGTGCATGGTAGCAGAACCGCGGGGCGGTGGTCGGCGGCAGGGGTCGGCGGCAGGGGTCGGCGGCCACCTCCGGGTCGTCCTGTCATGGGAGGCCTAGCTTCCGGGCGCCCCGGTGTCAAGGATGAACTTCCGGCCGCTGCGCGGCCCTTGACACCGGGGCGCCCGGAAGCTGAAGGGCCTCCATGAACGACCCGGAGGTGACCATG
>JAMOWA010000029.1 GCA_027061805.1 Thermoanaerobaculia bacterium | reverse complement strand
TTGCACCCCTGCGCCCCTGCGCCCTGCCCGCACCGGGTACCACGACCCTGCCCCCGACCCCGTCCCTGTCCGTGTCCGTGACCCTGTCCGTGCCCGTGGCCATGGCCGTGTCCGTGACCCTGTCCGTGTCCGTGACCGTGGCCGTTGCCCTGTCCATGCCGCGTTCGCCCCTGCCCCCCCGCTCCCCTGCACCCCTGCTCCCCGGGGCCACCTTCACCTCTTCACCTGGCGGGCGCCCCCCCGCGGCCGAACAGCACCCACCGTCCGGGCGACGCCGCCACCGGCTCGAGCCCCAGCGTCCCCACCAGCGGCTCCAGGAGGCGGTCCGAGGCCAGGGCGGGCGTCCGCACCAGCCACACCCCGTGGCCGGCCGCGAGCTCCCGGGCGAGCTCCCGGGCGAGTCCTGCCACCTCGCCGCGGGCCGCCAGGCCCAGCGCGTCGTCGTACCAGCCGGGGTGCTCGAGCGTGGAGGCCGGGAAGCTCCGCCACCGGAGACCCTCCTCCGCGGGCCCCACCGCCTGCCGCAGCCCCAGGTACCACCATCCGGTGCACACCACCGTGTCCCCCGGCGCGGCCCGCCGGGCCAGCACGGCCGCCAGCTCCTCCGCCGGCGGGGGCGGGGCCGCAGCCCACGACCGGAGTGTCAGCCCGCAGGTGACGAGCCCTCCCAGGAGCAGCCCAACCAGGAGCAGCCGGTCCCACCGGAACCTTCCCCCCACCCCGGAGGCCACCACCACCACGGCGGCCGGCAGCAGGATCAGGTCAGCGCGCCCCGGCGCGTAGACCGGCCGGAGCAGCGCCGTGGCGGCCACCAGGGCACCCCCTCCCACCGCCCACCAGGTCCAGAACACCCACCTCGGCCGCGAGGCGCCCCACAGGCCTCCGGCCAGCAGGACCAGCCAGGCGGCGAGGCCCGCCGCCACCAGGGGCCCCGGCAGCTCCGCCAGGGGCAGGAAGGGCCCGCGAGGCGCCACCGGCGAGGGCTGGAGCACGGGGGCGAGGACCCGCTGCCACGCCGGCATGGCCGCCCGGCCGGAGGCCATCCACTCCAGGCTCTCCGGGGGCTGGCGCAGCATCACGCCGAACCAGGGCAGGTGCAGCACCAGCGCCCCCAGCACCGCGGCCCAGGCCCGGACCCGCTCCCGCCGCTCCAGGAGCACCGCCGCCACCACCACGGCCAGGGTCAACACCAGGCCCAGGGAATGGACCCAGCAGGCCGCGGCCAGGACCGCGCCCAGCAGCACCGCCTCCCTCCCCCCCAGCCTGCCGCCCAGCAGGAGCGCGGCCCCCGCGGCGGCGGCGAAGAGCAGCCCGTAGGGGCGGGCCTCCAGCGAGGCCGCCAGCAGCAGGGGGTGCGCGGCCAGGAGCGCCGCGGCCGCCCACCGCCCGGGCGTGCTCCGGACGGCGAGCACCAGCAGCGCCACCCCCAGCACCACTCCCGCCACCGAGAGGAGGCGCAGGGCCCGCACCGAGTCGGCCCCGGCCAGGTGGAGCAGCCTGCACAGCAGGTAGTAGCCGGGCGGCCCCGAGTCCAGGTGCAGCGCCGCGAGGATCTCCCCCACGGGCCGCCGCGCCAGCTCCAGCGTGTAGAACTCGTCGTGCCAGGGGCGGGCCGCCAGCGCACCCACGGTCCCCAGGCCTCCCGCCGCCAGGGCGGCCACCGCTGCCGGCCGGAAGCTCGGGCGTTCCACGGACCCAGCATAGCCGAGCCCGGGGCCACGGCCATGGAGGCGCGCCCTGAAGGACGCGCCTCCACCCGAGGTGGTTCAGATTCCCGATCAACGTATGGAAGGCCTGAAAGGCGCTGTCCGCACCGGCTGTCGCTCGGCGCACTCCACGTGGAGCAGCAAGACTGCACGTGAGGCATCCCGGGCTGGACCTGTCCCGGTTCGGTGGACACTGTGATGCTCTCGTCGTCGTCGAGCCTGTAAGGGCTGTGGGAAACGGGGAAGGGATGGACAGGGCGAGGATTTGCGATATTCCGGACCTGAGGTGCTGTTTCCATCCGGCGGGCTCACCACGTCGTTGTGGATGAAGACGGACGTCTGCCCTCAGTGGGCCAGGCGGAGGAGTGCGGCGATCAGGGTGATGAGCGTCAGGAACTGCACGCCCACGATTCAGCGGGTCCGGGTATCCATGCGCTGGACAAGGCGGGTCATCTCACCCTCGAGCTCGCTCCGCAGCTCCCCGATGTCGATCCTGAGCTCGGTGCGCAGCTCGGCGGTGGCGTTTTCCATGTCGGAGAAGCGGTGATCCATGTGGCTCTGGAGCGCCGTCAACCGCTGCTGGACCTCACGGATGTCGTCCTCCAACGAGAGGACAAGCGGCTCCTGGCTCTCCTTCCACCCTTCCAGGGGAGCAACCCGCCGGTCGAGATCAGCACTGGCCGCCTGTGCCATGACAGGAGCAAGCTACCACAGGACGGACGAGCTCCGGCGGGCAACGGCCGCCGCGGTGAACGACACGGGGGGGATGGCGGCCCCATGGAGCGCGGGCTTCAGCCCGCATCGTGTGCGGTCGAAACGGGATGAGGCGAGCGGCGGGCCCGGCGGACTGAAGTCCGCGCTCCATCGGTCCCACCCCCCTCGGACGCCTCCGTGAAACGTGAGCCGCTTGCAAGACTCTCTGAAGGTCATACCCATCGGCGAGGCGTGAAATCGAAGGCACATCCGGATTCTTGCTGTCTTCTTCCTGATCCGATCAATCCGTGGAATCCGTGGTCCATTTTCCCGGGTGTGTGGGGGCCGATGCGGCAAGAATCCTCCTCGATCCAGGACTCTTGCAACAGGCTCAGGTTCCCCGCACGGGGGGGGGCAGGCGGGCGCCGCACCCTCTCCCACACCCCCACGGGTGCCAGGGACCGCCCCTGCGAGTGCTACCATCTGGCCGAACAGGAGGAGACCGTGAGCGACCGAACGATCCTGGACCTCTATCGGCGCGATGTGCTGCACTCCCCCAGGCCCGACCACCACACCCACGTCTTCCCCGGCGGCACGCGAACCGTCGCCACCCACGACTTCTTCGTGACCACCTCGGACCTGGCCGAGGCGCTGGAGAAGGCGGGGATCGGACGTGGCGCCCCGGCCCATCGAGCAGGCGCTCCAGAAGTCCGGCTTCGTGGAGAGCGCCGTGGTGGTGGGCGACGGGCGTCCCTACCTGGTGGCCCTCCTGGTCCCGGACTTCGAGCGGCTCGAGGCCTGGGCCGCGGAGCACGGCATCGAGGTGGCCGGGCGGGAGGACCTGATCGAGCGGCCCCAGGTCCAGCACCTGTACGGTGAAGATCGTGGAGAGCGTCAGCGCCGGCCTGGCGCGCTTCGAGCAGGTCAAGCGCTTCGCCCTGCTCCCCGCGGCGCTCACCGTGGAGGACGGCACCCTGACGCCCACGCTCAAGGTGAAACGCCACGTGGTGGAGCAGCGCCTCTCCCACGTCCTGGACCGGCTCTACCGCTGAGCGGGCGGCGGGAGCCCCGGGGAGCCCCGATGCCTTCACACCGGACGCCGGCCCGCCTCCTGGACCGCCTCACGTCCCTCGAGCTCATCGTGGTGACGGGCAAGGGGGGCGTGGGCAAGACCTCCCTCTCGGCGGCCCTGGGGAACCTCCTGACCGCGGCGGGCCGGACGGTGCTCCTGCTGGAGACCGACCCGCGCGAGAGCCTCCACCGGCTGCTCGACGTGCCCCCCTCCGGGGGTGAGATCGTGGACGCCGGCCGGCGCCTCTTCCTCCAGAACCTCCAGCCCCGGACCGTGCTCGACGACCTGGTGGAGGAACGCCTCAAGGTGGGCCTCCTGACGCGCAGGGTGCTGGCCAGCCCCGTCTACCAGCACTTCGCAGAGGGTGCCCCGGGGCTCAAGGAGGCCGCCATCCTGGGACGGGCGCTGCGGATCGTCGAGGGCCACGGGCCGCGGAGGCTCCGGAAGGTGGACACCGTCATCCTGGACGCCCCGGCCACGGGCCACGGCGTCACGCTCCTCCAGGCCCCCCTCCTGGTGGCCGAGGTGATCGATTCGGGGCCCGTCCACCGCATGGCCCGGGACATCTCCGCCTTCCTCTCGGATGCCAGGCGCTCCGGGATCGTGATCGCCACACTGGCCGAGGAGATGCCGGTCAACGAGACGCTCCAGCTGGTGGAGCTCCTCGACGCGCGCCTCGCCCGCAGGCCCGAGGCCATCGTGGTCAACGGCCTCTACCCCCCCGTCACCGGCACCGGGCCGGAGGCCGCCACGGACGACCCCGCGCTCGCCCTCTGGCGCGAGCGCCGGTGCATCAACGACGAGCAGCTCGGCCGGCTCCGTGACGCCTGGACGGGCCCACTGGCCGAGCTCCCCCTCCTGCCCATCGACCCCGGCCCGGCCCTTGCTGGCGCCCTCGCCCGGCATCTCGGCGAGGGCCTCGGGGCCACCGCCGCCCCGGAGGACCCATGAGCACCGCCGGCCGCCGCCTGGTCATCGTGGTGGGCTCGGGCGGCGTGGGCAAGACCACCATCGCCGCCGCCATGGGCGTGGGCTCCGCCCTCCGCGGCGAGGACACCCTGGTCATGACCTTTGACCCCTCCCTCCGGCTCAGGGATGCGCTGGGCGTGGCGCCGGGGGGCGAGGCCGACGAGGTGGAGGTGGCCCTGGAGGCCCCGGGCCGGCTCCAGGCGGGGCTCCTGGACGCCCGGCGGACCTTCGACGCCCTGGTGCACCGCCACGCACCCGACCCGGCCAGCCGGGACCGGATCCTCGCGAACCGCTTCTACGACCACCTGGCGGGGAGCCTCGCGGGAGTGCTGGAGTACATGGCCGTGGAGCGCCTCTACGAGGCCTCCCGGGAGGCGCCGGACCGCCGCATCGTCCTGGACACACCGCCCACCCGCCAGGCCCTGGACTTCCTGGGCGCCCCGGAGCGGATCGTGGCCTTCCTCGACAGCGGCGCCCTCAAGATCGCGCTGAAGCCGTGGTTCGACACCGACGGGCACCTTCGCCCCACGGCCCGCCTGGGGGCCCTCGGCCGCAGCGCGGAGGCGTTCCTGGACCGCATGGTGGGCCTCGACCTCCTCCGGGACATGGCCGAGTTCTTCCAGGCCTTCGGCCCCCTCTTCGACGGCTTCCGCGAACGGGCCCTGGAGGTCCGCGAGCTGCTGCGCTCCCCCGACACCGTCTTCGTCCTGGTGAGCGGGCCGGGACCGGAGCGCGTGGCGGACACCCTCTTCTTCGCGCGCAAGCTCGCCGAGGAGGGGTACCACCTGGGGCCCGTGGTGGTGAACCGCCTCCACCCGGAGCCCGGCCCCCACGCCCAGGCCCCTCCCGAGGTGCTCCGGCTCCTGTCCTGGCTCGGCGAGCGGGACCGCCGCGGCGCCGAGGAGCTCCGGGGACTCCTGGCGGGCTCCCACCCCCTGGCCACCATCCCCCTCCTTCCCGGGGAACCGGCCGACCTGGAGGGCCTCCGGGACGTGGCCGGCCTCCTCCGGGAGCAGGGCGTGGAGTAGCCCGCCGGCTCCGGCCGGACGGCACCGCCCCCGCCAGCCTGCTTCCCTGGAACCTCTCTTTCGTTTCACGTTTCACGTTGTTGCAAGAGTCCTGGATCGAGGTGGATTCCTGCGGCACCGCCCCCTCCTTCCTGCCTGCTCCCCTGCAACCCCTCCTTCGTTTCACGTTTCACGTTTCACGTTTCACGCTCCCCCCCCACGGTCCCCGCTTGCTACACTGCCCCCGCCGGGGAACCTCCATGTGGTGGCGTATCGTCCTGCTCGTCGTGACCCTGCCCTGGACGCTGGATGCGGCGTTCCGGGCGGTGCTGGCGTGGATGGCCCTGCGGCAGCCAGTGCCGGAGGGGTCCGGGGAGCCAACCGCGGACGAGAGGGTCCTCGTGGTGGTCCCCTCCAGGGACGAGGGTGGGCGGGTCCTCCCCACCCTCACCAGCATCCTCGAGGCCGCCCGCCCCGGCGTGGAGACCGTGCTGCTCCTGGACGGGCCCGACCCCGAGGCGGAGGCTGCGGCCCGCCGGTTGGGGGTCCGGGCCCTCTGCAAGGACCCGGCCGGGCCCACCAAGGGTGCGGCCCTCCGGTGGCTGGTCGACCGTCACGGTGGGCTGCTGGAGGGATTCGATGCGGTGCTGATCCTCGACGTGGGCTCCAGCCTCGGGCCGGGGTTCTTCCACATGCCGCTCCTGCCCGGCGGAGCCGACGCCGCCCAGGCGTGGCTCGCCGGGCGGGGCACGGGCGTGGGGGACGCGGTGATCCTCTCGGAGCGCGCCGCCCAGCGCTGGGAGGACCTGGGGCGGCAGGCCCTGGGATGGTCCGTCCGGCTCCGGGGCACCGGCAGCGCCTACCGGCCCGGTGCGCTGGCGGCGCTGGCACCGGAGCTCGTGACCGCCATCGAGGATACCGAGGCCTCGCTGCTCCTCGCCGCCCGTGGCGGGAGGGTGGTGCTCACCGCGCCCGGACAGGTGGTGGAGGACGTGAAGCCCTCCACCGTGGGCGAGGCCGCACGCCAGCGCTCCCGCTGGCTGCTGGGTCAGCTCGAGCTTCCGTTCCGCCACCCGGGGGCGCTTCTGCGTCTCGTCCTGCGCCGCCCCTTCGAGGGCCTCGCCTTCGCTGCGGAGCTCGCCAGCCGCCCCCTCTCCCTCACCGCGCCCCTGCGCCTCGGCGCAGGGATCGTCCTGACGGCCGCCGGGGTCCTCCAGCGCCAGCCGGGGTGGCTCCTGTACGGCACGACGGTGGCCGCCTCGCTGGCGGTGGATGCGGTGGTTCTCCGAAAGACCTCCGGCCTCCCGTGGGGCCGCCTTCTCCGGAGCTCGGTGGGCCTTGCACTCTCCTGGCTCGGGGCCGTCCTCCGCCTGCCGCGGGCCGCCACGGGGTGGGTCCGGACCCGCCGGAGATGAGCCTCCGCGTCCCGATCCCGGACGGGTTCCCGTAGAATCCCCCCATGAGCAACACCACCCCCCCCTCCCCCCGGCCCGTCCTCGTGGTGGTGGGCACCCGCCCCGAGGCCATCAAGATGGCGCCCGTGGTGAAGGCCCTCGAGGACCAGGAAGGTTTCGAGCCCGTCCTGGTGGCCACCTCCCAGCACCGCGAGATGCTGCGCCAGGCGCTGGCCCCCTTCGGGCTCGAGCCCGACGTGGACCTGGACGTGATGACGGAGGGGCAGACCCCCACGAGGGTGGCCTTCGAGGTGCTCCGGCGGCTCGAGCCCGTGCTCCGGGACCTCGACCCGGCCTGGACCCTGGTGCAGGGGGACACCACCACGGCCCTGGCGGCCGCCGTGGCCTCCTTCTACGCCGGTACCCCCGTGGGGCACGTGGAGGCGGGCCTCCGGACGGGCCGGATGGACGCCCCATTCCCGGAGGAGTTCAACCGGCGCACCCTGGCGGTTGCCGCCAGCCTCCACTTCGCTCCCACGGAGCAGGCTGCCGCCAACCTCCGTGCCGAGGGGTTCCGGGAGGGCATCCTGGTGGTGGGCAACACGGTGGTGGACGCGGTCCGGCTCATCGTCGGCGATCCCGACACCCGGACCGGAGGGGACGGGAGGCCGACGATCCTGGTCACCTTCCACAGGCGGGAGAGCTTCGGCGAGCCCGCGAGGCGGGTCCTGCGGGCGATCCGGACACTGGCCGAGGAGCGTGGCGGCGAGCTGCGGATCGTGTATCCCGTCCACCCCAACCCGGCCATCTCCGGGCCGGCCCGGGAGATCCTGGGCGGCGTGCCGGGCGTCGAGCTCCACGAGCCCATGGACTACCCCACCCTCCTGCAGACCTTCGCCGGGGCCCGGTTCGCCCTCTCCGATTCCGGTGGCATCCAGGAGGAGGCCCCGAGCGTGGGCACGCCGGTCCTGGTCCTGCGGGACACCACGGAGCGTCCCGAGGTGGTGGAGGCGGGCTGGGCACGGATCGTGGGAACGGATCCGGCGAGGATCCTCCACGAGGCCCGGCGTCTGCTCGACGACGACGCGGCGCTGGCCGCCATGAAATCCGGACCGAACCCGTTCGGTGACGGCCGGACCGCCGGGCGCATCGCCGCGGCGCTCGCGGCTGCTACACTGTCCCAGGCAACACGCTGAGACCGCTGCAACCACGGAGGACCCCAGCATGGATACCGTCAGGACCGTTCTCACCGCAGTGATGGCCATCGCCGTCTCCGTCCCCTGCCCCGCTGCCAAGGACGAGGCTCCGGGATTCGGGACCCGGCTCGAGCGGGCGGTGTCGAACCCCACCGAGTGGAACACGATCCGCGTGGAGGCCAGCGGCCGCCTGGCGAGGGACATCCACTCGCTCACGGTCTACGGGCGTGGCGTGGGCATCTGGAACGGGGAGCGGCAGTTCACCCTGAAGGACGAGGAGCTCGGCGAGATCCTGGAGCTGCTCGTGAAGGGGGGCTTCGCGGACATGCCCGAGCTCATCGGCGGTGAGGAGGAGGACGAGGGCGACGGACACGAGAAGCCCCTGGACCGTCACCCGCCCCGGGGGGAGGCCCCCAGGTACCTCCTGAGGACACTCACCGTCACCGTGGGGGATCTGTCCCGGACGGTGATCCAGGAGGCCGAGGTCCCCGAGGCCCGGCCCTTCGTGACGCTGCTCTCCAGGCTCGTCGAGCTCTGCAGGAAGCCCGCAGCCGGGGGCGTGGGGGCCCCGGACCTGGCCACCGGCCTCAAGATGGTCGCCGAGGGCACCCTGGCACCCGAGACGCTCACCGTCTTCGTCAACGCCCCCCAGCTCCGGTCGCTCCCGAGCCAGGAGGGGCAGGGCTGGATCCTCAACCTCCAGCACGCCGAGCTCGAGGACGCCACCCAGGTCCTGGGCCGTGGCGTCGTCCACAAGCGAAAGGTGCGCATGGCGCCGGAGGATGTCAGGAAGCTCGCAGCCCGGCTTCTCGAGGCCGGAACAGCCTCACTCCCCCCGAGGATCAACACCTCCGGGTACACCCAGCTGACCGTGAAGGTCCTGGACCAGAAGGTCAGCGTCATGGCCCGGACCTATGCGGTCCGGCCCGACGCCGCCGCGAAGAAGGAGGCCGAGACCTTCGCCAGGGTCCGCCGGATCCTCGCCGGCCTTCATGTGCCAGCTCCCGACACGCCCTGACCGCCTGTGGAACGGAGCGGATCGGACGGGGGTACAGTGGTCCGGGAGTCCGGCCCCCGGACAGGCAACACCGGGGTCGGGCGATCGTCCTTCCCGGAGACCCCGGTCAATGCAATCCACCTCCACAGAGAACGCACATCTGATCCTCGGACAACCCATGTATCCAGAGGAGATAGCCGGAAACACAGATCATCGTTCCATCGATGTACTGCATCCGACATGCAGACTCCATCCGGGATGTTCCGCGAGGCGGCCGGCAGTACTCCGCAGGTACCGGCTCGCCAGACCGGGGGGCTTGACAGGGACATTGGAATCGGCTGCAATAGGCAGCACCATTCATCAAGGATGAGGACCGACACGGAATGGCCGTCGAGGTCCGGTTCCCAGAGATGGGAGGCCCAGGAGATTCGAGGTATCGCACACGATCAACGATCCGGCGACCGCGAAAGGAAGGCCCGAGAATGATGACGCGTTTCGGCAGACCACCCCCGCCGTGATCCGGGGTGGTCCACGGGGAACGGGCCTCTCACGTCACGACGGCGGGACCGGTCCGTTCCGAGGTTTCGGTGTTTCTTGTAACGATTGATCTGAGGAGGAGAACATGCGAGGACTAGTTCGACACGTCACCGTGGTGGTGGCCATCCTGATGATCGCGGGGCTCGTTCCGGCGCAGGCCGGCGAGACACCGATCGGAGGGGGAACGCTGCACCCCACGAAGATCCTGCGGCCGACGGCCTTCGGCGTGAGCCAGCCGCTCCGCGACATGAAGCCCGTTGAGCCTCTCGTCGGAGCACAGGACCGGGAGGTTCCCAACCGCGAGACCACCGAGCTTCCGGTGCTCAATCTCGACGGTGAGAAGCCCGCGACCGAGCCCGGGGGCGAGTCCCGCCTGACCGAGGTGAACGGCTCCCTGGCCCCGTCGCCCCTGGCTGCTTTCGACGGCCTCAACAGCGATACCAACCAGTCCGTGGTCGGTTTCCGGGTCATGCCGCCGGACACCCAGGGTGCGGTGGGCATGAACTACTACATCCAGTGGATCAACCTGGTGTGGGCCATCTTCAACAAGAGCGATGGGTCCGTGGCAGCCGGCCCCTACGCCGGGAACCAGATCTGGGCCGACGCCCTGCCCGGCACGAGCTGCGCCTCCAACAACGACGGTGATCCCATCACGCTCTACGACCACGGCGCCGGGCGCTGGTTCATGGCTCAGTTCATGGCCACGAGCCCCTATGCCATGTGCCTGGCTGTCTCCCAGACGGCCGATCCCACGGGAGCGTGGTACGCCTGGCAGTACCAGTACGGGTCCGCCTTCCCTGACTATCCCAAGTTCGGTGTCTGGCCCGATGGCTACTACATGACGGTCAACGAGTTCGGGAACGCCGACTCGGCCACCACGGTCTTCGACCGCACGGCCATGCTTGCTGGCGATGCCAACCCGGCCGCCGTGTACTTCTCCATCGAGTCCGTGCAGCCGGCCTTCCCCCAGCCCACCAACTGGGATGGCGGGCCCGCCCCGCCGGCCGGTTCCCCGAACTACAACCTGGCCTTCTACGATGACGCGTGGGGCAATCCCGTGGACATCATCCAGATCTGCGAGTTCCACGTGGACTGGACCACCCCGGCGAATTCCGCCTTCACCTGTCCCACGAGCGCTACCGATCCCGGGTACATCGACCTGACTGCCGCGGGCCTGTCCTTCGACTCGGACCTCTGCGGCTTCAGCAGGAACTGCATCCCGCAGCCCAACGGCCAGTCCGTCGATTCGCTCGCTGACAGGTTCATGTTCCCGGCCAACTACCGGAACCTCACGGACACGCTGGGCTACGAGGTGATGGTCATCACCCACTCGGTGGACGTCGACGGCTCCGACCATGCCGGCGTCCGGTGGTACGAGCTTCGCAACGAGGGCTCTGGCTGGTACATCCATGACGGCGGCACCTTCGCCCCGGACAGCGACCACCGCTGGATGGGCAGCGCCGCCGTGGATCAGAATGGCGACATCGGCCTCATCTACACCATCTCCAGCTCCACCACCTATCCTTCCGTGGGGTACACGGCGCGCCTGGCCACCGACCCGGCGGGCACCATGCAGAGCGAGGTGGTCCTCGTCTCGGGCGGTGGCTCCCAGTCCGGCGGCAACCGGTGGGGCGACTACGCGGCCATGCACACGGATCCCGACGGCTGCACCTTCTGGGGCACCGCGGAGTACGTGGCCACTGGCGGCAACTTTGTCTGGGACACCTACGTGGGCGCCTTCTCCATGCCAGGATGCACCCCGTCTGGCTTCGGCACACTCGAGGGCACCGTCACCGACCTCGATACCGGTGACCCCATCGAGGGTGCACTGGTCCAGGCCGGGGCGTACACCACGTACACCCAGGCGGATGGGTCCTACGGCATCAACCTGCCGGAGGATACCTATGATGTGACCTTCTCTGCCTTCGGCTTCGCCCCGGCGAGCGTCACGGGAATCCAGATCGTCGAAGGTGAGACCACGGTGCAGGACGCTGCCCTGGAGCCCGTGGACAGCGCCTTCATCGATGGCTACGTGACGGGGGCCGTCCATGGCTGGCCCCTCTACGCACGGATCGACGTCAGTTACATGGGTACCAACGTGGCGACGGTCTACACCAATCCGTTCAACGGCTACTACGAGGTGGAGCTGCCCCAGGGCAACGAGTACACGATCACCGCCACCTCCGTGATCCAGGGGTACGATCCCGCACAGAAGGACGTGATCCTGGACTCGGCCGGTGCCATCGTCAGCTTCGCGCTGAACGCCGGTGGAACCGTGCCGTGGATCATCTGCAAGTACTTCGACGGCATCCCGCACGAGGGCTTCGAGACAACCTTCCCGCCCTCCGGCTGGACCACCGTTGACCTCGACGGTGGTGACCGCGTCTGGCAGCGCAATGACAAGGCCGGTGACAGCAACCGCACGCCGGGTGGTGACGGTTTCAGTGCCATCGCAAACGCCCGGGGCTCTGGCGCCTGGAACTCCGTCCTCGTGTCGCCCATGATCGAGATGCCGGACGACCCGGCTCTCGGGCTGCGCTTCGACTCCAACTTCCAGGACTACGCGGGCAACGGCGATGCCTACGTGGAGATCAGCACCGACGGCGGTGTCACATGGACTGAGCTCTGGACCACCTCCTCGGACGAGCCCTTCGGAGGGATCACCCACGAGCTGGACCTCTCGGCCTACGCCGGGATGACCATCCAGATCCGCTGGCGCTACACCTGCAACGCCGGTTCCTCGTGGTTCTGGCAGATCGACGACGTGGAGACCTTCGCGCTGCCGGCCCCCGTCCCGACCGCCGCGAGCGAGGACTTCGAGACCTGGCCGCCCTCGGACTGGACCATCGTCGACAACGGCGGTGACTGCGTGTGGGAGAGCACGGCCACGACGGGCCGCGGCAACATCACCGGTGGCGCCGGTGAGGCCGCCGACGCCGATTCCGACGAGTGCGGTGGCGGCACCACCATGGACACCAGCATGATCTCCCCCAGCTACGACTTCAGTGCCCTCACCGAGGTCTGGGTGGAGTTCAAGCACTACTTCAACGCCCTGGGCACCAGTGACGTGGCGACGTTCGAGTACTCCACGGACGGCGGCACCACCTGGAGCTCCGTCTTCTCTCACACCGACGACGTCGGTCCCGAGACCTTCCTGACCGACCTGTCCACCGCACTGGCGGGCCAGGGCGATGTCACGTTCCGCTGGACCTACCAGGCCGCCGGTTGGGACTGGTACTGGCTGGTGGACGAGTTCCGGGTGTACGAGCAGGATCCCGGCAGCGCCTTCGTGCCGCCGGCCCCCGATCCTTACATGGAGTGCCTCCCCGTCTCGGGAGCCCTGATGGAGGGCTTCGTCACCGACGCCAACACCGGTGACGGCCTCATCGGCGCCACCGTCCTTGACGATCAGGGCAACATGGGGATCAGCGCGAGCACACCGGACGATCCGAACCTTGGTGAGGGCTTCTACTGGCTCTTCACCAACCTGCCCACGGGCGAGGGCCCGTCCACACGGACCTTCACCGTGGACGCCCCGGGCTACGCCGAAGCTCAGACGCAGATGAACCCGGCCCCCGACACGGTGAACCGGCTCGACTTTGCCCTGGAGGCAGGCTGGCTCGAGGTCATGCCCACCCATCTGGAGTCCTACCTCCACATGGGCGAGGAGGAGCATCAGCCCCTCGACGTCATCAACCACGGTGGCGTCGACGCCACCGTCCAGGTGATTCCGGTACCCGTCATGACGAGCTGGGATCACCAGGCCCCGGACTTCGACCTGGAGAACCTCCCCGGCAACACCGAGCCCACCTCCATGGGCCGTGCGCCCCACGCGGCGGGTCCGATCGCCGCAGGGCGGGGCGCCAACCTGCCGCTGGCACCCGTTCCCGCCTACGCGGTGAACGCCTATCCCGGCAACGATCTGGTCCACTGGGACGACCTCGCAGGTGACCCGGGGACCTGGACCAGTGTCGGCACGCTGGGCGGGGCCTTCTACCCGTCCGGTGACTTCTACATGGGCGACTTCTCGAAGCTCTACGTGCTCGACTTCGACACCAAGGCCTTCGGGTACCTGGACACGGCGTCCGGCGCCTTCACCGCCATCGGCACCGCCACCCTCGGTGGTGGCGAGTCCTGGTCCGGTCTCACGGCCTCCGTGGACGGCACCATGTACGCCGCCGGCACCACGTGCAGCGCCTCCACGCTCTACACCATCGACATGGCCACGGGCGCGGCGACGCCGGTGGGGCCCATCACCAACGGCCCGTGCATCATCGACATTTCCATCAACGCGGCAGGTGAGATGTACGGCGTGGACATCGTGAATGACACCCTGGTACAGATCGACCCCGCCACCGGTGCCGGAACCACCGTCGGTTCTCTTGGCACGAACGCCAACTACGCGCAAGGCATGGACTTCGATGAGGTGACCGGGGTGCTCTACTGGGCGGCCTACACCTCCTCGGGTGAGCTCCGTGTCATCGACACCGCCACGGGTGCCAGCACCCTGGTGGGGGCCTTCCCCAGCGGTGCCGAGGTGTGCGCCCTGGGCGTGCAGTCCTTCGCCGGCGGCGGCGGCCTGCCGTGGCTGGTCCTCACGCCGGAGGACGGCCCCGTTCCGGCCAACGAGGGCAACCTGCCCATCGACGCCCACTTCATCGCGGATGGTGCCGACCACTTCGGCCTGTTCCAGGCCCGGATCACCGTCAACCACGACACACCGTACGACGTGAACCCTGTCACCGTGTGCTTCACCAAGGCATTCAACGACGTGCAGTCCGACTACTGGGCCCAGGCATTCGTCCACTCGCTGGCGGGCGCCAGGATCACCTACGGCTGCGGGTATGGCACCTTCTGTCCCGACGACGTGATGACCCGCGGCGTCATGGCACGGTGGCTGCTCAGGGCTCGCTACGGTGCGGAATATTCACCGCCTCCGTGCGAGGGCATCTTCACCGATGTGATCTGCGAGACAACACCCAACGCCGACTACATCGAGGCGCTCTACAACGAGGGGATCACGGCTGGTTGCAGCACCGATCCGCTCATGTTCTGTCCGGACAACCCAGTGACCCGTGCGCAGATGTCCGTGTTCCTCCTGGCTGCCAAGGAAGGCACCGACTACACGCCACCGGCGTGCACCGGCATCTTTGCCGACGTCCCCTGCCCTGACCACTGGTCTGCGAACTGGGTGGAGGAGCTCTTCAACCGCGGCATCACCGCGGGCTGCGGGGGCGGGAACTTCTGCCCCAACGACAACACGAGCCGGGCACAGATGTCGGTCTTCATGACCGTCAACTGGGATCTCCCCATGTGCGACACCGGTCAGTGATCTGACAACCGCCGCCTCCGGGCGGCACGAACATCCGGCCGGGCCCCTCGGGGCCCGGTCTTCTTGTGCCTCCCCACGGGCCATGCTCCGTGCGGAGGTCGCCGTGTTGTATCCAACATGCTCGGGTACATGGAGAGCCTGTTGCACGAGCCCTGGATCGAGGAGGATTCTCGCGGCATCGGCCCCCACCCGCCCCGGAAAATGAATCACGGATTCCACGGATTGATCGGACCAAGAAGAAGATAGAACTGGATCCGGATCCACGTTCGATGTCACGCCAGGCCGATGGGTATGACCTTCAGAGAGTCTTGCAAGCGGCTCTGGAGATCCGATGGTATCGACGCCTGCCTTTCCCGGAAGTCGGAGGACCGGCCACACCGTGGAGGTCGACGTCCTGGAGCATGAGCTTCAGTCCGCAGGAACCATCTCATCCATCCTCATCCTCCTGCGACTCAGGAGAATGCGGGCTGAAGCCCGCGCTCCATCGATCACGGCCTGAAAGCAGCGGACAGCGCAACGACCTCGTGACGGACCCTCTTCCCACGGCTCACCGCCTCTGCTACAATCACCGAAACTTGATCCAGGAGGTTCCCCACACCAGATCGAATCATCCGTCATGAAGATCATGATTCTGGCGCTTTCCGGGGTGAAGGGCACCCCAGGGGGGCAGCCGAATTGAGGAGGAGGACAATCAGCATGAAGTATCGAAGACATCTCGTCGGACTGTTGGCGCTTGTCGTGGGCCTGACAGTGGTCCCCGTGGCCGGAAACGCCGCGGATATCGTCCTGCACCCCTCGGGTGTGCTGATGCCGCAGAAGGTCGGGATCTCACCGGCCCTGCGGGACCTGCCCACGATTGACACCTGGGCCGAGCCGTCCAAGGCCGAGCCCCGTGAGCTGAACGAGCGGAACGCGGAGCTGCCCTCGGCCCTGCTCACTGCCCACGGGCCAACGCGGCAGGTGGACACGCGGCTGCAGGACAGACAGGGCCCTCTCGCCCTGCCCGCACCGGTCATCGACTTCGAGGGCGTGGGCAACGTCAACGGCGTGCTGCCCCCCGACACCAACGGGGACGTGGGCATCGACCACTACGTGCAGTGGGTCAACCTGTCCTATGCGGTCTTCAACAAGTCCGACGGCACCGTGGCCGCAGGTCCCTACAATGGCAATGCCCTGTGGACCGGATTCGGCGGCGACTGCGAGAACCACAACGACGGTGACCCCATCGTGCTCTACGACCAGCAGGCCGGCCGCTGGTTCATGAGCCAGTTCACCACGACCAATCACCAGTGCATCGCCGTCTCCACGAGCGGTGACCCCACCGGAACCTGGTACCTCTACGACTACCTCATGGACGCCGGAAACGGCTACTTCCCGGATTACCCCAAGTTCGGTGTCTGGCCGGACGGGTACTACTACTCCGCCAACATGTTCACGAATTCCTACCAGGGCGCCATGGCGGCGGTCTTCGAGCGGAGCAAGATGCTCACCGGCGACCCTGCCCAGATGGTGTACTTCTTCTCCAACGCATCGAACCCATGGGCGTGGAGCCTGCTTCCCGCTGACTGGGACGGCCTCAACCCTCCGGGTACCGGTGCTCCCAATCCTTTCATCACGCTCATGGACGACTCCTGGGGCGAGTCGGCACCCTACGACAAGGACGAGCTCCTGCTCTTCGAGTTCCACGTGGACTGGACCACGCCGGCCAACTCAACCTTCACCGGCCCCTCCATCCTGGACCTCAGCAGCTCTGCGCCCTTCGACACCGACCTGTGCGCCTACGCCCGGAGCTGCATCCCGCAGCCGGGGACCACCCAGGGCCTGGATGCCCTGTCCTCCCGGCTCATGTACCGGCTTCAGTACCGGAACTTCGGGGACCGTGAGACCCTCGTCGTCTCCCACACAGTGGACAGTGACGGGTCCGACCATGCTGGCGTCCGCTGGTACGAGCTCCGGGACACCGGCTCCGGCTGGACCCTCTACCAGGCCGGGACCTACGCACCGGACAGCGACCACCGCTGGATGGGCGATGTGGCCATGGACGCCTCCGGGAACATCCTGGTGGGTTACAGCGTCTCCAGCTCCACCACCTACCCGAGCATCCGCTGGGCCGGTCGGCTCGCCGGGGATCCGCTGGGCCAGCTGGCCCAGGGCGAGTCCGAGGTGATCGCGGGATCTGGCTCCCAGACCCACAGCGCCGCACGCTGGGGTGACTACGCCTCCATGAGTGTGGACCCCGCCGACGACTGCACCTTCTGGTTCACCACGGAGTACATGCCGAGCACGGGGTCCGCCCCCTGGCAGACCCGGATCGGCGCACTGAAGTTCCCCGCCTGCACCACCGGACCCTCGGGCACGATCAGTGGTGTCGTCACCGATTCGGGGACGGGCGATCCCATCGAGGGTGCCCAGGTGCTCGCCACCGATGGGTCCACCACCATCAGCACACTCACTGCTGCCGATGGGTCCTACTCGCTCACCGTTCCCGTCGGCACCTACTCCCTCACCGCGTCGGCCTTCGGCTACACGCCGGGTTCGGTCACCGGGATCACGGTGAACGACGGCGACGCCATCGTCCAGGACTTCGCGCTGGCCGCACTCCCCTCGACGGTGGTCACCGGAACGGTCACGGACGCCGGTCACGGCTGGCCGCTCTACGCCCGGATCGATGTGGTCTTCAACGCCTCCACCGTGGCGACGGTTTACACCTCACCCTTCGATGGGACGTACTCGGTCGAGCTGCCCGACGGCGGTCCCTACGAGTTCACGGCCACCTCGATGATCGACGGGTACGAGACCGCAACCCAGACGGGCATCATCGTGACCTCGGGGCTCGTGGTGGACTTCCAGCTGGCGGCCATCTCCCCCGACTGTACGGCGCCCGGGTATGGAATTCCGGGCAGCTACGCCATGTTCGAAGACTTCGAGGGCAGCTTCCCGCCTGCGGGCTGGACCGTGGTCGACAACGGTGGGGACTGCACGTGGGAGAGCACCGCAACCACCGGCCGGACCAACTCCACCGGAGGCACCGGTGACGCCGCGGACGCCGACTCCGACCATTGTGGCAGCGGCAGCACCATGGACACGGACCTGCTCTCACCTGCCGTGGACGTCTCGGCCTTCACCCAGGTCACGGTGGAGTTCAAGTACGACTTCAACGACTACGGTGGCAATGACTATGGTTCGGTGGACATCTCCGCCGACGGCGGCAGCACCTGGACCCACCTCATCGAGTGGGACGGCGTGGACGACCGCGGGCCCAAGACCTTCTCCCAGGACGTGACCTCCATCGTGAGCGGGTCCACCTCCGTGGTCCTGCGTTTCCACTACGATGCACCGGGCTGGGACTGGTACTTCCTGGTGGATGACGTGAGGATCTACGATTCCGCGGGAGACACCGAGTGCACACCATTTCCCGGCGGCCTCGTGGAGGGCTTCGTGACCGATGCTGTCACGCTCGACGGCATCAACGGAGCCACCGTCACCAGCGATGCGGGGACGAGCGCCACGACCCAGGGCACTCCTGACGATCCAGGCATCGGGGAGGGCTACTACTGGCTCTTCACCCCCACCAGCGGAGGCACGACCCACGACTTCACGGCCTCGGCCACCAACTACAGCGACGAGACCGTCACGGCTGACGTGGTACCCGACGACGTGATCCAGGTGGACTTCGCCCTGGCCTCGGGCTGGCTCGAGGTGACCCCCACCCACATGGAGGCCCGCCTCTATCCCGGCGAGACCGACGACCAGACGCTCACACTGCTCAACTATGGCGGCGCCGTGGCCAACTTCCGGCTCGTCGCGGTGGAGCAGGCCGGCTGGGTTCCCTCGCTGCCCATGGACGAGGTTCAGGACTCGGCGGTCCCTGCTGACAACCAGAACGACATGAACGCCCGGGCGGCCACAGCACCCGCTCCGGAGCGGGGTGCTCCGCTCGCCGCAGGGGACGTGATCTCCTCCTGGGCACCGGGCATCACCTTCGGCTGGGGTCTGGGTGTCAACCAGTACGCCGACACCATCTGGGTGGGCAATCCCGGGGCCGGTGGCGGTGACGACCTCGACTACGAGTTCACCCGGACGGGAACCCAGACGGGCCTGACCGTGGACACCTCGTCCTGGATGGGCTCCTGGGCAGCCGACATGGCCTTCGATCCCACAACCGGCATGATGTGGCAGGTGGCGGTGGGTGGCGACAACTGCATCCACGAGTGGAATCCCTCCACGGGGACCAACACGGGCAACTCCATCTGCTGGGGCGCCTCGGTCTCCGAACGGGGCCTGGCCTATGACCCGATCTCCGACACCTTCTTCGTGGGCGGTTGGAACACCAACGCTGTCACCCGTTTCGACAGGGACGGCACGGTGCTCCAGGTGGCCAACGTGAACATCGGCATCGCCGGTCTCGCCTACAACCCCCTGACAGAGCACCTCTTCGTCATGGAGAACTCGCCCACCGACACGGTCACTGTCCTCGACGTGGCGGACAACTACAACGTCGTGGGCACCTTCACCATCGCGGGCTTCGGCAACTACGCCGGGTCCGGGCTCGGGTTCACCTGCGACGGCCATCTCTGGGCCATGAACCAGGTCGCCCAGACCGTCAACGAGGTGGACTCCGGAGAGACTGGCGCCTGCCTCAGCGGCTCCCTCCCCTGGTACGTGCTGACGCCCGACATGGGAACGGTGCCCGCAGGCACCATCGATACTCCAGGCCAGACCGACGTGAATACCCAGTTCATCGCGGACGGTGCCCCTCACTGGGGCCTCGTCCAGGGCAAGGTGGTGATCATCCACGACACGGCGTTCCCCGTGGACGACGTGACCCTCTGCCTGACAAAGGCGTTCACCGACATTCCGGTCGGCTACTGGGCCGACACGTTCATCCATGCGCTGGCCGGGGCACGGATCTCGTCGGGCTGCGGTGCAACCACCTTCTGTCCGAGTGACGTGATGACCCGCGGCATCATGGCCCGGTGGCTCATCAGGGCCATGCACGGGCCAAACTACTCGCCGCCTCCGTGCACGAGCATCTTCACCGACGTGATCTGCGAGACAACACCCAACGCCGACTACATCGAGGCCCTCTACAACGAGGGAGTGACGGCGGGCTGTGCCACCGATCCGCTCAGGTTCTGCCCGGACAACCCGGTGACCCGGGCCCAGATGGCCGTGTTCCTGCTGGCCGCGAAGGAGGGCACCGGTTACACACCGCCTGCGTGCACCGGCATCTTCACCGACGTCCCCTGCCCCGCACACTGGGCCGCGGACTGGGTGGAGGAGCTCTTCAACCGCGGGATCACCGCCGGTTGCGGTACGGACATCTACTGCCCCGACAACAACACGACGCGGTCACAGATGTCGGTCTTCATGACCGTCAACTGGGACTTCCCCACGTGCAACGTCGACTGATTCGCAACCCTGCCGCCTCCCGGCGGCATGAACATCCGGCCGGGCCCCTCGGGGCCCGGCCTTTTCTTCGGCCAGCAGTCTCCACTCCGGTTCCCACAGATCCGTGAGGCCGCGCGCGTCCCGGAGCGGCAGCCCCACCTCCGTCCTCGCTCTTCACGAATCGATCTCCAGGTGCTACACTTCCCCTACAGAAAACCCGGGTCTCCAGCGAAGAGGCCCTGAGGCAGGAGGTTTTTCATGCGAAAAATTCTTGTTCTTGTCATGTGCTTTCACCTGCTCGTCCTCGGTGCCATGGCTGGCGAACCCGGCAAGGGTGACGACTCGGCGTCTGGATCGGGCCCCATCGGGGTTCCGGCCCATGATGGCCCCGACCCCTTCGGCTACCAGTACTGGGATGGGCTGACATCGCAGGGTCCGCCGTACGACTTCGTGGACATCACGGCCACGGGAACACCCCTGGACCTCGGCGATGACGGGGAGGCCGATATCGACATCGGCTTTTCCTTCTCCTTCTATGGAGTGGACCACACCGAGGCGACGGTGGGGAACAACGGCGGCCTGCTCCTCACCACGGGCGGCAACCTCCCGGCGGGGAACGTCTGCATTCTCGAGCCGAGCTCTCCGTCCATCCCCTTCATCGCCGTGTTCTGGGACGACCTCGATTCAGAGACGGGCGACGTCTACTCCCAGACCTTCTCCACCTGTCCCGTCACATACGGTGGCAGCGGCCAGTGCCTCGTGGTGGAGTGGTACCAGAGGCCACACTACAACGGTGTCGGTGAGGTGACCTTCGAGGTGATCCTCTACGACAACGGCCACATCCTGTTCCAGTACGAGGACGTGGACTTCGGCAACCCCCTCTACGACCAGGGGGCCAGCGCCACGGTGGGCATCCAGGACAAGGATCAGGACGCCACCTACGGACTCGAATACTCGTGCAACGCGGCCAACATCCACGACGGGTTGGCCATCTACTGGAGCACCGACGGTCTCCCTCCAGTGGTGACGCCCACGCCCACCCCCACGCCCACGCCCACGCCAACCCCGACACCGACACCCACGCCAACCCCGACACCCACGCCCACACCGGTTCCCGCGAGCTTCAACGGCTCCGTGACCGACGCGGGGCACGGCTGGGGGCTGTACGCGCGGATCGATCTGGAAGTCGGGGGAGCACCCGCGGCCACGACCTTCACCGATCCCTTCACCGGGTACTACTCCGTGGGTCTCCCGGCAGGCGAGACCTACGACTTCACCGTCACTCCACTGGTGGACGGCTACGATCCGATGACCCGGAGCGCCACGCTCCCCGAAGAAGGAGCCACCGAGAGCTTCGCCTTCGTACCCACCATTCCGGACTGTACCGCCCCGGGCTACGACACGAATCCTCCCGCGGCCACGGTGCTCTGGTCGGAGGATTTCGACGGTGTATCGCCTCCGGCCCTGCCCACCGGATGGACCGCCGTGGACGTGAGCGGCACCCCGGGGGACTGGACCACCAACGCCGGAACCGTGCACCCCTCGGGCTCGGACGCCCACTCGGCTCCGAACCTGGCCCATTTCAACTCCTGGTCGGTGGTCGCCGGCACCTCCACGCGCCTCGAGAGGACCACGGACGACACGCTCGCGGAGGGCGAGTCCCCGGTGGTGGGCCTGTGGGTCTTCCACGACACCGCCTACAGCACCTCCAATGACCGGATCCAGGTCCAGTACTCCCCCGACGGAGGGAGCACGTGGCTTGACGTGGGGAATCCCATCTCCAGGTACGACGGCAGCTCCGGCTGGGCCTACCACGAGGTGGAGCTGACCGGCATCACCGGCGATGTCCGGATCGGTCTCCTGGGGATCAGCGGTTACGGAAACGACATCCACATCGATGACGTCTCCCTGACGACGTACGTCTATTCCTGCACCCAGCTCTCCGGCGCCATGGCAGCCGGTTTCACCACCGATGCCAACACGGGGGATCCGCTGGTGGACGTCACGGTGGCGGACGGTGCCGGCGGCTCGGCCTCGAGCTTCGCGACACCGGACGACACCGCGGTGGATGACGGGCTCTACCTGCTGTTCGTGGACCTCGGCGACGGCACCACCGACAGGACCTTGACGGCCAGCCTGGACGGTTACGCCGACACCCCGGTGGATGTGGACCTGGTCGCCGAGACCGTGAATCGCGTGGACATCGCCCTCGGAAGCGGTCTCCTGGAGGCCAGCCCGTCCGGACTCGAGTCCTACCTGGGTCCGGGAGAGGAGGAGCTCCAGTTCCTGGACCTCATCAACCGCGGCACCTCCGATGCCCATGTCTCGTTCCTGCCGGTGGAGACCCCGGGCTGGGTGCCGGCAACACCAGCACGCCCCCTCCCGGCCCACGCCGTGCCACCGGACCTCCTCGGCACCCCCACGGCCCGCGACGTGGTGATTCCTCCCGTCCCTGCTGGAGCACCACTGGCCGCCGGAGACGTCCTCGGCACCTGGGCCACGGGCCTGGCCTCACCCTGGGGCCTCGGAGTCCGGCAGGACGCGGACACCATCTGGGTGGGCAGCATCACTCCCGGGGGTGGTGATGGCCTGAACCATGAGTACAACCGGGATGGAACTTCCACGGGCACCACCGTGGACACGACCACCTGGCCGGGGATCTTCGCTGCTGACATGGCCTTCGACGTGGCCAGCGGGACCTTCTGGCAGGTGGACGTGGACGGCGACGACTGCCTCCACGAGTTCGATCCTGCCGACGGCACACTCACGGGAGGCACCATCTGCTGGGGTGCCACGGTCTCGGAACGCGGTGTGGCCTACGACCCCATGAACGACACCTTCTTCGTGGGTGGCTGGCACAGCCACGCCGTCACCCGCATCGATCGTGATGGAACGGTGCTGGAACGGGCGGAGGTCGGATACCCCATCTCGGGCCTGGCCTTCAACCCGGTCACGGAGCACCTCTTCCTGATCGAGAGCTCGGAGACGGACACGGTCACCGTGCTGGATGCGGCCAACGGCTACGCAACCCTCGGTTCCTTCACCATTCCCGGCTTCGGAAATTTCTCCGCGGCCGGCCTCGGGATCTCCTGCGACGGACACCTGTGGGCGGTCAACCAGGCCGATTCCCGGGTCTACGAGGTGGATTCCGGGGAGAGCGAGGCCTGCCGTCAGTCCTCCCTGCCCTGGTTCGAACCGCTGCCCGTCGAGGGCACGGTTCCGTCCGGTGGTGGCATCCTGACCCTCAACGGCCGCTTCGTCGCGGACGGCGCACCCCACCACGGCCTGGTCCGCGGCAGGATCGTGATCCGCCACGATACCCCGTACTCCATGGCAGACATACCCCTGTGCCTTACCAGGGCCTTCTCCGATGTCTCCGCCGACCACTGGGCTGTCGACTTCATCGGCGCCCTGACCGGATCCAGAGTGGGCAATGGTTGCGGTGACAACTTCTTCTGCCCCGAGGACGTCATGACACGCGGCATCATGGCTGTCTGGCTCATCAGGGCCATGCACGGACCCGACTACACTCCGCCCGCCTGCACCGGCATCTTCGCCGATGTGGACTGTGCCACCACGCCCAATGCCGACTACATCGAGGCCCTCTACAACGAGGGCGTGACGGCCGGCTGCGCCACCGACCCGCTCATGTACTGCCCTGACGATCCTGTGACCCGTGCGCAGATGTCCGTGTTCCTCCTGGCTGCGAAGGAGGGCTCCGACTACACGCCACCGGCGTGCACCGGCATCTTCACCGATGTCCCCTGCCCTGCCCACTGGGCCGCGGACTGGGTGGAGGAGCTCTACAACCGCGGCGTCACCGCGGGCTGCGGAGGCGGGAACTTCTGCCCCAACGACAACACGAGCCGGGCGCAGATGTCAGTCTTCATCACCGTCAACTGGGACCTCCCCATGTGCGACGTCGGCCAGTGATCTGACAACCTCCGCCTCCCGGCGGCACGAAGACCCGGCCGGGCCCCTCGGGGCCCGGCCTTTCTCTCTCCACCCGTGGTATCAGCAGGCCCCGGTTTCCGTCGGCACACCGAATCCCCGGTGGATCAGGAGTACCGGGTCCTCGCCGGGGTTCTCGAGGGTGTAGCCCGAGGCGAGGAAGGACCTGATACTGGCCCCGTTGCAGGCCTTCACCCTGGCATGGAGCTCCCGCAGGCCCAGTGGTCCCAGAGCGTACCGGCTGAGGCCCTCCACCATCATTCTGCCGAAACCCCTCCACAGGGCATCGTCCTCCCCCACCATGAGCCGTCCGACCTCGGCCCGGCCTTCCTCCCACTCGATGTTGTAGACGGAGACCTGCCCGATTGGACGGTCGAACGGGGAGGATGCCTCCACCACGAAGATGAAGTCGTCGTCCCGATCCCTGTAGGCCTCGAACCACTCCCGATGGGTCTCCATCCGGAGGGGCTCCGAGTGGAACAGCATGGACCGCACCCTCGGCTGGTTCCGCCACCGGAGGGTCATGGGCAGATCGGCCTCCGTGAGGGGGCGGAAACGCAGGTCCTCGAAGGTGAAGGGGTCCAGGTGCCGCTTCACGGCCCCGTGACCTCCACGAGGGCCCGGACCACCCGGTGCACCTGCTCGCGGTCCAGCCCGAGGTGCATCGGAAGCGAGATCACCCTCGATGCCGCAGATACCGCACGGGGGACCCGCCCCCGGCAGTCCCGGTACATGGGGTACTCGGTGTTGAGCCGGTAGTGGACCCCCGGGTAGATCTCCCGCCGGTTGAGCTCCACCATCACCCGGTCCCGGTCCTCCACCAGGACCTGGTAGAGGTGTCGCGAGGACTCGCAATCCGCCGGAACGGGGATCGTCGCCACACCCGCCACCTCTGCAAGCTCCTCATCGTACCAGCCAGCGATCTCCCGGCGCCTGGCGTTGTCCTCCTCGAGGTACCGGAGGCCCACCAGGGCCATGGCGGCCATGACCGAGTTGCCGTGGGCCTTGAAGCCCACGTGAGGTACGTCGTACATCCAGCGGTAGGCCGCCTGGGAATGGGTCCGGGTATAGGTGTCCCTGTCGATGCCCAGCCAGCTCCACTGCCGGACCTCGCGGTCCAGGCCGGGGTCGGCGAGGCAGACCATGCCCGAGTCCGCCGTGGGCAGGTTCTTCACGGCGTGAAAGCTGAAGACCGCGGCATCCGCCTCGCCGCCAACGTGACGGCCACCGAGGCGCGTCCCTGCCATGTGCGCCGCATCGAGAACCAGCCGGATGCCGCGTTCCCTGCAGAGGGCCGCGACCTCCTCGAGCCGACCGGTGTTCCCCCCCACACCGACGAACATCACGGCCCGCGTACGCGCCGAGATCCGTTCGGCCACCGAGGAGGGATCGAGGCACAGGTGCTCATCCACGTCGGCAAAGACCGGGACGAGGCCCTCGTGGAGGATCACGTGGTTGGTGGAGACGAACGTCAGGGCCGTGGTGATCACCTCGTCGCCCGGCCGCCACCCGTCCGTCCGTCCAAGGATCCGGAGCGCCAGGTGCAGCCCGGAGGTGGCCGAGGCCACGAAGTGCGCATGGGGCAGTCCGGTGAACCTGCACCATGCCTCCTCGATCTCGAGCGTCTTGAAGCCGAGGCCCGTCCAGCCCCGCTCCAGGCATTCACGGATCTCCGACAGGACCTCGTCGGTCCGGTAGTGGGGCCGGAACAGGTGGATGGGGTCGTTCATGGAACCTCCGGCGGCATTCTACTTGACCCTCCTCCCCGGATCTGGGAACCTCGGCCCATGGTGCCCCTCTCCGTCCGCGACAGGTTCCTGAACCCGTTCCCCCGGAGACCCGTGGCCCTGCTCGTGGGCAACATCAGCCAGGAGCCGTACTGCAACAACCTTCTCCCCATTGTCAACGGCTTCGCCCGCTGGTGCACCGTGGAGATCCTCGAGCCCATGGGCATCCCCGGCTTCGTGGGAAGCGGCGGTGCGAGGCCAGCGCCCGTGCCCGCGGAGCCCCTCCTGGAGCTCATCGGTTCCCACCGGCCTGACATGGTGGTCTGCCTGGGGGGCGGGCTCGTCCTGCCCGATGAGGTGCGGCGGGGCCTGCCCGACAGCATCGTGACCGTGGGGCTCGCACTCTCCGACCCCCTCGGTCTGGAAGCCTCCCTGGTCATCGGGAAGGCGTTCGATCTCTTTTACACCCAGGACCCGAACACCATCCCCCACTACGAGGGGGAGGGAATCGCCGTACGGACCTGCCTCCCGGCCGTGGATCCCGGGTTGTACCGCCCCACACCGGGAGGCGAACCCTGCGATGTGCTCTACGTGGGGAAGTGGACCCCCTACCGGCACCGGCTGGTGGAGGCTCTCTCGACGCACTGCAAGGTCCGGGTCCACACACGCACGGGAGAGACGCGATTCTCCGTCCCGGTCCATCCGCCCCTCACGACCCCGGACCAGCTGGCGCGCGCCTGCTCCGCCGCCCGTCTTGCGCTCGAGACGGCCCTGGTGGAGCTTCCCGGCTCCCCACTCGACGGCACCCACCGGATCACCAACCGGCCGCAGTTCGCCGCCGCCTGCGGCACACCCTCGCTCTCCGAGCCGTTTGCCAACCTCGCGCTCTTCTTCGAGCCGGGCCGGGAGATCGCCACCTACAGTGACGAGTACGAGCTCGTGGAGGCGGCACACCGCCTCCTCGACGATCATCGGGAGCGGGCACGTGTGGGACGGCGCGCCCGCCGCCGGGTCCTTCGCCAGCACACCTGGGTGCCCAGGGCCCGCAAGATCATCGACGATGTCCGGGCCTGCCGGTCTGCGAGGTCCGCATGACCGTCCTCGTGGCGACCGGATCCTGGTTCCTCTCGACAGGAAGGGCACTCCGGCGTTCCGGTCTTCTGTTGCTCCTCCTGGCCTGCGGTCTGTGTGCCTCCCTGTGGATGAACTGGATCCTGAGTGTGGGTCCCGGTGTGAGTCCCGACTCCACGGTCTATCTCGAGACCGCGAGAAACCTCCTTTCGGGCAATGGTTTCTCGGTCGATGGCCGGCCACTGACGCATTTCCCCCCCTGCTATCCGCTGCTCCTGGCCGGAGTCGGGCTCGTGATGGATGGCGATGTCCTCCTCGCGGCACACTGGCTGTGCGTCATTCTCTTCGGCCTCAATCTCGTCTTGCTCGGAGCAACCGCATTCCTGATGAGCGGTCGGAACAGCCTTGCAACTTTTCTCGCCGTGCTGTTCTTCTCCTTGTCTCCATCCTTCCTGATGGTGCATTCCATGGCGTGGTCGGAGGCTCCTTTCCTCGCGTTCCTCCTCACAAGCGTCGTACTCCTTTCCGTTTCCCTCGCTCAGGACCGTGCCGGCCTCCTCCTCCTTTCCGCCATCACACTCGGCTGCGCGGTGATGACCCGATACGCCGGAATCGCCGCATTTCCTGCGATGGCTGTCGCGCTCCTCGTCTTCGGCGACCGGCCTCTGCGGGAGAGATCGAGGAGAGCCCTCCTGTACTTCACGGTGGCCCTCTCCCCTCTCCTCATGTGGTTGGCCCGCAATCTGGTTGTGGCCGCCTCGGCCACAAACCGGTCCTTCCGGGTTCATCCCTTCGATTCCCACGATGTCACGATGCTCGTCACCACGGTGTGGGAGTGGTTCCTACCCATCACGTCGGACGATTCGTTGATCCGCGTGCTCGTGGGCGGCTGCGGTCTCCTCGTCCTCATCGGAACCCTCGTTGTTCTCGGGAAGGAAACCCTCAGGAGGCCTCGTCGGCGGCCGGCTGCGGGTACCGTCTTTGTCATCGTCTGTATGCTGTTCTTGATCTCGTATCTTGCCTTCCTGCTTGTCTCCATCTCGTTCCTTGACGCCCATACCTCGATCAACCAGAGAATCATGGTACCTGCGCTGGTCCTGATCACCGTTGCCGGAATCGCCGTGTCGGCCCGCTGGAGGCCGGTCCTGCCCATCGCCCTTGTCCTCCTCTCGCTCTCGACCGTTCTCCACGTCCGGGAGGCAGTTCTTCAGGTCGTTCACATGCATCAGTACGGGCAGGGATACACCGAACGAGCCTGGGTGGAATCGGAGGTGATCACCTACCTGAAGAAGGTTGCAGACGATCGTCTCCTGTACACCAACGGCCCTGACGTCCTCAGGTTCCTGCTGCACCGCCGGACCACAGGCATCCCCGGCAAGGTCGTTCCTACAACCCGTGAGGCGAACCCGCACTACACAGAGCAGACGCGGGAGATGATCCGTCAGTGTAAGAACGGCACGGCTCTCATCGCCTACCTGGACAGGATCACCTGGAGGTGGTACCTGCCCACACGGGAGGAACTCGTCGACGAAGGTCATCCGCCCGTGTTGCGGACGTTTCGGGACGGCGTCATCTTCGGCGTCCCCCGGGGACCTTCTGGCAACGGTGACCATTGAGCCGCTTGCAAGACTCTCTGAAGGTCATACCCATCGGCGAGTCGTGAAATCGAAGGTACTAAGGCGAAGGAAAGCATCCCGACACAGACAACTGGCAATCTCAAGATTGCCGGGGCGTTCTCGCACCGATGACTGGCCATCGGAACCTTGGCGGCTCGGTCTGGTGCGTTGCGTCCCCCATAGTATCTCCGGATTCATTCTATCTTCTTCTGACTCCGATAATTCCGAATAATCCGTGGTTCATTCTCCCGGGTGGGTGGGGGCCGATGCCGCGGGAATCCACCTCGATCCGGGACTCTTGCAACAGGCTCCATTGAGAACGATCCCCCGGCCCGGCATTGTCGGTCCACGCCGGGAGCATCACCACTGATCCCAGGACCAGAAGGGTGTCGGATCAACGCGCCACCAACAAGATCCTGAAGGGCCCATCCACGCTCATGGTAGACTCCCGTGAAAGCACTGGCAGGACTGGCGCCCGGATCCCGGGCCGAACCCGCGACCTGACCAGATCAAACCGATCGGCGAGCGGAGGGAACATGTCCCGGTCTCCACGGGTCGTCATCTTCGGGTACTTTGGTGCCGGGAACCTCGGTGATGAGGCAATCCTTGCGGGGATGCTCGCCGGGATCAGGGAGCGCCTGCCCTCGGCCGAGTTCCTCGTGCTGTCGGCGGAACCGGACACCACACACCGCATCCATGGGGTCACCAGCCTCGATCGGCTCGATATTCATGCCATCGGGGAGGCGCTGGCCGACGCCGACGCACTGGTCTTCGGTGGAGGGGGCCTCTGCAACGACTACTGGTGGAACGGCCCCGCCGCAATCCTCGACGACGCGTGGGGGGGGCTCAGTCACTTCCTGAGGATACCGGCCCTGGCAATGTCCCTGGGGGTACCGGTGGAGATCGTCGGGCAGGGTGTGGGCCCCTTGAGCGACCCCGTTGCCCGCCGCCAGGTGCGCTGGGTGTTTGCAGGCGCCGCACACGTGGGTGTCCGGGACCGCGGGTCCGGGTCCCTGCTCAGGGAGCTCGGGTTCGACGGGCCCGTGGAGGTGTACCCCGATCCTGCGGTGCTCCTTGCCACCAGTATCCGGGGCTCCGCGACCGTGCGAAGCCGGCCCCTGGTGGGGATTGCTCTCCGGTCGTTCAGGAACGTGGACGACGATGCCCTTGTGGCCACCCTGAGCGGGACAGCGCGTCTTGCACGGGCGGTGGAGGCGGACCTGGTCGGGTTGCCGTTCTCGCACGCGGGCCGGTCGGACGACCGGGACACTCTTCGGCGTATCGCGGAGAAGGCAAACGTGGACCTTCCAATCCGGGAGGACCTGTCGGAACCCTCCAGGAGCATCGAGGCGGTGCGGGCGTGCTCCCTGCTGGTGACAATGCGCCTTCACGGTGCCATCTTCGGCGTCATGGCCGGCGTTCCGACCCTGGCATTGCCGTATGACCCCAAGGTCACGGCCTTCGCAGAGGAGTCAGGCCTCCCCAGCCTCGGCCTCGACACCGTCGACGCCGATGCGGTCGTCTCCTCTCTCACCACCCTCTGGGAGAGCCGTCACCAGGTCTCGGAACACCTCGCGGCCGTGGGCAGCACGTACCTCGAGAGCTCCAGGCTGGCGATCCATGCCCTTGCGGATCGGCTCGCCTCGTACGCCGAACGCCGGACGCCAGCGAGAAGGACCTGGACGGTGGTTCCCGGCACGGTGCCGAGCGCCCGTGCCCGGGCGGCATCCCTCGAACGGTGGCTGGAGGCCGCCCGGGACCGCGAGGCACAGCTCAGAAGGACGCTGGAGACGGTTCGAGAGCGTGAGAGACAGCTCACAACAGACCTGGAAGCCAGCAGGTCGCGGCAGCGTGATCTCGAGCGGCGCCTGGCGTCCTCGCAGGCGCAGCTGGAGCAGCTGGGACAGGAACTCGCCACGGCCCGCCAGCGCAGCGCAGAGCTGGCCGAGCGGCTCGAAGGTACCCGTGCGACGTTGCGAGACGTATCGGACCGTCTGGAGCAGGTGTGGGCCTCACCGTACTGGCGGCTCCTCGTGCGGATCACCTCGAGCAGATGGGTCCTTGCGGGCTGGAGGCTGGTTCCCGGGTTCCTCAAGAGACTCGTCAAGGGATGGGCCGGGGCCAGTGCGGCGGGAACCTCCGGGGAGGAACATGCCACGACGGTCTCCACGCCGGAAGGGTCAGCCCCGACCCCTCCCCGGGACGCCGCAGCGGTCTACCGGAGCGAGGGAGAACTCGCGGTCGAGCTCGAACGCTTCCTGGAGCGCGTGAATTCGGGAGACTCCGAACGTCTGGCCCTGTGGGTATCCGGTGTGAAGTACGTGGCGAGCGAGGGCCAGCGCGTGACACAGATGGTCCGGGCGCTCACCCAGGACGGCGTACCCTGCCTTCTCGTGTACTTCCGCTGGCAGAGCGAACGTGGGGACCCGGTGCCCCGGGGGACCCACCCGCTCCTGTTCCAGATACCCATGGACGTCTTCGACCGGCTCAAGGAGATGGTCTTCGGGTTCCCCTTCAGGAACGATCTGCACCGCACGGCGGTGATGGAGTTCCCACACCCCTCGACCTTCCAGTGGATCAACGAGTTCAACCTGGCCGGGTGGAAGACCGTCTACGACGTGATCGACGACTGGCCGGAGTTCCATCGGGCCGGGAAGGCCATCTGGTACGAGGATGCCGTGGAGCGGTACCTCTGCCGGAACGCAGGCGCCGTGGCCGTGGTCGCACCGCCCCTTGCGGACCAGGTCCGCTCCTGGGTGCCCGGAAGGGATGTGGCGATCGTTCCGAATGGCGTGGACCCCGACTCCTTCTCGCACGATGTTGAGACGGTCCCTCTCCAGAGAGGAGAGGTCACCGTTGGCTACTTCGGCTATCTGGCACAGGCGTGGTTCGACTGGAACCTCCTCGCCGACGCCGCCCGGAAACGTCCCACATGGAAGTTCCACATCATCGGCTATGGAGAGCCACCCGCCGCGCAGCTTCCCTCCAACGTGGAGCTGCTCGGAAAGGTCAAGCATCACCTCCTGCCCGCCTACACGGCGAACTGGGATGTGGGCATCGTGCCCTTCCAGCGTGGAACCCTGAGCGCCGGTGCAGATCCCATCAAGGTGTACGAGTACCTGCACCTCGGCCTGCCGGTGGTTGCCACCGGTGTTCCCCACGTGGGTGACTATCCTGGCGTTCGGGCCGTGGGTGCCGACGAGGATTTCGTGGCCGCGCTCGAGGCGGCCGCCCACGAGCCGTTTCCCCGGGATGAGGCCCGCCGCTTCGTCGCCTCCAGCACATGGCTCGAACGTGGGCGAACACTCCTCGATCTGCCCGGAGACCTCCCCCCCCCGGTCACCGGCCTCCTGGCCACCATGCGGAGAACTCCATGATCCGGTTGCTCCTGGTCTACCGCTATTGCACGCTGGGCGGCGTCGAGACGGGCATCCGGTCGAGGCTGGAGCTGCTCCCGCGGCACGGCATCGAGGCCGACGCTCTGTTCTTCCGCGACTATGGTGGCTGGAAGTCCTTTGCGAACCTCCATGACCGTGCGTACCTCAGCTCGAGGAAAGAGGATTTCCTCAAGCTGCTCCGCGAACGCGAGTACGACATCATCAGTGTCGTGGATACCCTGGATGTCCTCGAATGGATACGGGAGGCTCCGTGGTGGTCGGGGGCACTGATGTTCGAGCTGAGGAGCACCTACGACCACACGCTCCAGGAGCTCTCCAGGCTTGAAGGACACCGCGTGGACGCATTCGTCGTCCCCTCACACTTCCAGGCCACAAACGTCGAACCCCACCTGCCGAAGAGGCTCCGGCTCGAGGTGCCGCGGCACGTGGTCCCGAACTTCATTCCAGTGGACCAGTTCCCCCCCGCCGAGCGGTACGCCCCCGCGGATGGGGGTGCACCGGTGGTGGCATGGGTGGGCCGGATCGACCCTCTCAAGAACTGGAGTGACTTCCTGGCCATCGGGGACCGCCTCCTCGACAGGCGGGACGTGGAGCTGTGGATGGTGGGTGGGGGCCGGTCGGCAGACAAGGAGCGGGAGCGCTTCAGGCGCTCGCTGGATGGACGCCCGGTCGCCGGTGCCCTCCGGTGGTGGCCCCTCCTGCCCCGCAAGGCGATGCCGGGTCTGTATCGCGAGCTGACCGGGTCTGGCGGGATCGTCCTTCTCACGACCCGCAACGAGTCCTTCGGGTACGCTGCACTGGAGGCCATGGCTGCGGGGGCGCCGCTGGTGACCGCCAGGGTGGGAGCTCTCCCAGAGCTGGTGCGGGACGGCGTGGACGGGCTTCTCTATCCGAGCGGAGACGTGGAGAAGGCGGCGGAGCTCGCCCTGGATCTTCTCGGCGACCCCGATCGGAGGAAGGCGCTCGGACGGGCCGCAGCAGCACGGGTCAGGGAGAAGTTCGATCCCGAGCGCTGTCTCGCCACCTTCGCCGAGGTCGTGCAGCTGACGGTGGAAAGACGGCGGGGGGACGCTTCAGGGAGCGTGGAGTGAAGTCAGGTTGTGCCGTGAGATCAGCTCGTTGCACCGTTCCACCAGTCTGTTGCTTATCAACATCCTTGCAAGTCTGTCCAGGAGCTCCCGGACCTTCTCGGGAAAGACACGCGATGGAGCCGGCGCCTGGTCCCGTGTGTTGGCCGGCGGCCAGCTCTCGACGAACTCCTCTGTCCTGTCGGCAGGGGTGATGCCGAGCGTGCGGAACAACTGCCCCACTGCCTGCCGGCGATACCCGACCTCGGCGGAAAGGAGATGGACCGGAAGCAGCACCGTGCGTCCGGGAGCCACCTCCAACATCCGAAGCACTGTCTCCAGCGACTCCTTCAGCTTCTTCAAGAATGCCTTCGGAACGAGATCTCCCCACTCCATCACAAGGTATGACTCGTACACGCCGAGCGGTTCCCGGCAACAGTAGAGGTAGAACGGAGCCATGTTGCCGAGGACCCCTTCGAGGCGGTCGAAGTGCCGTTCCCCGTTGGGCTGCTTGACACCCCAGTGGAGCCTCGAGGAACACCGGACGGGATCGGAATTCCCGGCAATGCCGCACAACACCTGGCGAAGGATGTAGGCCAGAATCTGCTCCACGCGCCCCTCCCCCATCGCCTGCCACCCCGGACCTCTCCGCCCGTAGAGTTCCCGGACCTCCTCCAGCAGGTCCAGTGCACGCCCCAGGCAGGTGTGTCGCGGCTCCGGGTAGATCACCACGTCCGCCCCTGTCATCACCAGTGCCTTGATCAGTGTGGTGCCGCTGCGGCCCATGCCGCAGATCACCGGGGGACGGGCCACGATGTCTCCATCTTCTCTCATGCGGGGAGATGGGTACCGGCCCGGGCCGTCAACGCGCTCGAGCTCCTGGATTCCTCAGTGCTTCGGGGGACCGTCTCCCCTCTCCGTTCCGGCACCGCGCCTGGCCTTCAACACCTCGTGGTACCGTCCGACGACCTCCTCGGGTGTTCCCTCGATCACCATCCGGCCCCTGTCGAGCAGGATGGCCCGCCCACAGATGTCGAGAATCGACTGGACGCTGTGGGAGACGAGGACGGTCGTGATCCCCTGTTCGCGGAAGGTTCCGATCCGTTCGGTGCATCGGTCCCGGAACTCGAGATCTCCCACCGCCAACACCTCGTCGAGCAGCAGGACATCGGGCCTGATCGAGGTGGCGACCGCGAAGCCCAGTCGCGCACGCATCCCGGAGGAATAGGTCCGGATCGGCATGTCGATGAACTCACCGATCCCGGCGAAATCCACGATCTCGTCGAAACGCCGGCGCATCTCTGCTGCGGGGAAACCAAGGGTGGCGCCTGCGAGGAAGACGTTCTCTCGCCCGGTGAGCTCGTTGTTGAAGCCGATCCCGAGTCCGAGCAGGGGTGCGGCAAGACCCCGCACCACGACGCGCCCCCGGGTCGGCCGGAGAACGCGGGCGATGATCTTGAGCAGGGTCGTCTTCCCCGAACCGTTGCGGCCGAGGATTCCAAGGACCTCACCCGGGTTCACCTGGAACGACACCTCACGCAGGGCCCAGAATTCCGAGACCCTCAGGTCTCCCCGGAGCCTGCGAATGATGTACTCCTTGAACGAGGTGACGCGGTCCGGGCTCGTCCTGTACTGGAGCCACACGTCGTGGACCACGATGGCAGGTCGACCTCCTCCAGACATCCTCAGGCCCTCAAGGAAAACTCGGGTTCGAAGCGGCTGAACACGACCAGTCCCACCACGAGGGCCACGGTGGCCCATGCCCCCCCGACAAGGATGTTGGAGAGAGACGGGACCGTGCCGGAGTAGATCGGCGCGCGCCAGCTCGAGAGAAGGTGATAGACGGGGTTCAAGGCGAGGAACCTCTGGAAGCTCCTGGGCAGGATATCCTCCGGGTACATCACGGGCGTGAGGTAGAACCAGAGCCTGAGGACGGCACCGTACATCTCGGTCACATCCGTGAAGAACACGGCCACGGTGGAGAGCACGAGGCTCACCCCGAGAATGAACACCGCCGTGATCCCCAGCGTCACCGGTAGCGTGACCAGCGCCACCGAGAACGGATGACCAAGGAGAACCATGATGGCAGCCAGGGGAATGATCGAGATCATCGCATTGATGAGGCCAGTGACCACGGCCGCCACTGGAAATGCGAGAGCCGGAACGTAGATACGGCGCAGCAGGGAGTTGCCCGAGGCCAGCTGGTTCATGCTGTGGGTCGTGGTCAGGGCGAAGAACTGCCAGAGAATCAGGCCACTCAGCACATAGACGGGATAGTGATCCACCTGCCTCCGGAACAGGGCCGAGAAGGCGAAGGTCATCACCGCCATCGTGAGGAGTGGGTTCAGGAGCGTCCACGCGACCCCGAGCACCGAGCGTTTGTACCGTGCCGTGAGGTTGGCGACCACCAGGAGACGAACGAAATCGCGGTACCTCAGGAGCTCCCGGACCGAGCTTCCGACACCCGCCCGATCCCGTTCGGTGTCGTAGGTGTGCTCGGCGAGACGGGGCCGCCACCTGTTGGCCGCCGTCTTGTCTGCCAGGAGGCGCCGGTTGCGCTCGTAGATCTCCTGGTGTTCCTCACTCGGCATGGCACCGAAGGTCACTCCCTGCCAGTGGTGGACGTACGCATCACGAAGGCAACGAACGTCAAACCCGGCATCCCGGACCCGGTGAGCAAGGTCGTCATCCTCGAACAGCCCGGGACCGAATGCCTCGTCAAGCCCTCCGAGGGACTCCCAGAGGTCACGCCGGATCACGGCACAGCAGAGCGCCACCATCGGAATCGAGAACTGGCGGCCGAACAGCTGCCTGCGCCGTCTCTCGGCCCAATCCGGAAGCTCTTCCAGGCTGGAACACTCCGGCCTGACCCTCGCCTCGTTGGCCACGCCGTTGGATGACGGGCCCACGATTCCGACCTCTGGATCACGCTCGAGCGCCGCCACCAGGGCCCCCAACCACCCTCGCGTGACCACGGTGTCGTTGTTGAGCAGGCAGAAGATCTCGCCGCGCGCCCGGGTCGCAGCCTGATTGCAGGCGGCCGGGAAACCGAGATTGGTGGAGTTGCGGATCACCGTGAGGCGTGGATCCCGGGCAGCACGGTCTTCGAGCCATTCGCCAGTGTCGTCTGGTGACGCGTTGTCCACCACCACGACCTCGTAGTTCGGATACTCCGTATACGCCGTGATCGAGTCCAGGCAGAGCTCGGTGAATTCACGTTGTCCATGGGCAACCACCAGGATCGAGACCAGCGGGAAGGTGTCCACCAGCTCACGCTCGAGTGCGTCCGCCCGGTCGTCCCACGTGTTTTCAGCAGCCGCAGCCTGCCGCCGCTTGACCGCGCCGGGATCGTGGCGGGTCGCCACAGCAGCCTCCAGTGCATGGAGGAATGCACCTGCATCCTCCGCGGTGACGACAAGATCCCCGTGACGCCGGCACTCCGGCAGAGGGGTGGCCACCACGGGAAGTCCCGCCGCGAGCATCTCATAGACCTTGACGGGGTCGGTCGCCTCGGTGAGCGGGGTCCTCCGGAATGGGACCATGGCGGCGTCCCAGGCTGCAACGAGGGCGGGCAGCTCCCCATAGGGCCGCTCGCCCAGGAAGTGCACGTTGGAGAGCCGCTCGAGCCTCTCCACGGCAGCCCCCCGCGTATCACCCACGAGTACGAAACTCCACTCCGGACGCTCGAGCGCCAGCGTCTCCACGAGCTCCGTGTCGAACCACGATGCGATGGCTCCGAAATACCCCACCACCGGATGCGGCAGCGAGGCCATCTCGGGGGCCGGCTCCACGTCTCGCCACGGCCGGGGCTCGCACGCGTTGGGCAGGAGCGAGGTCCGGCACCCTTCGGGGATACCGTCACGCGCGAGGACCTCTGACGACGCCACCACCAGGTCGGCCTCTTCCAGTACCCGGCGCTCCTCGGCGTCAATCCATCGTGCGGCACCGGGAAACCCCGAATGCAGGTCCATCCTGTCGTAGATGAGGCGCCAGCCAAGCTCACGCCGGGCCCACCGGGCCAGGGGCCCCCAGCCCGGAGCCTGGCACAGGAGGATGGCCTGGTGCATGCCAAGGGCGGCCCCGAGGTCCTGGAGTGCCTTCGCGGCCTTCCGGAGGTCATCCACACTGAACCTCTCATGGAGGGGCTGCCGGCCGGTCTCTCCGGGAAGGACCAGACGCCGCACACCCGGGGCGAGGGACTCGCCCACCCGGGCCGTCCTCACTGTGGGATCGAGCTCCAGGTCGGCGTACAGCACTGGCCAACCGCGGCTGGCGAGCCGCTCGAGCAGGTGCTGGGGGCGCTGCCTGCGGAGCCCCCAGGAGATCGCCGGGAGGCACACGATGACCGGCCGGGGGGCCTCCGCACCAGGAATGGCAATGGTGGGCAGGGCGTCCGGGACCATGCCCTCCGCGCGTCGGTCCCCGGGGCCCAGTGCCCGGACCAGACGCAGGAGACGAAGCCGTGCGCGAATGGGCATCCATCGGGGAAGTGCGGAACGCAGTGCTGCCACCGGATGGGCGAGGCGGTACAACCACACGCGCAGCGTGAGGCGAAGCCTCCGCCGTCGCAGTTCAACCGTGTCAGGTGATGGCCCCTTCGAACCGTCAGCCGACGGCACAGGCCCCACCTTCCCATCCCCCAAAGGGCCTTCCGGCCCTGATGATCCGGCTCCCATGATCGGCGCATTCTACCACAGGAATCCGCCCTGGCCCGGGCCCCAGGATCCGCCCAACACCACGCCGTTCACCCGCATGGCGAGCATGGCGTGATCCATCCCGGGGAAGGCGTCGACCCACCTACCTTCGGGAGAACAGGTTGAACCTGAGGATGCACCAGACGGCCTCGAGGCCGTCCTTCCAGCCGATCTTCTTGCCCTCGGCGTAGGTCCTGCCGTGGTACGAGATCCCCACCTCGTAGATGCGGCATTCCAGACGGGCCACCCTGGAGGTGAACTCCACCTCGAAGCCGAAGCGGTCGGAGCTGAAGGTGAGCCGGTCGAGGACACTGCGGGTGAAGACCTTGTAGCAGGTCTCCATGTCGGTCAGGTTGATGTTGGTGAAGGCGTTGGAGAGCGTCGTGAGGAACCGGTTGCCCACGTAGTGCCAGAAGAGCAGCACCCGGTGGGGCCCACCCCCCTGGAATCGTGAGCCGTAGACCACGTCGGCCTGATCGTCCAGGATGGGCTGCAGCAGCATCGGATACTCCGAAGGGTCGTACTCCAGGTCGGCATCCTGGATGAGGACCACGTCCCCCGAGACCCTGGCGAAGCCGGTCCGGAGGGCCGCGCCCTTGCCCCTGTTCTTCTCGTGGCGGGCCACCACGAGGTCCACCGGCCGGCCGTCCCCCCGCCCGGGTGGGGTGTACCCCTCCAGGACCCCGGCCGAGCCGTCCGTGGAGGCATCGTCGACCGCCACGATCTCCATCGCCTCCACGCCCTCCGGCAGGGGGGCCGAGACCACGCGGTCCAGGAGGTCCGCGAGCGTCGCCTCCTCGTTGAAGACGGGGATCACCACGGAGAGCTTCATCGGTTCCGATGATACACCGGCGGGACCCCTACTCCTCCCGGAGCGCCTCGATGGGGTCCAGGCGGGCGGCCCGGCGGGCGGGGACCCAGCCGCTGGCGATGCCCACCACGAGGCTCATGGCCACGGCCGCCGCCACCGCAGCCGGCGGTGTCCGTACGGGCAGGCCCGGCACGAGGGCCCCGGCCAGCGCCGCCAGGCCCAGCCCCAGCGCCAGGCCGGCCATCCCGCCGACCCCCGCCAGGAAGATCGCCTCCACGAGGAACAGGCGCTCCACGGCCCGACGCGGCACCCCCACTGCCCGGAGCACGCCGATCTCGGCCGTGCGCTCGTGGACCGAGATCCACATGATGGTGAGGATCCCCATGGCGCCCACCAGCAGGGAGATCCCCGCGATGCCCGAGACCGCCACCGTGATGATGCCGATCACCCGGCCGAAGGTGGCCAGCATCTCGTCCTGGGTGGTGATGGTGAAGTCCTCCTGGCCCCGGTGCCGCACCGTCAGGAGCTGGCGGATCCCCTCCTTCACGGGGGCGATGGCGCCGGAGCCCGCCGCCAGGACGTCGATCTCGTTGAGCTCGTCCACGTTGAAGAGCGCCATGGCCGTGCCCACGGGGATGTAGGCCGCGTCGTCCAGGTCGAAGCCCAGGAACTGCCCCTTGGGCGCCATCACCCCGATGACGCGGAACGACCAGCCCCCGATCCGCACCCTGCGTCCCAGCGGGGAGGCCGTCCCGAAGAGCTCCCGGGCGAGCTTGGGGCCCAGCACGGCCAGGCTGGCCTTGCGGTGGGGGTCCAGCTCCGGGAGGAACCGTCCCTGGGCCACGGTGAACCGCCAGGCCGGGGCCGCGTCGTGGTTGACGCCGTAGATGAAGACGTTCCGCCCCCTCCCCCCGCCCTCCACGCGGGCCTGCCCCATGGCCAGGGGCACCACGCGTTCCACACCGGGAATCCTGGCGATGGCCAGGGCGTCGTCCACCGTGAGCTTGTGGGTGGTGCCGCCGAAGACCCCGGGGAGGCCCAGGGTCTTGACCTTGCCGGGGTTCACGGCCATGAGGTTGGTCCCGAACTGCGTGAACTGGGAGACCACGTACTCCCGGGTCCCCTCGCCCAGCGAGGTCAGCAGGATCACCGCCGCCACGCCGATGGCCACGCCGAGAGCCGACAGGAACGAGCGGAGCCTCTGTCCCGCGAGGGCCCCGGCAACGAAGCGGAGGAGGTCCAGCACCCCTCACCTCCTCGTGAGCGCCGCCACCGGATCGAGCCGTGTGGCCCGCCGGGCGGGTACCACCCCGAACACCGCCCCCACCAGCACCGAGACCCCCAGGGCCGCGGCGACGGCCCATGGCGGAGGCGAGGCGGGGAAGGTGGGGTAGATCCTGACGAAGGCGCGGATGGCCCCGAGGCCCGCCAGCAGGCCGAGGAGGCCCCCCGCGCTGGAGAGCACCACCGCCTCGGTGAGGAAGGCCGCCAGCACCTGGCGGTCCGTGGCCCCCACGGCCTTCAGCAGCCCGATCTCGGGCCGCCGCTCGGCCACCGAGACCAGCATCACGTTCATGATCCCCACCCCCGCCACCGCCAGCGAGACCGACGCGATGCCCACGAGCGCCAGGGTGAGCACGGCCAGGATGGAGGAGAAGGCGTCGAGCACGGCGTCCTGGGTCACCACGGTCACGTCGTCGGCGCGGTGCCGCTCCCGCAGCAGCGCCAGCACCCGCCTCCTGACGGGCGCGAGCTCGGCCGTGGACGAGGTCTCCACCAGGATCCGGAAGAGCGAGCTCCTGTTGAAGATCCGCATGCCCGTGCGGACCGGGATGAACACCAGGTCGTCGAAGTCGAAACCCAGCGACCGGCCCTTGGGCGCCAGGACGCCCACGACCCTGAAGCGGTAGGGCCCCACCCGGACGATCTTCCCCAGGGGGCTGGTCCCCACGAAGAGCTCGCGGGCCACCTTCGTTCCCAGGACGATCTCGTTCCCGGCCAGGTGGGAGCTCCCCTCGGGGAGGAACCGCCCCGCCGCCACCTGGAGCTGCCGGACGAACCGGTAGTCGGCCGACGTGCCGATGATCGGCACGGAGCGGCCCCGGTCCCCGAAACGCACGGTCTCGGTGGCCACGGAGACGGGGGCGGTCCGCACGACGCCGGCCACCCTCTGTTCGATGGCCACCGCGTCCTCGATGGTCAGGTCGTGGGTGACGCCTCCGTAGGGCATGGCTCCCGTGGTCTCCACCCTGCCGGGCATGACGATCACAAGGTTCGAGCCCAGCGAGGTGAACTCCTGGACCACGTACTGCCGGGCCCCCTCGCCCAGGGCCGTGAGCGCCACCACCGCGGAGATGCCCACGGCCACCCCCGCCACGGAGAGCCCGGTCCGGAGGCGGTGCCCGGAGAGGGCGGCGAAGGCGAAGCCCAGGAGGTCCCCCGGTCTCACCCCTCCTCCTCGAGGAGCTCCCCGTCGCTCATGCGCACAACCCGCGGCGCCCGCGAGGCCACCTCCGGATCGTGGGTGACCACCACGAGGGTCCTGCCCGCCCGGTTGAGCGCCTCCAGCAGCTCCATCACCTCCCCGGCCGAGCTCCGGTCCAGGTTTCCCGTGGGCTCGTCGGCCAGCAGGAGGCTGGGCTCCATGACCACCGCCCGGGCGATGGCCACCCGCTGCCGCTGTCCGCCCGAGAGCTGATCGGGCCGGTGGTCCAGGCGATCGGACAGCCCCACGGCATCCAGGGCCTCGCGCGCCCTCCTCCGCCGCTCTCCACGGGGAATGCCGGCGAACAGCATGGGGAGCTCCACGTTCCCCAGGGCATCCAGTCGAGGCAGGAGGTGGAAGAACTGGAACACGAAGCCGATCTCACGCTGCCGGAGCAGGGAGCGCTCCTCATCGGAGAGCGTGCCCACGTCCCGGCCCTCGAACAGGTAACGGCCCCTGGTGGGCCGGTCCAGGCACCCCAGGATGTGCATGAGCGTCGACTTCCCCGATCCCGAGGGCCCCATGAGGGAGAGGTGCTCGCCGCGCCGGATCTCCAGGCTCACCCCCTTGAGGGCCTGGACCTCGCTCTCCCCCACCCTGTAGATGCGCCAGACCTCCTCGAGCCGGATCATCGCCTGGCCACGGCCCGCACACCCGGTGCGATGTCCGTGGAGTCCCGGAGCGTCACGACCTCCTCGCCCTCCTCCAGTCCGTCCAGGATCTCCATGTACTCCCAGTTGGAGAGGCCCGTCCTGACGGTCCTCTCCTCCAGGCGCCCGTTCCGGAGCACCAGGACCACCCCACCCTCCGCCACGGCCGCGGTGGGAACCCTGAGCACGCCCTCCCGGCGCTCCAGGACGATCTCCACGTCGGCGGAGGTGCCGGGCAGCAACCCCTCCAGCGCCCCGGGGTCGGCGAAGTCCACCTCCACCTCCACGGTGCGGTTCTGCTCCAGCACGTCCTCCACGTAGGGCGCCACACGGGCCACGCGGCCGGTGAAGTGCTCGCCCGGACGCGAGTCCACCGTCACCCGGACCTCCTGGCCCACCTCCACCCGCTCCGAGTCCACCTCGTCGATGGGTGCGCTCACGTGGAGCGACTCCGGTGCCAGCAGGTCGATGACCGGGGGCAGGGGGACACCCGGGGGAGAGGGGGTGATCCACTCCCCGATCTCGGTGCTCACCTCGGCCACCACGCCCGAAAAGGGTGCCCTGAGGAGGGTGAGCTCCACCTGGACCCGGGCCGAGTGGACCGCGGCCCGCGCCTGCTCCACGGCGGCCCGCGCCGCCGCGCAGGCCGCGTCGGTGCGCTCGTGCTCCGTCCTGGCCCGGTCCAGCTGCTGGTCGCTGGCCACGCCCGCCTTCGCCAGCTCCTCCAGCCTCCGGAGCTCCGAGGCCGCCAGGTCGGCCGCCAGGCACGCATCCTCCGCCCGCCTGGCGGCGGTCTCCACCTCCCGCCGTGCCACCTCCAGCTGCGCCCGCTGGGTCCGGGAGTCCAGCTCCAGCAGCAGGTCGCCCTTCTCCACCCGGGCCCCCTCCCGGTACGGAAGTCGCACCACGAGCCCCCCGGTCTGGGGTGACAGTCTGGCCCTGAGCCGTGCCTTCACCGTGCCGGCCCTCGTGTTGGCCACCGTCTCCTCCACCGTCCCCCGGTCAACCCGGGCCACCTGGACGGCGACGGGCTCCGGCGCCAGCACGGTCCATCGGAGGACCAGCCCCAGACCCACCACGGCGAGAACGGCAACGATCCAGCGGATTCCCCTGCTCATGTCCTTCATTGTACGGGCGCCCGAGACGATGGTTCGCATGGTGAACCTTTTCGTCCCGGCCCCGTTATGCCATGCGAGAAGACACGGAGGTGACGCATGCAACGGACACGTCTCATCGCCACACTGGCCGCCATCCTGCTCGCGGGAACCGTCATGGCCGGGGAGCCCGCCGTGCGCTGGCTGAACGTGAAGGTCGACGCCACCGAGGACAACGCACGCGTGAACATCCGGGTGCCCCTCAGCGTGGTGAGCGCGGTGCTGGGCGCCGTGCACACGGATGGATTCGCGGGCGGCAAGGTCCTCATCGACACCAGGGACGCCGACGTCGACTGGCCCGCCCTCCTCGCCGCCCTCAAGGAGGCTCCCGATGCCCGGTACGTGAAGGTTGAATCCGACGAGGGGAACGTCGACATCTCCAAGATGGGTGACACCATCCGGATCGACGTGAGGGAGTCGAAGGACGAGAAGGCCACCGTCCACGTGATGCTCCCGTCCGCGGTGCTGGACGCCGTCTCCATCGACGAGGAGAACCGGCTCGACGTGGCCCAGCTCATCGCGGCTCTCGATCGTGACAACGTGGGGGACCTTGTGACCGTCACGGCACCCGACGCCAGGGTCAGGATCTGGATCGACTGATGGCCGGACGCCTCTCCACGGTCGCGGTGGTCCTGGTCTCCACGGCGGCGGCCCTCGTGGCCGCCGCCTTCCTCACCGGCTGGATGGTGGTGGACGTCCAGACCCACGGCCCTGACGCCGTCGATTTCACCGTTCCCATCCCGCTGGGCTTTCTCCAGGCAATGCTGTCGGCGGTTCCGGAGGGCACCTTCCCGAAGGAGGAGCTCCCGGCAGACTTCCCCCTGGACCGCGAGGGAATGCTGGAGATCGTGAGCGCCCTCGCCACGGCTCCCGCGGGGACCTCGATCCGGGTGGACACCCCCGACGCGAGGGTCTCCATCACCACGGCCGGCGAGGATGTCTCGGTGGACGTGGAGGCCCCCGAGGCCGACGTGACGCTCCGGATCCTCCTGGCCGGCGTGCGGGACGCCCTGGAGCGGTGGGACGGCACGACCCTGGATCCACGGATGGCACTCGCACTCCTCACCTCGGCGGAACGCGGCCCCTTCCTCCTCGTGGACTCCCCCGAGGGGAGGGTCAGGATCGACGTTCGCTGACCCCCTTTCCCGGCGCCGGTTCCCGCCAGGGAGCTGGCACACTTCGCACGGGAGCATGGTGCCCTCGAGGACAGGGTCACCGCCTGGATCTGCCGGAACTTCGCCTGCGAGCTGCCCGTCACGGACCCCGAGGCGCTCGAGCGGAGCCTGGCCACCGCCCCCGGCTGTGGAGTTGTGGAGAACGGGGCCCCTTCCCCGTTCCCCACAGCCTCCACAGCCACGACGACGATCCCGATTCACAGACATCAGGAACAACATACGAGGTCAGAGCGTCGGGCATCTGGCGGCCCCCTGGAGTTCCCTCTCCCCCTCGCCCCAGCGCCCCTGCTCCTCTGCCCATCAGCCGGTCATCCACGTCCCGACTTCCTTCCCGACCTCCCACGTCCTCACTCCCTGACGTCCTCACCTCCCTACAGCTCACTCTCCTCCTTGAGGTCACGGCGCATGAGGGCCTCCAGGGCCTCGCGGGGCTCGATCCTGCCGGAGAGGATCCGGGCCACGGTGTCCGAGATGGGGAGCTCCACACCCAGGCCCGAGGCCAGGCGGGCCGCCGCCGGCGCCGTCCGGACCCCCTCGGCCACCTCGCGCATGGAGCCCAGGATCTCCTGGAGGCTCTCCCCGGACCCGAGGCGGTGTCCCACCTGGCGGTTTCGCGACAGGGTCCCCGTGCAGGTGAGGACGAGGTCGCCCATGCCGGCGAGTCCACGGAAGGTGTCCACCTGCGCCCCCAGGGCCACGCCGAGGCGCGTGATCTCGTGGAGGCCGCGGGTCATGAGGGCGGCCTGGGTGTTCGACCCGAACCCGAGCCCGTCCACGATGCCCGCGGCGATGGCGATCACGTTCTTGAGCGCCCCGGCCAGCTCCACCCCGATCAGGTCCTTCCCGGCGTAGCACCGTACGTGGAGGTCCGAGAACTCCCGCTGGAGCCGGACGGCCGTGGCGAGCTCGGGGCAGGCCAGCACCGCCGCGGAGGGGTGCCCCAGCACCACCTCCCGCGCGAAGGTGGGGCCGGACAGGGCGCAGAACCGCTCCTCGGGCAGGTCCAGGATCTCCCGCGCCACCTCGTCCATCCTCCGCAGTGTGTGGGTCTCGATGCCCTTGGAGGCCGAGACCATCACCACCTCCTCCCGGAGCGCACTCCGGAGCTGCTCCATGACCTTCCGGGAGAACTGCACGGGCACCACCCAGATCCAGACCTCCGAGTGGGCGGCCACCGCATCCAGGCCCGTGGAGGCCCGGAGGCTCTCGTGGAGTGCCAGGTCACTCAGGAAGAGCGGGTTCCTGTTCCGTGTGTTGATCCCCTCCACCACCTCGGGCTCCCGGGCCCAGGCCAGGACCTCGTGGCCGTGCCGGGCCATGTGGTGGGCCAGGGCCGTTCCCCAGGAACCGCAGCCGAAGACGCTGATCTTCATGGAACATCACCTCCGGAATCATCATCCCACGGAGCACCGCCCCGCCTGAGCCTGGGCTCGGTGCCCTCCGCCAGCCTGCGGAGGTTCCGCCGGTGGCGGACGATCACGACCACCGCGAAGACCGAGGCTGCAACCACCTCGGCCCGGGACCCCCGTTCGAGGAAGAAGACCCACACCGGGAAGCTCGCCACGGCCAGCACCGAGGCCAGCGAGACGATCCGGGTCACGAGCAGCACCAGGAGCCACACCGCCACCGCCGCGAGGATGGCCCTGGGGGCGATCACGGCGAATGCACCGAGCCCCGTGGCCACCCCCTTGCCCCCGGAGAACCGCAGCCAGACCGGGAAGCAGTGGCCCACCACCGCCGCCACGGCGGTGGCCCCCACCCACCGCGCCGATGGGTCGAAGGCCTGCATCAGCAGGACGGGGAGGGTCCCCTTCCCCACGTCCAGGATGGTCACGATGATGCCTGCCGGGATCCCGGCCGCGCGGACGGCGTTGGTGGCCCCCACGTTGCCGGAACCCACCGTCCGGATGTCCTTTCCGGTGAGCGCGCGGACCACCAGCAGCGCGAAGGGAACGGACCCCAGCAGGTAGGCCACGGCGACGATGGCGTACTCCATGGTCATGGAGTCCCCCCGCCCAGGGGAATCCGCCGCAGGGCCGTGTGGACGGCCCCGCCGGGCCCCAGGTCGCTGGAAAAGAGCACGAGCTCCCGGCAGGCGAAGGGCTCCTCGCGATACCCCCGGCCCCAGCGCAGGAAGGTCTCCACGCTCTCCGGGCTCCAGGGTGTGCGGAGACGGGCCACCGTCAGGTGGAGCGTCCACCGGCGCCGCTCCCTTGCCCATCCCATCTCCTCCGTCACCGACTCCACCGACGCCACCACCTCGGCGGCACCCTCCGCCTCGCCGCCGATCCAGGCCACGCGGGGCCGTCTCCCGTTGGGGAAGAAGCCCGTTCCGGCCAGGGTCACCGTGACCTCGCCGAGGGACGGAAGCCGCGCCTCCAGCGCGCGGGCGACTTCCTCCAGCTGCGCCGGAGGCGTCTCACCCAGGAACTTCATCGTGAGGTGCAGGCCCTCCGTCCGGACCCAGCGGGCGGGCTCGAGCCGTCGCCGCAGCCCGCCAAGCTCCCGGCCGAGACGTTCCTTCACGGGGCCGGGGATCTCCAGGGCCAGGAAGGCCCGGACACCATTCCCCCCGCCGGGCCCGCCCCTCATGGCACCTCCGCTCCGGAGGCCATCCGCCGCAGGAGATCCAGGGCCGCGTTGGCCACCCACCTCCGGATGAAGGACCGCGAGCCCGGGAAGATCCTGCTCCGGTGAACGGTCCCCTCGGGTCCGGCCACCGCCCAGTGCACGAGCCCCACCGGCTTTTCAGGGGTGCCCCCGCCCGGCCCCGCGATCCCCGTGATGCCGATCCCCCAGTCACACCCGAGCACGGAGCGGGCCCCCTCGGCCATGGCACGGGCCACGGGCTCCGAGACGGCCCCGTGCTCCATCAGCGTGGCGTGGGAAACACCCAGCAGCGTCTCCTTGGATTCGTTGGAGTACGAGACCACCCCGCCACGGAAGACATCGGAGGAACCGGGCACCTCGGTGAGCATCGCGCCCAGGAGGCCGCCGGTGCACGACTCCGCGGTGGCGAGCCCCTGCCCCCGTCCCCTGAGCAGGCCGAGCACCACCTCCGCGAGACCGTCCACGTCCACCCCGGCCACATGGTCGCCGAGCCCCTCGCGAAAGGCCCGCTCCATCTCGTCGAGGCGCGCGGCGGCCTCCTCGGGGGTGCCTTCCGCATGCAGGACGAGCCGGACGAGCCCCTGGGCCGCCAGGATGGTGACGTTCTCCCGCCCGTACCGCCCGTAGAGGTGACGGATGCGGTCCTCCACCTCGGACTCCACAAGGCCGGAGACCAGCAGGGTGCGCCGCAGGCGCCTGCGGCCCCCGCCCCGCTCCTCGAGGAGGGGTACCAGGTCCTCGCGGAGCATCCGCTCCATCTCCCGCGGAACGCCGGGGAACACGGCGAGGATCGCACCATCCCGCTCCACCAGGATGCCGGGAGCGCTCCCCCGGGCGTTCCGGAGGACCCTGGCGCCGGGCACCACCATGGCCATGGAGGTGCAGACCTCCGGCATCTCGCGGCCGAACTCGGCGTAGCGTGCCCGGATCCAGGCCTCCACCGCGGGATCGTGGACCAGCTCCACCCCCAGGGCACGGGCCACAGCCTCCCGCGTCACGTCGTCGGCGGTGGGCCCGAGCCCTCCCGTCACCACCACCAGGTCCACCCGCGCCATGAGCTCCCTGATGGCCCCGGAGACGACCTCCTCGTCGTCGCCCACGACCCTCTTCTCGACGACCCGTACCCCGTGCTCCAGAAGGACCCTCGTCACCGTCAGGGAGTTCGTGTCGAGCCGGTCCTCCTCCAGCAGCTCCGATCCCACCGCAATGCACGCCGCCGTCCTGACATGCCCCTCGCCCATGGATCCTCCGTCCGTGAATCATACGACATCGGCCCACGGCGGGAGATCGAGGTGAGCGCCTCCGGCACCGTGGACGGGCCCCTCGCACCCCGCGAGGTGCGCACGGCCTTCGGCACCGCGCTGCCCACCGCACGCCTTGCCGGCGTGGCCCCCATCGAGCCCCGTGATGACGGGCCCACCGTGACATTCCCCGTGGAGGTGACTGGTCCTGGATCGAGGTGGATTCCCGCGGCATCGGCCCCCGGCCGCCCGGGAAACTGGACCACGGATTCCACGGATATACCGGATCCAGAAGAAGACGGAAGAACATCCGGGTATACGTTCGATTTCACGCCAGGCCGATGGGTATGACCTTCAGAGAGTCTTGCACATGGCCCCCGTGAGCAAACTGTGGGAGAACGGCCTCTTCTCTGGTTGAACCACACCAGGTTCAAGGAGGTTGTCATGAACCGGTCATCCAGAGTCGTGCCTGTTGTTGGCCTGGCGCTGTTCCTCGCGGGGTT
>JAMOWA010000028.1 GCA_027061805.1 Thermoanaerobaculia bacterium | reverse complement strand
TGAACATCGAGGTCGAGCTGATCACCCCGATTGCGATGGAGAAGGGTCTGCGTTTTGCGATCCGCGAGGGCGGCCGCACCGTGGGCGCCGGCTCCATCACCGACATCCTGGAGTAGGTGATGCCTCGAGATACCGTCCACCTCCAGTGCACCGAGTGCAAGCGGCGCAACTATTCCGGCTCGCGCAACAAGAAGCAGCAGACGGCAAAGCTCCAGCTGAAGAAGTACTGCCCCTTCTGCCGCAGGCACACTCTGCACAAAGAGGTATAGGACCCTAACATGCGTGCAGGCCAGTAGCTCAATTGGTAGAGTCCCGGTCTCCAAAACCGGTTGTTGGGGGTTCGAGTCCCTCCTGGCCTGCCATCCATCCCTGACGGGAGTCGGAGCACATGGAGTGGTGGAATCGTCTCAAGACCTTTCTTCGCGAGGTGACCGCGGAGACCAAGAAGGTAACCTGGCCGACGAGGCAGGAGGTGATCAACACGACCACGGTCGTCATCATCGCCTCGTTCATCTTCGGCATCTACCTCTATCTCTGTGACCTCGTATTCTTCAAGCTGGTGAATTCGGTCTTCTCCGTCTTCAACGTGTTCTCATAGGGGGAGCCAGCATGGCCAAGCAGTGGTACATCATCCACACGTACTCGGGCTTCGAGGATCGCGTGAAGAAGACCCTCGAGCAGCGCATCGAGGCGTTGGGGATGCAGGATTTCTTTGGCGAGATCCGTGTTCCCACCGAGACGGTGGTGGAGATGAAGAACGGGAAGCGCCGCGAGGTGCGGCGGAAGTTCTTCCCGGGCTACGTGCTGGTCGAGATGGAGATGACCGACGACGCCTGGCACCTGGTGCGGAACACGCCCAAGGTGACCGGCTTCGTGGGCGCGGGCAAGAAGCCCACGCCTCTCTCCGACGAGGAGGTCGACCAGATCCTCCACCAGTCGGTGAGCACCAAGGAGAAGCCGAGGCCGAAGGAGATCTTTGAAAAGGGTGAGCGCGTCAAGATCATCGACGGGCCGTTCGCCAACTTCACCGGTGTGGTCGAGGAGGTCAACCTGGACCGCACCATGCTGAAGGTCATGGTGACCATCTTCGGGCGCGAGACGCCGGTGGAGATGGAGTTCCGTCAGGTCCAGAAGCTCACGTGAGGAACAATCAATGGCCAAGAAAGTCATAGGATTCATCAAGCTGCAGCTGCCCGGCGGGCAGGCCACACCGGCACCCCCGGTGGGCCCCGCGCTCGGCCAGCACGGCCTCAACATCATGGATTTCTGCAAGGCGTTCAACGCCAGGACGCAGAAGCAGGCGGGCATCATCATCCCCGTGGAGATCACGGTCTACGCGGACCGGACCTACAGCTTCATCACCAAGACCCCCCCGGTGTCGTTCCTCCTCAAGCAGGCGGCCGGCATCCCAAAGGGGTCCGGCGTTCCCAACCGGGAGAAGGTCGGAACGGTGACCACGGTCCAGGTGGAGGAGATCGCCAGGACGAAGATGCCCGACCTGAACACGGATTCCCTCGATGCTGCCATGCAGACGGTCCTCGGGACCGCCCGTTCCATGGGCATCGAGGTGAAGGACTGAGGAGGAGCCGATGGCACGCAAGGGCAAGAAGTACCGTGAAGCGGCCGCCGGCATCGAGCGGAAACCCTATCCCCTGGAGGATGCCCTGAGTCTCGTGCAGGAGAAGGCCTACGCCGGCTTCGACGAGACCGTGGAGATCGCCATGAGACTCGGGGTCAACCCCCGCCACGCCGACCAGATGGTTCGCGGGACGGTGGTCCTTCCCCACGGGACGGGCAAGACCCGGACCGTCCTGGCCGTGGCCGAGGGGCCCGCGCAGAAGGAGGCGGAGGCCGCCGGCGCAGACTTCGTCATGAGTGCGGAGGAGGCCGTGGAGAAGATCCAGGGCGGATGGCTGGATTTCGACGCGGTGGTGGCGACCCCGGACATGATGCGGACGCTGTCGAAGGTCGGGCGGGTGCTGGGGCCCCGTGGTCTCATGCCGAACCCCAAGTCCGGCACCGTCACCCAGGACGTGGCCGCCGCGGTCAACGAGATCAAGGCGGGCCGTGTGGAGTTCCGCGTGGACAAGACCGCCATCGTCCACGCCCCCGTGGGCAAGGTGTCGTTCGAAAAGGACAAGCTTCTCGAGAACACGAAGGCTCTGGTCGACGCGGTGCTGAAGGCCAAGCCGTCATCCGCCAAGGGGCGGTACGTCCACACCGTGCACGTGTGTTCCACCATGGGCCCCGGTGTCCAGGTGGACCTCACGAGCCTGGATGTGAAGTAGGGAGTCGCCATGCTCACACGAGAGCAGAAGAACATTCAGTCGCAGGCCCTGCGCGAGGCCCTGGAGGGTGTCAGCACCCTGTTCGTGCTCGAGAACCGTGGCCTCACGGTGAACGAGGTGAACGAGCTGCGCTCCAAGATCCGGGCCATCGAGGGCATGTACAAGGTCTACAAGAACACCGTGGTCCGGATGGCCATCGAGGGCACTCCGCTCGAGTCCCTCGGCGAGCGCCTGACAGGCCCCAATGCCTTCGCCTTCACCATGGGTGACGGGGTGGAGCTGGCCAAGGTCCTCAAGGCCTTCACCAAGGAGCATCCCGCCCTCACCTTCAAGGAGGTCTTCCTCGAGGGTCAGGTCCTGCCCGCGGACCAGGCGGTGAAACTCGCCGAGATGCCGACGAGGGAAGAGCTGCTGACGAAGCTGGCCTTCGTCCTGCAGTCGCCCATGCGCCGCCTGGCGGTGGCCCTCAACGGCCCCATCCAGAAGCTTGCCTCGGCCCTCAACCAGGTGGCCGAGCAGAAGGAATCGTGAGCAACCCCAAGGAGGATTGAAATGGCCCAGATCGAGCAGATGATCGACCAGATCAAGGAGATGACCGTTCTCGAGCTCAACGAGCTCGTGAAGGCGCTCGAAGACGAGTTCGGCGTGTCCGCGGCCGCCGCGGCCCCCGTGATGGTGGCCGGCGCGGCACCGGGTGCCGCCGGTGGCGGCGAGGCCGCCGAGGAGAAGACGGAGTTCGACGTGATCCTCAACTCGGTCGGTGACAAGAAGATCAACGTCATCAAGGCCGTGCGCGAGGTGACCTCGCTCGGACTCAAGGAGGCCAAGGAGCTCGTGGAGAGTGCGCCCACCAAGATCAAGGAAGGCGTGCCCAAGGACGAGGCCGAGACCATCAAGAAGAAGTTCGAGGAAGCCGGCGCCCAGGTGGAGATCAAGTAACGATCCTCGTGCCAGTTCGTTCGGGCTTTTCTCGAGCCTCTGATGAGGATGCGGGGAGGATGTCGCTCCCCGTGTCCGTGTTGTCCGCCGGGGCGGCGTGCGCCCCGCGCGGTGGTGTGGTGATGCTGGACGGTCGGCCGCGGCGTGACGGTGCAGGAACCGGGACCTCCTCCGGAGGCCCGGGGCCCCGTGCCGCCGCGAACCGCCGTGACAGCGTGCGAACCTGCGGTCCGGGCGTGCGTGGCATGCGCTGCCCCGGCCGGCTCAGGAGGACGTGCCCATGAGCACAACCCCCAACGGGCGGGTGAACTATTCCAAGAACCCCTCGACCATCCCCCTGCCGAACCTCATCCAGGTGCAGCGGTCCTCGTACGAGGAGTTCCTCCAGATGGACCTTCTGCCCGAGGAGCGGAAGAACACCGGCCTCCAGGCGGTCCTGAAGGCCATCTTCCCCTTCACGGACTTCCGGGAGACCTGCGAGCTCCAGTTCGTCCGGTACGAGATCGGAAACTGGGCGTGCCGGTGCGGCCGGCTCGAGGGTCTCGAGCACCTCAGGCTCACCTGCGAGTCGTGCGGGGAGCGGATCAAGGCCGGAGATCCCCACGAGGAGTACGTGGTCTGCCCCCACTGCGGCAAGGCCAACAAGAACCGCGTGGAGACCTGTGGCATCTGCGGGGCGCCGGTGGGCCTGCGGCTCACCTTCACGGCCGACGAGTGCCGCGAGCGCGGGATGACCTACGGGGTGCCCCTCCGTCTCACCTTCCGCCTGGTCACCTTCGACACCGAGGAGGAGGGCGAACGCCAGCTGCGGGACGTCAAGGAGGAGGAGCTCTACTTCGGTGAGCTGCCCCTCATGACCGAGACCGGCACCTTCATCATCAACGGCACGGAGCGGGTCATCGTCTCCCAGCTGCACCGTTCCCCCGGCGTCTTCTTCACGTTGGAGGGCCCCAACCACTACCTGGCCAAGGTGGTGCCCTACCGGGGCTCGTGGATCGAGTTCGAGTACGACTCCAAGCAGATCCTCTGGGTTCGCATCGACCGCAAGCGGCGCCTTCCCGGAACCGTGTTCCTGCGGGCACTGAGCCCCGAGCTCGAGAGCAACAGCCAGATCCTCCGGGCCTTCTACACGGTCTTCGACGTGAAGCTGCCCAGGGGCAAGAAGACCGCCACGCTGCTGCTGGACGACCGGATCCTCAAGATCGAGGAGGAGCGCCAGAAGGCCCTGCGCTTCCGCAAGGTCTCCACGCCGGCGCTCTTCGCGGGCCTGGTGCTTGACGACTCCATGACCAGGCGGCTGTCCAGGGCCACGGTGGAGAAGCCGGCCCGCGTCAGTGTCTCCCGCGAGGCGCTCATCGGCGCCCTCCTGGTGGAGGACCTGGTGGACGGCGAGACCGGCGAGGTGCTGGCCCCGGCCAACAGCCGCGTGACCGAGGAGCTCCTCGCCATGGCCGAGGAGGCCGGCGTGGGGACCCTGGGCGTGGCCTTCCCCGACTGGGATCCCGTTGGCGAGATCCTCCACCAGACCCTGGAGAAGGACACGAGCACGGACCAGATGGCCGCCCGCATGGAAATCTATCGGCGCCAGCGCCCGGGCGACCCCCCCACCGAGGAGTCGGCCACCACGCTGTTCAACGGCCTCTTCTTCGACGAGCGGAAGTACGACCTCTCCATGGTGGGCCGTTTCAAGTTCAACGCGAAGCTGGGCCTCGAGAAGGCACTGGACCAGAGGATCCTCGACGTGGAGGACTTCCTGGCGCTCGTGCGCTACCTCCTCCAGCTCCACCGGGACATCGGCCGCGTGGACGACATCGACTCCCTGGCCAACCGGCGGGTCCGGACCGTGGGCGAGCTGCTGGAGAACCAGTTCCGCATCGGGCTGGTGCGCATGGAGCGGGCCATCAAGGAGAAGATGTCCATCCACCCGGACATCGACGCGGCCATGCCGCGGGACCTGGTGAACTCCAAGCCGGTGATCGCGTCGGTGGACGAGTTCTTCGGATCCTCGCAGCTCTCCCAGTTCATGGACCAGACCAACCCGCTCTCCGAGGTCACCCACAAGCGGCGGCTCTCCGCCCTGGGTCCCGGCGGGCTCTCCCGCGAGCGGGCGGGCTTCGAGGTCCGGGACGTGCACTCCACCCACTACGGGCGGATCTGCCCCATCGAGACCCCCGAGGGGCCCAACATCGGGCTCATCTCGTCCCTGTCGTGCTACGCGCGCCTCAACTCCATGGGCTTCATCGAGTCGCCCTACAAGAAGGTGGAGAACGGCCGGGTGCTCGAGCACGTGCAGATCTCCCAGGTGGGCGACTCCACGTTCCGGCTGGGCGAGGTGGTGCTGAAGAAGGACTTCGAGCGCACCAACGCCCGCCTGAAGAAGGCCGGCAAGATGGAGGCCTGGGGCGAGCCCTACGCCTTCTACCTCCCCGCCTGGGAGGAGGAGCGCCTCAACATCGCCCAGGCCAACGCCCGGGTGGACGACAAGGGCAACCTGGTGGACGAGAAGGTCATCGCCCGCTCCGGCGGCGAGTTCCTGCTCATCGACCGGGAGCAGGTGGACTACATCGACGTCTCGCCGCACCAGGTGGTGTCGGTGGCGGCGGCGCTCATCCCCTTCCTGGAGCACGACGACGCCAACCGGGCCCTCATGGGCTCCAACATGCAGCGCCAGGCGGTGCCGCTCATCCAGCCCGAGGCCCCCATCGTGGGGACGGGGATGGAGCGGGTGGTGGCCCGGGACTCCGGCGCCGTGGTGCTCTGCAGGCGCTCCGGCGTGGTGGACAAGGTGGACAGCCAGCGCATCATCGTCCGCGTGGAGGGCGAGGGCGAGGGTGAGTTCGGTGCGGACATCTACCAGCTCACCAAGTTCCGGCGCTCCAACCAGAACACCTCCATCAACCAGAAGGCCATCGTGGAGGAGGGGCAGCGGGTGGTGAAGGGCCAGGTGCTGGCCGACGGACCCAACACGAAGGATGGGGAGCTGGCCCTGGGCCGGGACGTCCTCGTGGCCTTCATGCCGTGGCGGGGCTACAACTTCGAGGACGCCATCCTGGTGTCCGAGAAGCTCGTCAAGGAGGACTACTACACCTCCATCCACATCGAGGAGTTCGAGACCTCGGCCCGGGACACCAAGCTGGGCCCCGAGGAGATCACCCGGGACATTCCCAACGTCTCCGAGTCCGCGCTGGCCCAGCTGGACGATGCCGGCATCATCCACATCGGCGCCCAGGTGAAGCAGGGCTCCATCCTGGTGGGCAAGGTCACGCCCAAGGGCGAGACCCAGCTCACCCCCGAGGAGAAGCTGCTCCGGGCCATCTTCGGTGAGAAGGCCGGCGACGTCCGGGACGCCTCCCTGCGGTGTCCGCCGGGCATCGAGGGCGTGGTGGTCGGTGTCCAGGTCTTCGCCCGCAAGGGCGTGGAGAAGGACTCCCGCCAGCTCGCCATCGAGGCCGAGGAGATCGAGCGGATCCGCAAGAACTCCGAGGACGAGAAGCGCATCATCCTGGAGGTCCGGGACTCCAAGATCGCCCAGCTGCTCACCGGCGTGAAGGTCACCGACGACGTGACCTCCAGCTCCGGCGAGGTTGTGGCGAAGAAGGGGAGCAAGCTCACGGCCGAGGCCATCCGGCGCCTGACCCGGGCCGAGCTCATGGGCCTTCCCGTGAAGGACCCCGTGCTGCTGGACAAGGTCAGGATGCTGATCCGGCAGGCCGAGTCCCAGATCGAGGTGCTCGAGCAGCTCAACCAGGAGCGCATCGAGCTGCTCCGCCAGGGCGACGAGCTGCCCCCGGGCGTGATCAAGCAGGTCAAGGTCTTCATCGCCATGAAGCGCAAGCTCCAGGTGGGCGACAAGATGGCCGGCCGCCACGGGAACAAGGGCGTCATCTCCAACATCCTGCCCGAGGAGGACATGCCGTTCCTTCCGGACGGGACGCCCGTGGAGATCGTGCTCAACCCGCTGGGCGTGCCCTCGCGCATGAACGTGGGGCAGATCCTGGAGACCCACCTGGGGTGGGCCGGCCGGGAGCTGGGCCTGCGGTTCGCGACCCCCGTCTTCGAGGGGGCCACCGAGGACGAGATCCACGAGATGCTGGAGCAGGCCGGCCTCCCCGAGGACGGCAAGAGCCTGCTCTACGACGGGCTCACGGGCGAGCCCTTCGAGCAGAGGATCACCGTGGGCTCCATCTACATGCTGAAGCTCTCCCACCTTGTGGACGACAAGATCCACGCCCGTTCCATCGGGCCGTACTCGCTCATCACGCAGCAGCCGCTGGGCGGCAAGGCCCAGTTCGGCGGGCAGCGGCTCGGCGAGATGGAGGTCTGGGCCCTGGAGGCGTACGGCGCCGCCCACACCCTCCAGGAGCTGCTGACCGTCAAGTCCGACGACGTGGAGGGCCGGGCCAAGGTCTACGAGGCCATCGTCAAGGGGCAGGTTCCCGAGGAACCGGGGCTGCCCGAGTCCTTCAACGTACTGGTCCGTGAGCTGCAGGCTCTGGCGCTCGACGTGGAGCTCCTGCAGCAGGACGACGAGTGAGAAGGGGGCACGACCACATGGAGCGATCCACCTTCACGGAGGCCCGGAGCTTCTTCGAGAAGCCGAAGCCACTGAACGATTTCAATGCGATCCGCCTGGGACTCGCCAGTCCCGAGAAGATCCGGTCGTGGTCCCACGGTGAGGTCACCAAGCCGGAGACCATCAACTACCGGACCTTCAAGCCGGAGCGGGACGGCCTGTTCTGCGCCAAGATCTTCGGTCCGGTCACGGACTGGGAGTGCCTCTGCGGCAAGTACAAGCGGATGAAGTACCGCGGCGTCGTCTGCGACAAGTGCGGCGTCGAGGTCACCAAGTCCAAGGTCCGCCGCGAGCGCATGGGCCACATCGAGCTGGCCGCGCCCGTGTCCCACGTGTGGTTCTTCAAGGGGCTGCCCTCCCGCATCGGCCTGCTGCTGGACATGACCGTCCGGGCCCTGGAGCGCGTGCTCTACTTCGAGGCCTACGTGGTGGTGGACCCCGGCGACACCACCCTCGAGGAGAAGCAGATCCTCACCGAGGAGGAGTACCGGGAGGCCAAGGAGGAGTTCGGCGAGGCCTTCGTGGCCAAGATGGGCGCCGAGGCCATCCGGGAGCTCCTGGAGGTGCTGGACCTCGACGAGATGGCGGCCGAGCTCCGCATGCTCATGCGGACCGAGACCTCCACGGTGCGGCGGCAGAAGGCCGCCAAGCGCCTGAAGCTCGTGGAGGCCTTCCGCCGGTCGGGCAACCGTCCCGAGTGGATGATCCTCGAGGTCATCCCGGTGCTGCCACCCGAGCTGCGGCCCCTGGTGCCGCTGGACGGCGGCCGCTTCGCCACCTCCGACCTCAACGACCTCTACCGGCGGGTGATCAACAGGAACAACCGCCTCAAGAAGCTCCTGGACCTCCGGGCGCCCGAGGTGATCGTCCGCAACGAGAAGCGGATGCTCCAGGAGGCGGTGGACGCCCTCTTCGACAACGGCCGCCGCGGGCGCGTCATCAAGGGATCCAACAACCGGCCCCTCAAGTCGCTCTCCGACAACCTCAAGGGCAAGCAGGGCCGCTTCCGCCAGAACCTGCTGGGCAAGCGCGTGGACTACTCCGGCCGCTCGGTGATCGTGGTGGGTCCCGACCTCAAGCTCCACCAGTGCGGTCTTCCCAAGAAGATGGCGCTGGAGCTCTTCAAGCCCTTCGTCTACCACGAGCTGGAGAAGCGGGGCCTGGCCACCACCATCAAGATGGCCAAGGAGCTCGTGGAGCTCCAGACCCGCGAGGTCTGGGACGCGCTGGAGACGGTCATCAAGGAGCACCCGGTGCTGCTCAACCGGGCGCCCACGCTCCACAGGCTGGGCATCCAGGCCTTCGAGCCCGTCCTCGTGGAGGGCAAGGCCATCAAGATCCACCCCCTGGTCTGCGCGGCCTACAACGCCGACTTCGACGGTGACCAGATGGCGGTCCACCTGCCGCTGTCCCCCAAGGCCCAGCTGGAGGCCCACATCCTGATGATGGCCTCCCGCAACATCCTCTCGCCCGCCAGTGGCCGTCCCCTCGCCGTTCCCTCCCAGGACATGGTGATCGGCGTCTACTACCTGACGGGCGAGAACCCCATGGCGAAGGGCGCGGGCAGGGTCTTCTCCTCCTCGGACGAGGTCTTCCTGGCCCACGCCACGGGGGCGGTGGCCACCCAGGCCCCCATCCAGATCCGGTACACGGGCCGCCTCATCGACCTGGTGGCCCAGGGCGGCTCCCAGGACCTGCTCCATGCCGACGAGATCGAGGTGGCGGACATGCTCCTCGAGACCACGGTGGGGCGTGTGCTCTTCAACATGAGCCTCCCCGAGGGCATGCCCTTCGTCAACGGCCAGCTCAAGAAGAAGGGGCTCCAGAGCCTGGTGGCCTACGCCATCATGAACCTGGGCCAGGAGGAGTCCGTCCTCCTGCTGGACCGGCTCAAGGAGGTGGGCTTCGTCAACGCGACCCGATCGGGTCTGTCCTTCGCCAGCGCCGACATGGTGATCCCCGAGCGCAAGCAGGAGCTCCTCGACCAGGCCTACGCCGAGGTGGACGAGGTGGAGAAGCAGCGCGCCGCGGGCCTCATCACGGCGGGCGAGCGCCACAACAAGATCATCGACATCTGGCACCGGGTGACCGAGCAGGTGGCCCGCGAGATGTTCGAGGGCATGTCCGAGCGGGACCTGGAGACGGGCCAGCTCAACCCCATCTTCATGATGGCGGACTCGGGCGCCCGGGGTTCCAAGGAGCAGGTCCGGCAGCTGGCCGGCATGCGCGGCCTCATGGCCAAGCCCTCGGGCGAGATCATGGAGACCCCCATCACGGCGAACTTCCGCGAGGGGCTCTCCGTGCTGCAGTACTTCATCTCCACCCACGGCGCGCGGAAGGGCCTCGCGGACACCGCCCTCAAGACGGCGGACTCCGGGTACCTGACCCGGCGCCTGGTGGACGTGGCCCAGGACGTGATCGTGGTGGAGCACGACTGCGGCACCGAGGACGGCATCGAGGTCACCGCCATCATGGAGGGCGGGGAGATCCTGGAGCAGCTGCGGGACCGCATCGTGGGCCGCGTGGCCGCCGAGGACATCTTCGATCCCCTGGAGGGTACGCTCATCTGTGCCGCCAACCAGGAGATCACCGAGACCCTGGCCAACCAGATCCAGGAGGCGGGCATCGAGCGGGTCAAGATCCGCTCGGTGCTCACCTGCGAGACCGAGCGCGGCGTGTGCCAGGCCTGCTACGGCCGGATGCTGGCCGGCGGCCGCCTGGTGGAGATGGGCGAGGCGGTGGGCATCATCGCGGCCCAGTCCATCGGCGAGCCGGGCACCCAGCTCACCATGCGGACCTTCCACTACGGCGGCACGGCCACCCGGGGCGGCGAATCCTCCCGCCACGTGGCCTCCCACGCCGGAACGGTCAAGTACCTGAACGTGCAGGCCGTGGTCAACAAGGAAGGCCAGCGGGTGGCCATCTCCCGGAACGGCAAGCTGGTCATCGTGGATGCCCGGAACCGTGAGAAGGAGCGCTACTCGGTGGCCTACGGCTCCCACCTCCTGGTGGACGACGGCCAGGACGTGGATCCCGGCACCCCGCTGGTGGAGTGGGACCCGTTCACCTCCTCCATCCTGACGGCCATCAAGGGCAAGGTGCACTTCATCGACCTGGTGGAGGGCGAGAACGTCCGCGAGGAGATCGACAAGCTCACGGGCCACGCCCACAAGATCGTCATCGAGCCCCTGGGCTCGGGCAAGCGCATTCCCACCATCGTGGTCCAGGGAACGGGCAAGAACAAGGAGGAGCGCCGGTACCAGCTCCCCATCGGCTCCCACCTCACGGTGGACGAGGGGGACAAGGTGGCGCCGGGCGACGTGCTGGCCAAGATCCCCCGCGAGATGTCCAAGACCAAGGACATCACCGGTGGTCTGCCGCGCGTGGTGGAGCTCTTCGAGGCCCGCAAGCCCAAGGAGCCGGCCGTGGTCTCGGAGATCGACGGCATCGTCCGCATCACCGAGCCGGTCCGCGGCCAGCGGCGCATCGTGGTGGAGGGCGAGGGCGGCGAGCACCGGGAGTACACCATTCCGCGCTACGCCCACGTCTCGGTCCAGGAGGGGGAGTTCATCCAGGCGGGTGACCCCCTGACCGAGGGGCCCACCAACCCCCACGACATCCTGTCGATCCTGGGCGAGAAGGAGCTCCAGCGCCACCTGGTGGACAAGATCCAGGAGGTCTACCGCTCCCAGGGCGTGACCATCAACGACAAGCACATCGAGGTGATGGTCCGCCAGATGATGCGCTTCGTGAAGGTGGTGGACCCCGGCGACACCGACTTCCTGCTGGACCAGCAGGTGCCGCGCTACCTCTTCAAGAGGGAGAACGAGCGGGTCATCGCGGCCGGCGGCGAGGCGGCCACGGCCAAGTCGTTGCTGCTCGGCATCACCAAGGCCTCCCTGGCCACGGAGTCGTTCATCTCCGCCGCCTCCTTCCAGGAGACCACCCGCGTCCTCACCGAGGCCGCCGTGGCCGGCAAGGTGGACAACCTCCACGGGCTGAAGGAGAACGTGATCGTCGGCCGGCTCATCCCGGCGGGCACGGGCACGCCCAGGTACCGCCGCACCATCATCGACCCGGTTCCCGAGGAGGAGATGGAGATTCCGGAGGAGGAGACCCCCTTCGGCGAGTACCCCGAGGCGGCGTCCGTCATCCTCGACGCCAAGCCGGAGAGCTGATCCGGGACGGCACAACGGCAAGGAACCAGCGGCGGCCCTCCGGGGCCGCCTTTTTCGTGGTGAAGAGGTGAAGAGGTGAAGAGGTGAAGACGTCCCCCACCCGCCCGGGGAGCAGGGGAGCAGGGGAGCGGAGGGAGGCGGGTGGAGGATGGGGAAAGAGTGAAACCCGGCCGGGGCTGCCTCGGGCGGAGTCGGGGGTACGACCGGGGCCAGGGCCAGGTCCAGGGCCGGGGACAGGGTCACGGACACGGACACGGACACGGACACGGGCAGGGAGCAGGGGCGCAGGGGTGAGCGACGGTGACGGAGACGGCCGTCGTCCCGGGGCGGATCGTCACACGATTTCGTATCCTCTTTCGTTTCACGTTTCACGTTTCACGTTTCACGTTTCACGAGGAGCGGGGTGGCGGGGGCGAACATCCCGCACCCATCCGTGACATGCACACCGGAAGTCCCTCATTCGTTTCACGTTTCATGCTTCACGTTCCACGACAGTGATGGCGGGGGTCGTCCCCGCGTCGCGCCCCTCCGTCCGGTGGCGGGGCGCTGCGGATCGTGCCGCCGGTGGGCTCCGGCCCGGCGGCGCCGGGGAAATGGGCGGAATCCGGCCGCGGGGTGGTTGACAACAGGGGCGGTTCCGGGTATTCTTCCGCGGCTCCGGGTCCCGAGCCCGGAATCCGAATGCAGCAGGCCGGCCAGGCGCTTCTGCGCTTGGCTTTTCCATCCTGAATCGGAGAGAGAGGTTATGCCGACGATTTCGCAGCTTGTCCGCCAGGGACGCCGAACGGCGACGGAGAAGACCAAGAGCCCCGCGCTCCAGGCCTGTCCGCAGCGCCGGGGTGTGTGCACCCGCGTGTTCACCACCACGCCCAAGAAGCCGAACTCGGCCCTCCGGAAGGTGGCCCGTGTCCGGCTCACCAACGGGATCGAGGTGACGGCCTACATCCCCGGAGAGGGTCACAATCTGCAGGAGCACTCGCAGGTGATGATCCGGGGTGGCCGTGTGAAGGACCTTCCGGGTGTGCGGTACCACATCATCCGGGGCACCATGGACTGCCAGGGTGTCGAGGGCCGCCGGCAGCAGCGTTCCAAGTACGGCGCCAAGCGCCCGAAGAACTAGGGAGACGAGACCATGCCCCGCCGAGCAACCGTGACCAAGCGCGAGATCCTTCCGGATCCCGTCTACAACTCGCAGCTGGTGACCCGCTTCATCAACTCCGTGATGCGGGACGGCAAGAAGACCACCGCGGAGCGCATCTTCTACGGCGCGCTCAAGATCATGGAGGAGCGGACGGGGGACGACCCGCTCAAGCTCTTCAAGAGGGCGGTGGAGAACACCAAGCCCCATGTGGAGGTCAAGTCGCGGCGTGTGGGTGGCTCCACCTACCAGGTTCCCGTGGAGGTCCGCTCGGAGCGCCAGCTCTCGCTGGCCATCCGGTGGCTCCTGGGGTACGCCAAGCAGCGTCACGAGAAGACCATGACCGAGAAGCTGGCCGGGGAGCTGCTGGACGCGGCCAACAACCGCGGCGGCGCCATCAAGAAGCGTGACGATACGCACCGCATGGCCGAGGCCAACAAGGCCTTCGCCCACTACCGCTGGTAGGCAACGAAGACAACGAACCGAACGCAGGAGATCCTTGACAACATGCCCCGAAAGATACCGCTCGACAAGGTCCGGAATATCGGCATCATGGCCCACATCGATGCCGGTAAGACGACGACTACCGAGCGGATCCTGTACTACACCGGCATCAACTACAAGATCGGTGAGGTCCACGACGGCACCGCCACCATGGACTGGATGCCGCAGGAGCAGGAGCGGGGCATCACCATCACCTCCGCGGCCACCACGTGCTTCTGGCGGGACCACCGGGTCAACATCATCGACACGCCGGGCCACGTGGACTTCACGGCCGAGGTGGAGCGCAGCCTCCGCGTCCTCGACGGTGCGGTGGCTGTTTTTTGTGCCGTGGGCGGTGTGGAGCCCCAGTCCGAGACGGTCTGGCGCCAGGCCGACCGGTACCACGTTCCGCGGGTGGCCTTCATCAACAAGATGGACCGCGTGGGCGCCAACTTCGCCGGCGTGGTGGACCAGATGCGGAACAAGCTCAAGGCCAACCCGGTGCCCATCCAGATCCCACTGGGGAGCGAGGAGACCTTCGCGGGCGTCATCGACCTGGTGACCATGAAGGCCTTCCGGTACCTGGACGAGACACTGGGCGCCGAGTACCACGTGGAGGAGATCCCCGAGGAGTACCGGGCCGAGGCCGAGGAGTACCGGGAGCGCCTCCTGGAGGGCGTGGCGGAGAGCAGCGAGGACCTGCTGGACGTCTACCTGGGCGACGGGGAGCTCTCCGAGGAGCAGATCCGCCGGGGGCTCCGCGAGGGGACCCTGGCCGGCCACATCGTGCCGGTGCTGTGCGGCTCCGCCTTCAAGAACAAGGGCGTGCAGCCGCTGCTCGACGCGGTGGTGGACTACCTGCCCTCGCCGCTGGACGTGCCGCCCATCGAGGGGCACGACCCGAACACCGGCGAGCTCGACGTGCGCCACGCCGACGACGACGAGCCCTTCGCGGCGCTGATCTTCAAGATCATGACCGATCCCTACGTGGGCCAGCTGGCCTTCATGCGGGTCTACTCGGGCCACGTGGCCACGGGGACCTCCGTGGTGAACGCCACCTCCGGCAAGAAGGAGCGCATCGGCCGCCTCCTCAAGATGCACGCCAACAAGCGTGAGGAGATCGACGAGGTCTACGCGGGTGACATCTGCGCCGCGGTGGGGCTCCGGTCGGTGTCCACCGGCGACACCATCTGCGATCCTGCCAGGCCCATCGTGCTGGAGGCCATGCACTTCCCGGAGCCCGTGATCTCGGTGGCCATCGAGCCCAAGACCAAGGCGGACCAGGACAAGCTCGGCATGGCCCTCGGCAAGCTCACCCAGGAGGACCCCACCTTCCGCGTGATGACCGACGAGGAGACGGGCCAGACCATCATCTCCGGCATGGGCGAGCTCCACCTGGAGATCATCGTCGACCGGCTCACGCGGGAGTTCAGCATCGAGGGCAACATCGGCAGGCCGCAGGTGGCCTACCGCGAGACCATCACGGAGGAGGCGAGGGGCGAGGGCCGCTTCGTGCGCCAGTCCGGAGGCCGCGGCCAGTACGGTCACGCCAAGATCCGGATCTGGCCCCTCACCGACGGGACCGATTTCGAGTTCGAGAACGAGATCACCCAGGGTGTGATCCCCAAGGAGTTCATCAAGCCGGTGGAGATCGGCGTCCGGGAGGCCATGGAACGCGGCGTTCTGGCGGGCTACCCGCTGGTGGGCGTGGGCGTGGCCCTCTACGACGGCTCCTACCACGAGGTGGATTCCTCGGAGATCGCCTTCAAGGTGGCGGGTTCCATGGCCTTCCAGGACGCGGCGAAGAAGGCGCGTCCGGTGCTGCTGGAGCCCATCATGGAGGTGGAGGTGGTGACTCCCGAGGAGTACATGGGAGACGTCATCGGCGACCTCAACAGCCGGCGCGGGCGCATCGTGAGCATGGAGCCCAAGGCCGGATTCCAGGTGGTGACGGCCCACGTGCCGCTGGCGGCCATGTTCGGCTACGCCACGGACCTCCGGTCCGCGACGCAGGGGCGAGCCACCTACACCATGCAGTTCGACCATTACGACGAGGTTCCCAAGCAGCTGGCGGACGAACTCGTGGCCCGGGCCAAGGGGCTCGGCGCCTGAGAGGGAGGCAGGAATGGCCAAGGAGAAGTTTGAGCGGACGAAGCCGCACGTGAACGTCGGGACGATTGGTCATGTTGACCATGGGAAGACGACGTTGACGGCGGCGATCACGAAGACGCTGGCGGCGAAGGGTCTGGCGGATTTCACGCCGTTTGATTCGATTGACAAGGCGCCGGAGGAGAAGGCGCGTGGGATCACGATCAACACGGCGCACGTGGAGTATCAGACGGAGAATCGTCACTATGCGCACGTGGACTGTCCCGGTCATGCGGATTACGTGAAGAACATGATCACTGGGGCGGCGCAGATGGACGGTGCGGTGCTGGTGGTGTCGGCGGCAGACGGTCCGATGCCGCAGACGCGGGAGCACATCTTGCTGGCGCGTCAGGTGGGGGTGCCGTACATCGTGGTGTACATGAACAAGGTGGACATGGTGGACGACGAGGAGCTTCTGGACCTGGTGGAGTTGGAGGTTCGGGAGCTTTTGAGCGAGTACGAGTTTCCCGGGGACGAGATTCCTGTGATTCGGGGTTCGGCGTTGAAGGCGTTGGAGTCGTCGGATCCTGATTCTGAGGAGTGTGCGTCGATCTGGGAGCTGGTGAAGGCGATGGACGAGTACATTCCGTTGCCCGAGCGGGATGTTGACAAGGATTTCCTGATGCCGATCGAGGACGTGTTCACGATTTCTGGTCGTGGGACGGTGGTGACGGGTCGGATCGAGCGTGGGGTGGTGAAGGTGGGTGAGGAGGTGGAGATCGTTGGGATTCGTCCGACGATGAAGCGTGTGGTGACGGGCGTGGAGATGTTCCGGAAGCTGCTGGACCAGGGCCAGGCTGGCGACAATGTTGGTCTGTTGCTGCGTGGGACGGAGCGGAAGGAAGTGGAGCGTGGTCAGGTGGTGGCGAAGCCCGGGTCGATCACGCCGCACACGAAGTTTCGGGCCGAGGTGTACATCCTGACGAAGGAGGAGGGTGGTCGTCACACTCCGTTCTTCCACGGGTACCGTCCGCAGTTCTACTTCCGGACGACGGACGTCACGGGTTCGGTGACGCTGCCGGAGGGGGTGGAGATGGTGCTTCCGGGAGACAACGTGAACATCGAGGTCGAGCTGATCACCCCGATTGCGATGGAGAAGGGTCTGCGTTTTGCGATCCGCGAGGGCGGCCGCACCGTGGGCGCCGGCTCCATCACCGACATCCTGGAGTAAGTCATGGCGAGCGAGAAAATCCGCATTCGGCTCAAGGCGTACGACTACAGGCTTCTCGACCAGTCCGCGTCGGAGATCGTGGACACGGCGCAGCGGACGGGTGCCCGGATCTCGGGTCCCATCCCCCTGCCCACCCACATCCAGCGGTTCACCGTGCTGCGGTCGCCGCACGTGGACAAGAAGTCCCGCGAGCAGTTCGAGATCCGCACCCACAAGCGGCTTCTCGACATCCTCGAGCCGACCCAGCAGACCATCGATGCCCTGATGAAGCTGGAGCTTCCTGCCGGCGTCGATGTCGAGATCAAGGCCTACGGGGCCAGGTGAGGCGATCATGGTGAAGGGAATCCTCGGCAAGAAGATCGGCATGACCCAGGTCTTCGACGACCAGGGCCGGGTCATCCCGGTGACCGTCGTCCAGGCGGGGCCGTGTGTGGTGGTCCAGCGGAAGACCACGGACACCGACGGGTACGAGGCCGCCCAGATCGGCCTGGTGGAGGGCAAGCCCCCCCGAAAGGCCACGAAGCCCATCACGGGCCACTTCGCCAAGGCGGGCATTCCGCCCACGCGCTTCCTGGCGGAGGTCCCGGTGGAGCCGGGCGACGAGACGGCCCCGGGCGACGCGGTGCTCGTGGAGATGTTCGAGCCCAACGAAACGGTCCACGTGAGCGGGACCTCCAAGGGGCGCGGCTTCCAGGGCGTCATCAAGCGGCACAACTTCGGTGGCGGCCGGGCGACCCACGGGTCCATGTTCCACCGTGCCCCGGGCTCCATCGGCGCCGCGGCCTACCCCTCCCGGGTGTTCCCGGGCGCGGGCATGCCGGGCCAGATGGGCAACAAGAAGGTGACCGTCAAGAACGTCCAGGTGGTGAAGGTGGATCCCGAGCGGAACCTCCTCTTCCTCAAGGGTGGGGTGCCCGGGGCCCGCAACTCCTACCTGCGCATCGTGAAGGTTTCGTGAGGGGAGGGGCGGGATCATGAAGATGGATGTGAAGAACTGGGACAACGAGGTCGTGGGCTCCGTGGAGCTCCCCGACGAGGTCTTCGCCCGCGAGGTGCGCGAGCACCTGGTGTGGGAGGTGGTGCGCGCGTACCTGGCCTCCCGTCGCCGCGGCACCCACAAGACCAAGACCCGCTCCGACGTCAAGGGCACGAGCGCCAAGCCGTGGAAGCAGAAGCACACGGGCCGCGCCCGTGCCGGTGACCGCCGGTCGCCCCTGTGGCGGCACGGTGGCACGGTCCACGGACCGCAGCCCCGTTCCTACGTCATGAAGGTCAACAAGAAGGCCCGGAAGAACGCGCTGGCCGGCGTGCTGTCCCAGCGTGCCGCCGAGGGCCGGATCGTGATCCTCGACAGCCTCGAGCTGCCCGAGCCCAGGACCAAGGCGTTCCTGGAGCGGCTGGGCAGGCTGGGGCTCGGCGACGAGAAGGTGCTGCTGGTGGATGGCGTGGAGAACCTGAACCTCTACCTGGCGAGCCGCAACCGCCCCGGGGTGAAGGCCCTGGACGCGCGGTCGCTCAACGCCTACGAGGTGCTCAACCACCGGTGGATCGTGGCCTCGGAGGAGTCCATCAAGGCGCTGGTGGAGGTGCTGTCATGAAGGCGCGCGAGATCATCCTGAGACCGGTCATCACCGAGAAGACCACCCTCGCCCAGGAGCGCGAGAACACGGTGTGCTTCGAGGTGGATCGCCGTGCCAACAAGATCGAGGTGCGCAAGGCCGTCGAGGAGCTGTTCGACGTGAAGGTGGTGGACGTCCACATCGTCAACAGGAAGGGCAAGCCCGTCATGCGGTACGGCCGGGTGGTGAGCCACCGCCCCCTCGTCCGCAAGGCGTACGTGAAGCTGGCTCCGGGGTCCAAGACCCCCGAGTTCTTCGAAGGTATCTGAGGAGGCCGGGATGGGTATCAAGAGCTACAAGCCCACATCGCCCGGGCGCCGGTTCGTCACCGTTCTCGACTTTTCCGAGCTCACGGTGTCGAAGCCGTTCAAGAAGCTGACCGAGGGCAAGAAGCGGTCGTCCGGACGCAACAACGACGGGCACGTCACGTCCCGCCATCGCGGCCGTGGTCACAAGCGCCGCTACCGGATCATCGACTTCAAGCGGAACAAGTTCGACGTTCCGGGCAAGGTCGCCACCATCGAGTACGACCCGAACCGGTCCGCGTTCATCGCCCTGCTGCACTACGTCGACGGCGACAAGCGCTACATCCTGGCCCCCGTTGGGCTCAAGGTGGGCGACACGGTGATCGCGGGCGCCAAGGTGGATGTGCGCCCCGGCAACGCCATGCCGCTGGGCAACATCCCCCTGGGTACGCTGGTCCACAACGTGGAGCTCAAGCCCGGCAAGGGTGCCCAGATGGTCCGGTCCGCCGGCGCCTCGGCCCAGATCATGGCCAAGGAAGGCAAGTACACCACCCTGCGTCTCCCCTCCGGCGAGATGCGGATGGTGCTCTCCACATGCATGGCCACCATCGGCCAGGTGGGGAACGTGGAGCATTCCAACCTCTCCATCGGCAAGGCGGGCCGTTCGCGCTGGCTGGGCATCCGCCCCCAGACCCGCGGCACGGCCATGAACCCGGTGGACCACCCCCACGGTGGTGGTGAGGGACGCAACAAGGGCCGTCATCCGGTCTCGCCCTGGGGCTGGCCCACCAAGGGTGCCAAGACGCGCCGCCGGAAGGCCTCGGACCGGCTCATCGTGTCGCGGCGGAACCGGAAGTAGGAGGAGGAGATGGCACGTTCAATCCGCAAGGGCCCGTTCGTCGACGACCACCTGATGAAGAAGGTGGAGGCGGTGATCGCGTCGGGCGACAAGCGTGTGATCAAGACCTGGTCCCGCCGCTCGACCATCACGCCGGCCATGGTGGGACTCACCATCGCCGTCCACAACGGTCACAAGTTCGTCCCGGTCTACGTGACGGAGAACATGGTGGGCCACAAGCTGGGCGAGTTCGCGCTCACCCGGACCTACCGCGGGCACACCGGCAAGAAGGACAAGGGCCGCTAGGCAGGAGGAGATGATGGAAGCACGAGCAAAACTGCGCTACTATCGGTCCTCGCCGCAGAAGGTCCGCCTCGTGGCCGACATGATCCGCGGCCAGCAGGTCACCCGCGCGCTCAGCATGCTCAGCCTGAGCAACAAGTACGCGGCGAAGGATCTCGAGAAGCTGGTGCGGTCCGCCATGGCGAACCTGGAGCAGGCGAATCCCGGCGTGGACGAGGGCACGGTCTTCGTCACGAGGATCACGGTGGACGAGGGTCCGCGGCTCAAGCGCGGCCGTCCCGCTTCGAAGTGGGTCCGGTGGCACCGCATCCTCAAGCGGATGTGCCACATCACCGTCGAGCTCGGCGTTCGCGAGAACTAGGGAGGATATGGTGGGACAGAAGACACACCCGTACGGGTTCCGGCTCGGCTACAACAACACCTGGCGTTCCAGGTGGTATGCCGGCAAGAAGGACTACGCGCACCTCCTGCACGAGGACCTGCAGCTGAGGTCGGAGCTCAAGCAGCGCCTGTCCAACGCCGCGGTGAGCGCCGTGGACATCGAGCGGACGGCCAACAAGCTCCGCGTGAACATCCTCTCCGGACGTCCCGGCATCATCATCGGCCGCAAGGGCGCCGAGGTGGACAAGCTCCGTGACGATCTCATGCGGCGCTACGGGCAGGACATCCACATCAACATCCAGGAGATCCAGCGCCCCGAGGTGGATGCCCAGCTCATCGCGGAGAACATCGCCCGGCAGCTGGAGCGGCGGGTGGCCTTCCGGCGTGCCATGCGGCGGGCCCAGGAGAACGCCCTGCGCTTCGGAGCCCAGGGGATCAAGATCAAGTGCTCGGGCCGCCTCAACGGTGCCGAGATCGCGCGCTCCGAGTGGTACCAGCAGGGACGCCTGCCCCTGCACACCCTCAAGGCGGACATCGACTACGGGTTCGCCGAGGCCTTCACCACCTACGGCGTGATCGGCGTGAAGGTGTGGGTGTACCGCGGAGAGCGCCACCGGGCGCGCGGTTTCCGCCGCCACCTGTAGGGAGGAGATGACGCCATGTTGATGCCGAAGAAGGTCAAGTACAGGAAGCAGCAGCGCGGCCGGCGTCGCGGTCTGGCCTACCGGGGGTCCACGCTCTCCTTCGGAGACTACGCCCTGCAGGCCCTGGAGGCGGGCTGGATCACCGCCCGGCAGATCGAGGCCGCCCGTGTGGCCATGACCCGTCACGTGAAGCGTGGTGGCAAGGTGTGGATCCGGATCTTTCCGGACAAGCCCGTGACCAAGAAGCCCCTGGAGACCCGGATGGGCAAGGGCAAGGGCAACCCCGAGCAGTGGGTGGCGGTGGTGAAGCCGGCCCGCATCCTCTACGAGATGGAGGGTGTGCCGGAGTCCGTGGCCCGCGAGGCCATGCGCCTGGCGGCCCACAAGCTTCCCATCAAGACCCGGTTCATCACGAGGAGTGAGATGCCATGAAGGCGGCGCAGCTTCGTGAACAGTCGGCCGAGGAGCTCCAGAGGATGCTGAGCGATCTCGAAGACCAGCTCTTCAAGCTTCGCTTCCAGAAATCCACGGGGCAGATCGAGAACCCGGTGAAGATCCGCGAGGTCCGGAGGGACATCGCGCGGGTGCTGACCGTCCTCAACGAGCGACGGAACGAGGAGAGTGCAGGATGAGCGAGAAGGTGCAGAAACCGCGCAAGTCCACGAAGGTGGGTGTGGTGACCTCCAACGCGCCGGACAAGTCGGTGGTGGTGAAGGTCGAGAACTTCGTGATGCATCCCCTCTACCGCCGTTTCATGCGGACCACCTCCAAGTTCATGGCCCACGACGAGGAGAACACCTGCAACGTGGGTGACCGTGTGGTCATCGAGGAGTGCCGGCCGCTTTCTGCGCGCAAGCGGTGGCGGGTGCGCAAGATCATTGCGCGGGCGCAGTAGTTGAAGGCAGTGGAGGCCAGGCCATGATCCAGATGGGAACGATGCTCAAGGTGGCGGACAACTCTGGGGCCCGGAAGCTGATGGCCATCCGTCAGCTCGGCGGGTCGGCGGCCCCGCGGTACGCCGGGATCGGCGACGTGGTGGTGTGCTCCGTGAAGGAGGCCGCCCCGGAGTCCGAGATCAAGAAGGGGACCGTGGTGCGGGCGGTCATCGTCCGGACCCGGGCGCGGACGCGCCGCAAGGACGGTTCCTACATCAAATTCGACGAGAACGCGGCGGTGCTGATCAACGCCCAGAAGGAGCCGCTCGGCACCCGCGTGTTCGGTCCGGTGGCGCGGGAGCTCCGGGAGCGCCGGTTCATGAAGATCGTGTCGCTTGCTCCCGAGGTTCTGTAGGAGGACGCCATGGCGAAGCTCAAGATCAAGAAGGGTGACATGGTCGAGGTCATTGCCGGAAAGGACCGCGGCCGCCGCGGGAAGGTCCTGCGTGTGGATCCCGGCCGGAACCGTGTGGTGGTGGAGGGCGTGAACTTCGTCAAGCGCCACACCCGGCCCAACCCTTCCAAGAACATCCAGGGTGGCATCGTGGAGCGCGAGGCCCCCATCCATGTTTCGAATCTGATGGTCGTCTCGCCCGAGAGCGGACGTCCCACCCGGGTCGGATACTCGATCCTGGAGGACGGCCGCAAGGTGCGGGTGGCCAAGGTCGATGGCGCGATTCTCGACCGTTAGGAGGGACGATGGCGCGCTTGATGGAGAAGTACCGCGAGGACGTGTTTCCGCAGCTTGTGAAGGAGTTCGACCTGAAGAACCCCATGCAGGTGCCGCGGATCACGAAGATCACCTGCAACATCGGGGTCGGCGAGGCCTCCAGGAACGCCAAGCTCCTGGAGTCCGCCATGGAACAGATGGCCAACATCACGGCGCAGAAGCCCGTGATCCGCAAGGCCCGCAAGTCCATCGCCGCGTTCAAGCTCCGTGAGGGCATGCCCGTGGGCGTGAAGGTGACCCTGCGCCGCGAGAGGATGTACGAGTTCCTCGAGCGGCTGATCAACATTGCCCTGCCGCGTGTGCGGGACTTCCGGGGTGTGAGCGTCTCGGCCTTCGACGGCCGCGGCAACTACACGCTGGGCGTCCGGGACATCCTGATCTTCCCCGAGGTGGACTACCAGAAGGTGGAAGGCACCGTCGGCATGAACATCACCATCACAACGAGCGCTCCCAGCGACGACCAGGCCCGTGCCCTGCTCGCCGGTCTCGGGATGCCCTTTCAGCGTCGATAGGAGGAGTCGTGACTCGTAAATCTTTGATGGCAAAGTCATTGAAGAAGCCGAAGTTCCAGGTTCGGCAGCGGAACCGGTGCCGTCTCTGTGGCAGGCCCCGTGGCTACATGCGCAAGTTCCAGCTGTGCCGCGTGTGTTTCAGGAAGCTCGCGCTGGAGGGATACCTCCCCGGCGTGACCAAGGCGAGCTGGTAGGAGGGCCGGGAGCATGAGCATGACCGATCCCATTGCCGACATGCTGACGAGGATCCGGAACGCCACCATGGTGCGGCACGACCGGACCGACATCCCGGCTTCGAAGATGAAGCTGGAGCTGGCGAAGATCCTCAAGCAGGAGGGGTACATCCGCACCTTCAAGGTCCTCGAGGAGGGCCCGCAGGGGGTGCTGCGCATCTACCTCAAGTATTCCGACGACGGCGAGCCGGTGATCCACGGGCTCCGCCGGGTCTCCAAGCCCGGCCGCCGCGTGTACCGCGGTGTGGAGGAGCTCCCCAAGGTCCGGAACGGCCTGGGGATCGCCATCGTCTCCACCAACCGCGGCGTGGTCACGGACGAGCAGGCGCGCCGACTCCGCACAGGTGGCGAGATCCTGTGCGAGATCTGGTAGGGGGGGAGCCATGTCACGAATCGGACTGGCGCCGATCTCCATCCCCAAGGGCGTGGACATCCACGTGGGGAACGGCGTCGTGCAGGTCAAGGGCCCCAGGGGCCAGATGCTGGTGAACCTCATGCCCCACATCACCGCGAAGATGGAGGATGGCGTGCTCTCCCTGGAGCGTGCCAACGAGGAGCGGCAGACCAGGGCCTTCCACGGCCTGTGCCGGGCGCTGCTCAACAACGCCGTGGTGGGTGTGTCCGAAGGGTGGTCCAAGGAGCTCGAGATCGTCGGCATCGGGTACCGCGTGGACAAGCAGGGCAAGAACGTGATCCTGAACCTGGGGTTCTCCCACCAGGTGGAGTACCCGGAGCCCGAGGGCATCACCATCGATGTGGACCCGAAGGCCAACAGGGTGAAGGTCAGCGGAATCGACCGCCAGAAGGTGGGCCAGGTGGCCGCGGAGATCCGCGCACTGAGGCCGCCGGAACCCTACAAGGGCAAGGGAATCCGGTACGTGGGCGAGTACGTCCGCCGGAAGGCCGGAAAGCAGGGAGCGAAGGTATGAGTCGCAACCGAGATCGCAAGCAGCGTCGCAACTGGATCAGGCGGCGGTACCGGCACCTGGTGCGGGGCACGGCTGCCAGGCCGCGCCTGGCGGTATACCGCAGCCTCCGGCACGTGTACGCCCAGGTCATCGACGACGAGCAGGGCGTCACGCTCGCAGCGGCCTCCACGCTGGAGAAGAGCGTCGCCGGCTCCCTGGAGAGCACGGGCAACCGCAAGGCCGCCGAGGTGGTGGGCCGCGTGGTGGCCGAGCGTGCCAGGGAGAAGGGTGTCGAGCAGGTGGTCTTCGACCGCGGAGGCTTTCCGTACCACGGCGTCGTCCGCGCCGTTGCCGAGGCGGCCCGCGAGGCCGGCCTGAAGTTCTAGGGGATCGTGATGAGGCAACCCATGAGACAGCAGCAGAACAGGCAGCAGGAGTCCGAGTTCGTCGAGACCGTGGTCCACATCAACCGCGTGGCCAAGGTCGTCAAGGGCGGCAAGAACTTCTCCTTCTCCGCGGTGGTGGTGGCCGGCGACGGCAACGGCCGCGTGGGCTACGGGACCGGCAAGGCGCGCGAGGTGCCCCCGGCCATCCAGAAGGCCATGGAGGAGGCCAAGCGCGAGATGATCACCGTCCCCATGGTGGGTGGCACCGTGCCCCACCAGATCTGGGGCCGGTGGGGCGCGACCCGTGTCCTGCTCCGCCCTGCGGCGCCCGGCACCGGCGTGATCGCCGGCGGCGGCGTGCGCGCCGTGATGGAGTCGGCCGGCATCCAGGACGTGCTCACCAAGATCGTGGGGAGCCGCAACCCCTTCAACGTGGTCCGGGCCACCTTCGACGCGCTCACCAACCTCATGACCGAGGAGCGGGTGCGGCGCCTCCGGGGCCTGGAGCCCCTGCCCGCCCCGGCCGCGGAGGCCCCCGAGGTCCCCGAGGCCGTGGAGGAGTCGCCGGCAGGAGAGCCCGAGACCGCAGAGGCCGCCGCCGAGGCTCCCGCAGAGGAGACCGCCGGAGCCGCGGAGGCCGCGCCCGAGGTGGACGAGGCTGCCGAAGGCAAGGAGGCTGAGGAGTCATGACCGCGCGCAAGAAGAAGATCGGTCAGCTGAAGATCACCCAGGTCCGGAGCGGGATCGGGTGCAAGGAGAACCACAAGAGGATCCTGGCCGGCCTGGGCCTGGGCAAGATCGGACGGACGGTGGTGCGTCCGGACGAGCCCTGCACCAGGGGCATGGTGAACAAGATCCCCCACCTGGTCTCCGTCGAGGAAGTGGAGGGCTGAGATGGAACTTCATGACCTTCGTCCCGCCAGGGGCGCCAAGAAGGGGCGCAAGCGGGTGGGCCGGGGCCCCGGCTCCGGAACCGGCAAGACGGCGGGCCGCGGCCACAAGGGACAGAAGTCCCGCAGCGGCTACTCGCGCCGGTACGGTTTCGAGGGCGGCCAGATGCCCCTCGTGCGCCGGATCCCCAAGCGTGGATTCACCAACATCTTCCGGGTGGAGTACCAGCTGGTGCACCTGGCCGACCTCGAGGAGGCCTTCGACAACGGTGCGCAGGTGACCCTGGAGGCCCTGGCGGAGAAGCGCCTCATCCGGGCCGGCAAGGGTCCCGTGAAGGTGCTCTCCGACGGTGAGCTCGGCAAGAAGCTGACCGTCCAGGCCCACAAGTTCTCGCGGGCGGCCCAGGCCAAGATCGAGGCCGCCGGCGGCAGCTGCGAGGTGGTGGCGCCGTGATCGAATCCTTCCGCAACATCTTCGCCATTCCCGACCTGAGGAAGCGTGTGATCTTCACCTTCCTCCTGCTGGCGGTGTACCGTCTGGGCGCGTTCATCCCCACGCCGGGCGTGGATCCCCAGGCCATCGCGGAGTTCACCCAGGCCGCCGCGGGTACGGTCCTCGGGTTCCTGAACCTGTTCTCGGGTGGAGCGCTCGGCCGCATGACCGTGTTCGCGCTGGGGATCATGCCGTACATCTCGGCCTCGATCATCCTGCAGCTGCTCACCGTGGTGTGGCCGTACCTGGAGAAGCTCTCCAAGGAGGGCGAGCTGGGGCGGCGGAAGATCACCCAGTACACGCGGTACGGAACGGTGGTCCTGTCCGTCATCCAGTCCCTGGGTATCTCGTTCTTCCTGGAGCGCACCACGGCACCCGGCGGGGCGCCCCTGGTCCCCTACCCGGGCTGGGGCTTCCGGCTCCTGACGGTGCTGACCCTGACCACGGGAACCGCCTTCGTCATGTGGCTGGGCGAGCAGATCACCGAGCGGGGCGTCGGCAACGGCATCTCGCTGATCATCTTCGCCGGCATCGTGGTGGGCCTGCCGGGTGCCATCGTGAACACCATCACCGACGTGAAGACCGGCTCGCTGAGCATCCTGACGGTGGCCATCCTGGTGATCTTCATGGTGCTCGTGGTGGCGGCCATCGTCTACATGGAACGGGCACAACGGCGCATCCCCATCCAGTACGCCAAGCGCGTGGTGGGACGGCGGGTCTACGGTGGGCAGAGCACCTACCTGCCGCTCAGGCTCAACACCGGCGGCGTGATCCCCGTGATCTTCGCGGCCTCGATCATGTCCTTCCCCCAGACGCTGGGCCAGATCATCCAGCACCCCTGGCTCAAGAAGATCACCGCGGCGCTGGCGTGGGGCGAGCCCCTGTACAACCTGGTGTACTTCCTGTCGATCATCTTCTTCTGCTACTTCTACACCTCCATCATCTTCAACCCCGAGGACACGGCGGAGAACATGCAGAAGTACGGCGGGTTCATCCCGGGCATCCGGCCCGGCAGGAGGACCGCGGAGTTCATCGACAGGATTCTCACGCGGATCACCCTGGTGGGTGCCATCTACCTGGCGCTGGTGGCGATCCTCCCCGAGATCCTCATCGCGGGCTTCAAGGTGGCCACGATCCCCTTCATCGGGCCGTCGCTGGACGCCGTCCTGCCCCGCTGGTTCACCGAGGGCCTCGGCGTCAAGTTCTACTTCGGTGGCACCTCCCTGCTCATCGTGGTGGGTGTGGCCATGGACACGGTCCAGCAGATCGAGTCCCAGCTCGTGATGCGGCACTATGACGGCTTCATGCGCCGTGGTCGCCTGCGCGGGAGGAAGTGATGACGAGCATCTACCGGAGCCTGAACCTGGTGCTGCTCGGCCCCCCCGGATCGGGGAAGGGGACGCAGGCCAAGGTGCTGTCCGAGAAGTACCAGATTCCCCACGTGTCCACCGGTGACATGCTGCGGGAGGAGGTCCGGAACCAGACATCCCTGGGGATCAGGGCCAAGGAGATCATGGATCGCGGAGAGCTCCTGCCGGACGACGTGATGGCGGCCATGATCCTCAAGCGCCTGGACCGGGAGGACTGCGCCCGTGGCGTGATCCTCGACGGCTACCCCAGGACGGTGGAGCAGGCCCAGGTGCTGGACGGCATCCTGGCCGAGCTGGGCCGGACGCTGGAGCGGGTGGTCCTGGTGGACGTGCCCGACGAGGAGATCGTCAGGAGGCTGGGCGGGCGCCGGTCGTGTCCCAGGTGCGGCAGGGTGTACCACGTGGTGTACAACCCGCCGAAGGACGGGAAGAACTGTGACGACTGCGGTGTCCCGCTCATCCAGCGTGACGACGATCGTGAAGAGGTGATCCGCGAGCGGCTGCGCCAGTACCACGAGAAGACGGCGCCGCTCGTGGACTTCTACTCCAACCGCGGCCTGCTGGTCTCGGTGGACGGTTCCCAGTCGATGGAGGCCGTGACGGCGTCCATCATGGAGGCCATCGGTTCGCCGGTGGGTCAATGATCTTTCTCAAGTCGGAAGGTGAGCTCGAGCTCATGCACCGGGCCAACGTCCTGGTGCACCGTGCCCTGGAGCTGGTTCGCGAGGCGGCCGCACCGGGGGTCACCACGGCGGAGCTGGACGAGCTCGCCGAGAACCTGATCCGCGAGGGTGGGGGCCGTCCCGCCTTCAAGGGGTACTGCGGGTTTCCGGCCACCCTGTGCACCTCGGTCAACGACGAGATCGTGCACGGGATCCCGAGCCCGAAGGTGGTTCTTGCGGAGGGCGACATCCTGAGCGTCGACTGCGGCGCCGTGGTGGAGGGCTACTACGGGGACGCGGCGGTCACCTTCGCCGTGGGGAAGGCCTCCTCCGAGGCCGAGAGGCTGATGGAGACCACCCGGCGGTGCCTGGAGGACGCGGTGGATCAGGTGCGGCCCGGCAGCAGGCTGGGAGATATCGGAGCGGCCGTCCAGCGCCGTGCCGAGGCAGCGGGCTTCGGTGTGGTCCGCGAGTTCGTCGGCCACGGCATCGGGCGCTCGCTCCACGAGGATCCCCAGGTTCCCAATTTCGGGAAGCCGGGAACGGGGCTGCAACTCAAGCCGGGGCTGGTGCTGGCCATCGAGCCGATGATCACCGCCGGGTCCTGGCGGGTCCGTGTGGACGACGACGGCTGGACAGCACGGACCGAAGACGGTAAACTCGCAGCCCATTTTGAGTACTCGGTCGCGGTGACCGCCAACGGTCCCCGGGTGCTCGGTTTCGAGGAGTCATGATGGCGAAGGAAGAAGCGATCGAAGTGGTTGCAACTGTGGTGGAGCCTCTGCCCAATGCCATGTTCCGCGTGGAGCTGGAGAACGGGCACGAGGTCCTCGCCCATATTTCCGGGAAGATGCGCAAGCATTTCATCCGGATTCTTCCGGGAGACAAGGTGCTGGTGGAGCTCTCTCCGTACGATCTGAAGAGAGGGCGCATCGTGTACCGCTACAAATAGTTGGGAGGCGGCGATGAAGGTTCGCCCGTCGGTTCGCAAGATGTGTGCAAAGTGCAAGATCATCCGCCGCAAGGGCGTGGTTCGGGTCATCTGCGAGAACCCGAAGCACAAGCAGCGGCAGGGTTGACCGGGGAGGTTTGCGGTGGCACGAATTGCAGGTGTGGATCTTCCCGCCAACAAGCGCGTGGAGATCGGATTGACGTACATCTACGGCATCGGCCGTTCGCGGGCGAAGGAGATCCTCGCCAAGGCGGATGTGTCCGAGGGCATCAAGGTCAAGGACCTCTCCGAGGACGAGGTTCTGCGGCTGCAGCGCGTGATCCAGGACGAGGGGCGTGTGGAGGGTGATCTCCGCAAGGAGGTGGCCATGAACATCAAGCGCCTCATCGAGATCGGCTGTTACCGCGGCATCCGTCACCGCCGGGGGCTTCCCGTGCGGGGGCAGAGAACCCATACCAACGCCAGGACACGCAAGGGACCGCGGCGCGCGGCCGTGGCCAGCAAGAAGAAGGTCGGCAAGAAGTAGCAGCGAGGAGCTGAGAGATGGCAAAGGATCGCAAGGGTGGGCGGAAGCCCCGTCGGGAGCGCAAGAACATTCCCCATGCGGTGGCGCATATCCACGCCACCTTCAACAACACGATCGTGACCTTCACGGATCCGGGCGGGGCGTCCATCTGCTGGTCCTCCGGTGGGCGGATCGGGTACAAGGGCTCGCGCAAGGGGACCCCCTACGCGGCCCAGCTCGCGGCCCGGAATGCCGCCGAGCAGGCGCAGGAGAACGGGGTGCGGAGCGTGGACATCCGTGTGAAGGGTCCCGGCCCCGGCCGGGAGTCCGCCATCCGCGCCGTGGCCGCGTGCGGCCTCGAGATCAAGAGCATCCGCGACGTGACGCCCATCCCCCACAACGGCTGCCGCCCGCCCAAGCGGCGCCGGGTCTGAGCTGAAGGAGAGAGCAAGTGGCACGCTACAGAGGCCCTGTTTGTCGGTTGTGTCGACGTGAAGGCATGAAGCTGTTCCTCAAGGGGGAGCGGTGCTTCAAGGAGAAGTGCGCCATCGAGCGCCGGAACGTCCCCCCGGGACAGCACGGCGCCCGCCGCCGCAAGGTCCAGAACTACGGCCTGCAGCTTCGCGAAAAGCAGAAGCTCCGCCGCGTCTACGGCCTCCTGGAGGGCCAGTTCCACCGGACCTTCGTGGAGGCGGCCAGGCGCCGCGGTGTCACGGGCGACAACCTGCTCCAGCTCCTGGAGCTCCGGCTGGACAACGTGGTGTACTCGCTCGGGTTCGCCACCTCGCGGAACCAGGCGCGCCAGCTCGTGCGGCACGGTCACATCGATGTCGACGGCCGCAGGGTGAACATCCCCTCGTTCCGGGTGAAGCCCGGCATGGAGATCACCGTCCGCGAGAAGAGCCGCAAGAACCAGCAGATCCGCGAGTCCATGGAGTTCGCCCAGGGACGCGGCATTCCCGCGTGGCTCGAGCTCGACATGGACAACTTCACCGGCAAGGTCGTGGAGCTCCCGACCCGCGAGGACATCCGCATTCCCATTCAGGAGCAGCTCATCGTCGAGCTGTACTCCCGGTAGACGGAGGACCCATGATCTGGTACGACTTCCAGAGGCCCGAGAGGGTCGAGATCGAGTCCGAGAGCCGGACCGATTCCTTCGCGCGGTTCATCGCCCAGCCCTTCGAGCGCGGCTGGGGGACCACGGTGGGCAACGCCCTCCGTCGGGCGCTCCTGTCCTCCATTCCCGGTGCCGCGGTGACCGCCGTGAAGATCGAGGGTGCGGACCACGAGTTCTCCGCGGTCCCCGGCGTGGTGGAGGATGTCACCGACATCATCCTCAACCTCAAGAAGATCCCCTTCGTGCTCCACGGGGAGGAGCCCGTCTTCCTGACGCTGACCGCCAAGGGCGCCGGCGAGGTGACGGCCGGGCAGTTCACCATGCCGCACAACGTGGAGGTCACCGACCCCGACGTGCACGTGGCCACGCTGTCCGCGGACGGCGAGCTCAACATGACCGTCCGGGTGGCCAAGGGCCGGGGCTACATCCCCGCCGAGGAGAACCAGACCGAGGACCTGGACCTGGGGTTCATTCCGGTGGACTCCGCCCACTCCCCCGTCCGCCGGGCCAACTTCCGCGTGGAGATGGCCCGCCTCGGCCAGATGACCAACTACGAGCGGCTCGTCATGGAGGTGTGGACCAACGGTGCCATCACCGCCGAGGACGCCCTCGCGCTCGCCGCCCGCCTGGTGCAGGGGCACATGGACCTCTACGTCACCGTGGCCGGTGACGAGCCGTCCGGTGCCACCATGGAGCCTTCCCCGGAGCCCGCGCCGACGGGTGAGAGCGAGAGCATCCTCGACCGTGACATCGAGAGCCTGGAGCTCTCGATCCGTTCCCTCAACTGTCTGAAGAACGCCCAGATCAAGACCCTCAGGGACCTGGTGACCCGGACCGAGAAGCAGATGGTCGAGATCCGCAACTTCGGCGAGAAGTCGCTCAAGGAAGTGCGGGAGAAGCTCGAGGCCATGGGGCTCGGGTTCGGCATGAAGCTGGATCTCTGAGGCGAACGGAGAAGACGGCATGCGACATCGCGTACACGGACGCAAGCTGGGGCGGACCACCGCCCACCGCAAGGCGCTGTTCAGGAACCAGCTGACGGCCCTCTTCACCCACGAGCGCATCGTGACCACCGTGCCCAAGGCCAAGGAGCTGCGGCCCATCGCCGAACGCATGGTGACGCTGGCGCGGACCGGAACCCTTCCCGCGCGCCGCAAGGTCCTCACCATGGTCCCCGACAGGGACGTGGTGCGTCGCCTCTTCGACGAGATCGCACCGCGCTTCATGGAGAGGCCGGGCGGCTACACCCGGATCGTCCGCCTCGGCAACCGCCGGGGTGACGGCGCCGAGCTCGCACTGATCGAGTTCGTGGACTACACCCCGCCGGAGAGGGGCGAGTCGGCAGGTGCCGAGGGCAAGCAGTCGCTCATGGACCGTGCCCGCGGCATGTTCGGCGGGCGGAGGGGTGAAGAGGACGCCGCGGAGGACGCCGTGGAGGCTGTCGGCACCGCGGAGGAGGAGACGCCTGCCACGGAGGACGCCCGGGAGCCCGCCGGGCCCGCCGGGGACGTGAGAGAGAGTGCGGATGCGGCAACGGAGGAGGCTCCGGAGGCCGAGGAGGAATCCGAGGAGAAGAGCGAGTAGGGACGCTGTCCCTGCTCGGGGATGATCGGCCGCCGCACCTCCGGGTGCGGCGAATTTTCATGCGGTGGGTTCGTCGCCGGTCGGGGATCGGTCCCCCCGCGGGTCCGCGGAGTCGTCCAGGAGCTCGCTGAGCCGGATCCCCTCCAGGGGACGACGGATCCCGAGGCGGGCCGATTCGAGGCATTCCTCGAGCCTCCGGGCGATCCTGGGATCGGCACCGGGCGGCGTGATGCCGCGGACGGGCCACAGCCGTTCCACCACCTCGCTCAGGGTGAGCTGGGCGGACTCCACCACCGGGAGATAGGCCTCGTGCTCGCCACCCACGGCCGCGAGCAGGCCCCGGTCCACCAGGAGCTCCACGAAGCGCCCCGTGGTGCGGTCGTCGATCCCCATCCTGTGGGAGAGCTCGTCGAGGGTGGGTGGCCGTGCCTCCTCCCGGACGAACCTGTAGCAGGTGAGCAGCAGGAGTACGGGGGTCAGGATCGGATCGGGATCACCCCGGTCCCGGTCCCTGCGCCGCCGGAGCAGGGCGTCGAGGTTCTGGGCCACGTAGGACGCCTCGGCCCCCAGGAGCACGAGCACCCAGAAGGCGGAGAGGGAGACGAGGAAGAGCACCAGCAGGGTCAGCGACCCGTAGATGATGTTCACCTGGGGGAAGTGCTTGACGTATGCCACGAAGCTGGCCTTGAGGAGCTGGAGGCCCCCGGTGGCCGTCATGCCCCCCACGATGGCGGGGACCGGTCTCACGGTTGTATGAGGCGCGAGGAGGTAGACCATGGTGAGCCCGATGAAGGGTACGAGATGGTGCATCAGGGTCAGGAGCCACGGGGAGTCCACACCCCAGCCCTGGTGCCTCAGCCAGATCTGGAGCGTCGATCCCAGCCCGATGACCACCGGGCCCCAGAACAGGACCACGGTGAAGGCCAGGAAACGGACGCTGACCTTGCGGCGGGCCGGGGCGCTCCAGACGCGGTTCAGGGCCTCCTCGATGAGGAGGTAGAGCCGGAACCCCACCAGGAGGAAGACCACGGAGCCGATGCCCCCCACCGTGCCCGCCCGCTGGACGAACTCGTTGAGGGTCCGTGTGATGGTCTCGCTGGAGTACGGCAGGAAGGCCGTCACCATGCCCACCAGGTCCTCGGTGTGGGTGGAGAAGAATGTCCGGTAGAGCGCCGCCACCACGGCCAGCAGGGGGACGAGGGCAAGGAGGGAGAAGTAGGCCAGCGTGGCCGACTGGTCGAAGCCGTGATCGCTGAAGAAACAGCGGATCGTCAGCCACGCCCACCACCCGACCCGCCTGATCAGCGGCTCAGGTCGATCTCGTCCCCGATCTCGGGAATCAGCGTCTCCCATCCGAGCTCCTTCTTCAGAAGATCCGCGAACGTTTCCTGGGCCGGGAGCTCCCCGTGGATCAGGCAGACGGTGGAGGGCTCGCGCTTCCGGCGTTTCAGCCAGACCAGGAGCTCCTCCTGGTCGGCGTGGGCGGAGAAGGCCCCCAGCGAGTCCACGTGGGCCCTGACCGGGATCCAGCCGCCGTGGATCTTGATCTCGGGTTCACCCTCCACCAGGCGGCGCCCCTTGGTCCCCTGGGCCTGGTAGCCGACGAACAGGACGGTGTTCCGGGGGTCGGGGAGGCGGAGCTTGAGGTGGTGGAGGATCCTGCCGCCCGTGGCCATGCCCGAGGCGGAGATGATGATGGCGGGACCGTCCACGTGGTTGAGCTTCTTGGACTCCGCCGTGGAGCGCGTCACCGTGAGGTTCGGGGGGAAGATGGGGTTCTTGCCCTCGGAGAAGTACTCGCGCATCTCCGCGTCGTGCTCCTCCACGAACCGCGAGTACAGCGCGGTGGTCTCGATCCCCATGGGGCTGTCCAGGAAGATGGGGATCTCCGGGACCTCCCCGCTCTCCATGAGCTCGTGGAGGATGTAGAGGATCTCCTGGGTGCGATCCACGGCGAAGGCCGGGATGAGGATCACGCCCCCCCGCCTGATCCCGGCGTTCACGGCATCGGCCAGGACGCTGTAGGGATCCCGGCGGTCGTGCAGGCGATCGCCGTAGGTGGTCTCCACGAACAGGACGTCGGAGCCGGGGTAGGACTCCGGTTCCCTGAGGATGGGGACGCCGTAGCGGCCCACGTCGCCGGAGAAGTAGACCGAGCGGTGCTGGCCACCGGAGACCTTCGTGACGACCTCCACGGCGGCTGCGCCAAGGATGTGGCCCTGGCGGTGGTAGCGGAACTTCACTCCCGGGTTCAGGTCGACCCATTCCCCGAAGGGTACGGGCTCCAGTGCGCGGAGGGCTGCCTTGGCGTCGGCCAGGCGAAACAGGGGCAGGGCCGGCCTGTGCTTGGAGTACCCCTTCTTGTTGGCGTAGCGGGCCTCCTCCTCCTGGAGATGGGCGGCATCGGGAAGGAGGACCCTGAGCAGCGCGGCCGTGGGTGGCGTGCAGTGGATGGGACCGCGGAAGCCCTGCCGGACCAGCCGGGGAAGGTACCCGGAGTGGTCGATGTGGGCGTGGGTGAGAACGACCGCACCGAGGCGGTGCTCGGGGTAGGGCAGCGGCTTCCAGTTGCGCCGCCGGTTCTCGGCGGGACCCTGGAACAACCCGCAGTCCACGAGCGCGGCGTGGTGCTTCCACTGGAGCAGGTACTTGGAACCGGTGACGCACCTTCCGGCGCCGAGGACGGTGATCTTCATGCATAGCCTCCGGGTGCCATCGTACTGTATCCCCCCGCCCGCCCGGTGAGGAAGTGAGGAAGTGAAGAGGTGAGGGCGTGAGGGCGTGAGGGCGGCCCCCGCGCGCCACACCGGCACAGTCACGGGCACGGGCACGGGCACGGGCACGGACGGGGTCGGGGCCAGGGACCCGGCCACGACCCTGTTCCTGCCCGCGGCCTCGTCCATGATCGTGTCCCTGTCCATGATCATGGCCAGCCGTGAGGACGTCCCCCGCCCAACCGGGAGGAGCAGAGGAGCGGGGGTGCAGGGGGGCAGGGGTGAGGGGGAGTACCCGTCACGGACATGGTCACGGCCACGGCCACGGTCAGGGTCAGGGACGGGGACAGGGTCGCGGGCAGAGGAGCGGGGGTGCAGGGGTGCGTTCCGAGGCGTCGTGGCTGCAGACGGTTGCCGCCATCCGCCGCCGCGAACCGCCGCCGTCAGCTGCCCCCGGGGGCCGCCGTCACGGTGCCTGGGCCTGTCCTGGTTCACTGGACAGCCATCCCCCTTGTGCTGCATCGGCCGAACCGGAGCCGGCAGGGCGCCCGTACCGGGCTCGAGGGGGCGGGGGAGGCTCTCCTGTGGACGCATGGAGCGGAAGGGCGTAGAATCGAAGCTGAAGCACGAGAGAACCGGAGGTGGCAGATGGCGCAGAAGAAGACCAGGAGCGTGGACGAGGCGATCGACGAGGTCGCCGGGGCCGTGGAGGAGACCGCCAGGGATGTGGCTGCGGATGCCGGGGTGGTGGACGAGCAGGAGCTGTCCAGGGTGAAGGAGTCCCTGGCCAAGGCCCAGGAGGCCATGGACAAGGCCCGTGTCACCCTGCAGGACACCTACGGCAAGGCCCGTGACGTCTCGAAGGAGGCTGCGGAGCGTGCGAAGGTCTACCTCGAGGAGGCCCGGAAGCACCTGGCGGTGGCCCGTGAGCGGGCGGCTGCCACGGCGGCGAGGACGCGCGAGCAGGCCCAGGCCCTCTACGAGAAGAGCCAGGCCCAGTACGAGGCGCTCTCCCAGAAGACCAGGGAGGCCTACGGCAGGGTGCGGGAAAGGGTGGCCGAGATGGACCTCAAGGGCAAGGGCGACCAGGTGATCCAGTACGTCCAGGAGAATCCCGGCAAGGCGGTTCTGATCGGCCTGGCCGTGGGGTTCCTGGCGGGATACCTGACGCGTCCCCGGGACTGAGCGGGAGCTGCCCATGGAGATGAGCATGGACGATGCGCCACTGAACGACGTTTCCCCGGGGACGGCTCCCGGGAGTCCGGGCAGGGAGCAGGCCGAGCCGAAGGGGCTGGATGCCGACGTCATCCTGGATACCCTGATCCCGTCCTCCATCGACTGGAGGGGAACGGTCCGGAAGCACCCCGTGGGATCGGTGCTGGCGGTGGGCGTCACGGGGTACCTGCTGGGCCGGACCCGTGGCTCGTCCATCGTGGCGGGGCTCGCCGCCGGCCTCTCCTCGGTGATCACGCGCCAGCTTGCGGACGTCTTCGAGGGCGAGTTCTTCGAGTTCGAGTGAGGTCCAGGTGGCATGGTGCCCCCTCTGCCGGTCCGAGTATCGCGAGGGGGTGACCGTGTGCCCCGAGTGCGGGAAGGCGCTCGTGGACGAGCTGCCTTCCGAGACCGAGCCGGAGTGGGATCCCACGGACTGGGTGACCGTGGAGGAGGTCGGTGACCGCGCCACGGCGGCCATCGTGGAGGGCTTCCTCCTGGAGCAGGGGTTCCCCGTCCGTCTCCTGGACCGGAGCGACAGCGAGCTCGTGACGACCCTCGGGGAGCTCTCCATCATCGAGGTCCAGGTGCCCGCCGGTGACCTGGACCGCGCGCTGGACCTGCTGGCCGAGCGGGACGAGGCACTGGAGGCGGAACCCGGTCCGGGCGACGAGGGGGAGGATCGCGGGTGACGGACGAATCTGCGGGCAACGCGGTCCTCGACAGGGTGCTGGAGCTGGTGGGCAACGAGCTCGAGTCCCTCTACGGCCCCGACGGTTTCTACAGGTGGGGCGACCAGGCCTTCATGCGGGTGGAGGACGGGGCGGTGGTCTTCCTGGTGGGCAGTCCCCTGGGAGACGACGCGCTGCTCAACGTGAGGTGTTACCTGGTCCGCGACGTGGAGAGGCCGGATGCCGAGCTGGGGGAGTACCTGGCACGGCTCAACGCGGACCAGGTGTTCGGAGGTTTCTCCCTGGACGAGGACTCCGACGTCTGCTTCGACTACACGGTGCTGGGATCCTCGGTCACCCCCGACGTGGTGCGGCTCGCCATCCAGGTGGTGGCGGGCGCCTCGGCCCAGCACGCCCCGGAGATCATCGCCCGCTGGGGTGGCATGACCTCTCTGGAGAAGCTGCGGCAGGAGCTGGAGTCGGAGGAGGAATCCCCCGAGGCGGGGGACGACGGCCCTCCCAACTGAGGTGGACACGGTGAACGGGGACGACCCCGGAACACGCCCGGGCCGCAGCGGATCTCCGAGGGGGCTCGCGCGGTTCTCCCTCTCCCGCCTCGCCCTCGTGTGGCTCGTGGGGGTCCTGGTCCTGGTCCTCATCCTCACGAGCGCCCTGGTCCTCCTGGACGAATCCCGTTTCCTGACCCGTGAGCTGGAGGGACGGACCCGGGCCCTGGCCCACCTCCTGGCCATGGCGGCGGCCGAGGACGGCAATGCCTCGCGCGTGCCGCTGGGAGGGGTTCCGGAGCTCCGCTGGGCCAGGATCGTGGGGCCGGACGGTACCGTGATCTGGCAGTTCGGCTCGCCCGACGTGGTGGGCACCGGCACCGACCTCCTCCAGGTGGAGGAGGTGATCACGTCCGGCGGGGGCGGGGAGATCACCGTCATGGCGGCGGCCTCCACCTCCCGGATCCGGGTCCACGTGCTGCGCTCGGGCCTCCGGCTGGTGCTGGGTCTCGCGGCGGCCCTGGCGGTGGCGCTCCTGGTGGGAGCGATGATCTTCGAGAGGGTGGCTTCCCCCCTGAAGGAGCTTGCCGAGAGGATGGCCGTGTTCCATCCCGGGGATCCGGTTCCCGAGCCCGGGGGCCCCCGGGGGACCCGGGAGGTGGAGGAGCTCACCTCCGCCTTCCACCAGATGGCCCGGCGCCTCGCGCTCCAGCGGCGGTCGCTGGTGGAGAGCGAGCGCCGTTTCCGCGAGCTCTTCGAGAGCTCCCCGAGCCCGCTCCTCCTCTTCGACGCGGAGGGTGTGCTCCGGCGCGCCAACCCCGCGGCGGCTCCCTACCTGAACCCCGCCGATGGTGAACCTCCCCGTCTCGAGGAGCTCGTGGGGGCGGATGGCGACCGCCGCGAGGACGGGCTGCTGCTGCCGGAGGGGGCGAACGGCGAGAGTGTCCTCGAGCGCACCTGGCGGCTGCCCGGCGGCGGGGCGGCCCGGGTGGAGCTGCGGATCCGGAGGGTGGACGGGGAGAACGGCCCCCACCTGCTGGTGGCCCTCCACGACCTCACGGACCGGCTGAGGGCCCTGGAGCACAGGTGGCAGCGGACCTTCGACGAGATGCAGGACGGTGTGGCCCTGGTCCGGGCCGACGGGACGGTGACCCAGAGCAACCGTGCCCTGGCGTCCCACCTGAGGACGCTCGCCGGGGAGCTTCGCCGCAGGGTGGCCGGGGACGGGAGGCAGGAGTGGGAGGTCCGGTCCGGGGGCAGGACGCTCCACTGCACCCTCACGGCGTCCACCAGCGGCGACCACCGGGTGCTCGTGGTCCGTGACGTGACCGACGAGCTCGAGGCCGAGGAGCGGCTCCGGCAGGCCCAGAAGATGGAGGCGGTGGCCACGCTGGCCGGAGGGGTCGCCCACGACTTCAACAACCTGCTCACGGGCGTGCTGCTCCACGTCCGGCTCCTGGAGCACGGGGAGGGTGATGCGGAGACGCTGGCGGCCATCCGCCGGCTGGCGGAGGAGGGGATCGAGGTGGTCGGGGAGCTGCTCCTCTTCGCCCGGCGGGAGAGCACGCCGGCCCGGAGGGTGGACCTCGCGGAGCTCGTCCGCTCGCAGGAACCCCTGCTCTCGAACCTCCTCCCGGAGGGGATCCACCTGGAGGTGGACACACCGGAGGGGGAGGTGCCGGTGGAGGCGTCGCCGGTGGGCCTCCGGAGGGCACTGTTCAACCTCGTGCTCAACGCCCGGGACGCCGTGGAGCCTCCCACCGGCCGGATCACGGTGACGGTGGAGGAGGGTGGGGAGTGGGCCATCCTGAGGGTCCGGGACAACGGATCGGGCATCCCCTCCGACGTTCGCCAGCGGTTGTTCGAGCCCTTCTGGTCCCAGCGCCGGGAGGGCCGGGGAGCCGGGCTCGGCCTGGCCGTGGTCTACGCCGTGGTCCAGCAGCACGGTGGCGATGTCCTGGTGGACTCGGCGCCCGGGCAGGGTACCTGCATGACGCTGCGGTTCCCGCGGGCCACCGGGACCGTGGGGGACGAGGAGCTGGAGCCGGTCCCGGCGAGCGGCCGCCCAGCCCTGGGGCGCCTGCTCCTGGTGGACGCCGACGGGAGAGGGGTGGGTCCGGTGGCCGAGGTGTTCTCTGGGCGGGTGGGGGAGCTCCGGCATGCCGCCACACCCGAGCAGGTCTCGAGAGCGGTCCGTGGCTGGAAGCCGGAGGGCATCGTCCTGGTGCAGCGTGGGACGGACGGGGCGGACCTCGCCGGGGCCGTGGAGTCCGCCGGCATTCCCACCGTGCTGCTGGTGGCACCGGAGGTTCCTCCCGGGGGCAGATGGACATCCCCCGGCCTCGCGGCCACCGGCATCCTGCCCCTGGACCCCGGGGAGGCGGACCGCCTCCTCGGTGCGCTGGTGTCCTGATCCGGATCGTCCGGGAGGGGCCGGAGCGAAGGGTGCGAGGCGTGGGGGCCGTTCAGTCCGTGGGTGGAGTCGGCACGCCGGTGTCGGCCCCGGTCTGTTCCCCACACGGCGGGAGGGGGTACTCCACCACCGTGAAGGTGTAGTCGGAGTTGGGGCCGGGAAGGACGTCCACGGTGGCCTCGGGGTGGCAGGCCAGGACCCGGGCCAGGTCGTCGAGAACCCGCTCCTGGGCCTCGTCGTGCACCTCGGTCTGGAAGAGGAAGACCACCCTCTTCCAGCACCGGGTGGCCTGGAGGCGGGGGACCAGCCGCCGGAGCCTGGTCCACATGTACCAGGGCGTGTTGGAGATGGTGTCGACACCCCGGACGGGGTCCTCCAGGAGGGCCGGGAACGAGGCCTTCTCCTCGTAGACGGGGATCCAGGCCACGGGCTGACGTGCGGGGTCGGCCAGGACGTCCAGGAGAAGGAAGGTGGTCATGCCGGGCGTGTAGGGGTGGGAGCCGTCCATCACCAGGATGGTGCCCGGCCGGATCCTGGACTTCAGTGCCTCCATGCTGGTCTCCATGGCCGGATGGGCCGGTGTGTAGACCGCGCCGGAGAACCAGAGGAAGGCGGTGGCGGCCGACAGACCCGAAAATCCCGCGATGGCGGTGAGGATCACGGCCCCCCGGAGCCAGCGACGGGTCCGGGGAAGGCGGGCCCACGCCACGGCGAACCCGAGGCCCGCAAGGACCAGCAGGGCGGGGTAGAGGGTGGCCGCACGCTTGGGGAAGCCGTGGGAGGACAGGATGGCGGGAACGGCGGCCACCAGGGCCCACGCCACGACGACCCGGGCCCGTCGCAGCGTGGGGAGGATCACGGCCGCGCCCAGGCCCAGGAGGGCGAGAGGCAGTGCCCACCAGACGAGCGTCCTGGGGGCGGCCCAGTTGACCAGCGGGAGGAAGGTCTGGTGGGTGATCTCCGGGACCCTGTGGACGAGGCCCTCGAGCAGGTGGAGGGTGTTGGACCAGGCGAGGGTGACGATCTTCTGCGTGGTGTCGGAGAACGACATCCCCACGTCGGCATCCCAGGCCGTCCGGGCCCCGAACTGGTGGACCAGGTCGGGCACGTACCAGCGGCGCTCCACCAGGAGCCACGGCAGGGGGAGCTGGGCCAGCCAGAGGAGCACGCCGGCCGCGACGCCCGCAGGGAAGCGCAACCCCAGTTGGCGGAGCTCCCGCCGGCGGCAGAGGGCCAGACCCGCCAGGTAGACCACCGGGATGGCCACGGCAGAGGCGCCCGAGGGGTAGGTGTACCAGGAGAGCCCCATGGCCACGGCCAGGAGGGCGAAGTCCCGCCGCCTTCGCCGGTCCAGAGCGTGGAGGAGCGCCAGGCAGACCAGGAGTGGAGCCCAGAGCGTCGAGGCGTGGGGGTGGACGTCGCTCCGGCTCCACCCCACCTGGAGCGGGTCGAGGACGAAGAAGGCGGTGGCCACCAGGGCGGCCGTGCGTCCTCCGATGCGCCGGGCCAGGGCCCAGAGGAGGGACACCGAGAGGAGCCCCACCAGCGCTGCGGCGGTACGGATGGCCAGGACGTTGGTGCCGAGGACCCGGGTGGTGAGCCAGACGGGCAGGTAGAAGGAGAGGTGGAGAGGGGCCCAGGGCCCGTGCCACCCCGCGTCCGCCCACCACATGCCCCAGAGGTCCGTGGCGGCGGCGTAGTAGGGCGCCAGCTCGCCCTCGAAGCGGTTGGGGACCTGGTCCAGCATGAAGAACCGGAAGGCGGCGGCCACGAGGAGCAGCCCCAGGAGCAGCACGACTTCCCGGGCGAGCACCGGCTCCACCCGCGGTGTCAGCCGCCGCCAGGACGGGGGGGCCGCCCTGCGGAGGCCCGCGAGCCCGGCCAGGGTCAGGGCGGCGCCGACGAGCCACAGGAGCGTTCCGGGGGCCGTCCGGCCCACCACCACGGCGCCCTGCCCCACCAGGCAGAGGCCGAGCCCGGCGAGGATCGCCCTGCTGGCCCGGCGGGGCGGTGCCACATGGCCCGCCGCGGCCCAGGCCGCGAGAACCAGGAAGACCACGGCGGTCACGGTGGTCACCCGGGAGTGATGCACGACGAGGGCCTTCCCCAGGACGGCGAGGCGGAGCATGGGATCGTGGAGGACGGCGAGGATCTCGCGCCCGGCCGCCCGGTCGGCGTGGACCAGGGCCAGGAGCGCGGCACAGAGACCGGTGAACCCCAGGGCGAGCACCGGCAGCACATGCCGTTGCAGCGTTCCGGAGGCGCCGGATCCTCCGGTGTGACCCGATTTCGAACGCTGTTCCTGGTCCTTCGTCACGGCGCGATCCTAGCCCGAACGATTCCCGTCCGTCCACCCGGGAATGGGACCGGCGGGATTCCCGGTTCCGACCGTGACCGTGACCGTGACCGTGACCGTGACCGTGTCCGTGTCGGTGGTGGTGTGGCGCGCGGGGCGCGGCCGGGCCGCGCCTCCGGTCTGCCCGCTCCAGTCCACCCGGGTGCGGGCGCCCGGTGCCCCGTCGCGTGCACCCCGCCGGGGCTGCGCCCCTCCGCGCGCCCATTCGTGAAACGTGAAAGGTGAAACGTGAAACGAAAGAGGGTAAGGACGTTAGGACGTTAGGACGTCAGGACGCCCCTCCGCGCGCCGGCCTCTCCGGGCTTCTCTTCCTCGCCCCTGCACCCCGGACGGGCGGGGGCCGTCCCCACGCCCTCACGCCCTGACGTCCTGACCCCCTTCACTCACCTTCATGGGACCGCGGCGCCGCCGCCCTGGCGGCGCTTTGCTTCGGGCGGCGGCTCACGGCAGCGGCCGGGTACTCTCCCCTGCCCCCCTGCCTCCCTGCCCCCCTGCCCCTCCCGGACGGGCGGGGGCCGTCTTCACCTCCTCACCTCTTCACGTCTTCACCTCTTCACCGGGCGGGTGGAGGGGGTGCCCTTCCCCTCGTCCGCGGCCCGCGGTAGAGTGCTCCCGTGGCTCCTCGGCGTCGGCTCGGACGGTGGCTGGCCTGGATCGCGCTGGCGATCCTGTGTGTGGGGCTCCACCTCTGGCGGCTGGAGGAGCGGAGCTTCCACCACGACGAGGCCATCCACGCCGCGCTCTCCTGGGACCTGGCCAACCAGGGCCGGTACCGCTACGACCCCACCTACCACGGGCCCCTGCTCTACCACCTGACCGCCGCGTCCTACCTGATCCTGGGGGACTCGGACTTCACGGCCCGGCTGCCGGTGGCGCTGGCCGGGATCCTGATGCTGGGGGTGGCCTGGGAGCTCCGGAGAACGCTGGGCGAGGAAGCGGCCTGGTGGACGGGGCTCCTCTTCACCGTCTCGCCGATCTTTCTCTACTACGGCCGGTTCCTGCGCATGGACGTGCTGGAGGCGGTCACCGCCTCGGCGGCCCTGGTGGCCTTCCTGGGGGTGCTGGAGGGCTCGTCCCGGGCCTGGCTGTGGCTCGGGCTGTGGGCGGGGCTGGCCCTGGCCACCAAGGAGAACGTCTACGTCACGGGGGTGCTCCTGGCAGCGTCGGCCGGTGTGGTGGCGATCCGGGAGGGGATCCGGGAATCGGTTCCGGCGGCCGTGGCGTGGCTCCGGGAGCACGCCTTCGGGATCCTGGCGGCCTCCTGCGTGGCCGTGGCGGTGGCCGTGCCGCTCTACACGGTGGGGTTCCGGTGGCCGGCCGACTGGGCCTTTCCCGTGAAGGCGGTGACCTACTGGTGGCAGCAGCACAGCATCCAGCGGGTGAGCGGACCGTGGTGGTATCACCTGCCCCGGCTCGTCCAGTACGAGTTCCTGCCCCTCGGCGCCGCGGTGTGGTACATGCTCCGCAGGGGGCGCCGGACGAGGCTCGAGGTGTTCCTCCTCGCCGTCGGTGTGCTCTCCGTGGCCATGTACGCCTGGCTGGGGGAGAAGACGCCCTGGCTGGAGGTCCACCAGGTGTGGGCCTTCATCCCGCTGGCGGGCCTCGCGCTCGCCCGGACCTTCTCCCGGGAGGGACGGTGGGTGCCCCGGGTGGTCCTGGGGGCGGGCCTCGCCGCCACCGTGGTGGCGGGCGTGGCGGCCGCCTTCGTCAACGACGAGATCTCACCGAGGCTCCCGAGGGTCGAGTCACTCGTCTACGTGCAGACCTGTCCCGAGCTCAAGGAGGTGGTCCGGGAGGGCCTGGCCCTCGCGGGCACCGAGGACCCCGTGGCGGCGGTTCCGGGCGAGGCGGGGTGGCCGCTGACCTGGTACTGGCGGCACGTCCCGGTGTGGTGGGGGGAGCCCCAGCCGGGCATGCGGCCGCCGCTGGTGGTGTGCGATCCCGCCCAGGAGGAGGCGGTTCTCCAGAGGCTGGGGCCGGGGTATGTGGCCACGCGCATTCCCCTCAGGGCCTGGTGGGTCCCCGAGGACGGCCCGTGGCCCCCGGTGTCCCGGCTCCTCGCCTACCTCGTGACCCGGAAACCGTGGAGCCCCATAGGCTTCGCGGAGACGGTGGTGCTCCGCCGCTCGGAGGAGGCCCTGGGGAGCTGGCGGACGGTGCCACCCCCCCCGGGTCTCGAGGAGAGCCTGGGGGTCCGTACGGCCCGGGTGGGGGGCGAGGGCCTCCTCCGGGAACCCCACGGCCTGGCCTGGGGTGGGACCTGGCTCGCCGTGGCGGACACTGCTGCCTCCCGGGTCGCCTTCCTGGACGGGGAGGGACGGCTGGCCAACCTGGCGGTTCCCGAGACCCTCAGGGAGCCGGAGGACGTGGCCTGGGCCCCCGGCGGTGTCCTGGTGGTGGCCGACACGTGGAACCACCGGGTGCTGCTGTTCAACCCCGCGGACGGGAAGGTCCGGGAGCTCCCGGTGCCCCCGGGGGGCTGGTACGGGCCCAGGTCGGTGGCGGTGGCGCCCGACGGGACGCTGGCGGTGGCCGACACGGGAAACCGCCGGATCGTGCTCTACGCACCCGGCGCACGCCGGAGCTGGACGCTGGGAGAGGCCGGCTCGGGCCGCGGCCAGCTCCAGGAGCCCGTGGGTGTGGCCTGGCAGGGTGACGGGGAGCTGGTGGTGTGCGACACGGGGAACCACCGCATCCAGGTCTTCGGCCGCGACGGCTCGGTCAGGCGGGTGGTGGAGCTGGCCGGCACGTGGCGGGATCCCTACCCCCGTCCCCAGATCGCCGTGCTGGCACCGGGGTTCTGGGTGACCTCGGACTGGCCGGCGGGCCGGCTCGTGATCGTCGAGGACGGTGTGGTCCACAGTGTGGACCTGGGTGCCGCGGGGGTCGCGCCAACCGGGGTGGCATGGACCGGACGTGAGCTGTTCCTGGCGGATGCGTCCGGCAGGGTGTGGCAGCTGGGCCGTGGGCGGTGACGGCCCCCGTGACCGCCGCAGCGGGCCGGGGTCCATTTGTCAAAGCTTTTTGAAAGGGGGCCGGCAGTTGTTGACGCAGCCATCCGGAGAACGGAAGATGACAGCGATGGACACGAGTCTGCAGGGAACGTATGCCGGAGGGGCCGCACGGCGCGGGGCGCAGCGCGGGTACACGCTGATCGAGATTCTCGTGGTCGTGACCCTGATCGGCATCATCCTGGTGATCGCCATCCCCAACATGCGGCGGGCCAGGGTCCGCGCCCACATGCTGGAGCAGGTGAGGACCCTGCGCCAGGGCGTGGCACTGGGCCGGATCAACGCCATCCGCGCGGGAACCCCCGTGGTGCTCGGTCTTGCGGCCGGAACGGGGACGGTCTTCCGCCTCTGGGAGGACTCCAACGGCAACGAGGCCTACGACGACGGGGAGAGGATCGTCTGGGAACGGCAGCTGGCGGGTGACATCACCATCGCCGAGGACTCCACGAGGCGGCTCCACACCCTGGCCGACGGCAGCAAGGGTGTGCTGTTCCGGAGGGACGGTGTGGTCCTGGCCAGCGCTGCCGGCGACGTCGGGTACGGCGCCGTGACCCTGACCGACGGGAACTCGAACGTGGTGAGGGTCTCCATCGCCAGCGGGACGGGGACCGTGATTGTGGAGATGCCAGACGGGTCCGGCGGGTGGACCACCGAGCTCAGGCACTGGAGGTACTGATGCGAGCGAGGCGAGAGAGCGGTTTCTCGCTGCTGGAGGTGCTGATCGCGCTGGCGATCCTCGGCGTTGTGGTGCTGGGGATCGTGGGTCTGTTCACGCACTCCGTGGTGGTGAACGCCTCGGGGTACGACTACGCCAGGCTGGCCGCCGTGGCGCGCCAGGTGCTGGAGGACATCCAGTCCCGCCCCTGGTCGGATCCCCTTCTCGATGCCACGACGGGTGCCGACTGGACCATCGGGGTGCCGGACGGGATCACGGTGCGGTACGCCATCGAGGACTTCTCGGTCCTCAACTGGAACCAGGTCCAGAACACCTCGGTGTGGCCGGCGCCCACGGGGGCTCTTCCCGCCAACCTGAAGAAGGTGACGCTCCACGTTCGCTCCACCAGGTCCCAGCTGCTGGGGCGCCGCGAGTTCGTGACCACGGCCCTGAAGGTGCCGAACGGGGGCTGACATGGATCCTCGACAACCCTCCCGCGGGTTCACGCTCGTCGAGCTCCTGGTGGCCATCGTGGTCTTCGCCCTGGTCTTCGTGGGCATCCTCCAGCTGCTGGACCAGTCCACCAGGGTCTCCAAGGTGGAGTCCGCCCTGGCCGACACCCAGGAGAACGTCCGGTACGCCGCCTACCACCTGGTCAGGACGGCCCGGATGTGCGGGGGGACGAACCTTCCCCTGGCCCGCAACGACACCGGCTTCCAGTGGGTCTCGCTGGAGGTGGTGGACAACAACGGCACCACCTTCAATGACGACTTCGGCAACGCCCACGACACCCTCTCGGGCAGCGACGTGCTGCGCCTGCGGGGGTTCTTCGAGGCCACGCCATACTTCGTGCAGCCCGCGAGCGTGAATGTCTCGTCCGGCACGGTGGAGGTCCTGGAGTGGACCACAAACGGCCGGGAGCAGCGGCTCCTGGAGCCTCCCGAGAACAAGGGCATCGTCCTGATGGGCCGGAACCAGTACGTCGTGGGCACGGTGGCGTCGGGTTCGGCCATCACGGAGACCAACGAGGGCAACCCCCCCTCGGGGGTCCAGAACCACAAGCTGACCATCAAGTTCACCGGGAATGGCGGGGACTTCTGGGAGTCCCTCAACCCGAGCGGCACCTGGTCAGCTCCCACCTACCAGGTCTATCGCGTGGGGATCCTGGATTCCTACAACTACTTCGTGGACCCCGACCTCCAGCTCATGCGGTGGCGGGCGGGCGCGGGCAACGGATCCGTGGAGCCGGTGGCCGTCAACATCGGATCGCTCCAGGTGGCCCTGGGGCTGGACATCAACCAGGACCGCCAGCTCCAGCCCGCGGAGTGGTTCTACAGCGAGGTCACCACGGGCGGGCCCAGCAACGCCGTGGCCGGTGATCCCAACAACAGGCCGCTGGCCCTCAGGATCACGGTCCTTGGCAGGACGCCGTTCCCCGTCATGGACTGGACCGAGCCCCTGAGGACCTTCCGGGCGGAGAACATGGTGACGCCGGGAGCGGCGGCCCGCCGGGCCAAGTGGCGGGCGCTCAGGGTCCAGGCGGCGCTGCGGGATTTCATTCTGTGATGGCGAGGACGAGGATGATGGACACGACATGCAAGACCGTGGTGCAGACTGGAGCGGGAGCGGTGAATCCCTCCGGCGAACGGGGGTCGGCCCTGATCCTGACCCTCATGGTGGCGCTCGTCCTGGCCTTCCTGGGTGTGGGGCTGCTGCTCCAGACCTCCCTGGGCCTCCAGGCCAGCGGGACCGACCGCTGGGTCGTGAAGTCGCTCGCGGCGGCCGATGCGGGGCTCATGATGGAGATCCAGATGATCCAGTCGGGCTTCGTGGTGGATCCCGCCACCTTCCCTGGCGGGACATCCTTCATCCTGGTCGATGACCCGGACCTCCCGGGTCCGCTGCGCGGCGAGTACACGGTGACAGTCCGGGAGCTCTGCGAGGCGGAACCTCCATCACCAATCATCGAGAACAATCAGGTGTGGGAGCAGAAGTACAAGATGCGATTCTTCCACATCCGGGCCGAGGCGGTGCGGTCCGTGGGCGGTCTCATGGGCAGCACGGCGGCCGCCGTGGAGGCGGACGTCACCGTCTGGCCCTTCGACATGTCCAACTTCGTTCCCGTGACCTTCTGCAACTAGGGGGCGGCCATGTTCAGGAAACCCTTGCGAACGTTGATCGTGCTGGCAGTGGTGGCGGCGGTGTGCGCTGGTCCCGCGAGCGCCGATGACCGGGACCTCCTCCGGGAGCGGAGCGCTCCACCCAACATCCTGGTGATCCTGGACTCGTCCACCTCCATGGTGTGGGATCCCTACTCGAACTACGAGCTCCCGGGCTCCGGAGACGACATCCGCTCGAGGATGGCCATCGCCAAGCGGGTGCTCGAGGGCTTCCTGCTGGACGCCGCGGCCAGGTCCAACTTCGCCTTCGCCCACTACGCCCAGGAGATCGAGGAGGTCCACCAGAAGCACTGGATCACCGAGGCCCTGGGCGGGGACCGGTTCTCGATCGTCGAGCCCAACTACCTCTACCGGATTGGCATCAACGAGGGCTACACGCCCGTCACCGACAGCTTCGAGCCCATGATCGATCCCGCCGACATCGCCCCGGATGTGATGATCGGCTACCGCCAGTACTTCAGCCCGGATTCATCGAGTGCGAACTACGTGCCGCCTCCCGGGCGGTACGGGCCGCTGAAGGACCCGACCCAACCGTACAACTCCGTGACCAACCCCCTGCTCAACGCCTCGACGCTGGCGGGGCTGGCGGTGGACACGCTGCCCATCTACTTCGGCCAGGACAGCAACCGTTATTTCTTCCCGGCGGGCCGGTACATCACCTCCTTCCAGCGGTGCACGGGGCCACCGGAGCAGTGTGCCGGGACCTGGACGGAGCCCCTGGCATCGGGCGGGACGCGCCAGTGGCAGCGCCGGGCCTACCTCAAGCTCTCCAAGGACCCCACGAGCCCCAAGGTGGTTGCCCAGGACACGACGCCCCCCGACTACGACCACGACGGCACGCCCGATGCCGACTTCGGGGACTACAACATGAACGGCCACGTTCCCGACGCCTGGCTGGGCACGGGAACCAAGGACATGGACGGTGACGACACCACGGACTGGCTGGTCTACGTGGACATGACCGAGGAACGCCGCTGGCGGGACTGCGTGCCGCCGGTGCCTCTGCCCACCTGGACGCCCACGCCCACGCCCACGCCCACGCCCACACCGTGCGCCACCGACGGGACGGGGTTGCTGGGCGAATACTCCGTGGGGCGGAACCTCGCAAGGTTCAGGGTCCAGCGGATCGACCCAACGGTCGACTTCGACTGGGGCCGCGGCGCGCCTGCCCCCGGGATCTGGAAAAACTATTTCTCGGTCCGGTGGACCGGACAGGTCATGGCGCCCATGAGCGGCATCTACCGGTTCGGCTTCCAGACAGATGACGGCTCCAGGTTGTGGCTCGACGGAGCAAGCCTCATCGATGCCTGGCGGGATCAGGGGAGGACGTGGTACTGGTCCGACGAGATCGATCTGGGCGCCTGCACGCTCCACGACATCCGGTACGAGTTCTATGAGAGGGGAGGAGACGCGGTTGCACGGCTGTACTGGCTCCGGCCCGATGGCGTGACCGAGGCGATTCCGAAGGAGTACCTGTACCCCGCCGACAGGGACTACGAGTGCTCGGACATCCACATCGACTCCCTGTTCGTCAACGACGACAACATCCAGGCCACGGTCTCGAACGATACGGACGCCGACGCCTACCTCTTCTGGACCTCGTTCGACTGGCCCAAGAACGCCTCCGGCCAGTACGTGGACTGGTTCGAACTGGACGGCGACCGGTACGCCAACTTCGATTCGAGCAGTGGAGCCACCCCGCCCACCGAGACTTCCAGGACCCGCTGGTTCCACTCCGCAACCACGGGGGGCCTCTGGGACGCTGACTTCGACAGTGTCCCGAAGCCGCTCTACGGCGATTACGCCCTCGAGCTCAGGTTCCGCTTCCCGGATGGCACGGAATGCACGGTGACCGAGACCCTCTCGGTGGCCGAACCCACGGCGACGCCGACGCCGACGGTGACACCGACGGCCACGCCGACGCCGACGGTGACGCCGACGCCGACGATCACGCCGACGCCGACGGTGACGCCGACGCCGACGATCACGCCGACGCCGACGATCACGCCGACGCCGACGGTGACGCCGACGCC
>JAMOWA010000027.1 GCA_027061805.1 Thermoanaerobaculia bacterium | reverse complement strand
CCGCCGCCGCGCCGAACAGCCGGTTGCCCCGAAGGTAGAGCACGTCCAGCGGGCGGATCGCTCTCCAGACGGTCATGCGGCACCTCCTTCCCCGTCCTCGGTTTCCTTCTCGGGCTGCTGCCACCGATCGGGCGGCACCGCCCGGCCCTCCCGGGCCAGGAACTCCGCCACGGTGAACAGGCCCGCCAGGTGGCCGGTCCAGGAGCAATCCTCCCCTCTCCGGTCGCTCTCCGCCGCCGCCGTCTCCACCAGCATGGCGGCGAGCGTCCGGGCCCAGGGATCGCCCCCGAGCTTCCAGCCGACACCCTGCCGTCTGAGCTGATGAGCGATGCTCTTCTCGAGGAGCTGCTGGTATTCCAGGGACTCCATGCGGACTGAAGTCCGCGCTCCGTGGACACCATCCCCACCGGCCTCCGGCCGGACTGAAGTCCGCGCTCCCTCGGAGGCTCTGGTGGGGCGCTCGGGGAGATCGGGCAGCCAGGCGAGGATGTTGTACGCGGCGCGGCGGGAGACACCCTCGGTGGCCAGGGTGTCCCGGAGCGCGAACAGGGCGTCGAGGGACGTTGGAGCCGTTTCCGACGGTTCCCAACCGGGACCGCCGAACCCGAACCCCGCGGTGAAGCGGGTGGTGCCCCCGGCCCGCTTCATCAGGGCGATGGAGAAGGCGTTCCGGCCGCCCTCGGTCTTGGCCCGCTTCTCGGCGGACCGGAGCTCGCGCAGCACCGCCTGGAGCGGCGTCTGGTGGTGCGCGATGACCACCCCGGCCGAGGCCGTGGCGAGACGCCCCATCATCCGGAGCAGCCGGCCGTTCTTCCCGCCGAGCAGGACGTGGCCTTTCCGGATCCGCTCCATCTGTTTCTTGAGGTTGCCGAAGAGCTCCCACACCGCGTGCTCGCCCTGCGGGAGGGTGCCACTGTACGCGCACCGCAATGTCAGGAGACACGGGAGCACGTCGTCCACCGGCACCATGGCCAGCACGTCGTCGCCGCCCGCGTAGAGGATCTTGCCGGCGAACAGCTCCTCCACCACCCACGGCGCCGCATGGAGGGCGAACCCGTTGAGCGCCTGGGAGATCGCCTGGTGGCGACCGGGTGACGGTGGGCGGAGCATCCCGAGGTACTTCTCGATTCTTCCCTCACCCTTCGCCATCTCCCCGAGTGCTTTCGCCACGTTGGGATGGAACGCCTCCTCCATGGGAAGCTGGAGCTTCGGATCGGTGCCGGACACCCACGCCCCCATCCGGTCGCCGTCGAACAGGATCATGGCGTAGTAGGCCTCGGGACGGTGGCCGAGGAGGGTCTCGATCTTCCTCTCCAGTCCGGAGCGCTCCTCCTCGTCGTCCACTTCCCGGACGGCGTCGAGCGCCACGGGGATCTTCGCCACCAGATCCCCATCCGGCACTCCTCGCAACGCATCATGGACCCTCCGCGGAAGGGCCGCCCGATCCCGCCCGGCCAGCCGGCTGATTTCCTCTCGCATCGCTCCGAGAGCGCCGGCATCCCCGCCTCCTCGGGTGAACTCAAGGAGATCCCGCGCCAGCGCCATGGTGTGGGTGGACACCACGTAGCGCGACAGTTTCTCCTTCTCCAGTTCCGGAACGTGCCGTCCCGCCCACTTCGCGAAGAGGTCGGGCCAGACCCGCTTGAGGGAGCAGAGCGCGCACAGGTGCTCACCCTTCCGGGACCACGCCGGCCGCTTCGCGGCGAGCTTCGTCCAGAGCGTCTCGCCGCGCTGACCGGCGGGTTCTCCCCCGTGGGCCTCGTCCCCGGGCCCCCGCAGCCACTCCCGCTCCCCGCAGAGGGAGCACCGGTACCCCTCCTCCCGGACCTGGCCGAACGGCCGCGCCGTCTTCGCCGCGGCCGCCACCCGGTCGAGCAGGTCGTAGAGCGCCGGGTAGAGCACGCCGGGGTTCGGAACGTAGACGAGGCCACGGCTCTCGATGGACTCCTCGAGCAGTTTCCACTGATCCGAGCTCAGGAAGCCGGGCCTGCCGTTCTCCGGGTAGAAGGTCCGCAGCGCCGCCTCGAGGCCGTCCACCGAGGTGATGTTGGTCTTCTTCCCCTTGCGTGCCGCCGACTCGTCCCACGTGACCAGCGGGGCGAACGGCACCACGGCCCAGTGGACCTCGGGGAAGCCCTCGAGCTGCCGTACGATCTGCTCCCGGGCGTCGCAGGCTGCCTCGGGGTTCTCGTCCGCCGCATCCAGGAGACGGGCGAGCATCTCCCCCGCCTGTTCCTGGACCCACGAGCGCACCGTCTCCTCCACCTCGCAGGCCACGTCCTCTGCTTCCGACGCGGGAACCAGCGCCACGAAGCGGTTGGGGAGCGCCGCCACGAACAGCGGGTTGGCGTCGGAGGCCCGCCGCTTCCATTCCGGAGCCGTCAGGCGTCTCGATGCGGACTGAAGTCCGCGCTCCCCGGCGCCGCCTGCGTCCGGGAACCCGACTCCATTCTCTTCCAGCCAGGTGTCCACCACGGGAACGCCCCAGAGGCTCGGGAACAGCACGGCGTCCGGGCCGAACCGCTCGCAGACGACCTTCATGGCCTGCCAGGACAGTGTGGCCAGGAGGTGGGAACCCGCCCACAGGTCCGAGGTGGAACGCGCCTGGGCGATGAACGACTGCACCGGTCCCAGCGAGACGGCCAGCAGCGCGGGGTTGCCATCGGGGTCGCCCGCCATCGCCCCCGCGAACGCCGAGGCCAGGGAGAGGTGCTCCCAGATGGAATGGTCCGGGATCCGCGTGTCCGCGGGAAGGAGCCGCCACAGGTGCCCGAGGCCGAGACCGGGCGGCTCGGACTCCGGGCCACGCCGCCAGAAGCGGAGAAACAGAGTCCGTGCATCGGATGTTTCGTCGACCAGCTTCAGGAGAGCGGCAAAACTCGCCTTCTCGATGGTCGACGCCGTGTCCACGTAGAGATCGGGAAGGAGATACTCCTCACCGTCCAGCGGATGCTTGAGCACCGCGCCCTGGCGGCCCCAGAAAAGAACCCTGCCGTCCTGGCGCTGCTCCGGCGTCATCTCGCCCGGCTTCGGCAGGGTGGGCCGGTCCGCCGCCGAGGCCCAGTGGTCGGCCAGGCGGGCAATGGCCTCCAGCTCTTCGGATATTCTGTCCACGGAGAGCAGCTCCTTCAGCCTCGAGATGGAGCTGTCCTCCTCGTGGTCGGCGCGCATCAGGATCAGCGCCTTCTCCACCGGATCGTGGAGCCAGGCTGCCAGTTTCGCCTGCCAGGTGCGTGGATCATCTCGTGACATGGAACCTCCTCATGCTCCGGGGTCTCGGGCCCGGCGCCCGGTGCTCACGGTGCCTCCTCCCGGAATCCCCTCGGGTGATCCCGGTCTGGACAGCACGACAATCCAGGGGTGCACATTGTCGGTGTAGCGTACACGACAAGACCACCGGCTCCAAGCATCGGTGCTTCCCAGGGCGAAGGAAAGCATCCCGACACGGACGACTGGCAACCTCAGATTGCCGAGGCGGTCGTGCGCCGATGACCAGCCATCGGAGCCCTGGCGGCTCAGTCTGGTGCGTTTTGTTCCCCTGAGTATCTCCTCCAGATCCTCTCACCAGGCTTCTCATCCCAGCCTCCTCCACCGTGCCAGTCTTCTGCCGGCCACGGCCCACTGTGCCGCTTCGCTCGGGATGACAGGAGCAGAGGAGAACGGGCGCGGGGGCGAGGGGGAGAGGCCGTCACGGCCAAGGGCCCTCTGGCGGGCGGGGACTCTTGCAACAGGCTCACTGCGGGGACTCTTGCAACAGGCTCACTGGTGAGGAAGCTCCGGACCTGGCGTCGAGGTGAGGCGAAGGTGGGGCACACCATCCCTCTCCTGCTCCAGCAGGTCGTTCGTCCATCCATCGGTTCCCGGATCCTTGCGTTTCGACGGCCCCCCGTGGAACCAGTGGTACCGGAGCCGGTCTCCTGGCCCTCCCCCGGCGACCCCGGTCGGTGGTAGTGTGCTCCTGCACGGCACCCGTCGTGCGTGGAGGTCCAGATGTCGGAACGCATGGTCCAGCAGTTCATGGAGATGGTCCGGATCGACAGCGAGTCGGGGAACGAGGAGCGCTTCATCGGGTACCTGAAGGGGGAGCTGGAGAAGATCGGCGCCACCACGGTGCTCGACGACTACGGCAACCTGATCGCGAAGCTTCCCGCCCTGAACAGCACGGTGGAGGAGCCCATCCTGCTCTCCTGCCACGCCGACACGGTCCAGCCGGGCGTGGGCATCGAGCCGGTCCTCGAGGACGGCATCATCCGGTCCGCGGGTGACACCATCCTCGGGGCCGACGACAAGGCGGGCATCGCCGAGATGCTGGAGGCCCTGCGGACCGCCGAGCTCCGCCCCCCTGTGGAGATCGCCATCAGCCGGGAGGAGGAGACCGGGCTGCACGGCGTCAAGAACATGGACCTCTCCCTCGTCTCCGCGAAACGGGGCTTCCTGCTGGACAACGACACCCTGGACACGGTGGTGATCGGCGGCCCCAGCTACTTCGCCATCGACGTGACGGTGACGGGGCGCTCGGCCCATGCGGGCATGGAGCCCGAGAAGGGCATCAATGCCATCCAGGCGGCGGCCCGGGCCATCGCCACCCTCCCGCTCGGCCGCATCGACCACCAGACCACGGCCAACGTGGGCGTCATCGAGGGCGGGATCATCCGCAACGGGGTTCCCGACCGCTGCACCTTCCTGGCCGAGTGCCGCTCCCTGGACCACGAGAAGGCCCAGGAGCTCGCCGACACCATGGTGGACACCATCCGCCACGAGGTGGAGGGGTTCGGGGCCCGGGTGGAGATCACGGTGAACAACCTCTGCCGGGCCGTGGACATCCCGGAGGACTCGAAGACCGTCCGGATCGCCCTGGAGGCGCTGGCCGCCGCCGGGATCCAGGCCACCACCACCTTCATCACCGGTTTCACCGACGCCTCCATCTACAACAACCGCGGCATCGAGATGGCCGTGGTGGGGATCGGGGCCCGGAACGAGCACTCCACCGACGAGCACATCGCCGTGGCCGACATGGAGCGCGCCGTGGTGATGCTCCGGGAGATCCTGAGGATGACCGGGGAGGGCCGCTAGCCCGGATCATTCCCGAGGGTTCGGAGCGAGCGCTGCGGGGCGCCGTTGCCGGTGGCGCTCTCGCACGGCGGGCGATCGGGCCGGGACAGCGCCGCCGGAAATGGTGGATCGCGCCGCACAGCCGGAGCATCATGCATGATCCGGGGCAGGAATGAATTCCCCCCGGCACGCTGTTGTCCCGGCCTGGAAGGGAGCCGAGCGCATGAAAGGGATACCGACCGGAGCACGTTTCGCCATTCTCGCGATCCTCGTGGCGGGCCTCGCCACGGTGGCCGCCGCCACGCCCACGACCATCACCGTGAAGGTGCTGGCCCGGGGCGCCAAGTTCATCGGAACCTCCATGGGCGGCGCCCTGGTGACCATCCGTGACGCCGACACGGGCGAGCTCCTCGCCTTCGGCGTCACCGCCGGCAAGACCGGCGACACGGAGCGCATCATGAAGCAGCAGCACCCCCGGAACCGGGTGCTCTCCACGGAGGGCACCGCGGCGTTCACGGCGGTGCTGGACCTGGACCGCCCCCGGCGGCTGCAGGTGACGGCCACCGGCCCCCTGGCCAACCGGGCCTCGGCCAACACGGTCTCGTCCACCCAGTGGGTCCTCCCCGGCAGGGACATCACCGCGGGAGATGCCTGGCTCCTGGAGATGCCCGGGTTCGCCGTGCAGGTCCTGTCCCCCCCGACCCACGTGAAGCTTCCACTCCGCCGTTCCACGGGCAACACGGTGCCCATCCACATCGAGGCCAACGTCACCATGATGTGCGGGTGCCCCCTGGTCCCCGGCGACCTCTGGGATGCCTCCACCTACGAGATCCGGGCCTCGGTGACCCGGAACGGCGAGCCCTTCACGGAGCTCCCCATGACCTGGACCGGCACGGCGAGCCACTTCGCGGCGGACCTGGAGGTCCACGAGCGCGGCACCTACGTGGTGACGGTCTCCGTCTTCGACCCCGCCACGGGCAACACCGGGGTCGGCACCACCACCTTCCTGGTCACGTAGGGACCGCCCCTCCCGTCACCGGAAGAACCAGGTTGTCGCGGTGTCCGCCACCTACGGATCGGAACCCCCGGAGCGCGGGAGCAAGCCCGCATTCCCCCGAGCCGCAGGAGGATGGGATGGGGACGGATGATGGCCCCTGCGGACTGAAGCCCGCGCTCCGGGATATCGGCCTCCACGGCATGGACGGACCTCCGAATCCGGGGCAGGGCAGGCGTCGATGCCATCACATCATCTCCTGCCCACGTACGTTGGAAACGATGCAACGACCCGGGAACGGCCGGGCCTCCCCCCTGCCCCCGGGCTGCGGTATGCTGAGGCCTCCAGAGGCACGCTGCATCCGCGGAGGACCCACGACCATGGAACCGCCCTTCACACTTCCGTTCGAGACCTTCTGGAGCTGGGTGGTGCTCCACCCCAACTGCATCCTCAGGGCGGGGACCCCGGAGGCGGTCCTCTACGACACCGACGCCCTCCACTGGTACCTGGGCCCCGAATCCGAGGACACGCTGGTGGTCCAGCTCATCCACGGCAAGCGCCCCATCGGCGAGCTGTTCATCGAGCACAAGCAGGTGGCCTACGTGCAGGCTGTTCCCTCCCAGCGCGAGGACGAGCACGTGTTCGAGCTGGTCTCCGCCGGGGACACCGAGCCGTTCGCCGCGTGGTTCTTCGTGATGACCCATGGCTACGAGGAGGAGGGCACGCCGGAGGGCGGCAAGGTCCACTGATCCGGGAATGGAGACCACCGTTGCGCGTGATCCCCCCGGGAGGTGTGTGGTGGTGAACAGGCCTGTCGCGGCCCTCGACGGCCTGGTGGCATGTCTTCTCGTCCTTCCCGCGGCGGCACGGGCCGCCGGAGGGAACGCCACACGGGAAGAGGCCCATGAGTTCCCCCACTCCCGATGCGATGCCGGTGTCCGGAACGCCGCGATTCCTATGGCTGCAACGGTACCGGGAACACTGTCCGGGGATCCTGGGTGGACCGGTCCACCACCGAGGCGTACGCCGCCAGCGGTCCATCGGCCACCAGGTGGAGATCGAAACGCTGTGGCTCGAGGCAGACGGTCAGGTCGCCGGGGGGCGGCGCCACGTGGAGCTGCTGCCAGCTCCGCGGCGGCAGGGTCATGGTGTACGGCAACGGCACGAGCGTGCCGCCGATCCGCATGCCGGCCTCGCGGAGCCCCTCCGGGAGATCGAAGGTGACCCGCATGGGAACCTCCGAGGGGTTCACCAGGCCCACGTTGGTGTCGAAGGCCACGGATCCGCACGGGTTGGGATGCCAGTAGAGGCTGGGCAGCATCAGCTCCGTTCCCGCCTCCGGCAGATCGGGCACCGGGGTGCCCGGCATCTGCTGGCTGAAGCCCGAGAGGACCACCTCCGGGATCTCCAGGTCGGGCAGCTCGCCCACCTCGTACGTCCCGGAGACGTTGACCATCCGGCTGTCCACCACCACGGGACCGTCGGCTGCAAGCAGCAGCGCGCCGAGGATCTTCGTGGCACAGCCGAGCTCGATGGCGATCTCGTCCGCCGTCCAGACGACGCTGGCGTGGGGTGGAACCACCTTGGGGCGCACGGGCGGGTAGCAGGGCTCGGGGATCTCCAGGATCCCCTCCAGGACCACCGGCGGGCTCACGAGGATCTCCTCCCCCGTGGGGTTGGAGAGGTACAGCTCGGTGGTCCACAGGTTCTTTGAATGACCCGGCACGTCGTAGGCGAAGACGGGGACCACGATGTCCGCAGCCACGGCGTTCCCCGCCAGCGCCAGGATCACCATCACGACACCACTCCTCGACAACCGCATCGCGAACCTCCAGTTGCAGGCTCCCACCAGTCGGGAGCGTTCATGTATCCCCTTGTGCAACAGGATAGATTTTCCGGACGCCGTTGGCCAGCGGTCCGTGTGACCGGGCGCACCGGCCCGGCGGGTATACTCGGCACGATGCACGTGACCCTCGTCGCAGCCGCCAACAGGTACACCGGCGCCGCCGCCGTGGCCGAGCACCACTGCCGGGCGCTCCACGCCGCGGGGATCGAGGCCAGCTTCCTGTTCGTGGGTGGCAACAACCTGGAGCGCCGCCTCTCCGGGTTCCACTGGGCCGCGCCGGTGCTCCGGAAGGAGCGCAGCGTGGCGGACCTCCGGGCCAACATGGACGCCCTGCGCGAGGCCGCGGCCGCGTCCACCGTGGTGGTCTCGCACCTGCCCCACGACCACTTCCTCGCCATCACCGCCAGGATCCACCGCGTCACGCCGCTGGTCCGGAACTTCAGGAACCCGGGCCATCTCCGCCGCGATCCCCTCCACCGGCTGCTGGACGCACGCCTGGCGGCCGCGCTGACCGCCAACTCGGGGATGGTCCCACAGGCCCGGAGGCTTCTCCCGGCGGAGCGCCCGGTGGCCTCCCTCCCCGTCCCCCTGGAGGAGCGCTTCCGTCCCGCCGGTGAGGGTGGGGCGTGGAGGCACGAGCTGGGGATCCCGGCCGACATCCCCGTGGTGGGCATGGTGGGCAAGATGGCCCGGGGCCGCGGCTTCGAGCTGGCCCTCCAGACCGCCGCCGCCCTGGGCGGCGAGACCCGGGTCATCCTCATCGGCCACGGCGAGTCGCGCCCGGCCCTGGAGGCCCTCGCCAACCGTCTTCGCCTGACGGAGAGGGTCCACTGGCTGGGCTACCTCGAGCGGGAGCTCCCCGGCCTCTACGAGGCCATGGACGTGGTGCTCTATCCCGCCGTGGGGTCCGACCACGGGCACCGGGCCATCTCGGAGGCCCAGGGATGCGGGCGCCCGGTGGTGGCGGTGCGGGCTCCCGGCGTCGGCGACCTCGTGGAGGACGGGGTCACGGGCCGGATCACCGACCCCGATGCCGACGCCATGGCCGCAGCGTGCCGGGAGATCCTCGCCGATCCGGCCACGGCCGTGAACATGGGCACCGCGGCGGCGGCCGCCGCCGAGGCGCGGCGTTTCCCGGCCGTGGGCGCCGCGCTGGCGGAGTTCCTCGAGACGGTGGCCGGCTGAACGCAGGAACACCGCCCAGATCAGGGGTGGGGGTGGCGGCAGGACCGGGGCCGGGGCCAGCGTCACCGTCACGCGCACGGGCGAGCGGACACCCCACCTCCCCCTCGCTCCCCTGCTCCCCCGCTCCCCCGCTCCCCTGCTCCCCTTCACCCCTGCTCCCCTTCACTCCTCACTCCCCACTCCTGTATCATGCGGCGCCGGCACCGGGCCAGCCCGGCACCGGCCCGTTGGAGGACACATGCCCCTGTCAGCCGTCCGGGAGGCCGCGGTCGCGGCCATCACCGCAGCCCTGGAGGAGGCCTTCGGCCACACCGGAGAGGAGGTCTCGCTGGAGGTCCCGCCCCGGCGCGACCTCGGGGACCTGGCCTGGCCCGGCGCCCTGCCGCTGGCCCGGACCCTCCGGAAGGCGCCCCGCCAGATCGCGGAGGCCGTGGTGGAGGCGGCCCGGTGGCCGGAGGAGGTGGAGCGGGTGGAGATCGCCGGGCCCGGGTTCCTGAACCTGTACCTGCACCGGGGGCCGTTCCTCGTCCGCCTGCTTTCGGGACCGTCCGGACCGCTGGAGGCCTCGGGCTCCAGGGTCGTCGTGGAGCACACCAACATCAATCCCAACAAGGCCGCGCACATCGGCCATCTGAGGAACGCCGTGCTGGGCGACACCCTCGTGCGGTGTCTCACGCACCTGGGGCACCACGTGGAGGTGCAGAACTACATCGACGACACTGGCGTCCAGGTCGCCGACGTGGTGGTGGGTGTGCTCCACCTGCCGGAGACCGAGCTGGCGGCCGCCCTCGGCGTGGAGCCGGGACGACGCGACGAGCTCATCGGAACCTTCGTCTCCCGCCTGCCACGGGAGGGCGTTCCCACTGCATCCACGACCGACTTCGACGACCTGTGCTGGGACCTCTACCCGAGGGTGACCGCGCGCTACGAGGAGGATCCCGGCTTCGCCGCCCACCGCGCGGAGGTCCTCCACGCCGTGGAGGCGGGTCACGGGGAGCTGGACCTGGAGGAGGCCGTCTTCACCCTGGAGCGGGCCATCGTCTCGGGCGAGCCCTTCGCCCGCCGGGCCGTGGCCCGCCTGGCCGCCGCCGTGGCCGACGCCAACCTGCGGTGCCACCTGGCCACCATGGCCCGCCTGAGCGTGGCCTACGACGTGCTCCCCCACGAGTCCGACATCCTCCAGCTGGGGTTCTGGCAGCGGGCCTTCGAGCTCCTCAGGGAGGCCGGGGCCATCCGGCTCGAGGAGTCCGGGAAGAACGCCGGGTGTTGGGTGATGTCCCTGGCGGACAGCCCCGAGTTCGCCGAGATGGACGACCCGGACAAGATCCTGGTGCGTTCCAACGGGACCGTCACCTACACGGGCAAGGACATCGCCTACCAGCTCTGGAAGCTGGGGCTCCTCACCGACGAGGACGGCACGCTCCACGACTTCGGCTACACTCCCTACGCCCACTGGGACCGGGAGGGCCCTGCGGCGCCCGTGACCTACGGAGCGTCCGGGCAGCTCTTGGCCCGGACCAGCTCGGACCCCAGCCGCCACATCCCCGGCCACAGCTTCGGGGGTGCCGGCCGCGTCTACAACGTCATCGACGTCCGCCAGTCCTATCCGCAGAAGGTGGTCCGCGAGGCGGTCCGCGTCCTGGGGCACCCGGAGGCCGCGGATGCCTCCGTCCACTTCGCCTACGAGATGGTGGCCCTCACCCCGGCGGCCGTCCGCCTCATCGAGGAACGGACGGGAGAGAGCTTCGGCCTGGACGAGGAGGCCATGTCGAAGAGCTACGTGGAGATGTCGGGCCGCCGCGGCATCGGCGTGAAGGCCGACGAGTTCCTGGACGTGCTCACGGCCCAGGCCGAGGCCGCCGTCAGGGAGCGCAGCGGCGAGGGCATGGACGGCGCCGAGACGGCGTCCCGGGCCCGGGCCATCGCCGTGGGCGCCCTGCGGTACCTCATGGCGAAGCAGTCGAGGAACCGCGTGCTGGCCTTCGACTTCGACGAGGCCCTGGCCTTCGAGGGCGACACGGGACCGTACCTCCAGTACTCGGCCGTGAGGGCCGCGAAGATCTTTGCACGGCTGGCGGAGCGCCTGGGCGAGGGCATGGTGGAGGGCGACGAGGCGGCCCACCTGCGGGAGACGGAGGTGCCGGACGACCTGTGGGAGCTCGTCCTGGCCTGCGCCCGCAGGCGGGAGGTGACGGCCCAGGCGGTGGCCTCCCTGGAGTTCTCCCTGCTGGCCCAGCACGCCCACGGCCTGGCCCAGCTCTTCCACAAGCTCTATCATGTCCATCCGGTCCTCCGCGAGGAGGACGCAACGCTCCGGCGGCTCCGGCGGGCGGTGTTCACCCTCTTCGTGAGGGAGATGCACGTGGTCCTGGAGGAGCTGCTCGGGATACCGGTTCCGGAGGAGATGTGACCCAGGTCGCCGCAGACGATCCCCATCCCGCCATGGAGGTGGTGCTCGCACGTCTTGCGCGGCTCCGCGATCAGCTCGACCAGCTCACCCGGGAGGTCCGGGACCCTCTCGCCATCCGGGCCACCGCCGTCGCCCTGCTCCACCACAAGGTGCCGTCGGTCTCCTGGACCGGCTTCTACATGAGGCGAGGCGACGAGCTCATCGTGGACGCCTACCAGGGCCCCGTGGCCTGCCTGGTCCTCCCGGCCCACAAGGGGGTCTGCTGGGCCGCAATGGACCGGGGACAGAGCCTCGTGGTGCCCGACGTGAACGAGTTCCCCGGGCACATCCCCTGCGATTCGAGGACCCGGTCGGAGCTCGTGGTTCCGCTCTTCGGCACGGATGGGGAACCCGTCGGGGTTCTGGACATCGACTCCACCCGGAGGGCCCGCTTCGGAGAGGCCGAGCGGGCGGGATACGAGCTCGTCGCACGGTACCTGGAGGAGCGCGGTGCGCTGGGAACCTCAGGAGGGGCCCCGTGACCGCCCGGGAGGCGCCCATGTCCGGACGACCCTTCCGCGTGCTCATCGCCAAGCCCGGCCTGGACGGCCATGACCGGGGGGCCAAGGTGATCGCCCGCGCCCTCAGGGACGCCGGCTTCGAGGTCATCTACACGGGCCTCCGCCAGACGCCGGAGCAGATCGCCACCGCCGCGGTCCAGGAGGACGTGGACGCCGTGGGGCTCTCGATCCTGTCGGGGGCCCACCGGCGGCTCTTCCCGGCGGTGATCGAGAGGCTTCGTGAGGCCGGTGCCGGCGACATCCTGGTCTTCGGGGGCGGCATCATTCCCGAGGAGGACATTCCCTTTCTCCGGGAGGCCGGGGTCGCCCGCGTCTTCCTGCCCGGCACGGACACCCGTGACGTGGTGGCCTTCCTGCGTGAGGAGCTCGAGAGGCGCCGGGCGGCCGGAGACCCGTGAGGCCCGCCCCTCCGGAGAGGATCCCCGGCCCGGACGGCGTGGTCCGGCTGATCCTCCCCTCCACCCTGCTCTCCACGGGCGTGATGGCGGGCCTGAGGCAGGCCCTGGGAGCGCTTGAAGAGGAACCCGTGCCGCTGGTCCTGGAGTCCCGCCATCCCCGGATCTTCCTGGCCGGTGCGGACCTGCGCGAGATCGCCGCGCTGACCCGGGACACGGCGGGCCCCTACGCCGAGGAGGGCCGGCGGACCCTCCGGGCGCTGGAGCGGCACCCCGCACCGGTGGTGGCCGCCGTGGGCGGCGCCTGCACCGGAGGCGGTCTCGACCTCGCCCTGGCCTGCGACGCCGTCGTCGCCGGGCCCCGGGCCGCCTTCGCCCACCCCGGAGTCCGCCGGGGCCTGGTCACGGGGTGGTCCGGAACGGCCCGCCTCCCCCGGCTTGCCGGTCGGCACGGGGCCACCCGCATCCTCCTGGAGGGGGCGTTCCTCGGCCCCCACGAGGCGCAACGGGAGGGCCTGGTGGCCCTGGTGGACCTGGATCCCGTGGTGGCCGGGCTCCGGGAGGCGGCCCGCCTGGCCCGCCTGGACCCCCGTCGCCTCCTCCTGTGGAGGACGCTGAGGAGCTCCCGTTTCATTGACAGGTTCCGAGGCTGCGTGGTACACAACTGGTGGAGGCAGCATCCATCGCGAAACGGAGAGGGACCATGAGCGGCACGATTCTCCTGGCCGATGACAGCCTGACCATCCAGAAGGTGGTCGAACTCACCTTTGCGGACACCGATCACACGGTGGTGACCGTGTCCAGCGGTGACGAGCTCCTGGAGAAGCTCCCGTCCGTCAGGCCGGACATTGTCATCAGCGATGTGATCATGCCGGGAACCGACGGGTACAACGTCTGCCAGGCCATCAAGTCCGATCCCGAGACGCTGCACATCCCGGTGATCCTGCTCACGGGCACCTTCGAACCCTTCGACCGGGACCGGGCCCTCGCGGCCGGGTGCGACGAGATCATCACCAAGCCCTTCGAGGCCAGAAAGCTCGTGGAGACCGTGGAGGCACTCCTCCAGGGGACCGCCGGCACCGGTGCGGAGGACGGGGAAGCGGCCCCCGAGACCTACGAGGGCGCGGTGGCCCCGCCACCCGTGACGGCGCCTCCGGCTGCCGGGCCGGCGCATGCACCGGAATTCGGGACCCAGCTGGCGCCGCCACCCGTGTCCGGGACGCCCGAACAGGACCCCGGAGAGGCCACCGCTGAGGAACCACCGGAAGAGCTCGACTTCACGACCTCCGGGTTCGACCGGATGCGGGCAGCGGGGGAAGCGCAGGAGACACTGGAGCCGGAACCTCCCGAGGAGGGAATGGAGTTCGACCTGGAACCCGTGGAGCTCGAGGAGGCGTCCGACAGGTCCCCCGGCGAGGAGATTCCCGCCTCCACCCCCGGGCCGTCCACGCCTGGGAGCCCCTTCGGAACACCGGTGGATGGAGGCTTCGAGGCCACCGAAGAACCGTCCCCCTTCGATGAGCCGGAGGAAGCCGCCGCGGAACCCGCCGTGGAGGAGGACACCACGGAGGAGGCGCCGGAGCTCACCGACGCGGACACCGGTCCCATCGTGTCCGAGGCTCCCGCCCCTGCGTTCGCGGAGGAGCCCATCGAGGAGCCCGAGCCCGTGGAGACACCGGAGGAGGAGGCTCCCGCCCCGTCCATGGACGAGGCTCCCACCGTGGTCACTGCCGCACCGGCCGCCGCCGCGGGAGCCCTTTCGGACGAGGACGTGGAGCGCATCGCACGGAAGGTTCTCGAGCTCGCCTCGGAGCGCCTGGAGCGGATCGCCTGGGAGGTCATCCCGGACATGGCCGAGATCGTGGTCCGGGAGCGCATCCGGGAGCTGGAAGCCGAGGCGGAGGGCGAGAGCGTCCAGTAGCCCGACCTCAACGCCACCAGGAATCCGAAGGCCCCGCCGCGAGGCGCGGGCCTTTCCTCTTGCCCGCGCATCATCGGCGGAGCCCCACCAGGCCCGGGTCCACGAGCACCAGGGCCGCCAGCAGCAGCGCAAGCCGCCACACCGTGGGGAATCGCGGGGGATGGAGGGTCTTCATACGGCCTCAACACCAGTGTACCGGGAGCGTGGAAGCGAGGGGGCGAGCGAAGACAACGAGTGTATCCCGGCGGGTATGGTCACGGACGGGGACAGTGTCGGGGTCGGGTGGCGGCGGCGGTGGTCGGCGGCGGTGGTCGGCGGCCACCTCCGGGTCGTTCTGTCATGGGAGGCCTGGCTTCCGGGCGCCCCGGTGCACACGAAACCTCCCAACCGGGAACACAACCGGACACCCGAAGAGAGTACGCGGCAACAGGGAGCGCCGGCCTCCAGGCCGGCATCGTGCCCCCGCAGAACCCGGGCCACGTCCTCCCGGCGAGTCACCTCGCCTCCACTCGCCGCAATCACAAGGCCGCGACTTTCGAGCGGCGCTCCCCCCTCGACCTCCCCTCGGCGAACGCGAATGTGGCACTCGTGGCACGGGCTGGTGGGCGGGCGGCGCACCCACAGACGGAATCGACGGGCGGCACCGCCGCGCCCCGCGCACCACACCGTCACGGACACGGTCACGGACAGGGTCAGGGACACGATCACGGTCACCGGCACGGTCAGCGCCACGGGCAGGCGGGGGGTGTCGCACCTCCCCTCACCCTCTTTCGTTTCACGTTTCACCTTTCACGTTTCACGAAAGGGCGGGCGGGCGTCGTATTCCACCCTGCCCGCCATTGTGAAGTTCCCTGCAGGACGCTATCCTTGGCACCCCCCACACGGGGCAGGAGAATCTGCACATGAGTTCCGACATGCTGCCGACACGCTTCGATCCCTCCTCCTTCGAGGGGCGCTGGTACGAGAGGTGGGAATCCTCCGGGGCCTTCACGCCCGAGGTGCCCTCGGACAGGCCCCCCTTCTGCATCGTGATCCCCCCGCCCAACGTGACGGGGATCCTCCACATCGGCCACGCCCTCCAGTTCACCCTGCAGGACCTGGTGATCCGCTGGCGCCGCATGCAGGGGTACAACGCCCTGTGGCTGCCCGGCACCGACCACGCCGGCATCGCCACCCAGGTGATGGTGGAACGCCAGCTGGCCTCCGAGGGCCTGGACCGCCACCAGCTGGGGCGCGAGAGGTTCCTGGAGCGCATGTGGGCCTGGAAGGAGGAGCACAAGGACAACATCTCCCGCCAGGCCAAGGCCCTGGGCTCCTCCTGCGACTGGACCCGCGAGCGCTTCACCCTGGACGAGGGGCTCTCCCGCGCCGTGCGCCGGGCCTTCGTCACCCTGCACCGGGAGGGCCTCATCTACCGGGACCGCCGGCTGATCAACTGGTGCCCCCGCTGCCACACGGCCCTCTCGGACCTGGAGGTGGTCCACCGGGACCACGACGGGAAACTGTGGGACTTCGCCTACCCGCTGGAGGACGGCGGCGAGATCGTGGTCTCCACCACCAGGCCCGAGACCATGCTGGGCGACACGGCCATCGCCGTCCATCCCGAGGACGAGCGGTACCGGAAGGTGGTGGGGCACCACGTGCTCCACCCCCTCCTGGACCGGAGGATCCCGGTGATCGCCGATGCCGAGCTGGTGGACCCGGAGTTCGGCACCGGCGCGGTGAAGGTCACCCCGGCCCACGATTCCAACGACTTCGAGACGGGCCGCCGTCATGGCCTCGAGTTCGTCAACATCCTGGACACCGAGGGCCGCATCAACGACAGCGGCGGCCCCTTCCAGGGGATGGACCGCTTCGAGGCCCGGAAGGCCGTGCTCGCCGCCCTCGAGGAGAAGGGCCTGCTCCGCGGTACGAAGGACCACCAGATGTCCGTGGGCCACTGCCAGCGCTGCGGCACCGTGGTGGAACCCTACCTCTCGCTGCAGTGGTTCGTCGACGCGAAGCCCCTGGCCGAGAAGGCACTCCAGGTGGTGGCCGACGGCGAGATCGCCATGGTCCCGGACTTCTGGGTGGCCACCTACAACCACTGGCTCGAGAACATCCAGGACTGGTGCATCTCCCGCCAGCTCTGGTGGGGGCACCGGATCCCCGCCTTCACCTGCCCCGAGGGGCACCTCCACGTCTCCGAGGAGGACCTCACCACATGCCCGGACTGCGGCGCGCCCGTGGAGCAGGACCCCGACGTGCTGGACACCTGGTTCTCCTCGGCACTGTGGCCCTTCTCCACCCTGGGCTGGCCCGACGACACGGAGGACCTGAGGACCTTCTACCCCACCTCGGTGCTCATCACGGGCTTCGACATCCTCTTCTTCTGGGTGGCGCGCATGATCATGATGGGCTGCCACCTGGCCGGTGACGTGCCCTTCCGGGTGGTCCACCTGACCGGCCTGGTGCGGGACGCCCATGGGGAGAAGATGTCCAAGACCAAGGGCAACACCATCGACCCGCTGGAGATGGTGGAGACCTACGGGGCCGACGCCGTGCGCTTCACCCTGGCGGCCCTGGCCTCGCCGGGCCGGGACCTGCCCCTGGACGTCAAGCGCATGGAGGGCTACCGGGCCTTCGCCACCAAGGTCTGGAACGCCGCACGCTTCGTCCAGATGAAGCTCGGGGGCGACGAGCTGCCGCCGGGCGAGCTGGACCACGGCGCCCTGGGGCCCGCCGAGCGGTGGATCCTCTCCAGGCTCTCCCACACGACCCGGGCGGTGAACCGCGCCTGGGAGGAGTTCCGCTTCGACGAGGGCTGCCGCCAGCTCTACCACTTCGTCTGGCACGCCTACTGCGACTGGTACCTGGAGCTGGCCAAGGGCTCCACGGAGAGCCGGGAGGTGCGCTCGGTGCTCCGCGGCGTGCTGCTGGAGGCCCTGGCGCTGCTCCACCCGGTGATGCCCTTCATCACCGAGGAGATCGCGGCACACCTGGGCCACGAGGGCATGCTGGTGGTCTCGCCCTACCCGGAGCCCGTGGAGGACTGGGAGGACGAGACCCTGGAGGCCGACTTCGAGGCCCTCCAGGAGCTCATCGGCGGGCTCAGGTCCTACCGGTCCCTGGTGGGCCTCGGCCCCCGCCATCCCATCGGTATCACCATCGTGAAGGCCGACCCCGGCAGGGCAGAGTTCCTGGTCTCCCAGGCGGCCCCGCTGGAGCAGCTGGCGGCGGTGGAGCGGATCCGGGTGGGCGAGGCGCCTCCCCACTCGGTGCACGAGCTCTTCGGTGGCATGGAGGTGGCCCTGGAGCTGCCCCCGGGTTCCATCGGCCCCGAGCAGCGGGAACGGCTCGAAAAGCAGGTGGCGGAGCTCGAGAAGGCCCGCACCTCCACGGAGAAGCGGCTGGCCAACGAGAACTTCACCTCGCGCGCCCCGGCCGAGGTGGTGGAGGGCGCCCGGAAGCAGCTTGCCGAGACCACGGCCCGGCTGGAGCGGCTCCGGGCGACGCTGGAGGCCATCGGACCATGAAAGATCACCTGGAGGCGCTGCTGGAATCAGTGGAGGACCTTCCTGACACCATCGTCGTGCTCTCGACGGTGGATTCGACCCAGGCCATGGCCCTCCGGCTCCTCGACCAGCGCAGCGGCGAGGAGCGGTGCATGGGATCCGCCGTGATCCTTGCACGGGCCCAGACCCGCGGTGTGGGGCGTGGAAACCGGACCTGGACCTCGCCCCCCGGCGGTCTCTACCTCACCTGGATGGCCTGCCACATCGAGGACTCCCTGCTCGCCCGGCTCCCCGTCCTGGCGGCTGCCGCAGCCCTCCGGATGATGGAGGAGGTCGGGGTCCACGCCGGGGTGAAGTGGCCCAACGACCTGATCCTGGATGGTGCGAAGGTGGGCGGCCTCCTGGTCCACGCCCGGCGGGGCCGGCTCCACTGGTGCGCCGTGGGGCTCGGCGTCAACGTCTCCGTCCTGCCCGAGCTGCCGCCCGCCGAGGTGGTCCCCGTGACGTGTCTGGCCGACCACTGCACCGGCCCCGTGCCGACGGAGGAGGACATCCCGCGGCTGGCCGGGGCCTTCATCACCCACCTGCGCCGGGCCCTGGCGGATCCGGCATCTGCCCACGCCATCTGGGAGGAGCGCCTGGTCCATCGCCCGGGCGAGGCCATCTCGGTCCGGACCGGTCCCTCCGAGCTGGTCAGCGGGACCTACCTGGGTGTCACGCAGGAGGGACACCTCCGGCTGGACGTGGCCGGCGCAGAAAGGACTCTCGCCTCGGGCATCCTCGAGGCCTGAGCGCCACACCAGGGAGTCGGCACCCTCTCGGCCGGATTCGACCGTGAAACCGGCCTTCGACGGCCATGGCCACGAGGATGGCGCAAGTCTCCCGGGGAGAGGGGGTGAGGACGCCCCCCCACCCACCCGGGAGAATGAACCACGGATTCCGGGGATTTATCGGATCAGGAAGAAGATACGAAGGCGAAGGAAAGCACCCCGACACGGACGACTGGCAATCTCAAGATTGCCGGGGCGTTCTTGCACCGATGACTGGCCATCGGAGCCCTGGCGGCTCGGTCTGGTGCGTTTCGTTCCCCTTCGGAGAAGAACATCCGGGTATACGCTCGATTTCACGCCAGACCGACAGGTATGACCTTCAGAGAGTTCTGCAAGTGGCACACGTGAGACGAGGGAGCCCCCCCATCCCCGGCCGTGGAGCTGTGGGGAACGGGGCCCCTTCCCCGTTCCCCACGGCCTCCACAGCCACGACGACGATCCCACCTTCCTGACATCAGGAACAACATTCAAGGAGTCGGGGAGGGCACCAGACTGGTGTGGTGTCCACGGGTTCTCTGGGGTTGTGGTGATTGTCTGGATCCTGGGTTGCCGTTGGCTATCGAGCGTCCTGAGGATGTTCCGTTGTACCGTCCACGAGAACCGGTGGCCCCACGGCGCTGCCGGTGCCTCGCAAGCGGCTCCTGGCACACGACATGGTAGAGTGTGCCACCGCCTGTCGGCGTGGAGGGATCACATGAGCGAAGGCACGACCACCTGGCGGTTTCCCGCCGCCTTCTGGATCGCCAACACCATCGAGCTGTTCGAGCGGGCCGCCTACTACGGCACCTTCATCACGCTGGCCGTCTTCCTCACCCGCGTGGTGGGTTTCACCGACATCGAGGCGGGCTGGATCGGGGCCTTCTTCTCGTCCATGATCTATTTCCTGCCGTTCTTCTCGGGGGCCATCGCCGACCGTATGGGCTTCCGGTGGGCCCTGGCCCTGGCCTTCGCCCTGCTCTCCATCGGGTACGCCACGCTGGGGCTCTACCCGGTGAAGCTCCCGGTGCTGCTCTCGCTCGCGCTGATCGTGGTGGGCGGATCCTTCGTCAAGCCCATCATCACGGGAACGGTGGCCAGATCCTCGGACGACACCAACCGGGCCCGCGCCTACTCGCTGTTCTACATGATGGTCAACATCGGGTCGTTCTCGGGCAAGACCATCGCCAGGCCGGTCCGCGTGGAGCTCGGTCTGGACCATGTCCCGCTGTACTCCGCAGGTGCGGCGTTCATCGCACTGCTCTTCGTCCTGTTCTTCTACTGGCCGAAGGAGGATCCCGACGCCAGGCCCCGGGACATGGGAGAGACCCTCCACGGCATGTGGACCGCGCTGACGAACCTCCGGTTCCTCACGCTGATCCTGATCACGGCAGGGTTCTGGGCCATCCAGGGCCAGCTCTACGCCTCCATGCCCAAGTACGTGCTCCGGCTGGTGGGGGAGCATGCCAGCCCGGAGTGGTACGCCAACGTCAATCCGTTCATCGTGGTGCTCTTCGTGGTGCCCATCACCCAGCTGGTCCGGAAGATCCCGGCGGTGAAGTCCATCGGGATCGCGCTGCTGCTCATCGCCTTTTCCCCACTGACCATGTCCATGGCCCACCTCATCAGTGGCAGGGTGACCGTGTTCGGCCACTCCCTCCACCCCATCACGGTCATGATGGTCCTGGGGATCGCGCTCCAGGGGATCGCCGAGTGCTTCCTCTCGCCCCGCTACCTGGAATACGCCTCCAAGCAGGCGCCGAAGGGACAGGAGGGGCTCTACCTGGGCTACGCCCAGACCAACACCTTCTTCGCCTGGATGTTCGGCTTCATCCTCTCGGGCTACCTCCTGGAGGCCTTCTGTCCCGACCCGCGGACCCTTCCCGCGGCTGTCCGGGCCCAGTACCACGCGGCGCTGGCGGGCCAGGGGCCCATGCCGGCGGCCTACGCCCATGCCCACTACCTCTGGTACGTCTTCGCGGGGGTCGGCCTGACGGCCTTCGTGGCCCTGGTGATCTTCGACCGGGTCACCGCCAGGATGGACGCCCGGGCGGAGGGGGGCGGGACGGCCGGTTGAGGCTGGGGCGCGGGAGGTCCGGCCGCCGCCTCACCCTCGGGTGGGGCGGCCGGCCTCGTCCGGGTGGAGGATCTGGTAGTAGAATCGATCCATGAGCCAGAGGCCAGCCGATTCCTCCACCTTCGAGGAGCTCGTGTCGAGGTACGCACGCCTGATTCGCTCCGTCGTGAGGCGTGTGGCCGGTGAGCAGGACCCCGCCGTGCTGGATGACGTGGAGCAGCAGGTCCTGCTGTCTCTCTGGAAGGCCACCCGGGATGAGCAGGTCATCCACCATCCCTCCTCCTATATCTACAGGACGGCCGTCCGCGAGACCGTCAGGATGCTCCGCAGGGAACGCACCAGGAGGGAGCGTGAGGGGATCGTGGCTGCGGGAAGCGTCAGGAGAGTTCCGGATCCGGAGGAGATCGCGGAGAGCAGGGAGCTGGGGGTCCAGGTGGACGTGGCGTTGAAGGCTCTGAGCGGAGACCGCAGCCGGGCCGTCCGGGCGCACCTGGCGGGTTTCTCGGTGAGGGAGATCATGGACATGTTCGACTGGACCTACAACAGGGCCCGCAACCTGATCGCACGGGGAATGGCCGACCTGCGACGGGAGCTGCGGGCGGGGGGCATCGATGCCTGAGCTGGACCGTCTTCGTTCCGCCTACGCCCGGATCGAGCCGGAGGATCCGGCGCATCTCTCCGACGAGCAGTGGGAGAGGCTCGCGAGCGACGGGATGGACCCCCCCGAGAAACAGACGGTTCTGGACCACATCCTGGGCTGCCCGGAGTGCAGCCAGATCTATCGCGGCGTGCTGACCCTGAGGCGGGAGGCCCACAGCTTCGACCCGGGTGCGCCGCGGCCGGTCGAGGAGCTGGGCAGGCCGGCTCCCCCGCGGCGGTGGCGGATGATCCTCCCCGGCCTGGCGGCAGCGGCGGCCGTCATCGTCGCATTCCTGGTGGTGCGGCCACAGTCCGGGCCCGGCGGGGTGACCGCTCCGGACGGGAACCGGATCACGCTTCGAACGGCCGGCTCGGTGGCGGGACCGGAGCTCTCCGGGCCCGTGGGCCGTCTGGACGGCCTGCCGGACGGGTTCGCCTGGAAGCCCGTGGAGGGAGCGAGGGGCTACATCGTGGAGCTCCTGGACGGTGACGGGAACCCCGTGTGGAGGAGCACGGAGGTCACCGGGGTCAGGATTCCGTGGCCGCAGGAGGTGGAGAGGTCGCCCGGCCGCTACTACTGGAGGGTGCTGGCCGTTCCCGGGAGTGGCGGCCCCCCCGTCCCATCGGAGCTCGTGGCCTTCGACATCACCGCCAGTCCCCGTTGACCCGGAACCCTGCCCAGTGGAAGGGGTGGCGGGCGTCCAGGACCTTGCCGCCCTCCAGGTGGAGGGGCGCCGCGGCCAGCTCCTCCTGCGCCACGCGGAGGGCCTCGGCCGTACCCAGCCCCTCCCTCAGCCCCGCGTAGAAACGGGTCATCAGCTCCGCCGTGGCCCGGTCGCCCACCGGCCACTGTGATGCGACCACCGTGGAGGCCCCGGCGTACTGGAACGCCCGGGCCAGGCCGAGAATCCCCTCGCCGGCGACACGCTCTCCCTGCCCCGTGGAGCACCCGGAGAGGGTGACGACCCGTACGGGGAAACGGAGCTCGTCCATGATCTCCCAGGCGTGGAGGACGCCGTCGTCCTCGCGGACAGCGTCCGTTCCTCCGGGGATGGAGAGGTAGAGCGCCGACTGCAGCGGGAACCTGGTGTCGGCGTGGGCGTGGACAGCCAGGTGGAGGTAGCTGAACCGGCCGTGGAGCTCCCGGATCCGGTGCTCCGAGGCCTCCCGGCCGAACCAGACCCGCGCCCGGTTTCCGAAACCGGCGGCGATGCGCTCCACCTCGTCCCGCGAGGCGGCGAGAGGCTCCAGGCCGAGCTCACGCACCACGGCGGAGCTCGCCGGGTACACGGGGTCCCCGAAGGCGACCAGGGTGGAACCGTCCCTCCGGGGCGCCTCCCGGCGGCGGGCCCTCAGTGCCAGGAACGCGCCGGCCGAGGGGTTGAAGCAGAGGGGCTTCCAGGTTCCGAGGAAGCGCAGCTCCTCACCGGGGAGGGCCAGGGCGCTGAAGGGGGCTCGCCGGAGGGGCCCGTCCGGCACGAGGACGAGCCTCCGGGCCGCCGTGATGTCCTTCATGGCGGGCCCCAGCAGGAGCTCGAAGAGCGCCCGCCCCTGGACCACCAGGGCCCGGTCCAGCCGGTCGGTCCGGGCACCGCGGGCGATGAAGGCGTTGAGGATCTCCACGCGGCGCTCCAGCTCCTCGAGCCCGGCGGGGATCTGGTATGTCCTGAGGCCCCCGTCACCGCCCCCGGCGGACCCCACCACGAAGAGGGTGGTGTCGGTCTCACCCACCACCCAGGACAGGAGCACCGTTCCGGGTTCGAGCGTCTTCCGGACCTCGTCCAGCGTGGGTCCCGTCATCGAGAGCAGCCCCCCGAGGCGGGGAGCCGTGGCGAGGATCTCCGCTTCCAGCCGCTGCCTGGTCTCCTCGAGCTGCCGGAGCTCCTCGATCCTTCCGGGTTCGCCGTCCGTCCTGCCGGGGAACCCGAAGCTCCGGGCGAGGTCCCCGCCCAGCCGGTCGATCCTCCGGAGGACCCTGCGATAGGAGGTCCAGAGACGTCCCGGGACGCCGGCTGGAATGGTGTGCGCTCCCTGGAGCGCAGCACGCAGTGCACGGCAGCGGGCCCGTTCCATCAGCGCGAAACCCTCCTCGCCGCGGCCCTCCCGTGCCAGCAACCGGGCGAGCATTCCGTAGAGCAGGTAATACCGGGAGTCGAAGCGGGACCTCGCGTCCTCCGACAGCCCGAAGCGCTCACGGGCCTTCTCCACCTTCGACACGGCCTCGCGCCACAGGCGCTCGGCCTCCCGGGGATCCCCCCGCTCCCTGGCGAGCACTCCCTCCATGATCAGGACGTCGGCGACGATGGCGCTCGACGGCGCGATCTTCTCGCGGATGGCGCGACTCTCGCTGTAGAGCCGCGAGGCCTCCTCGAAACGGCCCTGCCGCCCGGCCACCATGCCGAGCTCCAGGAGCGTGTTGGAGAGGGTGATGCTGCCCGGGGCCCGGCGGCGTTTCAGCTGGAGGGACCGCTCCAGGTGCCGCCGGGCGGAATCCAGGTGATCCAGCTGGCGCTCGACCAGGCCCAGGTTGTTCAGACTGGCCGCCACGTCCATCCCGCCGGGGTGGAGGCGCTCCCGGATCGCGAGGGCCTGCTCGTGATAGCGGAGGGCGCCCTGGAAGTCGTCCTGTTTCATGGCGAGGTTGCCGAGGTTGTTCAGCATGCCAGCCACCTCCACGCCCCCCGGCCGGCAGCGGCGGAAGATCTCCAGGGCGCGGAGGTACCATCCCCTGGCTGCCTGGTAGTCACCCAGGGCCTTGGCCGCCAGGCCCAGGTGGTTGCAGGCGAAACCCGCCCGGGGACCGGCCGGCTCGATCCGTTCCGCGGCGGCAAGCTCCCTCGCGAAGAGCGCCCTGGCCTCGGTGACCTCCCCCTGCATCAACGCGGCCAGTCCCAGCAGGTCCACGATGACGGGCAGCAGGGCCGAGTCGGGGGAGCGCTCTTCCACGATCACCAGGGCTCCTCGAGCGGCCTTCTCGGTATCGTCGTAACGGGACCGGACGTACAGGCACCGGGCAAGGTCGAGCAGTGCCATGGCGGTCTGGAGGCCCTCGCCCTCGATCCCACGGTAGATCCGGAGCGCCGCACGAGCTTCCTCCTCGTTCCGGTGGCGGCCGGAGCGGCAGAGCTGGAGCAGGAGGTGCGCGGTGACGGGGGATTCGCCGGTCGGTCCTCCGGTGAGCTCCAGGGCCCTCTCGAAGGCAACACCCGCGACCTTCCGCTGCCCGGATGCCAGGAGGGCGTCACCCGCACGCTCCCAGAAGAAGGGTCGCAGCGCCGGTTCCAGCAAGCCGGCACCCGTCTCGAAAGCGGTGAGGGCCTCCTCCCGGTCGCCTTCCACGGCGGCCAGGGCGATGCCCTCCTCGAGACGGAACCATGCGGCGGCGCCGGGATCCACGGGAGCCGCGAGCTCCGCCAGGGCCTCCCAGGCCTCCGTGGCCTCTTCGGGTTTCCCGGATTCCTCGAGTTCGAGGACCACGGTGCAGCGTTCCAGGAGGGGAGGGGGAAGCACCGGGCGGGCGGTGACCTTCCAGGGATCCGGGGGCAGGGTCACCCTGCGGGTTCTCCATCCCCGCCGGACGTGGAGCGTCACCGGTCCCAGGGGTGCCTCAGCCTGCTCCACACGGGCGAGGTCGAAAGGTGTGTGGATGTCGCCCCCGGACTCGCCCCTGCGCCACCCCGTGATCGTGTCCCCCGGCACGAGCCCCGCCCGGGCACCGGCCAATCCCGGCTCGCACGAGAGCACCACCGCTCCGGCCGACGGTGCGGGGTTTCCCCGGCACGCCGGCAGGGTCCCGGCGAGGACGGCCGCCAGCGTGATGCGGAGCACGCCGCGGCTCCACTGCCTGCACCTGTCCATCCTGTCGTCCGATCGATCCGGTCCGACTATAGCGCCGTGGGGGCGAGGGGTGCAAACCCCGCGTGTTCCTCGGGGCCTCGCGGCGAGACCGGGGCCGCCGGGCATGGTCACGGACCCGGGCGCGGTCACGACCACCGACGGGAACGGTGTCGGGGCCACAGGCGTGTCACGGACAGGGGGTGCGACACCCACCCGGCCACCCGTACGGCGCCACCCCCGGACGAAGTCCACCCACCCGATGGTGAAACGCGAGCTTCGTGCACGACTCTCCAGTGGAACGGACCCATCGGTCTGGCGTGAAATCGAACGTGTATTCGGGTTCTTTCCATCTTCTTCTTGTTGATCCAAAGATCCGTGGAGCCCGTGGTTCATTCTTCCGGGTGGCTGGGAGCCGACGCCGCGGGAATCGACGTCCATCCACCACTGTTGCTGCGGGATCACATCTCATGTCCCGGGAAACTCCCCGGTCTCGTAGAAGCGGTCCAGCAGCAGGTCCTTCTCCTCGAAACGGGTCCGGAGCCAGAGGGCCAGGTCCCTGCCGGATTCCGGGAGCGACTCGATCGGGTAGCGGCGGACGTGGAGATGGACACGGGGCACCACTCCCGTGATGTACTGGGCCAGCTTCGGAACCCCCTCCTCGTAACCGATGGTGAGGTCGTACACGGCGGTGACGTGGCCGCGGAGGGCCTGCACGGCGGCCACGAAGCCCCTGGGCCTGGGGAGCAGCACGTGGCGGGGCGGGGTGAATCCATGCCCCTCCGCGAGGCGCCGGCTGCGCTCCAGCTTGTGGGGCCTGAACCGGGTGCCCTCCGGAAAGATCACCATCCAGACCGGGAGGCGTTCGTCCACGATGGATCGGAAGGTGCGGACGATGGAGTCCCGGTCCCGGGTCCAGTCCCGCTTGAGGAAGGGGAAGCCGAGGAAGTACATGCCCCAGCCCACACCCGGCGTCCACTTGAGGACGTCCTTGACGAAGAACTTCAGGTGCCCGATCCGGTGCTTCCGGACCGCCAGGTCCATGATGACGGTGATGTCGGGCATCTCCTGGTGGTTGGGGGTCAGGATGGCGTTCTCCCTGTCGGGAACGTCGTCACCCGTGATGAGGATCCGGGTCCCGTTGAGGCTCCTTGCCACCACCACGCAGGCGGTCCACCACACTCCGGCCACCGTGGTGTTGATGGTGCGGAAGGCCTTTCGCGAGAAAGGGCGGATCAGGAAGCTCGCGATCTGGATCAGATTGAACAGGAGCAGGATGGCCACCAGGACCGTCCAGACCACCACACCGCGGGTGACCTGCCAGGCCCGGCGAGGGGTCCAGGGCGTCTTCAGAGGCCCGAGGGGCATCCCAGCTCCTGTTCGATGATGGCCTGGAGCCGCGTCACCTCGTCCCGGGTCGTCCTCAGATTGCCGATGGCCACCCTGAGCGCGACACCGTCGTCGAGGCGGGTGTGGGAGAGGAAGACCTCGCCGGGCCCCACCCGCGACAGGACGGGATACCGGCGGCCGCCGTACCCCAGGCAGTCGGCGATCCAGTCCACCACCCGACTGGCCTTGGCGCGGAAGACCTCGGGGTCCATGTCATCCGACGGATCCCGGGGACGTGGCTGGGGCATGACGGAACCTCCCTGCCCGCAGTGTACACAAACCCGGAGGGGGAGCAGATCATGTCAGGAACCAGTCTCAGGAATGGCAACCCCTCCGTTCGGGTTTGTTCACCCGCGAGCTCCCCGACGAGGAGCTCGTGGTCTTCACGGACGCGGATCGAGACGGGGGCCCGGCCCTGAGCCGGGAACGATTCCTCTGGCGGCCGCTGCGGGGGTAGACTTGCGGGGGAGGTTCCCATGCAACGTTTCCTCGCGATCCTGGTTGCCGTCCTGATCCTCGCCGGTGCCGCCGGCTACCTCGTGCTCGAGCGCCAGCACGCGGCCGAGATCGAGCGGATCACCGCCGAGACCCACGCCCGGCTGGCCCGGGTGCGGCAGGAGCAGGAGCAGGTGATCCGGGGGCTGGGGCAGGACCTGGCCACCACGCTGGCGGTGCTCCTGGCGGACGACATCGCCCGCGGGAACCTGGCCCTGGTGGAGGCGCGCCTGACCCCCATCGTCCAGGGCCAGCGTGTGGCGGGCATTCTCGTGGTGGACCAGGCCGGTCAGGTCCTGGCCGCCACCGACCTCCGGTACCGGGGCCGCGCGCTGGATGACGAGGCCACGCGGAAGGCGATCGCCGTCGAGAACGTGGTGGTGGCGGAGTCACCCCCGGCGCCGGGTCAGCTGGAGATCGACGCCCCGGTGTTCTCGTCCGGCCAGCGTGTGGCCACCGTCCGGCTCTTCCTGGACCTGAAATAGGTCGGAGCGTCACGACATCGGGACGTCTGGATGTGCGGGCGAGGGGCCCGGGCGTCACGGGCGCTCCACCCCCCCATGCCCGCGGGGCTGTTGCGACGAGACGAAGAACGCCCCCGCCTGGCGGCGGGGGCGTGGTGTCGCTGAACAGGCTCCACCTACATGATCACCTTCATGGGGGCGATCTCGCCGGCGCGGATGGCCGCGGCGTGGGCGGTCACGGTGGGGAGCGCCCGGTAGGCGAAGTGGATGGCCGTCTGGATCTTGTTGTGGTAGAAGGCGGCGTCGGCGTTGTCGTTGAGGAAGGCCATGCAGGCGTCCTCGTCCTCGGGGTCGATGCCCTTCTCGGCCAGGATGCCCTGGAGCTTCTCGCGGGCGATGACGGCCTGGTCCAGCAGGAAATGGGCACCCAGGATGGTCCCCACCATGTCCAGCATGGGCACGGCGTCCACCAGCGTGATGATCATGCCGTCGGGGCGCTTCCTGAGCTCCCTGGAGATGGTGTCCATGGTCTTGAGCGCCGCACCCAGCATCCATGCGGGCTCCATGAGCTGGGGGTCGCTCTTGAGGCTGTTGAAGGTCTTCTCGGCCCGGCCCAGCAGGGTGGCGATGGGCTTGCCGCCCTTGAGGGGAAGCTTGCGGGCCACGAAGTCCAGGGCCTGGATGCCGTTGGTGCCCTCGTAGATGCAGGCGATCTTGGCGTCGCGGAGGTACTGCTCGGCGGGGTACTCGGTGGTGTATCCGTACCCGCCGTAGACCTCGAGGCAGGTGTCGCAGACCATCACGCCCCAGTGGGAGGCCCAGGCCTTGCAGATGGGGGTCAGCACATCCACGTAGGCCTGGTACATCTCCTGCTCCTCGCCCTCGGTGTTGTGGACCATGTCGATGAAGTAGGAGGTCTGCATGAGCAGGGCCCGCATGGCCTCCACGTAGGCCTTGGAGGTGAGCAGCATGCGGCGCACGTCCGGGTGCTCGATGATGGGAACCTGTGGCGCGTCCTTCTCCTTGAACTTGGTCCAGTGCCGGCTCTGGAGACGCTCCCTGGCGTAGGCCGTGGCTGCCTGCTGGGAGGCGGCGCCCAGGGACAGGCCCTGCAGCCCCACCTCGATCCGTGCGGCGTTCATCATGAAGAACATGAGCTTCATGCCATGGTTCTCCTCACCCAGGAGCCAGCCACGGCACCCATCGTTCTGGCCAAAGACCAGGGAGGTCGTGGGGGAACCGTGGATGCCCAGCTTCTCCTCGATGCCGGCACAGTACACGTCGTTGGGCTCGCCCATGGAGCCATCGGGGTTCACCCAGATCTTGGGCACCACGAAGAGTGAGAGCCCCCTGGTCCCGGCGGGAGCACCGGGAATCCGGGCCAGCACAAGGTGGATGACGTTGTCCACCAGGTCGTGGTCCCCACCGGTGATGAAGATCTTCTCGCCGCTGACGAGGTAGGTCCCGTCATCCTGCCTGATCGCCCTGGCCTTGGAGGCGCCCACGTCGGATCCCGCCTGGGGCTCGGTGAGGCACATGGTGCCCGACCACTCCCCGCTGTAGAGCTTCTCCACGAAGATCTGCTTCATGTCGTCGGTGCCGAAGTTCTCGATCATCGCACCGGCTCCGCGGGTGAGCAGCACCGTCAGGGACAACGACATGTTGGCCCCGAAGAAGAACTCGTTGACGGCCGTCCCCACCACCTCCGGCAGGCCCATGCCGCCGAACTCGGGGTTGTTGATCATGCCGACCCAGCCGCCCTCCTTCATGGTCTGGTATGCGGCGTGAAAGGACTCGGGAAGGGTGACCTTGCCATCAGCCCACCGGGCGCCGATCCGGTCGCCGTCCTCGTTGGTGGGGGCCAGGACCTCCTGGGCCACCTTGAGGCCCTCCTCGAGGACCATCTCCACGTCGTCCCGGGTCCACTCCGAGAACCGGTCCTTCTCCAGCAGCTTCTCCGTGGGAAGCCACTCGAAGAGCTGGAACTTCACATCACGCAGATCGACCTTGTAATCCACAGCGGACCTCCTTGTGTCTGGGCGTGCCCGCGGTGGGGCACGGAATCTTGACGGGACGCGTCATGAATGAACACTCATTCATTTTCCACGATTCTGCGAGAATTGCAACCCCCCACCACCGTTCGAGGGTAAGCTGGTGGCGTGGCAATGACCCCGTCACGGTCGGGTAGCCCCGGGTCGGGGATGCACTCCGGACCCGCGGATCCGCTGGCACGACATGAAAGGAGCAACTGCTGACATGCCGTTGGTTGATGGATCTCGTGCTGGCACTCCCCTGGATGAGCGATCCGGGGGCTGCCCCCCTCTCGGGGCCCACCTCTCCATCGCGGGAGGGGTGTGGCGAGCCGTGGAGCGGGCCGTGGAGCTGGGATGCGAGGCGCTCCAGGTGTTCACCCAGCCCCCTGGCCGGTGGGCGGCTCCTTCCGTTCCCCCGGACGCGGCCCACCGTTTCCGCACCGCGGCACGGGAGGCCGGGATGGAGAAAAGGTGCTTCGCCCACGCGCCCTACCTGGTGAACCCCGCCTCGGGAGATCCGGACCTCCGGGACAGGAGCTCGGAGCTCCTGGTGGACCAGCTGGAGCGTGCCCGTCTCCTGGGCCTGGCAGGCGTGGTGGTCCACCCGGGTGCCCACGGCGGGGACGGCCCGGAGAAAGGCCTCCGGCGGGCCGCCGTCGCGCTGGCGGCCGTCCTGGAGCGCGCTCCCGAGGGCCCCCGCCTCCTTCTGGAGGTGACGGCGGGCCAGGGCACCGTGCTCGGAAGCAGCTTCCGGGAGCTGGGTCGGCTTCTGGAGGAGCTCCCCCGGGACCGCGTGGGGATCTGCTGGGACACGGCCCACCTGTGGGGAGCGGGGTACGACCTCACCACGGACGAGGGCTGGGAGGACCTGTGGGGCGAGTTCACGGCCCGGACGGGAGAGACGGCACCTCTCCTGGTCCACCTCAATGACACCGTGGTGGAGCGTGGGAGCCGGAAGGACAGGCACGAGCGGATCGGTCACGGAGCCCTCGGCGCGGAGACTTTCCGGCGTGTGGTCACCGACCCGCGCCTGGCTGGAGTCCCCATGGTGCTGGAGACTCCCAAGGGACCGCCTGGCGAGGACTGGGACCGGGAGGCGCTCGACCTCCTCCGCAGGCTGTGCAGGGACTCCACTCCCCGGATCGGGGATTCACGGTGACCCAGGAGTGACCGGACCTCTCAACCGTTGCAGGCAGGCTCACTTGACCATGTACTCCATAACTGCTTGCATTTCATGATGTTATGCCCCATATTGGGGATGGAGATGGGTTCGAGACCTCACGGCTCCACTCAAGTTTCCCATCTCCAGGGAGGTCATCATGCCTGGTGGAGATCGTACGGGACCGTACGGAGCCGGCCCCATGAGCGGTCGGCGGGCCGGTTTCTGCGCCGGCTTCGATGCGCCCGGCTTCATGCAGGGAGGCCGTGGTTGGGGCGGTGGTTTCGGCTGGGGACGTGGCCGCGGCTGGCGGGCCGGAGGCGGCTGGCGTGGCCGGGCCGTGCCGTGGTCCGGAACGGCACCCGACGAGCGGGAGGTCCTCGTGGCCGAGGCCGCCACGCTCAGGGCACGGCTCGACGCCATCGCCCGGCGCCTGGAGGGGCTGGAGAAGAGCGGCAGCTGAACGCGGGCGGGCCCCTCCCGGCCCGCCCGGAAGAAGGTACCGACCAGGAGGAATCCATGAAAATCTGTGTCTCGGCGGCGGGCTCCGGCCTGGACGCCCCGGTGGATCAGCGCTTCGGACGGGCCGAAGGGTTCGTCCTCGTGGAGACCGACACCATGGAGGCGGAAACGCTCGAGAACCCCTCGAGCCAGGAGAACCACGGGGCGGGTGTCCGGGCGGCCATGAGCGGAGCGGACCTGGTGGTGGCCGTCACGGAGCCCACGAGATCCGCCCGTTCGGACCTCCTCCGCCTGCTGGACCTCGCCGACCATTTCGGCATCGAGACGGGCCTGGTCCTCAACAGGGCCGACCTGTGCGAGGACGAGGCGCGGGGCATCGAGGAGGCCGCACGGGACCGGCACGTCGCCCTCCTCGGGCGGATCCCCTACGACGAGTCCATCCCCCGCGGGCTCTCCTCGGGTCGCGTCGCCGTGGAGTGCAGCCCCCGGACCTCCGAGGCCCTCGGGACCATCAACCGGCGCCTGCTGGAGCTCCTCGGGCCTGCAGGTGGCCCCGCGCTCCCATTGCATCCGAGAACCCTCGACCATGCACAGGAGGAGATCATCCCATGAGAGTCGCCATTCCCCTCGAGAACGGCACCCTGGCCTCCCACTTCGGCCGGTGCGACGCCTACGCCTTCGTGGACGTGGACGAGGCATCGGGCGCGATCCAGAAGACGACGATCCTGGAAGCACCCCCCCACCAGCCCGGTGTGCTCCCCGTCTGGGTCGCGCAGAACGGTGCCAACGTGGTCATCGCCGGGGGCATGGGCCCCCGGGCCATCCAGCTCTTCGGCCATCACGGGGTCGACGTGGTCCTGGGCGCCCCCGAGGCCCCGCCCGAGGAGCTGGCCTGCGCCCTGGCCCGCGGCGAGCTCCGCGCCCGGGGCAACCCCTGCGATCACGACGACCACGGAGGGGGGTGCGGAGGGCATTGAGCTCCTCGCCGGTTCTCCAGGCCCACTCGGATCCATGGCGCTCCGCACGGAGTATCGTCGGGGTGGAGGATCAGGTTGTCCCCGGACGGCTCCCGGAGCAGCATCATGGTGGAGGCCACGGCCAGCTCGACATCGGGAAAGGATCTACGGCAGACCAGGAGCGTGCACATTCCCGTGTTCCTCCCCTCACCCGCCGCCCTGCAGGATCGGGCGGGGATCCACCACGAACCCGAGGCTCGCAGCCCAGTGGCTCTCCCCGGTGCTCCGGTCCCGAACAACGGAGATCTCCGGTTGCACCTCCACCCAGCTGGCGAGGAACACGTTGGGGCCCACCGCCACGTGCCACGGCCACGGACCACATGGGGGCTCCTCGCTGGAGAGCTCCACATGGAGGTCCACGCTACCCAACGGGATCTCGACCCCCCCGAGCATGTGGATCCAGTCCCTGCTCCCGTCGTCGGAGCGCCCCAGGCGAAGGTAGGGGGTCACTTCCCCGGCCTCCAGGCTCCACTCGCATGCAAGGGTCCAGTTGGCCCGACCCAGCTCGGCTTCCGGTCGCGCGGACCGGATCCCGGCCTCCATCCAGAGGTCCAGGTCCATGGCCGGCGCCAGCTCCGCGGTCCACATGAGGTTCAGACCGCCCTGGAGCGGGCCACCATTGACGTAATCGCCACCGACCCAGAGGGAGAAACCGAACGGCAGTCCGAAGCCGGCCGTCAGCTGGCTCCCGGCATCGAAGCGCCCGTCACCTCCGAACCAGACCAGGCCCACCTCGGAAAAACCCCTGTCCGGGGGTTCCGTGAGGTCCGCTCCTGGGACCCTCCGGGGGCCCGCCAGGAACACCACGAACATGAACAGGAACAGTCTTGCGGATCGGCGCATCGGACCCTCCCTCGAGCCACCGTCACACCAGACAACGATGAGACAATATCTCATCCATTCCCGCTTCACAAGGGGTTTTGTGATCCGGATGCACCTGCCGAACCGTGCTCTGGCCCGTGCCATTCCGGTGCTCTCCATCACCGCATTCCTCATGTCGCCCGAGACCCGCGTGGGCCCCAGTACGGAACGGTGGCGCTCGGGAACGGGCGGTTTGCCCCGCGCGAGGTCGTTCTCGGTCCCCAGGGAAACGGTTTCGTCCAGGTCCTCGAAGGGCTCTCCGACGGTGACGAGGTGGTCACCTCGGCCCAGTTCCTCATCGACTCCGAGTCGAACCTCCGAGAGGCAATACAGAAGATGATCGCCGCTCGCACCGCGGGCGGCGATCATCCACCAGAGCCCCGTGAAGAGGGGTCTCCCAGGGAAACCGTTGCACCTGCTGCCCAGCCTGCCGAACGGGGGTGGAAGATGACGTCCAGACGGTTCACGGACCCTGCCGGGGTGTCATCCCACGGCGACGCGTTCGTCGCGCACCAGGCGCAGCCGCACGGAGGCCGGTCCCGGGCGATCGAAGAAGTGCCCCTCCACGGCCTCGCGGACGTTCTCCCTGAGCTCCTCCCAGGTGTCCCCCTGGGTGACGATGGGCTCGGTGAGGCACTCCGCCACGGAACCGCCACCGACCTCCTGGATGACCTCGAAGACGAGCTCGTCGTTCATGGATCGAGGTCTCGCGCTGAAACACGAAGAGTGGATATTCTGGAGGATGTCATGCCATGGAACCGTTCCCCGGGTGGTGTTTTCCGGGGATCACGAGTCGAGGAGGTCAAGGAACTCGCCTCGAGTCAGCCCAGCCTGACGGATGATGGCCCTGACGGTTCCGGTTGGAAGCGTCTTTCGCACGGGAACGACGACGAGACGTGGGGGATCCCCGGGCCGATAGAGCGCCATGTGGCTGCCCTTTCCCCTCCGGGGAGCCTCCTCGAAACCGGCCTTCCTGAGAACGGAGATCAGTCGGTCCGAGGAGAGGCTCGGAAACTTCGGCGTCACACCGCCACCTTGATGGACGTTGTCCACCGGTGGCCACGAGCCGATGGTGTGAAGGAATCGTCGAGAATACCGAGTTCCCGAGCGTTCTCCAGGTACAGGGAGACGGCCTCCTCGAGCATGGTCACGGCCTCCTCCACGGAGCCGCCGCAGGAACTGACCCCGAGCTCGGGGCAGAGGGAGACGAACCCTTCCTGTTCTTCCCAGACGATGGCCGTGAACTCGCGTTCCTTCCGATTCTTCGACATCCGGTCACACCTCGGAATCATCATACCTCAACTTCGCTCTGAAGTGGCGCTGGCTGGTGGTGGTGCTGGCCATCCTGGTGGTGGCCTCCACCTGGATCCCCATCCAGCACATCGATGCGGAGTTCATGCCGCCGCTCTGGGAGGGCGACCTGCTGTACATGCCCACCACCTTCCCGGGGATCTCCATCACCAAGGCCAGGGAGCTGCTGCAGCAGACCGACAAGATCATCAAGCAGTTTCCGGAGGTGGAGTCCGTGCTGGGCAAGATCGGACGGGCGGAGACCGCCACCGACCCGGCACCGCTCTCCATGATCGAGACCACCATCGTGCTCAAGGACCCCAGCGAGTGGCGGCCGGGCATGACCAGGGACAGGCTCATCGAGGAGCTCGACCGGGCCATCCAGTTCCCGGGCGTCACCAACGCCTGGACCATGCCCATCAAGACGCGCATCGACATGCTCTCCACGGGGATCAAGACCCCGGTGGGCATCAAGATCGCAGGGCCCGACCTGGCCGAGCTCGAGAGGATCGGCAAGGAGGTCGAGGCGGCCGTCAAGCCCCTGCCGGGGACACTCTCGGCCTACGCCGAGCGGGTCATGGGCGGCAACTACCTGGACTTCGAGATCGACCGCGAGGCCGCGGCGAGGTTCGGCCTCACCGTGGGCGACGTGCAGGACGTGATCATGTCCGCCATCGGCGGCATGAACGTCTCCTGGACCGTGGAGGGTCTGGAGCGCTACCCCATCAACGTCCGCTACCCCAGGGAGCTCCGTGACAACGTGGAAGCCCTGGCCCAGACCCTGGTGACCACGCCCATGGGCGCCCAGGTGCCGCTCAGCCAGCTGGCCGTCATCCGCATCCACCAGGGGCCACCGGCCATCAGGTCGGAGAACGCCCGTCCCAACGCGTGGGTCTACGTGGACCTCCGCGGCATCGACGTGGGCAGCTGGGTGGAACGGGCCAGGAAGGAGGTGGCCGAACGGGTGGACCTGCCGGCCGGCTACACCATCTTCTGGTCGGGCCAGTACGAGTCCATGCAGCGGGCCAAGAAGCGCCTCCTGCTCATCGTGCCCATCACCCTGTTCCTGGTGTTCCTGATCCTCTACGTCAACACGAAGTCGCTCGTCAAGACGGGCATCGTCCTGCTGGCCGTGCCGTTCTCGGCGGTGGGCGCCGTCTGGCTGCTCTACTTCCTGGGCTACAACTGGTCCATCGCCGTGTGGGTGGGGCTCATCGCGCTCGCGGGGCTCGACGCCGAGACCGGCGTGGTGATGCTGCTCTACCTGGACATCGCCTACGAGACCTGGAAGCGCGAGGGCCGGATGCTCACCTGGCACGACCTGGCCGAGGCCGTGGACCACGGCGCGGTCCAGCGGATCCGACCCAAGATGATGACCGTGGCGGCCATCCTGCTGTCCCTGATTCCCATCCTGTGGGCCACGGGATCTGGCGCCGACGTGATGCGGCGCATCGCCGCCCCCATGGTGGGCGGTGTGGTGACCTCGTTCTTCGGCGAGCTCATCGTCTACCCGTCCATCTACTTCATCTGGCGCTCGCTCAAGCTCGAGCACACACCGCTCTTCCCCGACGAGGGCGAGGGCCTCGAAGCCGAGCCGGAAAGCGCGTGAGGGAGGCAGCATGAAACTTCTCAAGGCATTCATCCGCACCACCAAGGCCGAGGACGTGGTCGGGGCCCTCCGGCGGGCCGGCGCGCCCGGCATCACCATCAGCCGCGTGGTGGGCGTGGGGTACGGCTACGAGCCGCTCACCTTCACCCTGGCCCGGGGCGAGATCGACGACGCGGAATACCTGAAGCGGCGCGAGCTGCTCGGGAAGTGACACGGGCCCCGCAGGACCCTGGGAGGCGAGCATGAACGACCACGACCACACACACGGCACACATCACCGCCACGGTGCCGGCCACGGACCCGCCGGAGAGGCGATGACCGATCCCGTCTGCGGCATGAAGGTCGATCCCGCCACGGCGAAGCGTTCGGCGGAGCACGGGGGCACCCGCTACTTCTTCTGCTCGGACTCCTGCCACGACCGCTTCGTGGAGGACCCGGCCTCCTGGGCGAACCCCCCGAAGGTGAGCCTGTCCTTTGGAGGCCTGAGCGTCGAGGGCGAGGCCGCCTCCGCGGGCGCCTCGTGCTGCCACGGGCACGGGAAAGCTCCGTCCACACCGGCAGCGGGCACCACCTACACCTGCCCCATGCACCCCGAGGTCCGGCAGGACGGCCCCGGGAGCTGCCCCAGGTGCGGCATGGGGCTCGAGCCCCTCATTCCCGTGGCCACGGCCGAAAAGGTCGAGTACACCTGCCCCATGCACCCGGAGATCGTCCGGGACGAGCCGGGAAGCTGCCCCATCTGCGGCATGGCCCTGGAACCCCGGACTGTGAGCCTCGACGAGGAGGACAACGCCGAGCTCAGGGACATGACCCGGAGGTTCTGGGTCAGCCTCGCCCTAACGCTCCCGGTCTTCGTGGTGGCCATGGCCGAGTACGTTCCCGGCCTGGGCTTCGGCATTCCCAGGTCGGCCATGACCTGGTTCGAGCTGGTCCTGGCCACCCCCGTGGTGCTGTGGGGCGGCTGGCCCTTCTTCGTCCGGGGCTGGCAGTCCGTGGTGAACCGCTCGCTGAACATGTTCACGCTCATCGCACTCGGCACCGGCGTGGCCTGGGCCTACAGCGTGGTCGCCGCCATCTTCCCCGATATCTTCCCGCCCTCCTTCCGCGACGCCGAGGGCAACGTGGCCGTCTACTTCGAGGCCGCGGCCGTGATCGTGACGCTGGTGCTGCTGGGCCAGGTGCTGGAGCTCAGGGCCCGGAGCCAGACCGGGGCGGCCATCAAGGCGCTCCTGGGCCTGGCCCCCAAGACCGCGCGGAAGATCGAGCCCGACGGCACCGAGGTGGACGTCCCCCTGGACACCGTCCAGCCGGGCGACCGGCTTCGCGTCCGCCCCGGTGAGAAGGTCCCGGTGGACGGCGTGGTGGTGGAGGGATCGAGCTCCGTGGACGAGGCCATGATCACCGGCGAGCCGATCCCGGTGAGCAAGGGCCCCGGCGACACGGTCATCGGCGCCACCATCAACAAGACGGGCTCCCTGGTCATCGAGGCCGAGAAGGTGGGGGCCGACACCCTGCTCTCCCGCATCGTCCAGATGGTGGCCGAGGCCCAGCGCAGCCGCGCGCCCATCCAGAAGCTCGCGGACCAGGTGGCCGGATGGTTCGTCCCCGCCGTGGTGGGGATCTCCGTGCTCACCTTCATGGTGTGGGGCCTGTGGGGGCCCGACCCGAGGATGGCCCACGCCCTCATCAACGCCATCGCCGTGCTGATCATCGCCTGCCCCTGCGCGCTCGGCCTGGCGACCCCCATGTCCATCATGGTGGCCACCGGCAAGGGCGCAACGGCCGGCGTCCTCTTCAAGAACGCCGAGGCCATCGAGGTGATGCGGAAGGTGGACACCCTGGTGGTGGACAAGACCGGGACCCTCACCGAGGGCAGCCCGAAGCTCCAGGCCGTGGTCGCGGAGGGCTCCCTGCCCGAGGACGAGCTGCTCTCCCTGGTGGCGGGGCTGGAGAAGGGCAGCGAGCACCCCCTGGCCGAGGCCATCGTGGAGGGCGCACGGGAGCGGAAGCTCCGGTTGCCCGACGCTTCCGACTTCGAGTCGGTGACCGGCAAGGGTGTGGTGGGCACCGTGGCCGGAAGGCGCGTCGCGGTGGGGAACCGGGCGCTCATGGAGGAGGCCGGGGCGGACCCCGGTCCCCTGGTGGAGCGGGCGGAGTCCCTGCGGTCCGAGGGTCAGACGGTGATGTTCGTGGCCATCGACGGGCGGGCCGCCGGCCTGATCGGCGTGGCCGATCCCGTGAAGGAGACCACGCCCCAGGCCATCCGCGAGCTCCATGGCGAGGGGCTCCGCGTGGTCATGCTCTTCGGCGACAGCCAGACCACCGCCGAGGCCGTGGCCCGGCGCCTGGACATCGACGAGGTCATCGCCGGCGTCCTTCCGGACCAGAAGGCCGAGGTGGTGAAGCGCCTGCAGGCCGAGGGCCGGATCGTGGCCATGGCCGGCGACGGGATCAACGACGCTCCCGCCCTGGCCCAGGCCCACGTGGGCATCGCCATGGGCACCGGCACCGACGTGGCCATGGAGTCCGCCGGCGTCACGCTGGTCAAGGGCGACCTGCGGGGCATCGTCCGCGCCCGGCGGCTGTCGCGGGCCACCATGGCCAACATCCGTCAGAACCTCTTCTTCGCCTTCGCCTACAACGCGCTCGGCGTTCCCATCGCCGCGGGTGTCCTGTACCCCTTCTTCGGCATCCTGCTCTCACCCGTCATCGCCGCCGCCGCCATGAGCTTCAGCTCCGTGTCGGTGGTGGGCAACGCCCTCAGGCTTCGCAGCGTGGAGATCTGATGGTGGATTGCACCATTCTGCACTGCCCGGATCCAGGCCCGGCCCCAACACCACCCAGGAGGTGACACCATGAATCATCCCTACGCCATCGTCCGGGAGCTCCCCGGCCTCGACTACGACCAGGCCATCGAGCAGGTCGTCCCCCTGCTCCAGGAGGAGGGCTTCGGTGTCCTGACCGAGATCGACGTGTAGGCCACCCTGAAGACCAAGCTCGACGTGGACTTCGTGGACTTCAGGCGCTACGTGATCCTCGGGGCCTGCAACCCCACCCCCAATCCAGCATGTCAGGTTTGCAACTTTATGCCGAGTCTACAAGAGTTGGCGCATGAAACGCCGGTGGTTGACGGGGGATCTGAAGTCGTGGATGGATGGGGGCCGGAAGCGCGCCACGGTGCTGGCGGGGGCACGGCAGACCGGAAAGACCACGCTGGCCCGGGGCGTGGCCGGGGACCGGCTCCGGTATCTCAGCCTGGACGATCCGGTTCTCCGGACGGAGATCCTCCGGCTTCCGGCCGAGAGCCTCGCACGGCATTTTCCAGCTGCCGTGCTGGACGAGGTCCGGAAGGCGCCGGCGCTCCTGGAGGTCGTCAAGGCCGTCCTCGATGCCGGGGGGCAGGGCCGGTACCTGCTCCTCGGCTCGAGCCACCTCCTCCCCCTCGGCGAACGGCTGTGGGCCGTCCCCGACGTCCTGTTGTTCGGGGAACGGATGTGACCCGGCATGCGAGTTCCCCGACACCCAGCGCACCGTGCGCAGGAAGGATACGCACATGGATTCTCGACAAACGGCAAGGATCGGACTGATGCACACGTGCAAACTGTGTTGGTACGCCATGTTCTCACCCAAGAAGCTCGTGGAGGCTCAAGAGGCTGACAACACCGGACGGGCTGTTTTGCCTGCCGGGGATCGGGAGCACGCCGCGTTCAGGATCCACAGGGCTTTCTGGGCCTCGGCGGGACTGGTCATGGTCACCGCCCTCCTGGGTTATGGAGCTGGCCTCCTGGTCCTCCATTGCCCCTGGTGCATGGCATCTGCTATCGCAAGAGTCCTTCAACTCGTTGGGGCAGTCTTGCTTCTCTGGGCGACACTCTTCGTTCGCGGGTGGGACATCCAGACATTCGGAGGCACGACGCTCAGCGAACGGGTCAACCAGTGGCTCTTCCGGGGTCTCTACATCGTCGGGACCTTTCTCCTCATCATGTCGCTGCCGCTCTAGACCGGATCCTTCACGAGGGTTCGGAGCGAATGGTGGATTGCACCACGCAGTCGCAGCATCGTGGATCATCCGAGGTCGGAGAGGCAGTCGAACGGTCTTCGTCATCGACGGTTCCGGAACCGGTCTCTCCTGTGGTACAAGTGAGGATCGATGCGACATGGACTGACGGCTGATCCTGACTTCGAGCGAGGGTCTTCAATGGAGCTGATCGTACTGGCATCGGGACGGAGGACGGCGCATTGCCGTGACATGACGAGCCGGAGCGAGATCATCCTGCATTCTCGAGACGCCCAGGACCTCGTCGCTGGCGAAATCGTCACCGTCGCGCCGGAGAGACGCTGGCACCGTGGAGGCCACGACCACGTCTCCGGTGAGGTCACGGGCCGCCGGCTGGACGTGAAGGCCCTGGAGCTGACGCCGCTCAGGCTCATGGACCGCGGCACCTGGGACCCGGCCGAGGAGTACTGGGGGGAGGAAGGCGAGCCGCTCGATGCGTGGGCGAGGGCCATCATCGCCTTCGGTCCCCGGCCATCCTTCGAGATGGAGCAGGTCCTGCCGGGAGCCGATCCCGAGGACTGGGAGGCCGACCCGATCCTCGACGCCTGTGAGCTCAACGCCGCAGGTGACCGGGTTGGCGCCAGGGAGATCCTCAACGGCCTGCTTGCGGCCGACCTCCGTTGTCTCGATGCCCACGCACACCTTGGCAACTTCACGTTCGATCATGACACCGAACGGGCCCTCCGGCACTACGAGGTCGGTGTCGGCATCGGCGAGATTACCCTGGGCGAGGGGTTCGGCGGCTGTCTGCTCTGGGTCCACGTCGACAACCGCCCCTTCCTCCGCTGCCTGCACGGCCTCGGCCTGAGCCTGTGGCGTCTCGGACGTCCCCACGAGGCCGCCCCGGTCTTCGAGCGCATGCTCTGGCTCAACCCCACCGACAACCAAGGGTCCAGGTACCTTCTGCCTGCCGCCCGTGCGGGTGACCCGTGGCCGGAGGACAAGGCCGACCCGGTACGCTGACCCGACCGCCCGGAGCATGGGCTTCAGTTGCGAATGTAGCGTGCGGAACGGCGGATGCCGGTCATGGTGACCTTTCCCTCGATGCGCAGGGTGCGCATGGCGGTGCGGAGGGCGGAGTCCACGGGACGATCCAGGAGGCCGGCGATCTCGCGCAGTGTCATGGAGGTGCCCCGCGGCATGACCTTCAGGATGAGGGCCGGAAGGTCATCCCGGGTCCGTGCTGCCCGGCTCTTCCGGGGCTTCGTCTGGCGCTCCGAGCCCGGCCCGTGCGCCCTCTGCGCCGTGGCCCGGGCGGACGTTCTCTTCTGCTGGGCGGTGCCCGGGGTGCCAGCGGCCTCGTGCAGGAGAACGTACCGCGTTCCCGCTCCTCGACCCCGGCTCTCCAGGAGGCCCTCGCGGCGCATCTCCATGACAGCGCTCTGGATCTCGGCCCTGGCGAAGGGAAGCCGGGAGGCCAGGAGGCGCATGGAAACGCCCTCGGGGTGCCGGCCGATCAATGTCAGCACGGCGTCGCGGACCCCCGTGGCATCGCCAGCATCCAGCTCCGGCCGCGGTGGCTCCGCGGCCCCAGCCAGGGCAACAGCCGCGCGGGCGGCGCGCCGGATGCCGGCGCCGAGCCGCCGGGGAATGTCGTCGAGGGCCGGCGGAGGCGGCCCAAGCCGGGCGAGACCGGCCAGATCCACTGTGGCGGGCTCGATCCGGAAGGCGAGGCCGGGCCGCGGGAGACCCTGCCCCAGGAACTCCTCGGGGGTCATGGGGCCGGGCTCCTCCCATGGGGCTTCCCGGGGAGGCGCTTCCGTCTTCCGGCCGGGCGGGACGGACAGGCCGCGGGCCTCGGCCAGGGCGGCCAGGAGCCGGTCCCGACCCAGCCCGCGCAGGACGAAAATCAGGAACGGGTCCATGTCCAGGGCCGCCGCCACCACGTAGTGCACGGCGGCCACGTGCTTGCAGGGGTTGGCCCAGTCCGGACAGGAGCAGGAGGTTGAGAGTTCCCCCCGGGTTGGGAAGAGCCCGATCCCCCGGGCTTCGAGGGCCTCGCCGGCCACGGCCGGCAGCTCGCCCCTGAGCAGCGCGACGGTGAACCGCGCCCGGTCCGCCAGCACCTCGACGATGGTCTCCCATCTCTCCTTGCCAAAGGTCTTGAGACCGATGGTCACCTCATAGGGCCGGCGCCGCGTTCCCACGACCTCAGCCGTGATCTCGCCGGCGCCCATGGCGAGGCCGACCACGCGGCCGGCGCGAGCGTAGCTCCTCCCGCGTGGCAGCCGGTTGCGGTAGGCGGCGCCGAGCTGGTGGAGGGCTCCGATCCACTGCGAGCCCCACCAGGTGGTCCCGAAACGGTCCACCCGCAGGCCGTCTTCCGGCACCGGCTGTTTGGGCGCCGGCTCGAACCATCCCCGGTGGCCGCTCCACCTCATGGGTTCTCTCCATTGTCAGCAGTCGCGGCGGCGGGATCCAGGGCCAGCAGCTCGCGGAGGGCGTCGTCGTCCAGCTCGGTCAGCCAGCGTTCGCCCCCGGAGACGGCGAGGCGGGCCAGCTCGGCCTTCTCCTCGAGCATCCGGTCGATCCGTTCCTCCAGGGTTCCGGCCGTCACCAGGGTGTGCACCAGGACGGTCCGTGTCTGGCCGATGCGGTGGGCCCGGTCCGTGGCCTGCGCCTCCACGGCGGGGTTCCACCACCGGTCCACGTGGACCACGTGGTTGGCGCGTGTCAGGTTGATGCCCGTGCCACCGGCCTTGACGGAGATGACCATCAACGGCGGTCCCTCTCCGTTCTGGAACCGGGCGACCATCCGCTCGCGCTCGTTTCGGGGAACTCCGCCGTGCAGGAAGGGCGCCGTGACGGCGAGCCGCTGCTCGAGGAAACGGACGAGAATGTCGCCCATGGTGCGGTACTGGGTGAACAGCAGGGCCGCGTCGCCCTCGGCCAGGATGGTCTCCAGTTCGCCGGCCAGGTGCTGGAGCTTGCCTGACCGTTCCGGCGAGGCGTCCCGCTCCCGCAGGAACTGGGCGGGATGGTTGCAGATCTGCTTGAGGGACGTGATCAGGGCAAGGACCTTGCCGCGCCGGTCCATGGCCTCACTGCCCTCGATCTCCTCCATGGCCGCATCGAGAGTGGCCTGGTAGAGGGAGGCCTGCTCGCGGGTGAGTGTGCAGGCGGAGCGGAGGACGATGCGCGGGGGGAGCTCGGGAGCGATCTCGGGATCGGTCTTGGTCCGCCGGAGGATGAACGGAGAGGTCAGGCGCCGGAGCTGCTCCAGGGCGCCGGGGTCGCGGAAGCGCTCGACGGGCGTGGCGATCTCTTTCTTGAACCGGGTGATCCCTCCGAGGAGGCCCGGGTTGATGAAGGCGAAGATGGACCACAGGTCCGTCAGCCGGTTCTCCACGGGGGTGCCCGTCAGAGCGATCCGATGCCGGGCCCGAAGCCTGCGGGCAGCCGCTGCGACCTTGGACTGGTGGTTCTTGATGAACTGGGCCTCGTCCAGGACGGCGACATCCCACGGGATGGAGGCCAGCCTGGCGGCGTCCGAGCGCAGCACGCCGTACGTGGTCAGCACCACGCCGCCCGTTCCGGCGGCGGCGGTGAGCTCGGCGGCGGTGGCCGCACGGCCCGGACCATGGTGGAGGCAAACGGGGATCTCCGGCGCGAACCTGGCCAGCTCGCGTTCCCAGTTGCCGAGAACCGACGTGGGACAGACCAGGAGCGAGGGCTCCATGGGCTGCCGCCTCGCACGCCGGAGCAGCAGATGGGCGATCACCTGGACGGTCTTGCCGAGGCCCATGTCGTCGGCCAGGCAGGCGCCAAGGCCGAGACGGCCCAGCTGATCGAGCCAGGCGGTGCCGGTCTCCTGGTAGGGGCGGAGGATTCCGTGGAGCCCCGGGATCTCGCCGGTCCGGCGGGAGGCGGCCGTCCGGAGCTCCTCGAGGACCCGCAGAAGTCCGTCGCTCTCATCGAGCGCCAGCTCGGCCCGCTCACCTCCGGGTCCGCTGACCTCGCCGGCGAGAACGGCGCGCAGGGCGTCGGCCCCTTCGAGGGTCGCGGGTGGCTGCTCCAGGAGTCCGATCATGGAGGAAAGCTCGGCGGGATCGACCACGATCCACCGGTCCCGCCACCGGACCAGCGGCTGTTTCGCCTCGGCCAGCCGTCGCAGCTCCTCCAGGGAGATGGGTTCGTCGCCCAGGGCCGCCTCCCAGCGCACGCTGAGCACCTGGGCCAGGCCGAAGCGGCCGGAGGGCTCGTTGGCCTGGCCGGAGGCCCGGGATCGTCCGCGGAGGCGGGCGCGCAGCCGCTGCCGGCCGGAGATGCTGAGCTCGGGCGGTACGTGGAGCGCGATCCCGGCCGAATCGAGCAGCGGCGCCGCACGGGAGACCAGCTCCACCACCTGCGGGGCGGACAGGACGATCTCCGTGGGTGCCGGCTGGTCGAGACACGGCCCGAGCGCCGGCCACAACCGGCAGGCGCGGTCGATCTCCAGGAGCAGGGCCCCGGGCACGTCGGGAGCGAGCGCCAGCATCTCCAAGGCAGCGGCCGTGGTCCCCTCCCACAGGTCCGCGGCGGAAACGCGAAGGCTCGGATCGGCCGCCGCCTCGGCCATCAGCCCCAGGCGCCACCGGCCGTACTCCGGGTCCCCGGGAAGCTCCAGGCGCAGGACGAGCCGCACCGGCGCCTCGGCCGCCTCGCCGATGCCGGGGGCGACCCACCGCCGCAACCGCTCAGGAAGGGTCTGCTCGACGGTTGCCGTGGTGACGAGGGCCGGGCTTCCCGGGGCCAGCGCCGCCCCGAGCCGTGCGGTCCAGGACCTGCCCGGGGGCGGCGTCACGTGGGGACGCACGAGGACGTCCACCGTGGCATCGAGGAAGTGGCGGATCGCCCGCCCGGAGGGCATCAGGCGGGGCGAGCCACCGGCCGCGTCCCCGGGCCACGCCCTGGCGGCCGGTGGCAGGGCCCGCGCCAGCGCGTGGAGGCACGCATGGTCCCGTGGACCGGGTGCCGCGCACCACCGTGCCCTCGGCGATCCATCGGTCTCCTCCACCCAGGGGACCACCCGCTGACCGGCCACCATCTGCACGGCCAGCTTGGCCACCGAGGCCCACACCGCGACGGACCGGGAGACCCGGCGTGCAGTCCGTCCCTCGAGGGGCAGGCGGACCAGGGCAGGCACGCACTCCCCGAGCGGGACGCGGTGCCCCGAGACCCGGGTCACGACCAGCGGGCCGGAGGCGACCCCGGCGGTCCAGTCCACCGGCTGGACCAGGGCCTCCCGGGCGGGCCTTCCCCAGGGCACGATCCCGGCGGCGTCCCCCACAGGGTCCTCTCCATCCTCCGGTGATCTCCACAGAAAGAGCGCCGGCCGGGCGCCACCGATGAACGTGGCCTGGAGCCGGGGCGAAAACGGGGACACCTCCACGGCGGTGATGATACGGGTACCACGGTGCCCTGCCAAGGAAGCCGTGGGCCATGTTCCGGAGCTGCCGCCGTGAGCCTCCCGTCCAGCAACAGACGCTGGAACCCCTCGGTGGTACCGAATCGGTCTCCCGGGCGAGCCAGGCCGTGGCTCTTACCAGAATCTCCCGCTCCTCTCACAGGCGGCGGATCTCTCGCCGAAGTTTCCGCAGCTTAGTGCGTTCTCCATTGGTCAGGCCGTTCTTCCGAACGCCCTCGTCCAGGTCCGCCTGGCGGACCCAGTTCCGGTGGAGTTACCCCGGTTGAGTGGACAGGTTATCACCTGGGCGACCGGGCAGTGGATGGAGGTTTCACCGTTCGGCCCGTTCCTCCTCGATGCGGAGGCGGAGGTACCGCACGTCCACGGCATCGCTCTCGCGAACCGTCTGCTTCATCTTGATCAAGGTTTCCTTCGTGGCCACCGGGACCGGCACTCCCTCGATCTCAAAGGTCTCGACTCCGTCCTGTACGGCTGCATCGTAGGTGATGCCACCGGCGCTGGCGAGAAGATCGACGACGATCTCGTCGGCGACCCGTACCACCGTGCACCGCTGGACGTCATCGTCTTCCACCATGGCCGCGGCGTTGTCGGGCAGTATCGCGAGCGCCCGCTTCACCCTGGTCATGTTCCCCACGCTGGGGTCCACCAGCAGGCCCACATCCTTGGTGGTTCGCACGAAACCGTGGAGGATCACGGCGAAACCGCCGATCAGGAGGTAGCGCGCCCCCTGGGCATTGAGCGCCTTGCAGAGCTTGACGATGTCTTCGAGGTGTGGCGCGCGTGAGTCGCCGCGATCTGCTCCATCATCCATTGATCCGCCTCCTCGAAGGACATGAACCGGTACACCCCGCGCGGCACGAGCCCTGAGGAGCGAAGGCGGTTCATGGTGCGCTGCAGAATCTCGACGTCGTGCAGGGTGCCACGTGTTCCAGATCGTCTCGAAACTACTTTCATTGCCTGAGCATACCACCCGGGACGTCACTCGTTCCCATCCGGATTGGCTCGTTTCTGGAGCAGCTGATGGAGAGAGGTGGGGTAATGGGGTGCGCCAGGCCGCGGAGAGAAACGGGCTCAGTGGCGGGAGTGATTGGACCGTAGGATATTCGTTGGCCGGGTGCATCATGCAACGGATCGGACCATGGCGGCAGCTTGGCGGTGGTGGTCGACCTGCGACGGCTCCTCGAGTTTCCCCTTGAAAGATCTTGCGCCACGATGACCCCGAGCATACGATGATCGTCGAGAAGATCAGCAACGACCTCGAGCTCTCTGGCATGCGGCTGATCGAGCCGTGGTTCCGCAAGAGTCGGTTGGATCTTGTGAGTTTCGCGCATTCCTGGTTGACCTCGCTCCCGGTAAATGACGTTGGTCTCGTGTGTTGCGCGACTTCATTCTACCTGCGTCAACCGAAGCGAAAAGGCCAGCCTCGAATTGACGATTTTTCTTGCCTCTCCCCAAGGAACCTATCCCCCCACCGATGGACACTCATGAAGGATTGGACTTCCTCACCAACGGCTCCAAGGCCTGAATGATCGCGGCGCTCCAGCGGAGGTTGTTCGCCAAGCATACCGTGAGGCCATCTTCCGAGATCACGACACCACGCAGCTCACCGTCCAAGAGCTGGGAGCCGAGAACCCAGGTGCCTGCGTTCAGATCGCTGCCTCGCACCCCCGCTACTGCGGCCAACTCAGCCAGCAGCCTGGCAGCAGCACGGTCGCCGTTTCCCTGCCTGTGAAGCAGCTCGCCCCAATACGAAGCGGTCCGCCGGATCCAGACGTCGACGGGCTGGAAGCACCATCCGGGTTGTTCCTCGAGCTCGAAGAATCGGGCGACATCACGCAGGTAGAGCGCAGCGATCTTGGGGCCCACGCCTCGGATCGCCTGCAGTTGCAAGAGGATCATCTCCGCCTCGCCCCGCTCGATCATCCCCTTCGCCAGGAGCAGGATATTGTGATCGAAGTCCGCGAGCGACGCCACGAAGCCTGGGGACGAAACGTTGCGGGAAGACCGCTCGTCGTTCAGGGGGTTCAGCTTCCTATTGACCGCAAAGCCCTGCTCTGCAGCCCGACGTTGAAACTCCTTCCAGACCCGCCGGGCGAACCTCGGATCAGGCCGTTCGAGGTCGCTTCCAGCCGACAGGAGAGCTTCGCGGGCAAGGGTACGATAGGCAGGTGGCGCACCCTGTCGTTCGTACGCGTATCCCGCAGTGAACTGGACCAGCGCCGTGAGCCAGTTGTTCTGGGCTTGCTTGAATTCCTTCGGGAAGCAGTCTGGATGCCAGTAGATGTCGGCGAGCGCGGCAATGGTCCGCACGATGCTGATCAACTCCCGAGGGTACGCTGTCGACTGCTTTCGTCCCACCTGTTCGCCTCCAGCATCGCTGCGTCCGACGGCACGCATCGCCACTGTACTCCCTTGAACCGTTCTTGTCGCCTGTCCCCATCCCGGCCCTCGCTGGTTTTGCCCTTCTGAGAGACCGTCCGTCCACGCTCCAGGAAATCAAGCGCTGGGAGGACGAGCGTACCGGGAAGCTCCCCGCCCTGGTGACCGACCCCAGACGGTCGGAATGGAATGGAGTTACGCCGGTCGTAGCGTCTGGCGACGATTTCGAAGAGGAAGGTGGCCTCAGCCCTTTCGAGTGGGATGTATCCGATCTCGTCGAGGATGAGGAGTTTGAGGCGGAGTACGGTGGTGAGGAGGCGGTCGAGAAGGTTCTCCAGATCGTTCCGGCTGGATCGCAACAACGACGATTCAGGTGGGGGTATTTGCAATTCAGGAATAACATTCGTATATTGCAATCATGCGGTATATCTCACGCCGTCTGTCAGGCCTCCTACCCTCACTGATACAGGGGTATCACGCTGTCTTTATCGCGGGACCACGACAATCGGGGAAAACAACGCTTGCCAAAGCAACCTTCCCCGAACTTCCCTTCGTCAACCTGGAGAGTCCTCTGGAACGTGTCGCTCTGGCGGATGATCCGGTTGGCTTTCTCTCCCGGTTTTCTTCGGGTGCCATCCTCGATGAAATCCAGAACGTACCGGAGGCGCTGTCCTATCTCCAGGTGCTCATCGACGAGCGCCCGGGGGAGACTTTCTGGGTCTTGACGGGATCGCAGCAACTGGATCTTCAATCTTCGGTCGGTCAGAGCCTGGCCGGGCGGGTGGCGATGGTGGAGCTCTTCCCCTTCTCCCATGACGAGCTGGGAAAGACTGCGGCACGGCCCTTGACCCTCGAGGACGCCGTGCTCACCGGTGGTTACCCCCCCCTGTTCGACGAGGATCGCTCCCTCGATCCCGGCCGCTGGCTGGAGGACTACCTCACGGCACTGATCAATCGAGACATCTACAGTATCCTTCCAGTGCGGAATCGAAGCGCCTTCGACCGTTTCGTTCGGTTGTGCGCCGCGAGGACAGGCCAGATCTTCAACGCGGCGTCTCTTGCGCGAGAGTTGGGCGTGGACAACAAGACGGTCAGTCTGTGGACCTCGGTCCTGGAGCAGTGTTTCATCGTCCGGCTGCTCAGGCCCCATCACCAGAACTTCGGCAAACGGTTGACCAAGCGGCCCAAGCTCTTCTTCCTCGATTCGGGGCTTGCCTGCCGGTTGCTGCAGATCCGCGACGTCAACCAGCTTCGCGTCCATCCCCTTTGGGGAGCGCTGGTGGAGACGTGGTGTTTCACAGAGGTCCTCAAATCCCGAGTCAACCGCGGGCTTCGTCCCGACTGCTGGTTCTGGAGGTCCAGTGACGGCAAGGAGGTGGACCTCCTCATCGAGGTTGGCCGCGAGCTCTTCCCCATTGAGATCAAGAGCTCCGCCACTCCCGATCCCCGTTCCGCGCAAGGTGTTCGCGCTTTTCGCTCGTTAGCTCAGGAGCGAGGGGATGGGAGGGTGGAGATTGCCCCCGGTTTCATCGTCTACGGTGGTGACGAGCCCCGGCCCTGTGGGGAGGATCAGTTCGTCCCCTGGAACGGGATCGCCGCCGCGCTGGAGAACGTCCCATGATCGGCCACGATACCGGCAAGCGCGGGACATGGTACGAGGAGGACTACATCGTTCTCCAGCTGCTCCGCCTGCTCAACGGCGAGCTGGAATCCGTGACCTGGGAGGTCGCACACGAGGACGGTGAAGGGATCGACTGCCTCCTCAAGGAGGGTGCGGGGGCCGTCGCCGTCCAGTGCAAGACGCGCAGCACCGGGTCATGGACGCTTCGACGGCTCGAAGCGGAGGGTGTGCTGCGCCACGCTGCCGATCGTCTCGAGGGGAGAGATGAGCTCCACTTCCGTTTCGTCAGCGATTCTCCGTGCCCGGAGCTGAAGAACGTCTGCGAGGAGGCCCGGTCCACCGCCGGTGCGGAAGAGTGGTGGAACGGTCTCGACGACAAGACCAGGACGACGTTGCAGGAGTTCTGGGCGTCGCCCGATGGCGCGGAAGGTGCGTCGAGGGCCCACGGTTTTGCCCGGCGTCTGGATGTGGAACTCCTTGATGCGAGCGGGCTCGACAGGCAGGGGGCCAGCCTCTCGAAGGCTCTCACTCCGGAACCCGACCGTCTCGTCGAGGTGTTGCGTCAGCTCGCCCGGGGTTCCCTCACGCGACGTCTCCGCGAACCTGATGTCCGTCGTCGGCTGGAGCGAGAGGGTGTGCGGCTGCACCCGCGCCCGGCGGATCCTGCGGTACATGATCGATTGAAGTCCCTGAGAGAAGGTTTCCTCCTACGGGTCGAGAATACACGCGGCCCCTTCCCCCTGCTGGAACGGCAGGAGACCGAGAACGTCGTCGAACGGATCGTGACCGGCGAGCCCACCCGGATCCTCGTGCACGGTCCGGCCGGTTGCGGCAAGAGTGAGG
>JAMOWA010000026.1 GCA_027061805.1 Thermoanaerobaculia bacterium | reverse complement strand
GTGTCGTTGCCGAAGTTCGTGGTGCAGCGCGCGGCGGATTTGTCGGTGGAGGGGGCGGAGTTGGTGGTCGTGGCTGACGACCCGGTGGTGCGGTTCCCGCTCGTCGTGGACGGGTCGGTGTCGTTTCGGCTGTCTGGGCCGCGGGCGTTCACGCCGGATGACTTGGCTGCGCTCGTGGTGAACGTGTCGGCGTTGTTGCCGTCGGCGCCGGTCTCGTTGGGGGTGAACTCTGCGTTTGATGGCGAGCGCACCACTTTCCATCTTCGTCTCGTTCCTGATCAGTCCTTGCGGGGCGTGGGCGTCCCGGTGGAGATCCCGAAATGCCTCGCCGAGCACGTCCAGGACTTGGAGCTGAGCGGGGAGTACCGCGTCGTCCGGGACGACCCCTTGATCGTCTGGAACTTCGACCAGCTCGACCAGCCCGCTGACATCACGTTCAGCGTCGAAGGCGACATCGACGAGGAGTGCAAGCAGCAACTCCGCGCCCTCGCACTCGCGCGAGGAGTGGGGAAACCGGTGAGTCCGTGGCTCACCCTCCTCCTCATCCCCCTCCTCGGCCTCATCCTCATCACCTTCCAGCGCGCCCCGCACCAACGCCTCAGCAAGCAGGAGTTCTGGGCGCTCGGGAAAGAACAAGGACAAACTGACGAGGAGCTCGAACAAGCCTGGCGGGATTATAAGCGACGGTTCTGAGGTGACAACCGCCGGGTGTGTCCAGAATGGAACGTTTTCCCACCCTCCCTGCGCCACGCGGCAGGTTCACTCCCGTTCCTGGGTTGCGAGGCAAGCTCGCAACCACGCCCGAAGGGGGCGACCGTATCTCCCCCACGATCGCCACCGGCCGAAACCCGGCCGCCGCCTCCGCACGCTCCCGCCGTAACCACCGGCCCAGTGTCCGCTTCGCCAGGCCCAGACGGATCGCAATGTCCGCCACCGTCTCCCCGCCCACACGGCACCCCCGTGCGCATGCCACAACCCGAGACCTCAACTCCTCGGGACATCGCCAGAGTCTCCCCATCTCCCCCAACCCATTCCCCGCCAGCTCCCCGGCCAGACGCTCCGCCTCACGATCCGGTGCCTCACCGTCCATCCCCCAACACTGCACCACAACCCCTCCCCCCACAACCCGGGCCAGGGCGAGGATGTACGATTTCTGTCAGGATTGCACCGGCGCATATTGCGGTGACAGCCCTGGAGTGTTCGGGGTGGTGTACCCCTGCTCCTGGCGAGCGAAGCTCCGATGGGGAAAGGTCTTGGTAGAACTACTCCTTCTTCGTGGTTGTGGTGGTCGCGAGTTTCTTGTCGGGGTTCAAGATGTCGGTGAAGCCGCGGATGCTGATGGCGATGAACCAGTCACCCTGCATTCTGGTGCCGGTCGCGAGGTTGGCGTTCTCGTAGGGGTCTCCGATGTGGACGCCGGAGGGGAGGGCCTTGACCTGGGCCCACTGGTACCCGGCTGTCAGTGCGGCGCGTCCCCCCAGGCGGATGGTGGGGCCGGTGAGCACGCCGAGGTTGTTGTCGGAGATGCTCAGACCGAGGCTGAACCCGATCCACTTCACATCATCGTGGTACACGGTTGCGAATGTGGTGAAGCCGAAGGAGACGTCGTCCTCGGCGGCACGGTCACGGGCCACGATGTTGTGCCCATCGTCGTCGTTTTCCAGGTAGTACTTCGGTTCGACCAGGCCGGAGCCGAACAGCCCAACGTGGATGTCCGTGTGCCACCTCGTGGACTCGACCCTGAAGATCCAGGTCTTCTCCTCGAGATCTTTACACGTGTTCTGGTCTCCTTCTTCTTTTTTTCGTGTGGCACGGACGTAGTACCCGGCGTACCTCGACCTGTGCTCGATCTTTTTCGTCACGATCTGTTGTTTGCAAACACCTGATGCGTCAGGAGACACTCCTGTGAGCTCGATACCTGTGACCTCATACTTGAAGCAATCGGTGCAGGCGTGCGTGATGTTCACCTGGATCCGGTCACCGTCGGCGAGGTAGAGAACCTTCTCTGCCATGCCGCTCGGGTCGGTCGCGTGGTCGAATTCGATCGTTGCCTCCGGAGGCGAGTCCCCGGCTGCCACCACCCACAGACACATGAGATTCACCGCGGCCAGCAATACCATGACACGTCGCAACATCTCGATCCTCCTTCCGTGAAGTCGTTGCGGTTCAAGAATTGTACCGATCAGCACCTGCCTTTCGGAAAAGGTGCACGGGTCGCGTTTGATGCTATGTCCTGAGAATACCACGGTCACGATGGGAGGGCAACCGTGGTCCGAGGTTGTTGCGCTGGTGCGCCGCCTTCAGGCCGGGACCCATGAGTCGGCCTCCACGGCGTGGACGGATCTCCGACCTCGGGGCAAGGCGGACGCGGATGCCATCGATCTCCACGTGCTCACGCATGGTGAAGGCAGCGCAACGGCCTTGTCCTGGTCCCGGCCGGGCAGGGGGTGAGGCCGCCTCTCACTGCTTCCTGCACGATGGGCCGGGCCTGACCGTTGTGTGACAGTGGCCTTGATGCCCGTCAAGGCCTCTTGTTGCCGCGGACGCCACCATTGGAGGGGAGGGGAGGGGCCGTGGACGGGAATGGGAGCGGGAACGGAAACGGAAACGGATTGCCGAGGGTCTTGTGGCATCGGCGCGTGGTCCAGCTGGTCACCGCCGGTGTGGTGGTTCTCATCGGGATCCGGTTCACGCTGTGGGTGAGCGCCCACCTGGCGGGACGGACACCCACCGTCAGGCGGCCGCCCGGGGTGGAGGGGTTCCTGCCCATCGACGGGATGCTGGCCCTGCGCCACTGGCTGAACGCCGGCCGGGTGGACCCCGTCCACCCGGCGGCGCTGGCCATCTTCCTGGGCATCTGCCTCATGTCCCTCGTCCTGGCCAGGTCGTTCTGCTCCTCCATGTGCCCGGTGGGGCTCCTGTCCGAGCTCCTGGGCCGGCTCGGGCTGAAGCTCACGGGCGGGACCCTGACGCCACCCAGGTGGATCGACATTCCCCTGAGAGGCCTGAAGTTTCTCCTCCTCGGCTTCTTCGCGTGGGCGGTGTGGGTGGTCCTGGATCCCCGGGGGGTGGAGGCCTTCCTCGGGAGCCCCTACGCCAGGGTGGTGGACGCCAAGATGTGGCTCTTCTTCGCGAGCCCGTCACGGCTCACCATCACCGTGATCGGGATCCTGGTGGTGGTTTCCGTGTTCGTCCGTGACGCCTGGTGCCGCTACCTGTGCCCCTACGGTGCCCTCCTCGGTGTTCTCGGTCTCTTCTCTCCGCTGAAGGTGACGAGGGACGCGTCCCTGTGCACCGACTGCCGGGGTTGCACCCGGGCCTGCCCGGCACGCCTCCCCGTGCACACCATGGGGCGGGTCCGGTCCATCGAATGTTCCTCCTGCCAGGACTGTGTTGCGGCCTGCCCCGTGGAGGGCTGCCTGGCGGTCCGGCCGCCCCTCGGGGTCCGCCGCCGCATCTGGCTGCGCCCCGTGGTGGCCACGGCCGTGGCGGTCGGGGTCTACCTGGCGGTCGTGGGGTTGTTCCGGGTGACGGGCCACTGGGAGACGTCGGTTCCCGAGTCCGAGTACGCCCGCCGGCTTCCGGAGATCTCCTCGCCGCTCTACACCCACGTGGGTGGGGTGGCCATGGCGGAGGAGGCCCGGGCCGCGCCCTCCTTCCAGGGCTCCCGCGGTGAGCCGCCGGCGTCGGCCGGGGAGTGAACCGGGGCCCGGTGATCGTCTTCTGCATGCGGATCGGAAACAACCGTGTTGTTTGCTATACTCGGCGCGACGTGGCGACGGCGCCGTGCCGTCCATGAGACAACGCAGAACAGGGAGGGAAAAAGATCAAACGCGCCTACCGTTTTCGTGAAGATCCCGAACAACCCAAGGTCCGCATCAACGAGCGAATCCGCCTCTCCCCGGTCCGTCTGGTGGACGAGGACGGGACCCAGCTCGGCATCGTTCCGGTCGAGGAGGCCCTCCGGATCGCCCGATCCAAGGGGCTCGATCTCGTGGAGGTGGCCCCCAATGCCCGCCCCATCGTGTGCAAGATCCTGGATTACGGCCGGTACCGCTACGAGCAGGAGAAGAAGGCCCGTGAGGCCAAGAAGCAGCAGCACCACGTGGAGGTCAAGGAAGTCAAGTACCGCCCGAACATCAACGAGCACGACTTCCAGACCAAGACCCGGCGTGCCAGGAAGTTCCTCGAGCAGGGCAAGCACGTCAAGGTGACCATCATGTTCCGGCGGCGCGAGATGCGGCGCCCCGAGAACGGCTACGAGATTCTCAGGAAGGTCCGGGAGGAGCTGGCCGACATCGCCAAGGTGGATCGCGAGCCTACCCCGGAGCTGGAGGGGCGCGACCTGACCATGGTGTTCAGCCCCCTCAAGGGGAAGCCGGCCGCTCCGAAGGCGGAGGCCGAACCGGCCGGACAGACCGAGTAGGGCGACCTTCTTTCCCCCCAGAACTCGGAAATTCGTACACGGAGGGTGTGTCATGAGCAACGGAACAGGATCCGACAGTCCCAGGGGCACGGTCACGCCGGGAGAGGTCCACGACGTCCTCCGGAAGCACATGCTGGTGGATGGGTTCCACGTGGTTCCCGACTACCGTGCCTCCCGGGGCTCGCGCCTCGTGGATGGCCTCACCGGCAAGGTCCTGCTGGACTTCTACACCAACTTCGCCTCCACGCCCATCGGGTACAACCATCCGGCCATGCTCGAGCCCTCCTTCCTGGAGAGGCTGCAGCAGGCGGCCCTGGTCAAGCCGGCCAACTCGGACGTGTACACCACCATGATGGCCGAGTTCGTGGAGACCTTCGCCACGGTCGCGGTGCCATCGAGTCATGGGGACCACCTCTTCTTCATCGAGGGCGGGGCGCTCGCGGTGGAGAACGCCCTCAAGACGGCCTTCGACTGGAAGGTCCGGCGCAACATGGCCCGTGGGCTGAGGGCCGAGGTGGGGACCCAGGTGATCCACTTCCGGCAGGCCTTCCACGGCCGCACCGGGTACACGCTCTCCATCACCAACACCGCCGATCCCAGGAAGACCCAGTACTTCCCCAAGTTCCACTGGCCCAGGGTGGACAATCCCAAGATGATCTTCCCCCTGGCCGAGCACCTCGACGAGGTGAAGGCGGCCGAGGCCCGTTCGCTGGAGCAGATCCAGGAGGCGGTCCGGAAACACGGGGACGACATCGCCTGCCTGATCGTGGAGCCGATCCAGGGTGAGGGCGGCGACAACCACTTCCGGCCCGAGTTCCTGGCGGAGCTCCGGCGCATGGCGGACTCCCACGGGTTCCTCCTGGTCTTCGACGAGGTGCAGACGGGCTTCGGGCTCACCGGAGAGTGGTGGGCCTGGCAGTCCCTGGGCGTGGAGCCGGACATCTTCTCCTTCGGCAAGAAGGTGCAGGTCTGTGGCATCGCGGCCTCGGCCCGGCTCGACGAGGTGGAGGACAACGTCTTTGCCGTGTCCTCGCGGATCAACTCCACGTGGGGGGGCAACCTGGTGGACATGGTGCGCTCCACCCGCTACCTGGAGATCATCCGGGAGGAAAACCTCCTCCAGAACGTGCGTGAGCAGGGACGCCGGCTGCTCGATGGGCTCCACGACCTGGCCTCGGCCCACCCCGGCGCCGTGACCAACGTCCGCGGCCGCGGCCTCATGTGCGCCTTCGACCTGGCCGATGGCGAGACCCGCGGCAGGGTCCTGGAGGCCGCCCGGGAGGAGGGGGTCTTCGCCCTGCCCTGCGGCGACCGGTCCATCCGGTTCCGGCCGTTCCTGGATGTCACCGCCGAGGACATCGCCGAGGGTCTCTCGGCCCTGGACCGCGCCGTGGGCCGCGTGGCCGGCTGAGCCGACTTCCGGTCGTGAATGACCGGACTGGCTCACCGGGCGGAAAACTCAGATGACATCGTGAGCCATCGGAAATCGGCGGCCGGGCTCAGGGCCCGGCCGCCGGGTTCGATGCCGACCGGAGGGTCAGGCGAGGTTCTTGATCTTCTCCACCACCTCGGGGTTGGCCAGGGTGGTGACGTCGCCCGTGTCCTTGCCCGCCGCCACGGCGGCCAGGACGCGGCGCATGATCTTTCCCGAGCGGGTCTTGGGCATGTCGGGAACGATCCACACCCGGCCCGGCTTGGCGATGGGCCCGATCTCCCTGACCATGGTCTGCACGATCTTCTCCTCGATCTCCTTGCTGGGCTCGATGCCGGGCTTGAGGGAGACGAAGATGTGGGGCAGGACGCCCTTGATGGGATCGGGAACCGGCACCACGGCGGACTCGCCCACCTCCTCGACCATGAGGGCCGCGGACTCCAGTTCCTTGGTGCCCAGGCGGTGACCGGCCACGTTGATCACGTCGTCGATGCGGCCCAGGATCCGGAAGTAGCCGTCGGGGGCCTCCACCGCCCCGTCACCCGCGAAGTAGGGCCAGTCGTGCCAGTCGGTGCTGTTCCTGTCGCGGCAGTACCGTGCGTAGTACTGGTTGACGAAGCGCTCGTCGTCGCCCCAGATGGTGAGCATCCGGCCGGGCCAGGGGTTGCGGATGACGATGTTGCCGGCCTTGTTGGAGCCCCTGGGGAGCGGCTCGCCGTTGTCGTCCAGGATCTCGGGGTAGATGCCCGGGACGCCAGGGCCCGCCGAGCCGGGCTTCATGGCATGGAGGCCGGGGATGGTGGAGCAGAGGAACCCGCCGGTCTCGGTCTGCCACCAGGTGTCGACGATGACGGCCTCCTTCTTGCCCACCACGTTGTAGTACCAGCGCCACACCTCGGGCTCGATGGGCTCGCCCACGGTGGTCATGTGCTTGAAGTGGTAGTTGTACCTGGCGGGCTCGTCGGGGCCCACCCGCCGCAGGGCACGGATGGCCGTGGGCGAGGTGTGGAAGATGTTGACGTCCAGCTCCTCGGCCACGCGCCACGGGCGGCCGGCGTCGGGGTGCGTGGGAACGCCCTCGAAGATCACCGACGAGGCGGCCAGTGCCAGCGGGCCGTACACGATGTAGGAGTGCCCGGTGATCCACCCGATGTCGGCCATGCACCAGTAGACGTCCTCGGGGTGGATGTCCTGGATCCACTTGGAGGTCCCGGTGACGTAGGCCATGTAGCCGCCGATGGAGTGCTGGGCGCCCTTGGGCTTGCCGGTGGTGCCGGAGGTGTACATGAGGAAGAGGGTCTCCTCGGCGTTCATCCTCTCGGGCTCCACGATCTGGTGGTAGTACTTCGGCAGGATGTCGTTGACGATGAAGTCACGGCCCTCCACCAGGGGTGTCTGCGCCGAGTACTTGCCGGGGTACCGCTGCCAGATCAGGACTTTCTCCACGTGCTGTCCGTCGGCCTCGGCCTCCTTGCAGGCGATGTCGGCCTTCTCCTTGTGGTCCAGGAGCTTGCCTCCGCGGTAGTAGGCGTCGGCGGTGATGAGCACCTTGCTCCTGGCGTCGACGATCCGGTCGGCGCAGGCCTTGCCGGAGAAGCCCGAGAAGACCTGGGAGTGGATCACGCCGATCCGGGCGCAGGCGAGCATCACGATGGGCAGCTCGGCGATCATGGGCATGTGGAGGGTGACGGTGTCACCCCTCTTGAGCCCGCAGAAGTCCTTCAGCAGGGCGGCGAACTCGTTGACCCGCCGGTAGAGCTCCTGGTAGGTGATGTGCATGATGGGCTCGTTCTCGGGCTCGGGCACGAAGTGGAGGGCCGCCTTGTTCTTGTACCTGGGCAGGTGGCGGTCAACGCAGTTGTAGCAGGCGTTGAGCTTCCCGCCCACGAACCACTTCCAGAACGGCGGCTTGCTGGTGTCGAGCATGGTGTGCCAGTACTCGTACCAGTCCAGCATGTCCGCGTACTCCTTGAAGCAGTTGGGGAAGTTCTGCTCCCCGAACTTCTCCAGGATGTCCGGGTCGGTCATGTTCGCCTGGGCGATGAACTGCGGGTTGGGAGGATAGGTCTCCTCCTCCTTCCAGTGGACTGCAATCTGGGCTTCGGAGACCTCTGTTCCCGTGGTCTTCTGATCGGCCATCTTTCCAATCTCCTTTCCAGTCCTAGAATTTGTAGAGCCAGCTCAGGGCGAACTGGTTGCCCTTCACCGTGTCCTCCTCGGGGCCGACCTTGAGCTCGTCGTGCAGATACTCCAGGCCGAACCAGTAGGGCCCGATGGCGTACCGGAGATGGAGGTTGTACATGGTGTTCTCCATGCGGCCCCCGTCGCCGATCCACGTCAGGACATCGTCGTTGTCGGGGTCCTCCATGCCGTAGAAGCCGTACAGGCTCCAGTGGTCGGTGAAGTTGTAGCCCACCTGGAACCAGCCGCCCCACGAGGCGATGTCGCCGAACTGGGTGATGGCGCCGAACTGCTGCCCGATGCCCTGGCCCCAGTAGATGTTGCCGTGGAGGAGCCAGTTGCCGGGTGTGAACTTGGCGCCCAGCTCGAAGGCGGTGCCGGTGATGCTGTCGTCGATGGGAGGATCCGGGACGATCTCACCCACGCCCTTGAGGTCCTTCCTGTCGTAGTGGCCGACCATGTAGACCTTCCATCCCTTGCCCAGGATGTTGAGCCGCGCCTCGAACTGCGGGTTGAACCCCACGTTGCCAGCGCTCAGGGAGGACGTGGGCGGCCCCGGGCCGTTCCACGATCCCTCGAAGATCCCACCCTGGAACTGGAACTTCACGGGGGCGTCCTTCGAGTTGAGTCCCTGCCAGATGTAGAAGCCGGGGAACCGCCAGCCCACGTAGCCAGCGGAACCGTAGCCCAGGGGGAAGGCGATGTGGGACGAGGAGATGGGCCACTCGCCGAACAGCGGCGACCAGTCCTGTCCGAAGCGGATCTTCGTCCGGTTCTTCTTCAGCTCCAGGTAGGCCAGCCGCAGCCGGAGGTGCGGTTGCTGGTGACTGAAGGCTCCGGTGCCGTTGTAGCCGCCGAAGAAGTCCACCTCCACCAGGCCGCCGGAGCTCCATTTCGCCAGCATGGGGCCGTTGAACCCGATGTCGAGCCGGGTGTTCCGGACGTCGCCACCGGTGAACCACTCGTTCCTGTCGTACTCGGCCCTGGGGAACTCGGCGTTCTGGCCGTTCCCGAAGACGAAGTCGGCGTCCTGGGCGAAGAATGTGGCGCTGACGAATCCCTTGATGAAGATCTTCTCCTTGCCGGCGGGTTTCACCGGCGCGTGTTCCACGACCTTCTCGGGGATCTTCTCGATCTCGGCGCCCTGCTTCTTCTGGGTCTCGGCCAGGGCCGAGACGGTTCCCTGGAGCTCCTGGAGCTGTTGCTGGAGCTGACGGTTCTGCTCCTGCTGGGCCGCGAGCTGCTGCTGGAGCGCCTTGATCTGCTCCAGGAGCTGCTGCGGGTCGGGGTTCTGGGTCTGTGCGAGGCCCGGGACCACGGCGGCAAGCAGGAGAATGGCCGTCAGGAGAGCCACCTTCCGTCGTGCCGTTGTCGTGTTCATGATGCACTCCCGTGGGCCCTGGGGGCCTTCAGGCCGAGCGCGAGGGCTGCGGCCACCAGGCAGGAGACACCGGCGATGATGAACGGCTTGGTCCACAGCTCCACGCCGGCACCCCTGGCCATGTCCTTGAAGTAGCCCGCCACCTGGGGGCCGATGATGCCTGCCACGCCGTAGGCGGTGAAGACCCACCCGTAGTTGGGTCCGACGTTCTTGTTGCCGAAGTAGTCGGCGGTCGCGGCGGGGAACAGCGCGAAGTTGCCGCCGAAGTTGAAGCCGATGATGCTGGCTCCGATGATGAGACCGAGGGGGCTCGCCCCCATCTTGAAGAAGAGCAGCATGATGATGCCCTGGAAGGTGCACATGGCCAGGAGGGCCATCTTCCGTCCGATGGCGTCGGAGACGGTACCCCAGGCGATGCGGCCCAGGCCGTTGAGGATGGCGTACCACGCCATGGCGGTGCCGGCGATGGTGCCGGCGGTCTTCATGTCGGCCACGGCGCCGCTGGCCTGAAGGGCGTCGATGCCGAACAGCCGGATGCAGTAGATGACCATGAGGCCGGCCAGCGCGGAGCCGATGAACATGAGCCAGAGCATGTAGAACTGCGGTGTCCTGAGCATCTCGCCGCTGGTGAGCTCGATGGTGCCGGTGGCCTTGCCCGCCACTGGCGGAGCGGGTTCCCAGCCCTCGGGCTTCCACCCCTCCGGCGGATAGATCATCACCGTGGAGCCCAGGAGGACCACCACGGCGAACACGATGCCGTAGATGATGAAGACGCTCTGGACTCCGGGCCTGCCCAGCACGTGCGTGGTGTTGAGGAGGCCGCCGAACCAGCTCCCGGCCAGCTTGACCCAGATGGTGGCGCCGAAGCCGAAGCCCGCCACCGCCAGGCCGGTGACCATGCCCTTCCTGTCGGGGAACCACCGGATGGCCACCGAGATGGGGACAACGTAGGCGAGGCCGATGCCGGCGCCACCCAGGATGCCGATGAAGAAGAACTGAGCGCCGAAGGTGCTGCCGAAGATGCCTCCAAGGATGTAGCCGGCACCCAGGAGCAGGCCGCCGGCCATGGCCAGGGGCCTGGGACCGATCTTGGGCAGGTACCGGCCGGAGGCCACCATGACGATGGCGAACACCGCGAGACCTGCCGAGAACACCCAGGCGGCCTGCTGGGCCGAGAACCCGTAGACACCTCCCTCGGCGATGGGAATGGTGAGCTTCTTGGTGAAGACGCTCCAGGCGTAGATGGCACCCAGGCAGAGCTGGATGAGGAGCGCTCCGACGACCACAATCCAACGGTTCATGACGCGCTGGTCATTCATGGATTCCCCCCAGAATGTAGAGTCTGCCCACCGGGAACCGAGACCCGGCACAGGCCGGGAGGCCGGGTGGGCTGGATCAATCACAGGCCGTACGTTTCCTCCTTCGCAGGTGGATGAAGAGTCCAGGGAAGGAGACTGGCTAGAGGAAACCGTGGATGGCGAGGAAGCCGTGATGCCAGGGAGGGAGGGCCAGGTGGAGGGGCTCCGCGGTTCTCACGGCCGCCTCCACCGTCTCGCGTCGAACCGTCCGGCAACGGATGTTCGTGAGAGCACCTTCCCCCCCCGGGTTGGCTGTCTGGTTGTCAGCTTCCACAAGGGTGCCGCCGATTGGCTCATTTGTCAAGAGGGAATATGGTTATATCCTTTGTGGAATCAATCAATTGCGATCGGGTCTCTGTCAATATCACTGAATGAGTGTTCATTCATATTCCAAGTGGTTTCATTTCCGGGGGGATGCCCCGGCGAGTGGAGAGGCCAGTGGGCCGGGGCTGGCCGGTGACTGTGGGGCCCGCGCCCGACCACGCCCGGGACGTGTAGAATCACGCCCATGGACAGGGTCCGGCGCGCCCGCGAGATCGCCCGCCTGCTCGTGCGGGAGTACCCGGAGGCCGCCTGCGAGCTGGACTTCAGGAGCCCCTGGGAGCTCCTGGTGGCGACCATCCTGTCGGCCCAGTGCACGGACGAGCGGGTCAACCAGGTGACGCCGGAGCTGTTCCGCCGCTGGCCCGGCCCGGCGGAGCTGGCGGCGGCCCCGCTCGAGGAGATCGAGGAGGTGATCCGGCCCACGGGCTTCTTCCGGAACAAGGCCCGCGCCATCCGGGGGGCGGCCCGGGCCATCGTGGCGGACCACGGCGGCGAGGTGCCCCGTGATGTGGAGGCCATGGTGAGGCTGCCCGGGGTGGGCCGGAAGACGGCCAACGTTGTGCTGGGGGAGGCCTTCGGGATACCCGCCGGGATCGCGGTGGACACCCACGTGAGGCGCCTGTCGAGGCGCCTGGGCCTGACGGATCACGAGAATCCCTTGAAGATCGAGGCGGACCTTGAGGCGCTGGTTCCCCGGGGCGAGTGGATTCCCTTCTCCATGCGGCTGATCCTCCATGGCCGCAGGGTGTGCACGGCCCGGAGCCCCGCCTGCGAGCGGTGCAGCCTGGCCCCGGTGTGCCCCAGGGTGGGGGTGTGATGCGTCTGGCGGTGGGAACGCTCCGCCGGGCGAAGCTGGAGGCCGTGGAGCGGGCGGTGGAGAGCCTGAGGCGCCTGGGCTGGCCACCGGGCGGGGTGTCGGACGTGGTTCCGGTGGCGGTGCCCAGCGGGGTGAGCGAGATGCCCATGAGCGAGGCCGAGGGCGTGACGGGGGCCCGGAACCGGGCCCGTGCCGCCCTGGCGTCCAGCGGGGCGGACCTGGCCCTGGGGCTGGAGGGAGGCGTGGCCGTCCTCGATGCCCGGCAGCGGATCGTGGTGCTCAGGAACTGGGCCGCGGCCACCGATGGCGGGAACGAGTGGGTGGCCAGCGGTCCCGGCCTCCAGCTCCCCCTGGAGCTTGCCGGATGGGTGCTGGACGGCGTGGAGCTGGGTGACGCCATCGACCGGTGGTCCCGGGGGCACGACATCCGGTCCGGCCGGGGCACCTTCGGCGTGCTCACCGGTGACCTCATCGACCGCCCGCACGCCTTCGAGGATGCCGTCCTCGGCGCCCTCGCTCCCTGGTACAACCCCGGCGCGTTCGACCCCCCGGAGGGTGGTAGTCTGTGCCGGTGATGACGGGGTGTCCGCGATGATGTATGCACGGCCGGGCTCGGGGTGGATCGAGGTGATCACCGGTCCCATGTTCTCCGGAAAGTCGGAGGAGCTCATCCGCAGGCTCCGGAGGGCGGCCATCGCCCGCCTGAGGCTCCAGGTGTTCAAGCCCGCCCTCGACACCCGCTACGCCGAGGAGGAGATCGTCTCCCACTCCCAGTGGAGGATCCCGTCCGTGGCGGTGGAATCCTCCGGGGACGTCCAGCGGCTCCTGGATCCCCGGACGGAGGTCATCGGCATCGACGAGGCCCAGTTCTTCGACGAGGGGCTGCCCGGCGTCTGCTCCCACCTGGCCGATCTCGGCAAGCGCGTGATCGTGGCGGGGCTGGACATGGACTACCGGGGCGTTCCCTTCGGGCCCATGCCGCAGCTCCTGGCCATCGCCGAGCAGGTCCAGAAGATCACCGCCATCTGCTCCCGCTGCGGCGCGCCCGCGAACTCCACGCAACGGCTCGTGGCCTCCCGGGAGCAGGTGGTGGTGGGTGCTGCGGACGTCTACGAGGCCCGGTGCCGCCGGTGCCACGAGCCCGAGGGGGCGGTGCAGGGGAACGACCCGTGGCTGTTCCCGCCACCGGCGGCCCCGGACCGTGGCGAGGGATGATGCGCCTGCTGCGCAGCCGGTGGTGGTGGATCGCGGGGGCTGTCACCGGAGCCGGTGCGGGCCTGGAACGGCTGGCTGGGGCAAAGGGGATGGGTATGGGGGCGGGCCTCGTCTCTGCCCTGTCGGATCTGTTCACCCTGTGGCTGATCATCACGGTCGTCCTTCTCCTCGTGGCCGTGTGGCAACGGCTCACCTACCGGATCGGGGTCCGCCTCTTCCTGTCGTACCTTCTCATCGGGCTGTCGCCCTTCATCTTCATGTCGCTCATCGGCGTGGCTGCGCTGTACATGGCCATGGGGCAGTACACCTCCGTGCGATGGGCCGATCAGAGCCAGCTCGTGATGGACCGGCTCCAGCGGAGGTGCCGGAGGGCGTGCACGGCCGGGCGGCGCCACGGCGTGGACGCGATGGTCGGGATCCTCGAGGAGGTCCGGAAGGATCCCCCCGAGCCCCTCACCAGGGTGGCGTGGGTGGCCCGGCTCGACGGCCGTGTGGTCCGTTCCGAAGGGAGCCGGAACGCTCCGTTGCCGGAATGGGTGGAGGAGGGGTACACCGTCTTCCACGCGGCGGAGGATGACACCGACATGGCGTGGATCGTCCTGCGCATGGACGATGACATCGTGGCCTTCGTGACACCCTTCGACGACGAGACGGCCCGGGCGTTCAACCGGACCGGCTGGTACGACGTGGCCTTCATGCTCCTGGAGGTGGACCCCGCCGGTGGGGGCCGTCCCGGGACCATCACCGTGGAGGACGGGCAGACGAACGGTGCGCCGAAGCTCCTGGTGGCGGGCCGCGAGGTGGACGTGACCGGGGTCTGGGGTCCCTGGGACCTCCCTCCGGACGCCCCCTTCCTGGAGAAACCGAGGATCATCTGGTTCCGGCGGGGCCAGGCCATCCTGGAGCCGGCCACCGGGAAGCCGGTGGGCGACGTCACCACCATGGCGCTGCTCCGGACCTCGCCGGCCAACGTCTGGCGCGACTTCACCCGTTCGCGCTACGAGCTGGGCGAGCACATCGCCAGGGGGCTCCTGGCCGTGGCCGGCATCCTGGGCATCCTCTACCTGGTGGTGGTGAGCGTGGCGATTCTGATGATCCTGGCCATCACGCGATCGGTCTCGCGTCTTACGCGCGGTGCCCGGGAGCTGGCGCGTGGAAACCTCGCCTACCGGATCCCCGTCAGGAGGCACGACCAGCTCGGAGACCTGGCCCAGGCCTTCAACGGCATGGCGGACTCGGTGGAGCGGATGCTGGCCGAGGTCCGGGAGAAGGAGCGGCTCGCCCACGAGATGGAGCTGGCCCGCCAGATCCAGGAGTCGCTGCTCCCGGGCCGCGAGCTGAGCCACGGCGGCCTTCACCTGGAGGCGGTGTTCCTGCCGGCTGCGGATGTCGGCGGTGACTACTTCGACGTCATCCCTCTCGAGGACGGCCGCCTGGTGGTGGCCGTGGGTGACGTGGCGGGCCATGGCCTGTCCACGGGGCTCTTCATGGCCTCGGTGAAGTCCCTGGTCGGGACCCTGGTCTCCGAAGGGTACAGGGGGGGCGACCTGCTGCGGCGCGCCAACCGGCTGCTCATGGCCGGCACCACCTTCCACACCATGGTGACCCTGGCGGTCGCTGAGCTGGACCCGGAGCGTTCGGTGATCCGGCTGGCCAGCGCCGGCCATCCACCCCCGCTGCTGGTGGGTGCCGGTGGGGACGTGCGCGAGCTGTCCATCCCGTCGGTCCCCCTGGGGAGCCGCCTCTGCTCGCCCCGGGAGCTCGAGATTTCCTGGGAGGCGGGGAGCATCCTCGTGCTGTACTCCGATGGTCTCGTGGAGGCCCGCAGTCCTGATGGGGAGCTCCTGGGGTACGATCGCCTTCCGGAGATCCTCTCCGGAGCGGCGGGCCGGCATCCGCGGGAAGTCCTTGCCATCCTGGAACGGGAGCTCGAACGCCATTCCGGAGGGCGGCCACTGGGAGACGATGTCACGGTGGTGGTGGTGGGGTTGGGAGGGAACCACCGCCAGGCCAGCGGCGAGCAGGGATCCCCGCAACCGGGCAACACCTGACCGGTGCACCCGGTGAGGGTGGGTTGAGGGGCCGGGAGCCGGTGGTCCCGGGGTGGACCCCGGTATGATGGAGCTGTATGACGATGGAGATCAGGGAGGGAACCCCGCTTGGACGGTACCGCCTCATCCGGCTCCTGGCCCAGGGGGGCATGGGTGCCGTGTGGGTGGCGCGGGACGAGCGCCTCCAGCGGGAGGTGGCGGTCAAGGTGCTGCCCACGTTCCTGGTGTCCGACGCGGCGGTCCGGGAGCGGTTCGAACGGGAGGCCCGGGCCATGGCCCGGGTCCTCCACCCCAACGTGGTGCCCATCTTCGATATTGGCTCGGCGGATCCGTCCACGGGTGAGGAGCTTCCGTTCCTCGTCATGGAGCTGGTCCATGGCGTGTCGCTGGACAGGATCCTCGAGACCTGGACCAGCGACGTGGAACGGGCAGCCGCCATCATCGAGCAGGTGGCCAGGGCCCTGGGAGCGGCCCACCGGGCCGGTGTGATCCACCGGGACCTCAAGCCCTCCAACATCATGGTGACCGACGATGGGACGGTGAAGGTGCTGGACTTCGGCCTGGCCCGGCTGGCCCGTGAGGAGGGGTGCACCGAGGTGACACTGACCCAGCCGGGCATGGTGCTGGGCTCGTGCCCCTACATGTCACCGGAGCAGGCCCTGGGCGAGGAGCTCGGCCCCGCATCGGACGTGTTCGCGTGCGGGTCGGTGCTCTACGAGATGCTGGCCTGCCGGCGGGCGTTCCTCGGTGGAACCCCCGTGGAGGTGCTCCGCAAGGTGGCCCGCGTCGATCTGGAGCCGCTGGAGATGGTGGCGCCGGATGTCCCGCCGGAGCTCGCCGCCGTGGTGGAGCGCTGCCTTGCGAGGGACCCCGGACGCCGCTACCCTGACGGTGACGCCCTGGCCGCCGACCTGGCTGCCGTACGGAGCCGATTGCAACAGAGGAGAGAGGGCGAGGAGACGCGGCTGGTGCCGAGCCGGGTGAGCGCGCTGGTGGTCCGCCGCCGCCGCCGCACCAGGTTGCTGGTCCTCGTGGGGGCTGGCGCCCTGGTCGGGGGTGCGCTCCTGGGCCTGGGTGTGGGGAGACTGGGCAGGGAGCCCCTCCGGCCCACCCCGGGGCGATGGTCGGTGGAGCGGGTGTACAGGACGGGCGGCGCGCTCCGCCACCCGGCCTGGAGCCCCGACGGCTCCACGCTCGTGGTGGAGCGGCACCTCGGGGGTGCCGGCGAGCTGGTGGTGGTGGATGCGGACTCGGGGCGGGACCGTGTCCTGGCCCGGGGGTCGCCCGGCGAGATTCTCGCGTGGCCTGCATACTCCCCGGACGGGGCGGCGGTGGCCGTGACCTCGTTGACGGAGAGCATTTCCAGGCTGCTGGTATACCCGGTCGTGGGCGGACAGCCCAGGGAGGTGACCCGGAACGTCACGCATCCGGTGTGGAACGGGGGGCGGAAGCTCCTGTTCAACCGTTCGGGAGAGACCGGGGAGAGCCTGTGGGAGGTGGACCTCGAGACCGGCGACGAGAACCTCGTCCTGGCGGGGTCCAGGGACGATCCGGTATGGGCGGCGTTTCCGGGACCGGGTGACCGGCTGGCCCTCCTGCGTGGGGCCGACGATGCCCACGCCGGGGTTGCGGTCGGATCGCGGGACCGGCCCGAGGCCGCCCGGGTGTGGTTGCAGCCCGGCAGGACCCTCATGGGCGTTTCCTGGGCGCCCTCCGGACGTTCGCTGGCAGCCAGCGTGGACCTCGTGCTCGGGCGCGTGACGCGCCGGGGTTTCGAGCCCCTGCTGCCGCGGCTCGGCAGGTTGCTCGATCCGGTCCTGGTCACGGAAGGAGACCGCCTGGCCGTCGTCCGGGACCGCCGGACCAACGAGATCGTGGAGGTGGATCCCGGTGGTGGGAGCCCCCGCTGCCTGCTGTGTGGTATTCCCGATGCCGGGTGGGGGAGCGTGGCGCCCGACGGTGCGCTGGCCTACAGGTTGCAGCTCGGTGGCCGCAAGGTCCTGGTGATCCGGGAGAACGATGGTGGCGAGCGGCTCCTCCTGGAGCCCGGAGAGGAGGGCAGCTGCCCGGTGTTCTCCCCCGACGGTGCCACGGTGGCCTATCTCGCCCCGGCGGTGGGTGGAGGCACCGAGCTCCGGGTGGTCCCGCGGGAGGGTGGGGCGAGCGTGACCCTGGCGTCCGGTGTGGAGCCCTCGGAATATCCCTCCTGGTCGCCCGACGGGTCGGAGCTCGCCTTCGCGGCGGGAACGCCGCCGACGGTGTGGGTCGTGGCCACGGAGGGCGGTCCCCCGCGGCGGATCACGTCCGGTCCCGGTGACTACCCGCAATGGAGCCCGGACGGGCCGTGGATCGCGTACGTCGTCTGGACCGACGCCTCCGATCCCGAGCAGGGTTCGTGGGTCGTTCCGGCGGACGGCGGAGGATCCCGCAGGATCGGCTCCGAGCCCACACAGCTGGTCTGGAGCCCGGATGGATCCCACCTGTGGCAGGTCCGGAGGAACGCGGAGGGTGGGCTGGAGCTCTGGGAGGCCCCCGCGGGGTCGTGGACCTGGCGGCGCCGGAACGTGCTGGACGTCGGTGGTGAGGCCCCGCCCCACATGGAGCACCTGCCGCTCACCGTCAGCCGGAACAGCGGCAGGCTCGTCATGAACCGGCGGAGCGCATCCAGCGAGCTTCTTGTCTTTTCGGGGCTGGATCACCGCCGGTGGTGACCGGAGCCCGTGATGGACCTGCAGCTCCCAGGATTGAACATATCAACATACAAACATCTATTGTTGTATCAACACTTTCTGGGGTTGACAAGCATGTGAAAATCCAAACATACTCACGGCGGGGGGGAGCCATGCGGATTGCTTTCACGACGGTGATCGCTGTGGTGGGGCTGGCGTTGCCCGTCCTGGGCCAGGGACTGGACTGCCGGGAGTGTCACGCCGATCCGGAGATCCTGTTCACGGCCGGGCAGGCGCTGGGGAAGACGCTCCCGGAGGAACGGCTCCAGGAGCTGGTGATCGATCCCGGGGGGTGTCCGTCCCACATGGGCATGGAGTGCGTCGACTGTCACGTGGACATCACGAGGTTTCCACATCCGAAGGAGACCCGGCTGGAGAACCCCTGCGTGAGCTGCCACCCGGCCGTGGTGGACGTGATCAACAACTCGGTGCACAGGGATCCGCTCGGGGGCTCCAGCTTCGTGGTTCAGTGCTGGGGCTGCCATGGTGCCCACGCCATCTACCCCCCCAACGATCCCCGATCGCCGATCCATCCCTACAACGTTCCCGGGGTCTGCCTGCGGTGTCACGAGGAGGGGAAGTACCTGGACGGGGTCCACGGACAGGGTGTGGAGCTGGCGGGCCTGACCGGCTCCGCCACCTGCATCTCGTGCCATGGGTCCCACGACATCCGTCCCGTCAGGGCCGTGGGCTCGCGCACGGCACGGCGGCAGATCTCCTTCACCTGCGGGCAGTGCCACGGCAGCATTGCGGAGAAGTACCGCAAGAGCGTCCACGGTGCCGCGCTCATGGCCGATGACAACCCGGACGTGCCCACCTGCGTGGACTGCCACCAGGCCCACCAGACTCCGAACCCCAGGAGCCCGAGGTTCCGGGCCAGCAGCCCCAGGCTGTGCGGCAACTGCCACGCCAACGAGGAGCTCATGGGCAGGTACGGCCTGTCCACCGAGGTCTTCTCCACCTACGTGGCCGACTTCCACGGCACGACGGCGGAGCTCTTCGAGGAGGTCACCCCGGACCAGCCCCTGAACCAGGCGGTCTGCTACGACTGCCACGGGTACCATGACGTGTACGCCGTCCACGACCAGGGGCGGGAGCAGATCGAGGAGAACCTCCTCAGGCACTGTCAGCGATGCCACCCCGGCGCCACGCCCAGGTACCTCAGCGCGTGGACGGGGCACTACGTTCCCAGCCCCGACAGGTATCCCTGGATCTACTACGTGAAGCTGGCCTACAAGATCCTGATTCCCAGCGTGGTGGGGTTCTTCCTGCTCTTCATCGCCACGGACGTCTACAGGACCCGGAAACGCCGGCATCACGGGGGAGGAGGTGCATCATGATCCGCAGATTCGAACGCCGTCACATCGTGGGGCACCTCATCATGCTCGTGACCTTCGTGGGCCTGGTGATCACCGGGTTTCCCCAGAAGTTCCCTTCGACGTCCTGGGCGAAGGGTGTGGTGCTGATCTTCGGGGGGGTCTCCCGGATGCGGTTCGTCCACCACCTCCTGGGCACCATCATGGCCCTGCAGCTCGTCTACCACGTGCTGGAGCTCATCTGGTTCCAGTGGGTTCGCAGGTACCCCTGGACCATGATCCCGACGCTCCAGGACGCGAAAGACTTCGTGCAGCAGATTCGCTACAACCTGGGCCTGGATTCGTCGGAGCCCCAGTACGACCGCTACTCCTGGCCGGAGAAGCTGGAGTACCTTTCCCTGGTCTGGGGAACGCTCCTCATGGTGGCCACCGGCATCCTGATGCTCTACCCGGTGCGTTTTGCCCGGTACATGCCCGGGGAGATCATCCTGGCGGCCAAGGCGGCCCACGGTGGGGAGGCCACGCTGGCGGCCCTGGCCATCCTGACGTGGCACTCCTATTTCGTGCACTGGAAGCACTGGAACACGTCCATCTTCACGGGGGAGCTGCCGCGGGAGCTCTACCTGGAGGAGCATCCCAGGGAGTTCGCGCGCCTGTGGAGCGGCGAGACGTTCACGCCGGCCGAGGTCTCCACGAAGAAGTTCCTGATCTTCGTCGCCATCTCGACCATCGTGGTCCTGGCCTGCGGCGCGTTCGTCGTCTGGCTCAGGGCGCTTCCCGAGGTGATCAGGACGGTCCCCTCGTGATGAGGCGGGGGAATAGATCGTGCCCGATCATGGTATTGTTGTTGAAGACTGTCACGGGACTGTCATGGGTCCGTGATGGGGGTGATGGAAAGGAGGATCGGATGAGGAATCTGACGAAGTGGGGAATCGTGGGGGTCATGGTGGTGGTGCCGATCGCGCTGGGTCTCCAGGCGGGCGACCACACCCATGTGGGGGCGACCAAGTGCAAGATGTGCCACAAGGTACAGTACACCTCCTGGCAGGGCACCAAGCACGCCAGGGCCACCGAGGTGGCGAAGGCCTCCACGGAGCGGAAGTTCAGTGCGGACTGCCTCAAGTGCCACGCCACCAACGCCGACGAGAACCTTCCCGGCGTGCAGTGCGAGGCGTGCCACGGCCCGGGCTCCGACTACAAGAAGATGAGCATCATGAAGGATCTGGAGAAGGCCAGGGCCAACGGCCTCATCATCGCGACCCAGGAGACCTGCAACGGGTGCCACACCGGGGACGATCACTCCAAGAATGTGGTGTTCGAGGACAACCTCGAGAACAAGGACGCCATCCACGAGTTCAAGAACGCCGAGCTCGCCAGGGAGCTGGCGGGAATGTAGTCCTTCGGGATATCGAGAACGGGGCGCGGCGGAAGCCGCGCCCTTTTCGTCTGTTGCGGAGGGAGGCAGGGGGGTGTGGTACCGTCCCGGCTGGGGGATGAGATGAGGTCGTTTCGCGTTCCCGGGATGGACCCGCAGGAGTTCGTGGAGCAGGTGCGCCGCGCCCTCGCGAACCATGACATGGCGGGTCACGTCACCCTCCAGCTTGCGGGCGACGACCTGGTGGTCCGGCTGGAGTACATGGGGACCACCAGGCTCCACTACCGGCTGGAGCGGGACGGCGACGGTCTCGCGGCGCGGCTGGTGGGGGAGCGGGTGGCGCTGCTTCACGCTCCCTTCCGCGACGCCTTCGACACGAAGTTCGCCGACATCATCTCGAAGGTGGGCGGCTCCGTGCCGTGAGGCAGGCCGGGTCGATCCCGCCGCCCCGTCCTGCCTACTCCTCCGGTGGAGGCGGGGCCTCGGTGCTCTCCCGGGGGGAGCAGGCCCAGCCCAGGAGGAGGGGCACGATGGCAGCGGTGGCGATGAAGGTTCGCATGGTGCGTCTCCTGCGGGCTACGTGAGCAGGTTCTCGCGGATGTAGGTGAACCGTCCCTTGTTCACCATGCCCAGCTGGCTCTCGAAGTCGTTGATCATCCGGCTGACCGTCTCGCGGCTGGTGCCGATGGAGTGGGCGATGTCCGCGTGGGTGGGCCGACGGATCACGACCCACCCGTTGCCCAGGGACTGGCCGTGGTCCCGGGCCAGGTCGAGGAAGTACCGCGCCAGACGTCCGGCCACGTCCATGTAGGCCAGGCTCTCCATCTTGGAATTGGCCCGTCGCAGCCTCTGCGACATGATGGTGAGCAGCTTGCGGGCCAGTGGGGGCTGGCGATCCAGCAGCGCCTCGAAATCGCTCCTGGAGATCGACACGAGCTCGGCGGGAGAGGCGGTGATGGCCGCAGCGGAGCGGGGGGCGGCGTCCAGGAGCCCCATCTCCCCGAAGACCTGGCCCGCCCCGAGGACGGCCAGGATGAGCTCCTTGCCATCGCTGCTGGTGATCACGATGTTCACCTTGCCGCTCGCCACCACGAACAGGGCGTCGGAGGGGTCGCCGGCGTCGAAGATCCGGGAGTCCCTCGGGAGATTGAGCACATGGGCCACCTCGCCGATGGCGCGGAGCTCGTCCTCCCCCAGCTCCGAGAAGAGATCGATCCTGCCGAGCAGCTGAATACTTCGATCACTCATGGTTCGGGGTCCTCCAGAAGGGTCTTGAGGAGCGCAGCCACCCGGTCGCCGGAGGGGTGCGTGCCAAGCGAGATGCAGCCTCCATCTCCGGTCTCTCCGCTGCACCACTCGGGACCGGTCCGGCCCAGGAGCCGGCAGAGCCGATCGATGGCCCGGTGCACGGTCTCCGCATCGGCGGGGGCCTCCGGACGGAAGGTGTGCTCGAGCGCATCCGCGTCCATCAGGCCGGCCCTCACGGCCGACACGATCTCCCGTCGGGAGGGCAGGGCCACGATGTCCGAGAGCAGTGGCGGTGTTCCGGTGGCGAGGGACTCCACCTGGGGGGCGAGGCTCACGAGGAGCACCGCCAGCTGCGCCCGGGTCAGGGCGGGGGAGTGGAGGGCCTCCTGGACGTAGGACGGGAGATTGGATACCCTCCAGGCGTGCTTGGCCCTGTCCATGGACGCCTCGCGCAACGGATGGTCCTCCGGAAGGGCCTCGTAGAGGCGGTAGGCCGCCATCCAGTGGTGGTGCTTCTCGGCGAGGCGCCCGCGCAGCAGGAGCGCCTCGGAATCGTTGCCCAGGGGCTCCAGCGCTTCCTCGACGGTGGCGTCGTCACCGGTGACGAGAGCGGCACGGGCCTGCAGGAGCCGCGCCTCCCGGTTGCCGGGATCCACCTGGAGCACCCGGGCGGCCATGTCCGCGGCTGCGACGGGATCGTTCGCCTCGAGAGCCTCCTGTCCACGAGCCAGGCGTTCGCCCACCAGGCGGTCCTCCAGTCGTGTGGCCCGCGCCCGCCACGTGGGGCTGCCCCACAGGGCGGCCCCGCGGCGTGCGGCCTCCAGGGCGAGGGATTCGTTTCCGGCCCGTTCGGCGGCCTCGGACAGGGTCAACCAGGCGGCGGCGTACCGGGGCCGCTCCTTCACGAGGGCCTCGAGGCCGGACACCGCGGTTGCCGGATCCTCCAGCAGCCCGGCCTGGAGGGCCAGGAGCGTGGAGGCCGGTCCGGGGCCCGCCTCCGCTGCGCGGTCCCGGACCTCCTCGAGCCGGTTCGCCGCCAGGGCCGCCCAGCCCCTCTGCAGCTCCCGGGCCGCGCGAGAGGGAACCGCCGGCCTGCCCGGTCCCGTCAGGGGAGAGGGGAAGGCCAGCTCGGCGGTCGGCGGTGCGGGTGGCCCCGTGGTGGCACACCCCCAGGCAGCCAGGACGCCGGTCAGGACGAGGGCCGCGAGAGCACGGGAGTCAGAAACGGTCCTCATGCGGCTCCGTGTAGGCGCCCGCAGGGGCGATGCTCGCGATGGCGTGCTTGTAGACGAGCTGTTCCTGGCCCCGGCTCTCGAGGACGATGGCATAGCGGTCGAACCGCCGGAGAATCCCCGTCAGGCGCTTCCCGTTGACGAGGTAGACATGGACCGTCGTTGCCTCCTTCCGAAGCTGGTAGAAGAACGGGTCCTGGATGTTGATGCTCGAGCTGCCAGGTCTGTTCATCGCGCTCCACCCTCTCCTTCCTCGAACTCGTGACTCCACCGGTCCACGATCACCTCCGCCCCACCGCGCTCCGGCGGAGGAACCCGCACCACATGCCCTTCGTCGGCGTGCCGCAACCACGACAGCTGACGTCTGGCCAGGTGCCGGCTGGACCGTCTCGTCGCCTCCACTGCCATGTCGAGGTCCATGTCACCCCCCAGGTATGCCAGCACCTCCCGGTACCCGATCGCCTTGAATGCATGGACGTTCGGCGCAACACCGGAGGCCAGCAACCGGCGAACCTCGGCCACCAGACCCGAAGAGAACATGACTTCCACGCGCGCCTCGATTCTAGCATAGAGCTCCTCCCGCTCCCGCTCCGGAACGGCGATGAGGGCGCGGTAGAGGGGCTCGCGCCGGTGCCGTTTCCAGTGCTCCGTGAGGGGGCTCCCGGACACCTCGAACACCTCGAGCCCGCGGAGGATCCGCTGGCGGTCCCCGGGGCCCACGCGGCGGGCCAGCTCGGGGTCCACCGAGGCCAGCCGTTCGAAGAGTCCCGCCGGGTCGGCCTCCCACGCCTGCTCCAGCCGGAGCCTGACCTCCTGGTCCGTGGGGGGTTGGGGGAAGAGTCCGAGGATGAGCGCGCGGATGTAGAAATGGGTGCCCCCCACCACCACGGGGACCCTGCCCCGCTCCACGATGTCGCGGATGGCCTCCCTCGCGGCCCTGGCGAACCGGCCCGCGGAGAATCTCTCTCCGGGATCGCACACGTCCACCAGGTGGTGGGGGATCCGGCGCCGGGCCTCGGGCCCGGGCTTGTCCGTCCCGATGTCGAGGCCCCGGTAGACGGCGAAGGCGTCCGCGGAGACGATCTCGCCCCCCAGCCTCTCCGCCACCTCGAGCCCCAGCGCGGACTTGCCCGAGGCGGTGGGGCCCGCCACCACGAGGAGCGGCGGCGCGGTCACGGGAACGGCCTCCACCGGTTCCCCCACCGCTCCGCCCCGCACGGGCCGTGGACGATGGGTGCCCGCCACGGGACTCCCGCCGCCTCCAGCCGCCGCAGGGTGGCGGGGTGGGGGTGATGGTGCGTGTTGCCGGGGCCTGCGGGGACGAGGGCCACGCGGGGCGCCACCGCGGCCAGGAATGCCCGGGAGGTCGACCGGCGGCTGCCGTGGTGGCCCACCACCAGCACGTCGGATGCCAGGAGGCCCGGCGCGGCCAGGAGGCGGTGCTCCACGGCGGTGGAGACGTCCGAGGTGAGCAGGACCCTGCCTCCGGGGACCGTCACCCTGGCCACGAGGGAGCGGTCGTTGCCATCCAGCGGGCCCGGGTCGGCCGGGGGCCAGAGGGTCTCGAGGCGGTCTCCGGCCACCCGGGTCACGAGACCGGCCGTCAGCACCACGGTGCGGGCGCCCGACCGGCGGGCCGCCCGCAGGACGGGCACCGCGTCCGGATCGGCGAACATGTCGCGGGGGAGCGCGAGGACCCCCGGCCGGAAGGCCTCCACCACGGCGGGGAGCCCGGACACGTGGTCCTCGTCGGCGTGGGTGGCCACCACCGCGCCCAGGTGCCGGATCCCGGTGGCGGCCAGGAGGGCGGCGCCCTCCCCGGGCGAGCGGCCACCATCCACCAGAAGGGGTCCGTGGGGCGCCGGGAGGACGGCGGCCAGCCCGACCCGGACCGGGAGCAGCATGGGGCCACGGAGCCCGGAGGAGGGCCCGGCCATCCACCACAGCCCGCCCAGGATGACGGTCGCGCTCCACACTGCAGCGGCCCTGCCCGCGAGGCGGCGGTAGGTGAGGCCCAGGGCCCCCGCGAGGGCCAGCAGCGCGACCAGCGGAAGGGGAACCGGTGGAGCCACCCGCAGGTGATCCCGCGCCGGGGCTCCGGTGGCGAGCACCAGGGAGGCGACCCGTCCCAGCACGGTGAGCTGGGGTATGGCCAGGGGCGGCCAGACCACGGCCCCGGCTGCGGCCCCCAGGGCCGCCACCAGCATGGGTGCCAGCAGGAACGGCACCATCAGGTTGGTCAGGACCGCCCCCGGCAGGAGGGTCCGGAAGTGCCACGCCACCAGTGGAGCGGCCGCGAGCTGTGCCACAACGGGCACCGTCACGGCCCCTGCCAGCATGCGGGGCAGGGGCAGGGCCTCGCTCAGTGGGGGCACCCACCGCACGAGGGCGGCCGTGATGCCCACGGTCAGCTGGAATCCCGCATCGGCCACGAGCGCGGGCCGGATCAGGAGCATGACCGTGGCCGTCAGGAGCACCGCCCCCATGGGGAGCAGCGCCCTCCCCAGGAGACGGGCCCCCACGTAGATCACCACCATGCCCGCGGCCCGGAGCGCCGAGGGCGAGGCGCCGGCCATCATGGCGTAGGCCGGCACGGTCACGAGGACCGCCAGCCTCGCCCGGTTCGGGGAGGCGCCCGCGGCGATGACCGCAAGCCAGACCATGCCGGCCACGAGGCCCACGTGGAGCCCGCTCACAGCCAGGACATGGGCCAGGCCGGACCGTCGCCAGGTCTCCCGCAGGCCGCGGGGCATGAGGTCCTTCCGGCCCACGGAGAGCACGGCGGCCAGCTCGGCCGCCCGGATGCGTGCCGGGTCGGTGCCGGCGGCGCGGAGCAGGGCCCTCGCCACCTCCTCCCGGAGCCGCGGGATGCCGGAGGGCGCGCGGACCTGATCGAGGATCCGTGGGGACGCCACCACCAGGAAGGGGCGGTGGTCCGGGCCCCGGATCGAGGCCAGGGCCGCGATCCGCGCGCCCGGCCCGGGCAGCTCCGTTGCAGCGTCCGTGTGGCGGACCTCGAGGCCCATGGACCGCGGCAGGCCCAGACGCTCTCCCCGCTGCGTGGCGTCGTGGATTCGTACGGTGGTCCTCCGGCCCCACCGTGTGGGGAGCCAGCCCTGCCGGACGGTGGCCCGGATCCGGACGACCGTGTCCGCCGCGGAGTCCAGGCGCCGGCCCAGGGCCAGCTCGTCCGTCCGGGCCCCCAGGCTCCGGCCGCCGCCCAGGGCGAGGCCGGCCAGGAGCCAGAGCGCGACGGCCCGCCGCCCCGGGTGGCATCTCACCGCCAGGATGCCGGCCGTGACGCCCGCGGCCAGCAGCGCGATCCGGATCCATCCCGGTCCCGTCCACGTCACGAACCGGCCGAGGATCGCGGCGGTCACCACGCCCCCCGAGAGGGCGAGAAGTGGATCCAGGGCCCGCGCCGTGCCGGAGCTCACGCGGCCTCCAGCACGGCGAGGATCTCCACGTGGTGGGTCCAGGGGAACAGGTCCACCAGCTCCAGGTGGGCCAGCGCGTGGCCGCGGTCCAGCAGGAAGGCCGTGTCGCGGGCCCAGGTGCCGGGGTCGCAGGCCAGCATCAGGATGCGCCGGGGGTGCCAGCCCGCAAGCCGCTTCCGGAGGGCGGGGGAGAGGCCGGCCCGGGGCGGGTCGGTGAGCACCAGGGCCTCCTCCGGGAGGCGGGGGTGCCGGGCGAGCCACGCCTCGGCCGTCCGCCCCACGGCCACGCGGGCCTCCGGGAGGTTGGTGGCGGCGGCCCTGGCGGCGGGCCGGAAGGGCTCCACGAGGGTCAGTGAGCGCCCGGAGGCCGTGAGGGCCGCCGCCCCGAGGAACCCCACGCCGGCGTGGAGGTCCCAGGTGGGCAGGGGATCCGGGCCGGCCAGCTCCACCACCCGGTGGAACAGCCAGGGCACCAGGTGGCGGTTGACCTGGAAGAAGGCGCCCACCGGGACATCCAGCCGGACCGGCAGCTCCATGGTGACCCCGGTGACGCCCCACACGGGCTCCACGGCACCCCTGCGGTCGAGGACGTGGAAGCCCGACAGGGGGGCATCCACGGACTCCTCCGGCGGAATCCAGCCTGGCTCCACGCCCGGAGGACCACCGCGCGCGGGCCGGAGCGCGGCCACGGCCGTGGACCCATCGAGGTCCTCCAACCACTCCACGTCGGCCCGCTCGGGGCAGCTGCCGGCCAGGGCGGCCTCGAGCCGCGGAAGGCAGGAGGCCAGGGCCGGGGAGACGATCCCGCACGAGGGGATGGGCACCACGTCCCAGGAGTGGGGCCGGAAGAAGCCCAGCCGGCCCCCCGCAGGATCCCAGTGGAGCCGGGTCCGGAGCCGGTAGGCCAGCTCCGAGGTCTTCACGGGCGCCGCGTCCAGCGCCTCGGCGAGTTCGGGCCGGAACCGTGCCGCGCCTGCGGCGGCCCGGGCCTTGAGCCCGGCCCCCGCCTCGGGGTCCACGTGGCTCCAGTCGCACCCTCCACAGGCGCCGGCGTGGGGACAGGGCTCGCTGAGACGGGCGGGATGGGGTCGCTCCACGAGCTCCACGGCCCGCCCGTGGATCACGCCCGCCCGCTCGAAGACCGGCGCCGCAAGGACGGTCTCCCCCGGCAGGGCGCCGCGGACCATCCACGTCCGCCCCCCCTGGTGGGCGACGGCCCACCCGCCGCCACCCATGTCGTGGCAGGTGAGGCGGACCGGAGCGGGACCGGCCGTCACGCCAGCTCCAGGCGGGGCAGGCCCAGCAGGCGCCGGAGCTCGCGGTCGCGGTGGGCCAGGTAGCTCCGTGAGGTTGTGTCGTCGCACCCCGAGGCCCTCCGTGCGGCGGCATCGACGAGGTCTCGCTCGTCCTCGCCGAGGGCGTTCCAGCACGCCTCGAGGAGGGACTCCTCCAGGGCGAACAGGCCGGTCTCCACCGACACCTGGTCACCCCCGGCGAGGAGGGCGAGGCGGGCCCGGAAGGAGGCGAGGACCCGGGCGACCTCGGGACGCGTGTCCCGGTTGAGGCCCTCGGCCCGGCCCAGCGCCTCGTCCAGCAGGGCGAGGTCCTGGTCGGCGGATCCCGCCGGCTGCGACGGTGTTCCGCCACCCACGGAGCTCGCGGCGATCCGCCCGGCGTGGCGCTTCACGGCGTGCCGGCAGTAGCTCAGGCTCACCACGGGGTCGGGGTCGCCCCGTTCCTGCTTCTTCGAGAAGGTCTCGACGATCCCTGCGGTGACGGCGGCCAGGGGCACCCCCTCCCGCCACCACCTCCGGAGCAGCTGGAAGTCCTTCGGGGACAGGACGTGGACGGTACCCCGCAGCTGTGCGAAGAGATCCTCCACGGCCCTGTAGTAGGCCCGTTCGGGGTCGGTGTCGCTCACGCACGCAGTGTACCGCGGGTTTGCGGACCGCTTCTGCCCGGACCCCGGGAGACGGTACAATCCAGATGGCGCATGAACAGTCTCACCCCCCGTGGTATGGCCATCTCCCTGGTCGTGGCCCTCGGGCTCGTCTCGGGAGGAGTGGCGGTGGCAGGCCCGTGGAGCCGTCTCCCCGGAGCGGTCTCGCGGCTCCAGGAGGACCCGTCGGACCCGGCAGCGCTCGCGGTCCTCAGGGATGCGGAGCGCTCCTGCCTCGAGGAGGCGCGAGGCGGTCACCTGGCCGCGGTCAAGGCCCTGGTGGGGGCCTACGACGAGCTGGTGGATCCCCTCGGGTCCATGACGGAGAGGCTGGAACGCTTCCACCTCCGGCTGGCCGCGGCGCTGGTGAACTTCGGCGACTCGGTGCGGGCACTGGACACGGCCGCGGCCGGCATGGCCTGGACGCTGGCCGGCGAGATCGGGCCGGACCCGGGGGCCCTGGAGCGCCTCAGGAGCCTCCTCCTGCCGCCCTCGAACCCGAAGCCCGGGCAGATCTGGGTTTCCCCGGTGGACGGTGCGGAGCTGGCCTGGCTCCCGGAGTTCCGGATCCTCATGGGCTGCACACGCAAGGACGGTGACTGCCAGCCGGACGAGAAGTACCTGCGCTGGGTGACCGTGCCGGGCTTCTGGGTCGAACGGACGGAGGTCACCAACGAACGCTACAGGCTCTGCGTGGAGGCAGGGGCCTGCGGCCCCCCCGAGGACGTGCTGGGCTTCGACGACCCCGAGCGGGCGAAGGAGCCGGTGGCCGGCGTGACCTGGTTCCAGGCGGTCGACTACGCCATCTGGGCGGGCCGGAGACTTCCCTCGGAGGCCGAATGGGAGCGCGCGGCCCGCGGCAAGCGCACCGACTGGCGGTTCCCCTGGGGGAACTACCGCATGAGGGAACGCGCCAACGTCCGGGGCACGGTGGGGGACGACATCTTTCTGGAGGTCGCTCCGGTGGCCTCCTTCGCCTGGACCGGCTGGGGCCTGTACGACATGGCGGGAAACGTGTGGGAGTGGTGCGAGGACACCTACCACGAGGTGCTGGTGGCGGGGCCGAAGGACGGCTCGGCATGGGTCGAGGGAGGCCGGGAGAGGGTGCTCCGGGGCGGCTCGTGGCGACGGAAGATCGAGATGGCCCGCGTCTCCTCGAGGTGGAAGCACGATCCGAGTTACCGCGCCGACGATCTCGGCTTCCGGTGCGTGACCGGTTCCGGATCCCGGGTGGACGACGGGATGCTCCTGGCCATGGCCTCGGCCGCATTCCCCCTCCGGTTCGCGCCGGGCAGGGAGCTGGAGGCGGCGGATCTCGACACCGCCGACCGGCGGTACCTGGACCGCCGGATCCTCACGTGGCTCGTGGTGGAGGGGCATCCCTGGGAGGCGTTGCCCAGGGCGGTCATGCTGCTCCGGCGCGACCCGGACGACCCGGTGGCCCGGGGTTTCCTCGACGATCTCGAACGGTTGCTCGAACGGGATGCGGTGGAAGGGGACCTCGGACATCTGGCCACCTCGCTGGAACGCTACCGCACGTCCATCTCCGGGAGCCCGGAGCTGCGCGAGCGGCTGACCCGGACCAGCACCAGGATCGCCGGCGCTCTCGAGAAGGCAGGGATCAGGCGCCAGCGCCTGGGGGATGTGGGTGGTGCATCCGAGTGCTACCGGCTGGCGCTCAGGCTGACCCCTGACGACGAGACGCTGAAGCGCCTGGCGCGGGAGGCGATTCCCGAGCCGGGAACCCGGAGGACCTGGAAGGGGGACGGCCGGGAGATGGTGTGGGTGCCCTCCGGCAGGTACCTCATGGGGCGGGGGCGGGGGGACGACCAGGCCTCGTCGGACGAGCAGCCCGCCCACACCGTGACGCTCCGCGGTTTCTGGATGGACCGGACCGAGGTCACCAACGACCAGTACCGGCGATGCGTGGAGGCCGGTGCGTGCAGCCCTCCCCACAAGACGGCGCTCTACGACGATCCCGCACTCGGGAGCTTCCCGGTCCTGTGGGTCGACTGGTTCCAGGCCAGGGACTACGCCAGGTGGGCGGGCAAGCGGCTCCCCACCGAGGCGGAGTGGGAGTACGCGGCCCGGGCGGGGAGCTCCACGCGGTACCCGTGGGGCGACCAGTGGCAGGAGAGCGTGGCCAACGGTTTCGGAACCAGGGGACTCGATACCTGGTCGGGCCCCTCGCCGGTGGGAAGCTTCGCGGCGAACCGCTGGGGAATCTTCGACATGATCGGCAACGCGCGGGAGTGGGTGGAGGACGCCTACCACTCCAGCTATCACGGGGCCCCCACGGACGGCCGGGCCTGGAACCAGGTCGAGGGCAGCGCCGGAGAGCCCCAGCGGGTCCTGCGCGGGGGCTCGTGGATGGACTTTCCCCCCAAGCTCCGCGTCTCCGTTCGCAGCCACCGGTCGCCGGACAGCTGGTCCCGGACCACCGGGTTCCGCTGCGCGGCTTCACAGTAGATCCCTCCGGGGCCCGGGGATGCCGCCGGTTGTGGGGAGGACCGGAGGTCACCCGGAGCGCGTCTCGAGCCACTCCAGGTAGGTGCGGGCGAGGTCCTCCGGGTCGGGGAGCCCCAGGGCCTGGGCGTACGCGATGACGAATCCCCGCACGAAGACCGGTTCCGGGAGCCGGGAGGCGTCGCCCTCCTCGAGGGCCGCCAGGAGTGCGGGACGGATGCGGGTGATCTTCTCGATGGCCCGGAGCTCGAGGCCCCTGGAGGTGCGGAGGTGCCTGAGAAACGGGCCGGGCTCGTGGTCGCTGTCGGGCTCCAGGACGATGTGGAGGCCGTCTCCCGGTTCCCACGGCTCCGCGGCGGGCTCGGTGGGCGTGGTGCCGAAGGCCGCCAGGACTCTCCGGTGAGCCGCGGTGAGCCGCTCCAGGATCTCGGAGCGCTCCTCCTCCTCCAGGAGACCGTAGGTGGCCAGGGAGTCCGGGCTCCAGGTCCGGAGAATCCGTTCCCACGCCCTGTGGACGTCACCCAGCGTCGCTCCCGGGGCGAGGCCGAGGGTGGCGAGATCGTCGGGGTCAGGCACCGGCACGGCTGGCCTCCCGGAGCCGGATCAGTGTGGAGGCAAGTGTGCCCACGGCCTGGGAGAACGGTGCCCCGGGAAAGAGCTCCACGGCGGGGCTCCGGCTCCGGACGGAGCGGACCAGGAGCCGGTCGGCGGGGATGGAGACCGAGGCCGTCACGTCGATACCGAAGTACTCACGGATGGCCCCGGCCATCTGCTCGGGAAGCTCGCGGTCCGAGGGCAGCTCGGTCTGGTTGACGACGATGACGGGTCGGAAGCCCGCGAGACCGGCCTGCACCGCGTCCCGCACCTCGGGGGAGCGGTCCGCAGCCACGCGGACCAGGTCCCTCGGGGTCCGGATGCCGTGCGCCGTGCGGTTCCTGAGGAGCTCGGAGAAGAGATCCCGGTACGGGCTGGTGTGGGGCGACCGGCCGAGCCGCCGGTAGTAGGCCGCCTTGAGAAAGTGGTAGGCGTTCTCCACCGAGGTGTGCTCCGGAACGGAGACCATGAGCCCGAGGTCGGCCGCCACGAAGAAGTCCAGGACGTTGAAGCTCGAGCCCGCGCCGAGGTCGAGGAGCACCACCTCCGTGGGGAGCCTCCGGATGTGGCGGAGGACCTTCTGCTTCTGGGAATGCTTCAGGTTGGCGGCGTCCAGGACGGTCCGGGCCCCGCTGACCAGAAAGAGGTTCTCCACGTCCGTGGTTCCCATGGTGTCGCTGAGGTTCTCCACGTTCCTGGCCAGGAAGTCGCCGAGGGTCCACCGGGGTGCCCGGACACCCAGCAGCGTGTGGAGGTTGCCCCCGCCGAAGTCGGTGTCCACGAGTGCGGTCCGGAGGCCGTTCCGGGCCAGCGCCACGGCCAGGTTCGTGGCGATGACGGACTTGCCCACACCGCCCTTGCCGCCGCCGACGGCCCAGATGGATGGGAGCGTTCGTTCGTGGTCGAGCATCGTGTCCATTTCCGCGTGGGCGCGGCCGTTTCCGCCGGACGCCTCCGTGTGTCCGATCTTACACCGGACCGGGGCCTGTGGGGCTCACAGGCCGGCCTTCGCCAGGATGCGGTCGAAGGCCTCGATCTCCCCACGGGTGACATAGAAATGGGGAGAGAGGCGGACCAGCCCCTGCCGCACGGTGCAGACGATGTGACGCTCGGCCAGGCGCGAGACCACGTCGCGGGCGGGGATGGAGGGGTGCCGTGCGGCCACGATCCCGGCCACCGGCTGGCCGGGGCCGGGTGAGAGGACCTCCCAGCCGTGGGCGATGAGCACCCGGGCGAGGAGGCGGTGCAGAAACTCGACCCTGGCCTGGACCACGTCGAGACCCACCGAGACGAGGAGATCCAGTGCCGCGGCCAGCCCGGAGACGCCCACGCCGTTGAAGGAGCCCGGCTCGAAGCGCCGGCCGTCGGCGAGGAGCTCCAGGCGCGCGAGGGTGTGGTCCATGGGAGCCACCTCCACGTTGCGCCAGCCGGTGACCACGGGGCGGAGCCTGTCGCGCAACTCCGGCATGGTGGCCAGCAGCGCGATGCCCTCGGGTCCGAGCAGCCACGTGTGGGCCGCGGCCACCACCGCGTCCACGCCCAGCCGCCGCATGTCCATGGGCAGGATCCCGAGACCCTGGATCGCATCCACCACGAGGAGGATGCCCCGGTCCCGGCAGAGGCCGGCCAGCTGGGCGAGTGGAGCGATCCAGCCCGTGTGGAAGGCCACCCAGGACACGGCCAGGACCCGCGTGGAGGATCCCATGTGCCGGGCAACCTCCCCGGGATCGACCCGCCCCCCCGGCTGGGGATAGCGGATCACGCGCACCCCGAGGCGCTGGAGGTTCAGCCAGGGGGCCGCGTTGGCGGCGAACTCCTCCGAGCCCACCAGGACCTCGTCGCCTGCGCCGAGCCCCAGTCCCTCCGCGATGAAGCTCAGGCCCTGGGAGGTGGATGGCACCAGCGAGATGTCTTCCTCCGTGCACCCCACAAGACGCGCCCCCAGGTGGCGGCAGGTGAGCACCTCGCCCATCCATCGGTCCCACGACAGGTGGCCGGATCGTTCCTTCTCCTCGATCCTCTGGCGCATGGCGGCGGCCACGGGGCGGGGGAGCGGGCTCACGGCGGCGTGATCCAGGTAGAGATGCTCCTCCCGGACCGGAAATTCTGGAAGCCAGTGGCCGAGGTCGAATTCCATTCCAGGATGATACTCGATGGGAGAGGGATCCGGCCGTGACGGGGGCCCGGATGAGTCGCGAATGTTCATGACGGGCGGCGTCTCGCACCGCGCAGTCAAGGCGTCATCATGAAGGACCGGGGTCAGCCCTTGGCCCGCCCTGATGGGATCGTCAGCACCTCGCCGGGGTGGATGCGGGACCCCCGGATCCCGTTGGCCCTCCGCAGGTCGCCCACGGTGATGCCGAACTTCCGGGCGATGTTGAAGAGCGTGTCGCCCCGCCGGACGGTGTAGGTCCCGCCCTCCAGCCGCGAGGAGGAGCCGATGGGGTGCACCGAGGCTGTCCTGCCGTTTCCGCCGGGGATCACGAGCTTCTGGCCCGGATGGATCACGGCGCGCCGGGAGAGGCTGTTGGCGGCACGCAGGCGGCTCACCGGAATGCCATGGGCCCGGGCGATGTCCCACACCGTGTCACCATGGCGGACCGTGTAGGTTCCCGAGGCGCCCGTCCGGCGGGTGGAGCTCTTCGCGGTGGCGGAGACCCTGGTCCGGGAGGATCCCGAGGGGATCACGAGCTTCTGTCCGGGCCGGATCACGGCACGCCGGGAGAGGCCGTTGGCGGCACGCAGGCGGCTCACCGGCACGCCGAAGGACCGGGCGATATCCCACACGGTATCGCCCCGCCGGACGGTGTAGGTTCCTCCACGAGCGTGGCGGACGGAAGCCTTCCGTGCCGGAGCGGACCACGCCATGCCCGCCTTTCTGGGCACCACCAGGGTCTGGCCTGGACGGATCAGGTTGCCGCGGATCCCGTTGGCCTGGCGGATGGCCCCGACGGAGGTCCCGTACCGCCGCGCGATGGCGTAGAGCGATTCGCCGCGCCGTACGCTGTGGAGCACCCGTGGGGCCCAGTCTGACCGTGGCGTGGACTGGAGGACCGCCTGTGCGTGCTCCGCAGTCCCTGCCGGGAGGCGCACCATCGTGGTGTGGCGGGCGGGGGTCAGGTCTCTCCGGATGGCCGGGTTCAGCTTGCGGAGCTCTTCGAGGGGGACATCGATCTTCGTGGCCAGGAACTGGAGGTCCAGGGCGTCCGGAACCTCGATGGTGTCGAACTCCCAGTCCTGTTCCTCGGGCACGTCGAGCCCATAGAGCTCCGGGTTCCTGGCCACGATCACCGACGCGATGAACGCCGGGACGTAGTTCCGGGTCTCGCGGGGCAGGTAACGACGGAGCTTCCAGAAGTCGCGGCTGCCCGAGCGCCGGATCGCCCGGCGCACGTTGCCGGCTCCGGAGTTGTACGCCGCCAGGGCCAGGTACCAGTCCCCGAACTGGGCGTGGAGGTCCGCCAGGTGGGCCACCGCCGCGTCGGTGGAGCGCTCGGGGTCCCTTCGCTCGTCCAGCAGCGAGGAGACCTTGAGCCCGTAGAGCCGGCCGGTGGAGGCGATGAACTGCCACATGCCGGCGGCCCTGGCGCGGGAGTAGGCGGTGGGCGAGAAGGCCGACTCGATGAGCGGGAGGTAGGACAGGTCCTCGGGGAGCCCCGCCGAACGGAAACGTTCCCGGATCATGGGGAGGTAGCGGGCCGAACGCTCGAGCCCGCGCTCGATGCGGCTCCTGTACTCCCCGGTGCTCGTGAAGGCCTCCAGGAACCGTTCCACGTGGGAGTTCAGCACCAGTGGAAAGTCGCTCGGCGGGAGCTCGCCGGGGCCCACCCTCGTTCCGGGAGGGCCTTCCTCCTCGGGGATCTCCGCCAGCAGGTCCAGGAAATCCTCGGACGGAATGAAGAGGTCATCAGCCCCGGTGTCATCGAGCTGCGCCTCGATGGCGTCGGCATCCTGGAGCAGCTCGGCGATGTAGTCCAGGTACGCCGGCCGCACGGCGTAGCCGGGAGGCGGGGAGAGCACGATCTCGAGCGCCTGGTCCACGCACCCCAGGGCCTCCCCGGGACGGTCCGACTCCATGGCGAGGTTGGCCCTGTCGATCAGCTCGTCGGCCTGTTCGCGGGCGTTCCTCTCCCATTCGGAGTGGTCGGGAGGGTACACCACCACCGTCGAGGCGCTCCGTTCGGCCGGGGGGGCCGTGGCACACCCGGGAAGGCCGGCTGCGACAAGGGCGAGGGCCAGTGCCGGCACCGTGTGCCGGACGCGGCAGGCCGGTTTCACTTCTGATTCTCCAGGTCCAGCTTCAGCCGGACGGCAAGGGTGTCCAGGTTCGAGATGTCGTCCACGGGCAGGGAGATGGGAGCGAGCGTCTGGATGGTGTCACCGTGGGTGTCCATCAGCCGGATGGCCACCTGGAGGCTGCTGGTCCTGGCGAAGACGTCGGAGTTCACGTTCTGGGAGACCGTGCGTTCGACCTCGCGCTTCCTCGGCGTGTCGCCGGCCAGGAGGGACTCGATGTCCAGATCGGGCTGGCTGGCGCCCCTGGACGCCCGGGAGGATCCCATGGTGGCCTGCTCCCTGAGGCTGTCCAGCTCGGCCAGGATGTCCATCTGGTTGGAGACATGGACCCTCTTGATGGGCGGAGGCGTGACCTTCACGATCTCGTCGGTCGAACGCTCGAAGTCCACGGTGACGTCCTCGGCAGCATCCTCGGCAGCCATCTCCGGTGGAGGATCGCTCCGGGAACTGGCTTCCATCTCCGGAACCGCCTCGAACCCTGCCCCCCTCTCCACCTCCGGCGCGGCCGGCATCTCCTCGAACGGTTCCCGTTCCTCCTCCAGTCCGGCCTTCGGGAGGCCCGCTGCTTCTCCGGGTGTCTCGATGTGCTGCACCGCCGTGATCTCGTCAGGGGACGGGATATGGGGTCCGTCTGGTTCCTCGTGGGAAACGTCCACGGGCGCTGCCGCGGCGCCGTTCTCGTCTCCGGCAGCGGGCGGAACAACCTCCAGGACCCGCTCGCGCGGTTCCTCGGCGGGCGGGACCTGGGCCGCCGCGACCGGCGCTGCCTCCTCCACACCTTCCTCGGCCGCACGGGCGAGGGCCGCCGCCGAGATGGAGGCGCGGGGCCGGGCCGGTGATGGCGGCTTGACCTCCGGGGCGCGGGGCCCGGTGGTGCCCTGCGGGGCCGCCATGCGCTTCCGCAGCTTCTTCAGGGTGATCTTCGTGATCTCCTTGAGGGTCTCGAAGACGCCGTCACCGTTGATGGCCGAGGCCTCGAAGAAGGGAACCACACCCCTCGGATTGAGATCGGCATTGAGCTCGTCGATGGACAGGATGTTCGACAGGTCCCGCTTGTTGTACTGGAGGACCAGCGGGAGCTCCTCCAGGTCCAGGCCCAGCTCGGAGAGGTTCTCCTTCAGGTTGGCGAAGCTCTCCACGTTGGCCTCTCGCATGGGCCGCTGGGAGTCCGCCACGAAGACCACGCCGTCCACGCCCTTGAGCACGAGCTTCCTGGTGGTGTTGTAGAACACCTGCCCGGGAACGGTGTAGAGCTGGAGCCGGGTCTTGAACCCCCCGATGGTTCCCACCTCGATGGGGAGCAGGTCGAAGAACAGCGTCCGGTCGGACTCGGTCTCCAGGGAGACCATCTCGCCCCGGGAGTTGGGAGAGGTCTTGGCGTAGATGAAGCTCAGGTTCGTGGTCTTGCCGCACAGGCCGGGACCGTAGTACACGATCTTGGCCGCCATCTGCATCGTGGCCCAGTTGAAGAAAACCATCCGGCTCCCAACCTCCTCTGGCGTGTAAAGCTTACACACCCCGGACACAAGGGTCAATCGGGGCTCCGCCGGAGGGTCCGGAAACGGCGGTCGTCCCGGGCCTGTTCCCAGATCGTGGTGGCGCCACCGACCCCGGGAGACCTCGTTCCCGGCGGTGTCCGTGACCGTGTCTGTGTGCGATGTCCACCCGCCCATCCGTGAAACGTGAAACGTTAAACGTGAAACGAAGGAGGGTGAGGAGGTTAGGACGTCAGGACGCCCCTCCGCACGCCGGCCCCGGCCCTTCTCCGGGCCTCGGCGGCCGTGGCCGTGCTGTCGCACGGCCCCGCCGTCCTCCTCCGGCGAGGCAGGACGGCTTCGTAGGCGGGATGGGCTTCGGCCTCGCCGGAGTGCGGGCGGGCCGCCTCCCACGATGGCGGGCCACTTCTCCGCGCGTTCTTCCCGTGCGGAGCCCGGCACGGCGTTTCCCTGGAGTTGGGATTCGGGAAGCGTCACGGGAAACGCCGTGCCCGGCACGCGCCGCCGGGTGCGCCCTTCTCCGGAGGGGAGGGGGGCGTCTTCACTTCTTCACGTCTTTACCTCTTCACCGGGTGGGTGGGGGATGAGGGCATGGGTCATGGTCACCTCCGGGTCGTTCATGGAGGCCCTTCAGCTTCCGGGCGCCCCGGTGTCAAGGGCCGCGCAGCGGCCGGAAGTTCATCCTTGACACCGGGGCGCCCGGAAGCTAGGCCTCCCATGACAGAACGACCCGGAGGTGACCGCCGACCACCGCTGCCGACCACCGCTGCCGATCCCTGCCGCCGCTACCCGCTGCCGACCACCGTCTCCGACACATGCCTCCACAGCGCCTCGTAGGCCGCGGCGAGGTGGGGCGGCAGCACCTCCAGGTGGCGTGCGATGACCTCGAGGTCGCCGCGGGCCATGGGGCCGGTGAGTCCCTCGAGGCCGGAGGCGCGCAGCGCCGACTCCAGGCTGGTATGCATGAGGGGGGCCAGGGCAGCAGCGGCATCCTCTCCGGTGAGGCCGGTCGTGGTGAGCAGGCGGCGGGCCTCCACCACCAGGAGGTGACTCAGGTTGGCGGCCATGGCGGCGGCTGCGTGGTAGAGGACCTTGGCTCCGGGCTCGATGTGCCATGGCTTCATCCCGAGGTCCCCGGCGAGCTGCTCTCCCACGGCCACGGCCTCCCGGTCCCCCTCGATGGCACAGAAGATGCCGCTGAGAGACACCTTTCCGAGGTTCGGAGCGAAGCTCTGGAGGGGGTGCCAGGAGCCCACCGCCGCGCCGCTCTCCCCACAGGGCCCGAGGATGGTGCCGGTCAGGAGGCCGGAGGTGTGCAGCACGACGGTCCCGTCCCCGACAAGCTTCTCCTCGGCGAGTCGTCGGGCCACGGAGCCGATGAAGCGGTCCGGGACGGTCACGAGGACAAGATCCACGCGGGGCCAGGGCTCCGGAGCGTCCCAGGTGTCGCTGACCGGGCTTTCGGGACCTGCATTCTCCCTCGGGCCCACCGGGGGCCGGCGGGACCGGATGGCGCGCACCCTGTGCCCCGAATCGGGCAGGAGATGGAGGAGAACCGAACCCAGTCGTCCGGGACCCACCAGTGCGACGTCGAGCGACTCCACGGCTCGATGGTACAATGAGCGCGTCAGTTGTGCATTCTTCGACGGTGTCGGGAGTTGGTATGGAGTTGAGCCGGCGTGAGATGGCGGTGCTCGAGGAGGTCGTGGTCCGGTACATCCGGGACGGCCAGCCCGTCTCGTCACGCTGTGTCGCCTCCTCGGGGTCCGTGGATCTCTCTCCCGCCAGCATCCGGAACGTGATGTCGGAGCTGGAGGGGAAGGGACTCCTCCAGCAGCCCCATCCGTCGGCCGGCCGGGTGCCCACCGATCCGGGAATCCGGCTGGTGGTGGACTCGGTGGCCCGTGTTCCCGCCCTGCCCGCGAGGACGCGGCGGGAGCTCGAGGCCCAGATGGCCCTGCGCCGCCGGGAGCTGGTGGAGGACCTGGGGTGGGTGGCCGAGCTGGTGGCCCACGTCACGAGGGAGGCCGGTCTTGCGGCCCGTCCCCTGGACGAAGAACGGCTGCTGGAGGTCGTCTCGCTCATCAGGCTCGGAGCCGGCAGGGTTCTCGGGATCGTGGTGACCGATGACGGCCGGGTGGAGAAGAGGGTGGTGGAGCTTCCCGGCGAGGTCGCCCAGGAGCGGCTTCAGGAGGTCTCCAATTTCCTCAATTTCCGCTTCTCCGGGCAACCCATGGAACGGATCGTGACCGATGTCCGGACGCGGTTCGGGGGAGCTTCCGGCGAGGAGGGGACCTTCGGGGCCCTGGTGGTGGGAGTCGTGGATCAGCTGTTCGTGGAGGACCTGTCCTCCAGTGAGGTCGTGGTCGTGGGTGCGGAGAAGCTCGTGGAGGCCGAGGAGTTCACCGACGCCGGGCGGCTCCGCTCGGCGGTGTCAGCCCTGGAAGACCGGGCCGCGCTCCTCCAGGTGATCCGCGATTCGTTGACCACAGAACGCACCGCGGTGGTCATCGGCACCGAGTCCGAGCTCACCGGTCCCGGGGAGCTTGGCATGGTGACGACCCTCTTCTTCCACGAGGGGCGCCGGATCGGTGCCGTGGGGGTCGTGGGGCCCCGCCGCATGGACTATCTGAAGATCGTTCCCGTGGTGGAGTTCATCGGGGACAGGCTGACGAGTATGCTGGATGGTGACGGGCAACAGTCCGAGGTGGGAGTACAGTAGATGATGGACGACGACAATGTGATCGAGTTCATCACCGTCGATGACGGTGACGAGGAGAAGCCGCCCTCCGCTGCTCCCGAGGAGCACGGTCTCCAGGTCCAGGAGAGCACCGGCCAGAAGGAAGGCGCTGGCCGGAAGGCGGACGGTGGACCGCCGGAAGGTGCCATTCTCGAGGAGATGGACCGTCTGAAGGCGGAGATGGACCGGCTCAGGGAGCTCTACCTGAGGAAGCTGGCCGAGTTCGACAACTTCCGCAAGAGGGTGGAGCGCGAGAAGGAGGAGATGCGCAGGGTCGCGGCGGAGGAGATGGTGCGGGATCTCGTGCCCGTGCTGGACACCTTCGAGCGGGCCCTGGGCCACGAGGGCGAGACCGATGTGGACTCCTTCCGCACGGGGATCGAGCTGATCGCCCGTCAGCTCTGGGATGTCCTGGCCCGGAGGGGCCTGGAGGAGATCGATCCCAGGGGCCAACGGTTCGATCCGGAGTTCCACGAGGCCGTCCAGCGTGTGGAGGGTTCGGAGTACGAACCTGGAACCGTGGTCTCGGTGCTGGCCAAGGGGTACAGTCTTGGTGGGCGGCTGATCCGTCCCGCCATGGTCGCGGTGGCAGTGGAGCCCTCTCCGGGAGCGGGCCGTCCCGAGACGACAGGCAATGAGGGGACGCAGCAGTAGGAGGCCCAGTGGGAAAGATCATCGGCATCGACCTGGGTACCACGAACTCGTGCGCGGCGGTCGTGGACGTCACCAAACCCGTGGTGATCCCCAACCGGGAGGGCGCCCGGACCACCCCGTCGGTCGTGGCGTTCGCCTCGGCGGGCGAGCGCCTGGTGGGGCAGATCGCGCGCCGCCAGATGATGACCAACCCCGAGAACACGGTCTACGCGGTGAAACGGCTCATCGGGCGGCGTTTCAACTCGGAGGAGGTCGCCAGGACCAAGCGGCTGGTGCCCTATTCCATCGTGGAGGCGCCCAACGGCGACGCGTTCATCGAGATCCAGGGACGCCAGCACAGCCCCCAGGAGATCGCCTCGCTGATCCTCCGACAGATCAAGGAGTTCGCGGAGGCCTTCCTTGGAGAGGAGGTCACCCAGGCCATCATCACCGTGCCGGCCTACTTCGACGACTCCCAGCGCCAGGCCACCAAGGACGCGGGAACCATCGCCGGGCTGGAAGTGCTCCGGATCATCAACGAGCCCACCGCGGCCTCGCTGTCGTACGGGTTCGGGAGCGACAAGCACGAGACCATCGCCGTGTACGACCTGGGTGGAGGCACCTTCGACATCTCGATCCTCGAGATCGGGGACGGGGTGTACGAGGTCAAGTCCACCGCGGGCGACACCTTCCTCGGCGGAGAGGACTTCGACCAGCGCGTCATGGCCTTCCTCCTGGAGCAGTTCAAGGAGGAGACGGGGATCGATCTCGAGGGCGACACCATGGCCATGCAGCGGATCAAGGAGGCGGCCGAGGCGGCCAAGTGCGAGCTCTCCACGGAGGAGAGCTCCGAGATCTCCCTCCCCTTCATCGCCGCGGATCACACGGGCCCCAAGCACCTCCAGGTCACCCTGACGCGCAGCCAGCTGGAAGACCTGGTCCGGGACCTGGTGGAGAGCACCCTGGATCCCTGCCGGAACGCCCTCGAAGCGGCCCTGCTCTCTCCGGAGGACATCGACCAGGTGATCCTGGTGGGCGGGCAGACCCGCATGCCGCTGGTGCACCAGGTGGTGACCGATTTCTTCGGACGTCCGCCCTGCCAGGACATCAACCCCGACGAGGTGGTGGGGATCGGTGCGGCCATCCAGGGCGGGATTCTCCAGGGCGAGGTCAAGGACCTGATCCTTCTGGACGTGACACCCCTGTCGCTGGGCATCGAGACCCACGGCGGGCTGTTCACCAAGATCATCGAGCGGAACGCCACCATCCCCACCAAGAAATCCATGGTGTTCACCACGGTGGCCGACAACCAGACGACGGTGGAGGTGCACGTGCTGCAGGGCGAGCGAGGCCTGGCGGCGGAGAACCGGTCGCTGGGCCGCTTCGACCTGGTGGGTGTCCCCCCCGCTCCGCGGGGCGTCCCCCAGATCGAGGTGACCTTCTCCATCGACTCCAACGGGATCGTCCACGTGTCGGCCAGAGACCTGGCCACGGGGAAGGAGCAGGGCATCGAGGTCAACCCCGCCGGCGGCCTGTCCAAGGCGGAGATCGACGCCCTCATCGCCGAGGCCGACAAGTACCGGCAGAACGACGAGAAACGGCGAGAGATCCGGCAGATCCAGAACCGCCTGGAGGGCCTGCTCTACACCAACGAGAGGGTCCTCAGGGAGTTCGGTGGAAGTCTCTCCACCGAGGACCGCGACATGGTGAGATCCACGCTCAACCGGGCCAAGAAGGCACTGACGAGCGAGGACCGCTCGGTGCTCGAGGAGGCCATCCTGGCGGTGGGTGACGCCTCCGAGGTCCTCGCCCAGGTGATCATGTACAATCCGCTCTCCGCCATCGGCGGGATGTCGACCGAGCCGGACAAGGGCTCGGAGGAAAGCTGACGCAGAACCCCAAATGGCAACAGGAACACGGCGAGACTACTACGAGATCCTCGGGGTGGAGAGGTCGGCCTCGGTGGAGGAGATCAAGAAGGCCTACCGCCGCATGGCGATCCGCTACCACCCGGACAGGAATCCCGACGATCCTCACGCGGAGGAGCGTTTCAAGGAGGCCTCCGAGGCCTACGCGGTGCTCTCGGACCCCGAAAAGCGGGGTCGGTACGACCGTCTCGGACACCGGGGGCTCGGTGGCGAGGGTTTTGCGGACGTGGGCCCGGAGACCTTCGTGGACTTCGCGGACATCCTGGGGGACCTCTTCGGTTTCGGAGACCTGTTCGGGACACGCCGCCGCCGGTCCTCCCCGGGACGCCAGCGCGGCAGCGACCTCCGATTCGCCATGTCCCTCACCCTGGAGGAGGCCGCCCGCGGGGTGGACAAGACCATCCGGGTGCCCCGGATGGAGCCGTGCGACGCCTGTGGCGCAACGGGGGTGGAGGCCGGCACCTCCCCCGAGACCTGCCCCTCGTGCGGGGGGCGGGGCCAGGTGGCCTACCGGCGGGGTTTCCTCACCGTGGCCCAGACCTGCCCCACGTGCCGTGGCCAGGGGCAGGTCGTCCGGAACCCCTGCCGTGCCTGTGGCGGGCGTGGCCGGGTGGAGTGCGAGGTGACGCTCCAGGTCCACGTGCCGCCCGGCGTCGACAACGGTGTGCGGCTGCGGCTCGGTGGCGAGGGGGAGTCCGGTGTCCGTGGGGGACGCTCGGGTGACCTCTACGTGGTGGTCTCCGTGGAGCCCCACGAGGTGTTCGAGCGGGCGGGCGATGACCTCCACATGGAGCTGCCCATCTCGGTGTTCCAGGCCATGCTGGGGGCCCGGCTCGTGGTGCCCACGGTGCTCGGCGAGGAGCGCGAGGTGGAGGTGGCACCCGGAGCGCAGCCCGGTGACGTGATCCGGATCCGGGGGGCGGGGATGCCCTCGCTGAACGGCCGGGGTCGCGGCGATCTCCACGTCCACCTCAGGGTCGTCGTGCCGCGGAACCTGTCCGCGGAGCAGAAGCGGCTGCTCCGGGAGGCGGCTCTCCTGGGCGGCGAGGAGGCGGCCCCCTCGGAGGGGCTGCTGGAGCGCCTCCGCCGCAAGCTGGCGAACGAGGGGTGACCATCCCGGCCGAGTACCTCACCCTCAGGTTCCGGCTTCCCGGCCACCTGGAGGACGAGCTCGGCATCCTGCTCTCGGGGCTCCTGGCGGCCCAGGAAGAGGCGGTCGTCCGCGAGCTGGAGAAGCGGGGTTTCCGGGTCGGGCGCAGCCGGATCCTGGGGGAGTGGATCGGCCTGGTGGTGCACCATGCCTGATCCGTGGTTGCTGGTCGCGCCGGGGAGCCTCGCTCCGGGGGAGGTCACGCTGGATCCCGGGGAGGCCCGGCACCTCCGGGCCGTCCTGCGGAGGGCGGCCGGGGCCTCCGTGGTGCTGACCGACGGGCGGGGTTCGAGGGCGAGGGGAGTGGTGTGCGCCGTGAAGCGGAATCACGCGGTGGTGGCGGTGGAGGAGGTGGAGAGGGTCCCAGAGCCGGAAGGGCCCGGGATCACGGTGGCCCTCGGGGTGCTCCAGGGGCAGGCCATGGACCGGGCCGTCACCAGGGCCGTGGAGCTCGGTGTGGAGCGGTTCGTACCGGTGGTGGCCGCCCGGTCGCAGGGCGGACCGGGAGCCGCCGCCAGGCGCCTCGCCCACTGGGGCCGTGCCGCGCGCCAGGCCCTCAAGCAGTGTCACCGGGTCTGGGAGATGGAGCTCTCCGGGCCCGTGACGCTGGAGGAGCTCCTGGAGGAGAATGCGGGAGCGCCGGGGGTCGTGGCCGATCCGGAAGGCCTGCCGCTGGACCGGCTGGGTGAGGGGAGGGGGAGACTCTTCCTGGTGGGCCCGGAGGGCGGGTTCACGCGCGAGGAACGGGAACGGATCGCCCGGGCGGGCTGGGTGCCGCTGGTGCTCGGGGCCAACGTCCTCCGGGCGGAGACCGCGCTGGTGGCCGGCGTTGCCGTCCTGACCCTGGCCCACACCGGTGGGTGAGGCTCCCCGGTCGGAATGTTGGCCGCGACCGCGACCGTGTTTCCGACCCTGGCCGCGTCTGCGGTGCGTGTCTCCGCCGGTCTACAATGTCCCCATGAAGCGCGCACTGATCACCGGCGTGACGGGCCAGGACGGGTCGTACCTGGCGGAGCTGCTGCTCGAGAAGGGCTACGAGGTCCACGGGCTGGTGCGGCGGGCCTCCACCTTCAACCGGAAGCGGATCGACCACCTGCGGGACGACCCGGAGACACGGCCGTGCTTCCACCTGCACTACGGGGACCTGGGGGACTCCGAGTCCCTGATGACGGTGCTGGCAGCGGCCAGGCCCGACGAGGTGTACAACCTCGCAGCCCAGTCCCACGTGGGGATCTCGTTCCGGATGCCCACCTACACGGGCGAGGTGAGCGGGCTGGGGACCGTCCGCCTGCTGGAGGCGGTGCGGGCCGTGGTCCCGGGGGCCCGCTTCTACCAGGCCTCCACCTCGGAGCTCTTCGGCAAGGCCGAGGAGGTGCCCCAGAACGAGCGGACCCCCTTCCACCCCCGCTCGCCCTACGCGGTGGCCAAGATGTACTCCTTCTGGGCCACGGTGAACTACCGCGAGGCCTACGGGATGTTCGCGGTCAACGGGATCCTCTTCAACCACGAGTCGCCGCGACGGGGGGAGAACTTCGTCACCCGCAAGGTCACCAGGGCGGTGGCCGAGATCGTGGCCGGCCGCCGCGAGTCGGTGGCCCTGGGGAACCTGGACGCACGGCGCGACTGGGGCTTCGCGGGGGACTTCGTGGAGGCCATGTGGCTCATGCTCCAGCGGGAGGAGCCCAGGGACTACGTCATCGGAACGGGGGAGGCCCACTCGGTGCGGGAGCTCGCGGAGCTGGCCTTCGCCGAGGCGGGCATCCGGCTGGTGTGGGAGGGCTCGGGGCTGGACGAGGTGGGCCGCGACCGGGACACCGGTGAGACACGGGTGGTGGTGGACCCCCGCTACTTCCGGCCCGCGGAGGTGGACCACCTCCTGGCCGACGCCTCCGCGGCCCGGCGGGAGCTGGGATGGGAGCCCCGCGTGGGCTTCGGGGAGCTCGTCCGCATGATGGTCCGCGCCGACCTGGAGGAGCTGGGCTGCACCTGATTCCCGCCCGGGATGGTACGATTCCCGCCGCACGCAGGAGGTGACCATGAAGCTCGTCGAGTGTGTACCCAACATCTCCGAGGGACGACGGCCCGAGGTGTACGAGGCGGTGGCCCAGGCGGCTGCCTCGGTGCCCGGGGTCCGCCTGCTGGACGTGGATCCCGGCCAGGAGACGAACCGTACGGTGATCACCTTCGTGGGCGAGCCCGACGCCGTGGTGGAGGGCGCCTTCCAGCTCATCGTGAAGGCCCGGGAGCTGATCGACATGCGGGAGCACACCGGTGCCCACTCGCGGCAGGGCGCCGTGGACGTGGTGCCCTTCGTGCCGGTCTCCGAGATGACCATGAACGAGTGCGTGGAGCTCGCCCACCGGCTGGGCAGGCGGGTGGGGGAGGAGCTCGGGCTCCCCGTCTACCTCTACGAGTTCGCGGCCACACGGCCCGAGCGCCGGTCCCTGGCGGACATCCGGGTGGGTGAGTACGAGGCGTTGCCCGAGAAGCTGGGCAGGCCCGAGTGGAAGCCCGACTACGGGCCGGCCGAGTTCGTGCCCTCCTTCGGCGCCGTGACCATCGGGGCCCGCAAGTTCCTGGTGGCCTACAACGTGAACCTCAACGTCACCGACAAGCGCTGGGCCAACCGGGTGGCCTTCGACGTCCGCGAGAAGGGCCGCACGGTCACGAAGGACGGGAAGAAGGTCCAGCAGCCCGGGATGCTCAGGGCCGTGCGGGCCGTGGGCTGGTACATCCCCGAGTACGGCTGCGCACAGGTCTCCATGAACCTGGTGGACCTGGACGTGACCCCGGTGCACCGGGCCTTCGACGCCTGCGAGGAGCGGGCGCAGGCGCGGGGGATGCGGGTCACGGGTTCCGAGCTGGTGGGGCTGATCCCGCGCCAGGCCATCCTGGACGCGGGGACCCACTACCTCGTGCGCATGGGCCGGTCTCCCGGAGTGCCCGAGAGGGACATCGTCCACGCGGCCGTCCGGTCCCTGGGCCTCGAGGAGGTCAGCGACTTCAAGCCCGAGGAGAGGGTCATCGACTACATCCTGGCGCCGGAGCGGCCCCTGGCCTCCATGACGCTCCAGGACTTCGCCGACGAGACCTCGCGCGATTCGGCGGCCCCGGGAGGCGGCTCCGTGGCGGCCCTGGCGGGGGCCCTGGGCGCGGCGCTGGCCGCCATGGTCACCAACCTGGCCCACCCCAAGAGCGCCTACGCCGGGGTCCGGGACCAGCTGGAGGAGGTGGCCGTTGAGGGGCAGCGGCTCAAGCAGCAGCTGCTTGACGCCATCGACGAGGACACCTGGTCCTTCCAGAAGCTCATGGCCGCCAACAAGGTGAGCGGGCCGGAGAAGGAGGCCGCCGTGCGGGAGGCCACCCTGGGTGCCGCGCGGGTGCCCCTCTCCGTGGCCGAGGCCTGCGTCCGGATCGCCGAGCTGTGCGAGAAGGCCGCGGAGATTGGCATGCCCGCCTCACTCTCGGACGCCGGCGTGGGCGTCGCCATGGCCCGTGCGGCGGCACTCGGTGCGGCCATGAACGTGCGGATCAACCTCCAGGACATGGAGGAGGATCCCGAGGCGGCGGAGCTCCTCCGGCGGGCGGACGAGGCCGTGTCCCGCACCAACGCGGTGGCGGATCGCCTGGTGGCCGGCGTCTGGGGCCGGCTGGGGGGGGGCTGAGCCCTCGCGCGGGAGAAGAGACGGCGCCCATCGTCTGTTGTGCAATGACACCCGCCACGAACGCGGCGGGTGACGGTTCACCGTGGAGGACGCACATGCAGCGAGCCGACGAGCAGAAGGCCGGAAAGCTCCTGGGGATCATGAGCCGCGTGGTGGTGCCCCTCTGGCTCCTCGCGGGCGCCCTTTCCAAGCTGGTGGAGGCCAGCCCCGCCTCGCTGCCGGTGGCCCTGATCCGGTGGGCCGGGGCCGTGGGGATCGACCTGGGCTTCATCCACTCCTTCGGTATCGGGGTTGAGCTGGCCGCGGTGGGGATCATGGTGCTCCTGCCGGGGCTGGCACCGCTGGCCGCGGTGGCCATGCTCACAGTCTTTCTCCCGGTGCTGGTGGGTGATCTCGTGCTGGGCGCCTCCAGCTGCGGGTGCTTCGGGTCCGTGTCGGTCCACCCGGCCATCACGCTGGTGGTGGACGCGACGCTCCTGGCAGGGCTCGTGCTTGCCATTCGCAGGGTGCGGTGGCGCCTGGTCCCGGCCACGCTTCCGGGAGCGCGCGTCGCGGCCACGCTGGTCTGGGGGGCGGCAGCCTTCGCCGTGGCCTTCGGGTGGGGGGCCGTGGGCGCCGGCGTCAACGGCGCCCCCGCGCACGAGCCGGGAAGCTCCGCCTCCACCGTCGGGGGGGGGCCGGCCCCGGCGCTGCCGGAGTACTACCTCCCCGACTACTCGAGCTGGATCGGGAAGCGGTGGGACGAGCTGGACATGGCCCGCTGGGTCCGGGGCGCCGCACCCTCGGGGAAGGGCGTGGAGTACGTGGTCTTCTACCGGAAGGACTGCGAGCACTGCCACACCCTCTTCGAGATGTGGTTTGCCGGGGAGCTGCCCGATCCGGTGCTGCTGGTGGCCGTTCCGGAGCGCTCCGGCTTCCCGCAGAACGCCTTCCCCGTGCCCTGTGGCGAGTGCGCCAGGGCCGAGCTGCCCGCCGGGTGCGACTGGTTCTTCCAGACACCGGCCATGGTCCGTCTCGAGGACGGGGTGGTGGTGTGCGCCGCCGAGGTGGACCCCGCTGCTCCCGAGTGCCTGCAGTGGTGAGCCGGGACGAACTGCTCCCGTCCCGGGGCGGGGAGGGCCGCGGGGGCGGGTAGAGCCCCGGTGGTACCATGACTGGCACCATGGATTCGACCCTCGTGAGCCTGCCGCACGGTGAGGCCGGACCCCTGCTGCGGCGATGTCCCCGTGGAGGCCCGGGCGACGGCGCCTCCGTGGAGGGGGATCGGTGAGCCCGAGCGACCGGGGCTGGGCCCTGTGGCTCCTGGCCGCCCTGGCACTGGTGGCGGCCTGGGTCCACTGGACCCCCCCGCTCCGGGCCGCGGTGGGACACCTGGCACCCCTCGCATTCTCGGCGGTCTTCGTCGCGTCCTTCGCAGGGTTCGGTGCGCCGCTCGCCCGCAGGTTGCTGCCGCGGGCCGGCCGTCTCGATCAGGTGCTGGTCTCGGTGGCCCTGGGAACGGGCATCACCGGCCTGGTGACCTTCGGACAGGGCGTGATGGGCGTGGTGGACCCTGCCCGCCATGCCCTGTGGACCCTCGCAGGCCTGGCACTGTTCGCCTGGGTCCTGCTCGGGCACTGGTGCCGGTCCTTCTGTGGGGCCTGTTCCGCTGGCACTGGCGCCCGGTCCACGTGGTGGCCATGGCGATCCCGATCGTCCTCCTTGCGCTGCCCTTTCTCGTGAAGAACCTCGTCTTCACGGGCAACCCCGTCTACCCTTTTCTCCACCGGTTCTTCCCGAGCCCCTTCTGGAACGACACGTCGGCCGCGTACTATCACACCGCCCTGCGCAGGTTCGAGATCGGGGAGTGGCGCTGGCACACGTGGTTCACCTTCCCCTACCACATGGTGCTGCGGCCCCGTCTCATCGATGTCCAGACCGGGCTTCTTCCCCTCCTGATGGTCCCGTTCCTCTTCCTGAGATCCGCCGGCAGGGGAGAGTCGCTGCTCAAGGTGTTCCTCCTGGGAAACCTGCTGACGTGGTACCTCTTCCAGACCATCACCAGGTCCCTCCTGACCTTCTTCGCGGTCCTCTTCGTGGTCGCGGCCCCGCAGGTGGAACGGCGGCTCTTCGGCAGTCCGCAGCTGCGACGGGCTGCCTTCGTGGTTTTCGGGGTGCTCGTGGGGGCCTCGTTGATCGTCTCGGCCTTCAACACCATGGTGCTCACACGGCCCCTGGGCTACCTCTTCGGCCTGGAGGGGCGGAGGGAGTTCCTCCGCCGGGAGGTCCACGGATACCGGGCCCTGGAGTGGCTCAACGGGAACCCCGCGGTGCGCGGTGTCCTCCTGGTGGGGATGAAGCGGCCCTACTACGTGGAGAAGCCCGCATGGTTCAGCGCCTTCGCGGACCGGCCCATCGCGGAGGTCCTGCTGGATGGCCGGAGGGACCCGGCGGCCTTCGCCCGGGAGCTCCTGGCCCTGGGGATCACCCACGTGGCGGTGGACCGGGCCGAGTACCGGAAGGACCTTCGCGACGGGCTGTACGGCTGGGGCAAGTCGGGCCGGGCCGTCTTCGAGGCCTTCCTGGAGCGGTACTGCGAACGGCAGGCCGGGTTCGGCGGTGTGGAGATCCTGCGCATCCGGTCCCCGGGTTCCCCTGCAACATCGGGGTTCTCCCGGGATGCAGCGGGTCTGAAAGATATCCCGTGTGATCCTGTGTTATGATTCCAGAGCGATGTGCCCGATGGAGGGCTCCGTCCGAGTATCTGAAGAAGGGCAACGAAAACGAAGGAGGTAAGGGAATGCGCAAGAGTCTGATCGTTTCGATTGCCGTGCTGGCCATCGTGGGGCTGACCCTCAGCGGGTGCGCCACCAAGGAGTACGTGCAGGAGACCATCAACAGCAGTCTTGAGAACACCAACGCGAAGGTCGCCGAGGTGGAGAGCTCCGTGGAGAAGAACCAGGCGGAGATCTCCAAGCTCCACGAGAAGGACGCCGAGCTGGATGCCAAGATCCAGAAGCTCTCCAGCGAGGCCCAGGAGGCCCTGGAGCGTGCCCAGGAGGCCGGCAAGCTGGCCAAGGGCAAGTTCCTCTACGAGGTCACCCTGACCGACGACGACGTGCACTTCGGCTTCAACAAGTACGAGCTCTCCGACGAGGCCAAGGCCGCGCTGGACGAGTTCGCCAACAAGGTGAAGGCCGAGAACAAGAACGTCTACATCGAGATCCAGGGCCACACCGACAACATCGGCTCCGAGAGCTACAACCTGAAGCTCGGCTACAAGCGTGCCGAGCAGGTGATGCGGTACCTGAACATGCAGCACGGGTTCCCCCTGCACCGCATGAACGTGATCTCCTACGGCGAGTACAAGCCCATCGCCGACAATTCCACCCGCGAGGGCCGCTCGAAGAACCGCCGCGTGACGCTGGTGGTGCTCGAGTAGTCTCCGGTTCTTCCGGATTCCAGACGCCCCGGCTCCGGCCGGGGCGTTTTTCGTCCCGGGACGGTCCTCCCCAGCGGGAC
>JAMOWA010000025.1 GCA_027061805.1 Thermoanaerobaculia bacterium | reverse complement strand
CCTTCGTTTCATGTTTGACGTTTCACGTTTCACGATCCGAGGCGGGGGGGGCCTTCGTTTCACCTTTCCCGTTTCACGCTCCCGGGCGGGGTACAATCCGATGGAGCATGCAGGGACACACGGGAGAGCCCGCGGAGCGGGGGTGCCGGCAGGGGCGCCGGGCCACGGGCCTTCGTTTCCAGGGAGGTCGGATTGAGCCGTAGCAGTGTGACGATGCCGGAGGACGTTCCGGTCACCGTGGTGGAGGCGGGGGAGCTGGTGAACGTGGACCCGAGCCCGTCGAGGATGCGGCCCATCCCGGGGAGCCGGATGTTCGAGATCCGGGAGGCCCTGGCGGTCTACAGAAAGACGAACCCGGACGGCAGGGTCTTCGACGCCTCCCAGGGGGACGGCGGGGCGAGCCTGCCAGGTGTGCCCGACGGGCTGCTGGAGCAGGCCTTCCAGCTCCAGCTGGAGCACGGCACGGGGTACGACAAGCCCTTCGGGACCGAGATGTTCCGCCGCTCCGTGGTGGAGGACTACTGGCGGCTGGATGCGGCCACGGGCTGGGGTCCCACCAACGTGATCTCCTGCCAGGGGGGGCGGGACGCCCTGGCGAAGGCCTACGAGGCCATCCAGGCCCTGGGGCACGGGCGCTGGGGTGACTTCATCGTGGTCTCCCGCGTGCCGTGGATCTCCTACAACTGGGGGCCCTACGCCGTGGGCGCCAACGTGATGCTCGCCCCGGGTTCGGAGGCGAGGGCGTGGGAGCTGACGCCGGAGGGGATCGCGGCCTGCGTGGACGCGGCCGCCGGGATGGACGGCCGGAAGGTGGCCGCCCTGGTGATCACGAGCCCCGACAACCCCACGGGCCGGACGTTGACCCCGGAGCGGCAGCTGGAGCTGACTCGCGCGGCGTTCCGCGCCGGGATCCCCTTCGTGCTCTTCGACTGGATCTACCACCGGGTGACCGACGGCGACCCCCACGACCTCAACGCCTTCCTGGGCGCCATGGAGCCCGGGGAGCGCGAGCGCTGCATCTTCCTGGACGGGCTCACCAAGTCGCTCGGGGCCAGCAATATCCGGAACGCCCACCTGGTGGCGCCCGAGAGGGTGATCCGCTTCATCCAGAGCCGGGCCTCCCACGCCGTGATCCCGTCCTTCTTCTCGCAGGCGGTGGCCGTGGCCGCCTACCGCATGGGCTTCGGCGACGCGGCCCGGAGCATCGTGGAGCCCACCAACGCCAGCCGGAAGGTCCTCGGGAGCTTCCTGGCGGAAAAGGGGCTGCGGCACGTGCTGGGGAAGGGGTACTACGCCTTCATCGACGTGGGGCCGTGGCTGGACGCGGCGGGACTCGCGGACAGTGCGGAGCTGGGCGCGATCCTGGCGGAGCAGCATGGCCTGGCGGTGGTGCCGGGGGTGTACTTCAGCCCGTGGGGCGGGCGATGGATCCGGTTCTCCTACGCGCTGCCGCCCGAGGAGACGGCCGCCGCGGCGGAGCGCCTCTGGGCGGCCCTGGAGGGGCTGGGCCGACGGCCACCCCGACAGGGGACTCGAGACAGTGCTCGTGAATGAGGGGGGTGGAAGCATGGTGCAGTCGCTGTCCCGGAGGGCGCAGGACGTGGTGGAGCTCGCAGCCCGCCTGATCCGCATCCCGTCGGTCACCAACTGTCCCGAGGAGCGGGTGGACGAGGTCTTCCGGTGTGCCCGGTTCATCGCCGGCTGGCTGCGGGGCGCGGGCCTGGAGGTGCGCCTCTACGACGACGGGCGCTATCCGGCGGTGCTGGCGGGGTTCCCCGATGGACCGTCCGCGGAGGTCACGCTCTGCGGGCACTTCGACGTGGTGAAGCCCGAGCCCGACGACGCCCAGTTCCGGCCCCGCGTGGAGGGCGACTGGCTCTGGGGCCGGGGTGCGGCCGACATGAAGACCGTGGTGGCCTCGTACATGGTCTGGATGCGGAACACGCTCGGCCGCGGGCAGGCGCCTCCCGTGAGCCTCCTCCTGGTGGGCAACGAGGAGAACGGCGAGGCGGAGCCCTGGGGGACCCCCCACGTCCTGGACGACCTCCGGCGCAGGGAGGGCTGGGAGCCCGCCTTCATGATCGTGGGCGAGCGGACGGGCGAGGAGGGCGAGGAGCTGGTGGGGAAGGTGTGCACGGCGAGCCGGGGCATCGCCCGCCTGAAGATCACCGCCAGGGGCCGGAAGGGCCACACGGGGACGGCGGGCTCCCCCAGGGACCTGCTGGACCTCCTGGTGGAGGCGCGCCAGGCCCTGTCGGCCATCTTCGCGCGGCGCCTGACCCTCTCCAGCACGGACGGCTGGCAGACCTCGGCCCGCTTCCCCTTCCTGACGGTGGGGGAGCCGGGCGTCTACAACATCACGGCGGGTGAGGGCGTGCTGGGGGTGGAGATCCGCCCCATCCCCGACGACGACCTGGACGCCGTGGTGGAGGACGTCCGGACCGTCTGCGGCGACCTCGGCCTCGAGCTCGCCGTGGAGGTCATGGAGCCCGGCGTGGTCTGCCCCCCCGACGACCCCTGGCTGGCGCGGCTCCTCGCCGCCGTGGAGGCCGCCACCGGCGAGCCCGCGGTGATCGGGAAGAAGCTCCCCGGGAGCTCCGCGCGCTTCGCCCCCGGGGGACGGCAGGTGGTGTGGGGCCAGTCCGGCATCGGCCCCCATTCAGCCGAGGAGCGGCACTATCTGCCCAGCATCGAGCCCCACCTGGCCATCCTGGACGAGCTCGTGCGCTGATTCCCGGACCACCGGGGAGAGGAGGGAGGGGCGGCCCCCATCCGCCGCCGGACCGTGCTAGGGTAGGGGTACCGGAACACCAACCGCAGAAACCCGACAGGAGGCATGACCATGCGTGCAAGGATTCTCGGACATGTGGGAGCGGCTGCCCTGGCAGCGCTGGTTCTCGGGGCCACATCACCGGCCATGGCGGCCCGTCCCGGCGACGAGCCGCCGGACGCGATGCCGCAGCTGACGGTGGACAGCGCCATGAGGGGCACCCTGGTGCTCTCGGCACCGGCCCTGGGCCCGGCCGACCGGATCGAGGTGACGGGGACCGGTGCTCCCCGGGGGATCCCCGAGGGGTGGAGGCTGGACCGCGCGGAGCGCGCGGGGGGCCGGTTCACGCTGATCCGGGAGGGAGGCCCCGGCGCGGTCCGGGGGGAGACGATCGTGGTGCCGCCCGGCGGGGAGCCGCTGCTCGTCTCGATCTACCGGCTCGACGGGGCCTCGGGGGACGAGCTCCAGGCCCACGCCTGGGTCCTCTCCGGGGACGACGGGACCGTCCGCCTCGTTCCGGCGGGAGCCTCCCGCGTGCGGAACATGGTACGGGTCACCCTGCCGGAGGGGATGGACGTGGCCGGGATGGGGCTCGAGGCCGACCCCGCCGGACGGGTCGTCCTCCGCGCCGCCGATCCCCGGGTGGAGGACCTGGAGCGCGTCGCCGTCCACGTGGAGCCCTTCGTGGAGGCCACGCCCCTGGAGGCGGCGGCCATCGAGGCCGTGGGCTCGGTGGTGGGCAGCAACACCTCCAACACCTACTTCAGCGACAGGTCCTGCACGGGCACGTGGTTCGGGTCGGTCATCGACATCTCCACGGCCCCGGTGGGGACCGAGGTCGTGGAGGCGGAGGTGGACTTCACGGTGTGGCACTCCATCGATGTCTCGCGGTTCCGCTCGGGGCTCTGGCACAAGGTCGGCGGGAGCTGGACGGACTTCGTGGAGGTGTACTCGGGGACCTCCTCGGGCTTCAACACCCTGACCAGGACGGTCTCGGGTATCAACGCCTTCGACGGCACCGACCCCAACACCCAGTACATCCTGGCCAGCTGCAACCGGTACGCGACGCCCGAGGACGCCTACCTGGACGAGTGGACCCTCACGGTCTACTTCACCGAGGCCTCGGGGACCGTGGACCTCGTGGCGGACTCGGTCTCCACGGTGTTCTCCACCGTGGCCACGGGCGGCCAGCTGGGGTACTACTACCAGGGGCACGTGGGGGGCTCCGGGGACGTGGGCTCCTCGTTCAACACCGGCATCGTGCTCTCCACCGATGCCACGATCACCATCGGGGACCGGCTCCTGCAGACCGTCCCGGAGTCCCTCTCCCTGTCGGCGGGGGATACCTTCGGCACGGATTACTTCTCCCGTGAGGTGATCATTCCGGCCGACGTGACCCCCGGTTCCTACTGGCTCGGTACCTTCATCGACAACGGCATGTCGGTTCCCGAGACCAACGAGGCCAACAACACGGCGGCCACGCCCATCACCGTCGTGGCGGCCTCGTCGAAGCCCAACCTGGTGACGAGCGACTGCTCGGTCTCGCCCGCCACCGCCAGCCCCGGGGACACGGTGACGCTCACGTACCGTTCGCGGAACACGGGGAGCACCGGGGCGGCCTACTTCTCCTGGGCCACGTTCGTCTCCGACGACGCCACCTACGACCACGGGAGCGACCAGATGGTCACCGGTCTCGACGTGCCCGGGGGCTGGGAGGCCGGCTACGACTCGGGGACGGTGAGCACCGACATCACCCTGGACGCCTCGTTGTCCGAGGGTGTGCACCATGTGGGGTTCGTGGTGGATCCGGGGGACGGGGTTCCCGAGACCGATGAGACCGACAACTGGTGCACCGCCGCGGTCACCGTCCAGGGGGGTGGTGGCGGTTCGGGCATCACCTGGCTCATCCCGGCCGCCGCCTCGGCTCCCGGCCGGAACGAGTCCGACTGGCGGAGCCAGATCTCCATCGTGAACGCCGGTTCGCAGACCCGGACCGCCAGCGTGTACTACGTGGCGGCCGGTGCGACCTACCCCGGAGTCCTGCTCACGGGTCCCATCACCCTGCAGCCGAACAGGGGGCGGTACCTGGACGACCCGCTGGCAGGGCTCCGGCCCACGGCGGGCCTGCTCTACGTGGTGACCGATGGCCACGACGTGGTCGTCACCAGCAGGACCTTCAACCAGAAGACGGGTGGCGAGCGTTTCGGCCAGGGGATCCCCGCCAGGGTGGTGGGGGGACCGCACTGCGTGAGCGAATGGGTCCTTCCCCTGGCCAACACGGGCCCAGGGGAGTACCACACCAACCTCGGGCTGGTCCAGCTGGACGACGAGATCTACACGGTGGAGGTGACCCTCTACTCGTCCGCTGGAACGGTGCTGGCGACAGAGCAGTACACACAGAACATCGCCTACCGGCAGATCACCGATATCTTCGGCGACATGGGGCTGAGCCCCGACTTCAGCGTGGAGGGCGCCTGGATCAGGGTCAAGCTCGTGGACGGGTGTCCCGACAGCTGGACCACCTACGCCTCCATCGTGGACGACACCACCGGCGATCCCACCTTCGTGGAGGCGAGGATCCCCGCCTTCTACTGATGATCCGGCCGGAGGGATGGCCGTACGGGAGGCCATGAGACAACGCCGGGGAGCGGCGACGCTCCCCGGCGCTTCTGTCCGCTGCGGGTTCCCCCTCAGGGTTCCAGGAAACCGCCGATGCCGCCCAGCTTGCCCAGCAGCGAGCCCTCGCCCTTGTCCTTGCCGCCCGCCTGGGGTGCGGCCTGCCAGATGCGGCCGGCCAGCCGGCTGAAGGGCAGGGACTGGAGCCACACGTGCCCCGGCCCGGTGAGTGTGGCGAAGAAGAAGCCCTCGCCGCCGAAGAGGGCCGACTTGATGCCGCCCACGAACTGGATGTCGTAGTTCACCGAGGGCATGAGCGCCACGATGCAGCCGGTGTCCACCCGGAGCGTCTCCCCCGGCCCCAGCTGCTTCTCCACCAGGGTGCCCCCCGCGTGGACGAAGGCGAAGCCGTCGCCCTCCAGCTTCTGCATGATGAAGCCCTCGCCGCCGAAGAGGCCCACGCCGATCTTCTTCTGGAAGGCGATGCCCACCGAGACCCCCTTGGCGGCGCAGAGGAAGGCGTCCTTCTGGCAGATCAGCGTGCCGCCCATCTCGGCCAGGTTCATGGGGAGGATGGTGCCCGGGTAGGGCGCGGCGAAGGCCACGTGCTTCTTGCCGGAGCCCCGGTTCCCGAAGATGGTGAAGAAGAGGCTCTCGCCCGTGAGCAGGCGCTTGCCGGCACCCAGGAGGGCGTCCATGAGGCCGCCCCCCGAGGAGGAGCCGTCACCGAAGATGGTCTCCATCTCGATGTCGTCCTCCATGTACATCATGGTGCCGGCCTCGGCCACCACCGACTCGCCGGGGTCCAGCTCGATCTCCACGAACTGCATGTCCTCGCCGAAGATCTCGTAGTCCACCTCGTCGGCACGCATCGTTCCGGCGGCACCGGGAACGGGGGGGACGGCGGCAGCCGGCGACGGGGTCGCCGCTCCCAGCTCGGCGATCTCGCCGGCGGGGGTCCAGCCGGACATGCCGTCGGCGAACACCATGGTCCGGGCGGTGTACTTCCCGCTCGCCAGGCCGGTCTTCAATTCTTCGAGGGTCATGGGCCCCACGGACTGCCCATCGACCGCCACGTACCACGTCTTCTCGCTCATGATCTCTCCTTCGGGACCTCCGCGGATTCCCGCGGGCCGTTTCTGAATACGGGGAACTCTAGCACTTCCTTCTTCCCGGTTTTCCGGGGGAGCTCAGGCCACGGGCTCGGCGCACTCCGGCCAGTCGTTGCCCGGGCTGTTCACCAGGCGGGACACGGGGAAGGTCTCCATGCCGCTCTCCGGATGGGGGCGGAGGAGCTCCTGCAGCCCGGCGGGGTCGCGCAGGCCGGGGTCCAGCCACGTGTCCCAGGCCTCCGGCGGCAGGATCACGGGCATGCGTCCGTGCAGCGGGGCCACCACCGCGATGGGGACGAAGCGGCCGGTCGGCGGTACACTCTGCCGGTGGGGAGCGGAGCATGAAGGAGCGCGTCACCGTTTTCGCGGCCACCGGCTTCACCGGCCGGCTGGTCTGTGCCGAGCTGACCCGGAAGGGGATTCCCTTTGCCGTGGCGGGACGGTCCCGGGAGCGGCTGGAGGAGCTGCGGGACGCCACGGGCGCGGTGGACGCGGTGGTGGCGGACGCCACCCGGCCGGAGACCCTCGGGGCCCTCACGGAGGGCGGCACCCGGGTCCTGGTCAACTGCGCGGGGCCCTTCCTCCGCTACGGCATGCCCGTGGTGGAGGCCGCCGTGGCCGCCGGGGTCCACTACCTGGACACCACCGGGGAGCAGCCGTTCATGAAGGAGGTGGCCGACCGCCTCGATGCCCCGGCCCGGGAACGGGGCTGCACGGTGGTCAACGCCATGGCCTTCGAGTACGCCGTGGGTGACTGGACCTCCGAGGTCGCCATGCTGCGCTCGGGCATGGACAGCTTCGACCACGTGGCGGTGGCCTACGCGCTGTCGGGCGAGGGCATGAGCCGGGGGACTGCGCTCTCCATCTTCGAGATGCTCGGCCGGCAGGCGTGGGGGTGGGAGGGTGGGCGGTGGGTCCGCCGCTTCGCCGGGTCCATGCGGCGGGAGGTGGCCTTTCCCTGGGGGATGCGCAGCTGCGTGTGGGCACCCTTCGGTGAGGTGCTCTACCTGGCCCGGCGGGGCACGGTGAAGACCGCCACCACCTGGATGCGGCTGCCGACCCTTGCGGGCCTGGCTGCTCCCTGGGCCAACATGGCGGCCTGGCCCGTCCGCCCCTTCGTCCGGCCCCTGGGGGGCGTGTGGGCCCGCTTCGTGAGTCCGAGACCACCGACTCCGGAACAGCGCCGGGCGAGCCGTTTCTGCATCGTGGCGGGTGCCGACGGTGCGCGGGCCGTGGCCTCGGGGACGGACGCCTACGGGCTCACGGCGCGGATCGTGGCGCTGGGGGTGGAGAAGCTGCTCGGCGGGAAGGCGCCGGCCGGGGTCCGCTCGCCGGCCACCATGGGGCTGGACCCGCGGAAGTCGTTGAAGGCGGTGGGGGTGGTGGTGGAGTAGGTCGGGACGTGAGGACGTGAGGACGTGAGGGCGTGAGGACGTTGGGAACCGGGGGGGCTGGGAGTGGGGGGGGCGGGTTGGATCGGCAGATCGGGGCGCTCCGGTGGGGCGCAGGAGGTGTTCGATGAGAGCGAAGCGGTTGACGGTGTTCATTCTTGTGGTTCTTGCGGTGGCCGGGATGGGCCTGGCGGATGAGGCCGTCCAGAAGCGGGCCTTCGAGATCGCGGACTACTACAGGACGGCCTTCGTGGGTGGCCCGGAGGTGGCCCCCGCCGGGGACCTGGTGGCCTTCGTGGTCCGGCGCTACGACCTGGAGGAGGGCGAGAGCTGGTCCGAGATCTGGACCATGAAGTCCGACGGCACCGGGCTGCGGCAGATGACCTTCGGCCACCACCACGACGGGACGCCCGTCTTCTTCCCGGACGGGAAGCGCTTCGTGTTCGTGTCCGACAGGGAGGGCGACGCGCCGCAGCTCTGGGTCATGGCGGTGGACGGCGGCGAGCCACGGAAGCTCACGGACTTCCCCATGGGTGTGGGCGACCCCGTGGTCTCCCCCGACGGGAGGTACATCGCGGTGAGCTCGGAGGTCTACCCCGAGTGCGGCGCCGACGCGGACTGCAACCACGAGATCGAGGAGGACCGCACGGGCGGGAAGCTCTCGGTCCACATGGCCGACGAGCTGCTCTACCGGCACTGGACCTCCTGGCGGGACGGGAAGTACAGCCACATCCTGCTGATGGATGCCGGAAGCGGCGAGGTGCTGCGCGACATGACCCCTGGACGCTGGGACAGCCCCACCTTCTCGCTGGGCGGCGGCCCCGCCTACGCCTTCTCGCCGGACGGGGCCGAGCTGGTCTACGTGTCCAACCACGACCCGGACCCGGCCTCCTCCACCAACGCCGACCTCTGGGCGGTCCCCGTGGACCTGGAGAAGGGCGAGCTCGAGGCGGTCAACCTCACCGACGCCAACGACGGCTGGGACGGGCGCCCGGTGTTCTCACCCGATGGCCGCTTCATCGCCTACCTGAGCCAGGCCACGCCCGGCTACGAGTCGGACCTCTTCCGGATCGCGCTCCTGGACCGGAAGGCGGGGACCACCCGCTACCTGACGGACCGGAGGAGCTTCGACGACTGGGTGGACGACATCGCGTGGTCGAAGGACGGCCGGACGCTGTTCTTCCAGGCCGAGCAGAGGGGCCGGAACCCCCTGTTCGCCATGGACCTCGGGAGCGGGAAGATCCAGAAGCTCTTCGCGGACGGCGCCATCGGCGGGTGGAAGGTCCTGGACGACGGGACGGTGATCTACTCCCGGCGGACCACGGGTGAGCCCGCGGAGATCTTCCTGGCGGGCCGGGACGGCTCGTCGAGGCGGCGGCTGACCCGCTTCAACGAGGCCCTGGAGGCCGAGGTGGACATCCGGCCGGCCGAGGAGATGTGGGTGGACAGCGGCCGGGGCTACCGGATCCACGTCTTCGTGGTGAAGCCCCATGGATTCGACCCCGCGAAGAAATACCCCCTGATCCTCAACGTGCACGGCGGCCCGCAGCAGCAGTGGATGGACGCCTACCGTGGCGACTGGCAGGTCTACCCCGGCAGGGGCTACGTGGTGGCCTTCGCCAACCCCACGGGTTCGCCCGGCTACGGTCAGGACTTCGTGGACGCCATCTCCTGCGACTGGGGAGGGCGGGTCTTCGAGGACCTCATGAAGGTCACCGACGCGCTGGAGAAGCTGCCGTACGTGGACGCCGACCGGATGGGCGCCATGGGCTGGTCCTACGGCGGCTACATGATGATGTGGTTCGAGGGGCACACCACGCGCTTCAAGGCCATCGCGGCCATGATGGGGGTCTACGACCTCCGGGCCATGTACAGCTCCACCGAGGAGCTCTGGTTCCCCGAGCACGACCTCTGCGGGACCCCGTGGACCTCGGACGACTACCGGAAGTGGTCGCCCTCGGAGTTCGTGCCGAACTACCGGACCCCCTGCCTGGTGATCACGGGCGAGAAGGACTACCGCGTGCCCTACACCCAGAGCCTGGAGTTCTTCACCGACCTGCAGAAGATGAAGGTGCCCTCGCGCCTGGTGGTGTTCCCGCGGTCGGGTCACTGGCCCAGCTGGCTGGAGATGGCCTTCTACTACAACGCCCACCTGGACTGGTTCCACCGCTACCTGGGCGGCGGCGAGGCGCCGTGGGACCCCGTGAAGCTCATGCGGAACCAGGTCTTCGGGAAAAAGAACGACGCCGAGTAGGTTGCGGCAGGGGAGGAAAGGGGGACGCATGGCAGGGATCTTCAAGGCCTACGACATCCGGGGCACCTACCCCGACCAGGTGAACGAGGAGATCGCCTTCAGGGTGGGCTATCACTTCAGGGACCTCCTGGACGCGGAGGACCTGGCCCTGGGGCCGGTGGTGGTGGTCTCCCGGGACATGCGGTCCCACTCGGTGCCCCTGGCGGGAGCCCTCAAGGCGGGGCTCATGGCCCGGGGGGTGGCGGTGATCGACATCGGCATGGCCGACACGCCCATGAACTACTTCGCCATCGGGCATCTCGGGGCCTCGGGCGGCATCCAGGTGACGGCCAGCCACAATCCCGCGCAGTACAACGGCTTCAAGATGTCCCGGAGGGAGGCCATCCCGGTGTCCTGGGATACGGGGATCGCCCGGCTCGAGGAGCTGGTCCGGAACTCCGATGTGGCGCCGGGCCTGCCGCCGGCCGCGGGCGAGGAGAGCCGGGACATCTTCGACGCCTACACGGAGCACGTGCTGGGGCACCTGGAGGCCACGGAGCCCCGCCTGAGGCTGGCCGCCGACGCGGCCAACGGCATGGGCGCCACCTACCGCCCGATCCTGGAGCGCATGAACGTGGAGCTCTTTCCGCTCTACTTCGAGCTGGATGGCACCTTCCCCAACCACGAGGCCAACCCGCTCAAGGCAGAGAACCTGGTGGACGTGGAGCGCGCGGTGCGGGAGCACGGCTGCCACCTGGGCGTGGCCTTCGACGGGGACGGGGACCGGGCCATGTTCATCGACGAGCGGGGCGAGGCCATCACGGCGGACAAGATCACCGGCCTGCTGGCGCCGCGCTTCCTGCGGAAGGAGCCGGGGGCGGCCATCGTCTACGACCTCCGCTCCTCGTGGGCCACGCGGGAGGCCATCGAGGAGGCCGGCGGGCGCCCGGTCCGGGAGCGCGTGGGCCACTCCTTCATGAAGGCCACCATGCGCGAGCTGAACTCGCCCTTCGGCGGGGAGCTGGCGGGGCACTTCTACTACCGCTCCAACTCCACGGCGGACTCCTCGCTGATCTCGGTGGTGCACATCCTCAACCACCTCCGGGAGACGGGGAGGCCCCTGTCGGAGCTCATCGCCCCTCTGAACCGCTACTTCGCCACGGGGGAGATCAACTTCCGCGTGGAGGACAAGGAGGGGATGATCCGCCGGCTGGGTGAGATCTACGCCGACGGCGAGATCGATTACCTGGATGGCATCACGGTGCAGTATGCGGACTGGTGGTTCAACGTGCGGCCCTCCAACACGGAGCCGCTGCTCCGCCTGGTGCTGGAGGCCCGCACCCGCGAGCTCATGGAGGCGAAGCGGGACGAGCTGGTGGGCCTCCTGGGCGATCCGGTATAGCCCCTCGTCCCGGCCCTGGCGGGTTGTGGGGACCCGGCGGGTGCCGGCAGCCTGCGGCTGCCTCGCCGGAGAGGGGCTCGCGGCCTCCCGGAAGCGAGCTTCCGGTCTCCCGCTCACCCTCTCCGGCCGGCCTCCGGCCTCGCACCCGCCTCCTGGAGGCCGTTGTCGCGCCCCTGCACCCCTGCTCTCCCGGGTGGGTGGGGGCCGTCTTCACTTCTTCACCTCTTCACCTCCTTACTTTCAACTGGGACCGCGGCGCCGCCGCCCTGGCGGCGCTTTGCTTCGGGAGGCGGCTCGGTCACGACCGGACGGTCGCTCCCTCGCGCCCCCCTCGCGCATCACCACCAGGACGCCGTGCGGCGCGGTCCTTCCTCGTCAGGCTGATGGTCATGGGAGGCGCCGGTCCCTCGGCTCCCGGTGGTCGCCTCGGGGCCCTCCGCCGCTCGGGCCCCTCCGGTGCGCGCGTCCCGGGGAGCACCACCGCGCTCGGCTCGCGGAGGGCCCGTGCTCGCTGCCTTAGCCTCGGGGACTCGGCCCAAGGCAGCTGCGCCCGTCCCCCCCGCCCTTCCGTGAAACGTGAAACGTCAAACGGGAAACGAAAGAGATTGAGTGGGGGCGCCCGGGCAACCGTCCGTGTGAGGTGCGAAGGCCCCCCACCCACCCGTGCGATACCCACCCGCCCTCCCGTTCGTGAAACGTGAAACG
>JAMOWA010000024.1 GCA_027061805.1 Thermoanaerobaculia bacterium | reverse complement strand
AGCCTCCGGGCGTCCCGGAGTCATAGGGTCGCGAAGCGACCGCAGGCCTGCCCTTGACGCCGGGACGCCCGGAGGCTACGTACCCTTCCGAACGACCCGGTGGTGACCATGGCAGAGCGCTCTCGACCCCGACCCCGACCCCGACCCTGACCGTGCCCGTGATCCTGACCGTGCTCCCGTGGAGGACCGAGGGCGCCGTGGAGCATGAGAACAGGGGCACGATCATGGACGGGGACAGGGACAAGAACAGGGACATGGTCATGGACGATGGCGGGACCATGTCCGTGTCCGTGCCCTTGCCCGTGTCCCTGCCCGGGGCCCCGACCCCGACCCTGATCTCGACCTGCGCGGTGCCGGAACCCACCCCCTCGCCCCTGCCCCCCTGCCCCCCTGCTCCCCGGGTGGGCGGGGGCCGCCCTCACGTCCTGACACCCTCACGCCCTCACCTCCTCACCGGCCGGGCGGGTGGGCGGCGGAGGTGGTATCGTTGCCCGGACTGGAGGTCGTCATGAGACGTGTTCTTCTCGTGACCGCGGTGGTGCTCCTCGTCCTGGGCCTCGCGTTCACGTCCATCGTCCGGGTTCCTGCGGGCAGCGCCGTGTGGTGCTCCGGCAGGGTTCTCGGCGAGGGCCTGCACCTGAAGGCCCCCTGGGCCAGCGTACAGCCCTACCCCGCCGGGGAGCAGACCCTGACGCTCGAGCGGGAGATCACGGGCCGGGAGGGCGCCCGCGAGCCCTTCACCTTCACCATCCGCTACACCTGGGACCTGAAGGCCCTGCACCAGCGTCCGCTGGCCCCCGGGGCGCTGGCTGGCGAGATGAAGGAACTCCTCGGGAAGCTCGACGGGAAGTTCTCCGGCGCCACCCTCGGTGCGGATGTCAACGCCGCCCTGCCCGGTGTCCTGGAGGGTCTGCCCATCACGGTGATCGAGGCCGGCGCCACCTACCCCGGCGCCCCCTTCGAGAAGCTCACCGCCCTGGCGCGCCCCACCGGCCGCAAGGTCGTGCTGGTGGCCCTGGACGGCTTCGACTGGGCCCTGCTGAACCGGCTGATCGCAGCGGGACGCTGTCCCACCTTCGCCCGGATGAAGCGGAATGGGGCGTGGGCGGACCTCCAGTCCCACAGGCCGGTGCTGTCCCCCCTCATCTGGACCTCCATCGCCACGGGCCGCCTCCCGGACGACCACGGCGTGCTGGACTTCGTGGTCAGGGACCCGAAGACCGGCAAGGACATCCCCATCACCAACCAGTTCCGGAAGGTCCACGCCTTCTGGAACATCATGTCCTACGTGGGGATGAGCGTGGACGTGGCCAACTGGTGGGCCACCTACCCCGCAGAGCCCATCGACGGCGTCATGGTGACGGAGCGGCTGTTCTACCAGCTGTTCGGCATCAGGCCGCCGCTGGACGATCCCGCCAACGTCTACCCTCCCGAGGTGCTCCAGGAGGTGCTGCCACTGCTGGTGGACGCCGACGACATCGGGTGGGACGAGGTGCGGCGCTACGTGAACATCTCGAGGCAGGAGTACGAGCGGAACCTGGCGGAAGCCATGGCCGCGGACAACCCCTACGACAACCGGATCAATCACCTCCGGAAGATCCTGGCGGTCACCCACGGGGTGTTCAACGTGGGCCGCTGGATGCTGGAGCGCCACCCGGCCGACCTGGTGGCCCTCTACATCGAGGGGACCGACACCATCGGGCACCGCTTCGCCCACTTCCTGCCGCCCAGGCTCTCCTGGGTCTCTGCTTCGGACTCCCGGAAGTACAACATGACCATGGCCCGCTACTACGAGATGGTGGACCGGGAGCTGGAGCGGCTCATGGAGAAGGCCCCGCCCGACACCACCTGGATCGTCACGGCGGACCACGGTTTCTTCACCGGGGCGGCCCGTCCCAGCGTGCTGCCGGACGATTTCACCACCGGTGCCGCGGAGTGGCATCGCATGGTGGGGGTCTTCATGGCCATGGGTCCGGGCATCCGGCCGGGCAAGCTGAAGCATGCCGATATCTACGACCTCTGCCGGACCCTGCTCTGGCTCGAGGGGGCCCCCATCTCCCGGCAGCTGGAGGGCCGCGAGCTCACCGAGATCATGCAGCCGTCATGGGTGGAGGAACATCCGCCCGTCTACGTGGACACCTACGAGGACCTGCCGCTCACGTGGAAGGCCGAGGGCGCCCGGTCCATCATGGACGAGGCTCGGATCAAGGAGCTCCAGGCCCTGGGGTACCTTTCCCCGGGAGGGGAGACCGCCGGCCGGCAGGCCCGGGAGCAGGGGGAGGCCGCACCGACACCCACGGCCCCTCCGGTGACCGAGGCGCAGCTCGAGGTGAAGCCCACCGAGCTCTACAACCGTGCCAAGGTGGCCGAGGAGCGCGGCGACGTGGAGGCCGCCCGGCGCCTCTACCTGGAGACGCTGGACAGGGCCCCCAACTTCCCCTTCGCCATGATGGGGCTGGCCCGGCTGGAGAGCAACGCCGGGCACCCGGACGAGGCCCTGGCCTGGATGACGCGGGCGCTGGCCACAGGGGCGCAGGGCGTGCCGCCCTCGGCCATGGTGGAGTTCATGAAGCTGGCCAATGACGCCGGGAAGACGGCCGTGGCCCTGGAGGGCCTGGAGGATCTCCGTCCCCGCTGGGGCGACACTGCGGACTTCGAGGCGGCCCGGGGCCTGGGACTCGAGCGGCTGGGGAGGACCGGGGAGGCCCTGGCGGCCTACAGGGCTGCGCTGGAGCGGGACCCCACGGACGACATCGCGCTCGGGGGCATGCTGGGCCTGGCGGCCCGGGGTGCGAGCGTCGATATGGAGCCGGTCCTCCGCAGGGCCTTCGAGGCGTCGAAGAGGGACCTCAAGCGGCTGAACCGCTTCTCCGTGGTGTGCCTGCGGTACCGCCGGCCGGACTGGGCGGAGCGCGCCCTGAAGCTCCTGCTCCAGAGCGATCCGTCCAACGCCGGGGTGCTCTCCAACCTGGCTGCCGCCCTCCAGCAGCAGGGCAAGCTCGAGGAGGCGGCCGAGATCCTGGACCGGGCGGTGCAGGCGCGGCCCGACGACGGCAGCCTCCACTACAACCGGGGTGCCGTGCTGGCGGCGCTGGGGCGCATCGACGAGGCGCTCGCCGAGTTCGATGCGGCGGCGCGGCTGGGCAAGCACGGTCCGGGGGTCTACGCAGCGCGGGCCAAGATGCTGGTCCGGCTGGGGCGCATCGACGAGGCCCGGGGCGTGCTCGAGGAGGGCGTTGCGAAGAATCCGGGGAGCCGCGACCTTCGGGAGCTGCTGGCGGCCCTCTGACGGCCCCCCCGGTCCCTGTGCTATGCTCGGGGTGATCCGAACGAACAGGCCCCGGACCCGGGCGGCGGGTGCCGGGAGTGGATGAAGGAGGGAAGCATGACCAACGGTACGCAGACTCCGGGTGCGCCGCAGAAGAAGGGACTCCCCGTCCTGGCATGGGTGGGGATCGGATGTGGCGTCATCCTGCTGATCATCGTCATCGTCCTGGTTGCCGGCGGGATGTTCGTGGCGCACAAGATGAAGGAGGTGGGGATCGATCCCGAGCTGTGGGAGGAGCAGCCGGCGCTCGCGGCCTCCAAGGTGATCGCCACCTTCAATCCGGACCTCGAGGTGGTGGAGGTGGACGAGGACGGCGGGACCATCACCGTCCGCAACACGAAGAACGGCGAGGTCATCACCGTGAACCTCGACGACGTGAGGAGCGGCAACATCTCCTTCAGGGACGAGTCCACGGGCAAGGAGGTGAAGATCAGGGCCGAGACCTCTGGAGAGGGCGAGGAGGGAACCTTCACCGTCACGGATGGGAGCGGCACGGAGGTGATGACCGTCGGTGAGGGGGCCTCCACGGACGTTCCATCGTGGGTTCCCATCTACCCCGGCACCACGCCCACGGGACGCTTCTCCATGTCCACGGACGAGGGGACCACCCTGGCCCTGGGTCTGGAGACCGGCGACCCGGTCGACCAGGTCCTGGAGTTCTACAAGAAGAAGCTCGAGGCCGAGGGGTTCAAGACCTCCGTGACCACCTTCTCCAGCGACGAGGGCAAGGGGGGCTTCATCACCGCCACCGACGACTCGAAGGGTCGGACCCTCCAGGTGAGCATCAACCGCGAGGACGGGACCACCAGCGTCGGGCTCAACTGCACCGAGACCGCGAAGAAGTAGACCGGACCGGTGATCGGCCTGTCCACCCCCTCCCGCCCGGGAGGGGGTTCTTCGTGGTCTTCGTGGAGGATGTGGAGACCCGTGGCGGGGCCACCCACCCGCCCGTTCGTGAAACGTGAAAGGTGAAACGTGAAACGAAAGAGGGCACAGGGGGTGTGCAGAGCCTGGTCCTCTGCTCGTGAGGGAGTGGAGACGTCTCCCACCCACCCGGAGAAGGTGGCGCCCGGCGGCGTGTGCCGGGTACGGCGTTTCCCGTGACGCTCTCCAGGCCCGGACACCAGGGAAACGCCGTACCGGGCTCCGCACGGGAAGAACGCCCAGAGAAGTGGCCCGCCATCGTGGGAGGCGGCCCGCCCGCACTCCGGCGAGGCAGGAGCTCCTTCCACAAACCACACCGCTCCTCCTCGCCGGAGGAGGACGGCGGGGCCGTGCGACCAGCACGGCCACGGCCGCCGGAGCTCGGAGAAGGGTCCGCGTCAGGGGCATGGACAGGGACGGGGACAGGGTCTGTGACAGTGCCCGTGTCTATGCCCCTGCCCTTGTCCGTGCCCCTGACCGTGTCCGTGTTCCCTTCACCCCCTCTGGATCATCTGCCACAGCATGGCGCGGACCTCGTCGAGGAGCGCGAGGGCTCGCTGCGTACGTACCGCATCCACGGACCCGGACGCGAGGAGCAGCCGGAGGTGGACGTCCAGCTCCCTCGCCGAGCCGTACGCCACCCGCCAGTGGTAGACCCGGTCCTTCCCGGAACGCCCCTCGCCCTCGGCGATGTTGGCGGGAACCGACGCGGCGGCCCGCACCACCTGGTCGGCCAGGGACCGGAGGGGCGCCTTCACCGTGGCAGCCAGGGCGATGGCGATCCCGGCGGCCTCGAGGGCCTTCGCCAGGGCCGGGGGTCGTGACTCGTGGAGCGCGTGGGGCATGGTTTCCTCCCGTTCGTTCATGGTGGTCCCAGAGCCCCCGGGCCGCCCGGAGTCAGGGGTCGCGCAGCGACCGGCCGCAGGCCGGCGTGCCCTTGACGCCGGGCGGATCCGGGGGCTACGTCCCCACCACAGGAACGAACGGGAGGAAACCGGCAACGCGCGGGAACGAGAGCAGCCACGATCGTGGTCGTGTCCGTTGCCGTGTCGGTGTCCACGTCTGTGACCGTGCCGGGTTCGGGGACGGCGGCGGCATCGGTACCGGCGGACGGCGACCGCGAACGCCGGCCGCGGCAGGGTCCGTGTCCGTGTCTGCGTCTGTGACCGCGACCGTGCCCTTGTCCGTGTCGGTGGCGGGGACGGGGCCGGGATCAGGGACAGGGTCACGGTCGGGGACGGCGGCCGGGATCGGCGGCGTCAGGGGGCGGCGGCCCAGAACGGCGGCGTCAGGGTCCGTGTCCGCGACCGCGACCGTGCCCTTGTCCGTGTCGGTGACCGTGACCGTGTCAGGGTCAGGGACGGCGTCGGCGTCGGCGTCGGCGCCGGTGGGCGGTGACCGCGAAAGGCGGCCGCCTCCATGCCCCCGGCCTCGTCCGTCCGGGGCGCTCTGCGACGGCCGGAGGCGGGGCTCCGTATACTGGGGCGATGGAAGGGAGCAGCCCCCATGCCCGGGATCCTGGGGCCTCGCCGTGCCGCCGGGGGCAGGCGTCGTGACGCCCGGGAGGGAACATCTCAGGCGCCTCCACGACTCGGTGGTGGAGGTGATCCGTGGCAAGGGGGAGATCGTGGACGCCCTGGTGGCCGCCCTCCTGGCCCGGGGACACGTGCTGCTCGAGGACGTGCCGGGCGTTGGGAAGACCACGCTGGCCCAGGCGCTCGCCCGATCGCTCCACCTGGAGTTCCACAGGGTCCAGTTCACCTCGGACACGCTCCCGTCGGACATCATCGGGATCTCCGTCTACAGGCAGGTGGAGGGCCGGTTCGAGTTCATCCCGGGGCCCATCTTCGCCAACGTGGTGCTGGCGGACGAGATCAACCGCGCCACACCGCGGACCCAGTCGGCGCTGCTCGAGGCCATGAGCGAGCAGTGGGTGACCGTGGAGCGGACCCGCCATGCGCTTCCCGACCCCTTCCTCGTGATCGCCACACAGAACCCGGTGGAGTCCACGGGGACCTACCCGCTCCCCGAGTCCCAGCTGGACCGTTTCCTGGTGCGTCTCTCCATGGGGTACCCCGGACGGGACGAGGAGCGGCAACTGATCGTCTCCGGCGGGGCGGAGCCGCGCCTTGACGCCCTGGAGCCGGTGCTGTCGGCGGAGGACGTCCTGGACCTCCAGGGCATGGTGCGCGAGGTGCACGTGGAGCCCGCCGTCCTGGAGTACCTCATGGAGATCGTGGAACGGACGAGGAACACGGGTGAGCTGGCGCTGGGGGTGTCCACGCGGGGCGCCATCGCCTGGCACCGCTACGCCCAGGCCCTGGCGCTGGTCCGTGGCCGAACCTTCGTCACGCCGGACGACCTCCAGGACACCGCCGAGCCCGTCCTGGCCCACAGGATCCTCCTGGCGGGCCCCGTCCTGGGGAGCGACTGGGAACGGAGCCGGAGGGAACGGGCCGTGATCCGCGAGATCGTGGACTCCGTTCCCGTTCCCAGGTGACGGCATGGGCCGCGGACGGACCGTGACGGCGGACGGCGGCCCGGCCGGGCAGCCCGTTCCGTCCCGCCGGTGGGTGGACCGCTTCCCGGGTTTCGGGCTCCGCCTCACCCGCTGGGGGGCGTGGTACCTGGTCGGGATGCTCCTGCTGGGGCTCGCTGCGGTGAACACGGGGAACAACGCCCTGGTGATGCTCCTGGGCGTGGTCATGGGATCGTTCGTCCTCTCGGGGACCTGGTCCCGGCAGGTGCTGGGACGTGTGGGGGTGGGGGTGGCCCTGCCCGTCAGGCTCTTCGCGCGGAGGCCGGAGCCGGTCGAGCTGCGCCTGAGCAACGGGTCGAGGCTCTTCCCCGCGTACGGTCTCGTGGTGCGCTCCGCCGACGGCTCGGTCCTGCACTTCGAGGCCAGCCTTCCCCCGCGCGGGCACTGCCAGCGGATCGGGACCCTCCGCGTGGAGCGGCGTGGTCTCCAGCGGGTGGGTCCCTTCCGGCTCGAGGTCCTGCTGCCCCTGGGTTTCTTCGTGAAGACCAAGGAGGTGGTGCCCGCACGGGAGATCCTGGTGTACCCCGCCCTGGAGCCGGGCGGGGAGCCCCCGGTGGCCGCGCCCCCCAGGGGCCTCGGGGACCGGTCCGGCGGGAGGGGCCGGGGCGGCGAGGTGCGCCAGCTCCGCTCCTTCCGCGAGGGTGACGAGGCCCGCAGCATCCACTGGAAGCAGTCGGCCCGCCAGCAGGAGCTCATCATGGTGGAGCGGGAGGCCCTGGTCCACGAGCCGCTCTTCGTGGAGGTGGATCCCACGGTGCCCGACCCCGAGGACCCCCAGTGGAGGGAGCTGCTCGAGCGCGTGGTGAGCTCGGCGGCCTCGCTGGTGGTGGATCGCCTGGAGGCGGGCCTTCCCGTGGGCGTCGTGATCGGGGGACAGGTGGCGGGGCCGGTGGCAGCCATGTCCCACCTGGACGTGGTGATGCGTCCCCTCGCCCTGGTGGAGGCCCGCCCGCCCGGTTCCGGGCCGCCGGTGCGTCCCCCGGACCTGCCGGTGGTCCGGCTCTCGGTCCTGGAGGCGGCCCCGTGAGGAGTCCCGCGGGCTTCAGGACGCTGGCGGGCCTGGCGCTGCTGTGGGCCCTGGTTCCCCTGCCGTTCTCGAGGATCGTGGCCCCCCCGTTCTGGGTGGCGGCCCTGGCGGCCGGCGCCGTGACACTGCTGCGGAGGCGGCCCCTGGTGCTGTCGGTCCGCGCGCAGAACCTGGCCGGCCTGATCTTCCTGGCGGTCGTCCTGGCCGCCGGGGGCTGGAGGATCGGGCCGCTCCGCCCCCTCGGGCACCTGCTCCTCCTCCTGGCGAGCCTCAGGGTCCTGGGCGTCCACGACCGGAAGAGCCACGTGGCGGCCCTGGGACCGGTGGGGCTGGTCTGGGTCCTGGCCGTGGCCAGCTCCACCCACGTCACCCTGATGCTCTACCTGGTGCTCTCGGTGGTGGCGCTGTGGTGGGGGGGGATGCGGACCCTTCTCCTGCTGCTCGCGGGCGAGGAACGGGAGGTGGCCGTGGCGCACCTTCCCCGGCCCCGGAACGCGGTGACGGCGGCGCTCGTGGTGGTGCTCCTGGCGGTGCCCGTCTTCCTGTTCCTGCCGAGGTTGCGCTCGCCGATGTTGAGCGTGGGCGGTGGGCGGAGCGCCGTGACGGGGTTCAGCACGGCCGTGGAGCTGTCCGGGGTCGGGGAGATCCAGAGGTCCAGCTCCGTGGTCCTCGTGGTCGGCATGGTGGGGGAGGGGGAGCTCAGGGCCTCGTGGCTCAGGCTGCGTGCCACGGCCTTCGATCTCCTGCGGACCGGGACGTGGGTGCCCCGGAGGACCGGGGCGCGCCAGCTCGGGAAGGCCGGGGAGCTGGTTCGCCTCGACGGCGGCGCCGGCAGCCTTCGGGACGCCACCGAGCTGAGGCTGGAATCGTTGCAGCCCGAGGAGTACCTCTTTGTACCGCCGGGGACGGTCGCCGTGCGGTGTCCGGCGCCCCTGTGGGAGGACCGGGCCGGCGGGCTGGTGCTCAGGCGCCGCCGCCGGAGGCCCATCACCTACACCGTGTGGGTCCGGGAGGGCTTCCGCAGGAAGCTGGCGCCCCCGGACGAGGCCGACCTCCGGGTCCCCAGATCCAGGGAACGGCTCCGTGACCTGGCGCTGACGGTCACCTCGGGAGCGAAGGACGCTGGCGAGGCGGCCCGCAGGATCGTGGACTACCTGCGGGCCACCTGCCGCTACTCCCTCGAGTCCCCGTGGAGGTTCTCCAAGGACCCGGTGTCCGACTTCCTCTTCCTGAGGCGGGAGGGCCACTGCGAGCTCTTCGCGGGCTCCATGACGGTGCTGCTGCGCTCCATGGGGATCCCGGCGCGCATGGTGGGGGGGTACAGCGGGGGCGACCTGGGGCCGCGGGGGCGTCTCGCCCACGTCCGCCAGTCCAACGCCCACACCTGGGTGGAGGTGTGGCTGGGCGATGAGGAGGGATGGAGGGCCTTCGACCCGACGCCCGCCGAGTCGGTTCCCGGCCTCAGCCGGGCGGGCATGGTGGCGCGCCTCCGGTGGACGGCGGACAGGGTCCAGGTCTTCTGGGATCGCTACGTGCTCACCTTCGGCCTCCAGGACCAGCTGGACATGGTGACGGCCGCCACCTCCACCGTCCTCGGGATGGCCCGGCGGGTCCGCCCCGGGGTGGCGGCGCTCTGGTCCGCAGCCCTGACGGTGGTGGGGGTCGGGCTCTGGTGGCTGGGGCGCCGCCGGCGCCGGAGGGGGGGACGGCGGGAGGCGGCCCGGGTGGTGGCGCGGATCGAACGGGTCCTCCGCCGGGCGGGTGTGCAGGTGACCCCCTCCGACACGCCCCGGGACCTGGCTGCGGCGGTGGCCTCCCTCTGGCCCGGCGCGGCACCACTGGCCGGGGAGCTCGCCGGGGTGCTGGAGGCGGAGCTCTACGGTCCTGCCCCCGGGACGGAGGGCGGCCGGACGGTGCGGTGGCTGTGGAGGGAGCTCCGGAGGGAGGTGGGGCGGACCCCCGCCGGTGGCATCCGCGGGGAGGCACGGCGACGGGAACGACGGAACATGCCGGCCCGCCGGGCGTAGTGCCTGATGAACACCGGAGGGCCGGTCCCCCGGGCTTGCCGGGTGGGGTGGACCTCCCTATGATGAGGGGTGGACGTTCGATGAAGCGCATTCTTCGTGGCACGGTGTCGGTTCTCCTCCTTCTTGCGGTGGCGATTCCAGCGGCCGGGGGGGAGGTGGTGAGGCTGCGGCTGGCCGACACGATCCAGCCGGCCTCCCGGCGGTACGTGGAGCGGGGCCTCGCGGAGGCGGCCCGGCGGGGTGCGGCCCTGGTGGTGGTCGAGCTGGACACGCCGGGCGGCCTCGTGACCTCGGCCCGCGAGATCACCTCGGCCATCACGGGCTCCCCGGTCCCGGTGGCGGTGTACGTGGCACCGGCGGGGGCGCAGGCCGCCTCGGCGGGGTTCTTCATCCTCATGTCGGCCGATGTGGCGGCCATGGCGCCCGGAACCAACACGGGTGCGGCGCACCCGGTGGGGGGCAAGGGGGAGAACCTCCCCGAGGACGTCCGGGAGAAGGCCACCAACGACGCCGCCGCCATGGTGCGGTCGCTGGTGCAGCACCGCGGGCGGGACCCGGAGCTCGCGGAGAAGGCGGTGACGGAGAGCCTCTCCTTCACCGCCGAGGAGGCACTCGAGAAGGGCCTGGTGGACCTGGTGGTTCCCTCGCTGGACGAGCTCCTGGACGAGCTGGAGGGGCGGACGATCCACCGTTTCTCCGGGGCCGAGACCACCCTCGAGCTGGAGCCCGTCCTCGTGACGGAGGTGGATCCCACACCGGCGGAGCGCTTCCTGTCGGTCCTCGCCAACCCGAATGTGGCCTACCTCCTCATGGCGCTGGGCATGCTCGGGATCTACATGGAGCTCTCCCACCCCGGAGCGATCCTGCCGGGGGTGGTGGGGGTCATCGCCATCCTGCTGGCCCTCTACTCGCTCTCCGTACTGCCCGTGAACCTCGCCGGCGCTGCCCTCATGGTGGTGGCGGTGGTGCTCTTCATGCTGGAGGTGAAGGTGACCAGCTACGGACTCCTGACGGTGGGGGGCCTGGTGTCCTTCGTGCTCGGGTCGCTGATGCTCTTCGACGCCCCCATCCCGGACATGCGGGTGAGCCTGGGGGTCATCCTGCCCACCGCGGTGGTGATGGCCGTGGTGACCGTCTTCCTGCTCTCCCGGGTCCTGGCGGCCCACCGGCGTCCGCCGCTCACCGGGCGCGAGGGGCTCGTGGGGGAGCGGGGCGAGGCCAGGACGGACCTCGCACCGTCGGGCAAGGTCCTGGTGCACGGGGAATACTGGGATGCGGTGAGCGATGATGGCTCGGCGGTCCCCACAGGTGCCGCCGTCGAGGTCGTGGACGTGGAGGGCCGCAGGCTCCGGGTGCGGTCCGTTGCAACAGAGGAAGGAGAGAGGTCGTCATGATGCCGTTCAGCTCTGGCGTGATCGTCGTCGTCTTCCTGGCGGTGTTCCTTCTGAGCCGCTGGGTCAACATTCTCAAGGAGTACGAGCGGGGCGTGATCTTCCGGCTGGGAAGGGTGCTGCCCGAGGCCAAGGGACCGGGGCTGATCCTGGTGCTGTGGCCCATCGACCGGATGGTCCGCGTGAGCCTGCGGGTGGTGGTGCACGACATCCCGCCCCAGGACGTGATCACGAGGGACAACGTCTCCGTGAAGGTGAACGCCGTGGTCTACTTCCGGGTCATGGACCCGGTGAGGGCCGTGGTGGAGGTGGAGAACTACGTCTACGCCACCTCCCAGCTGGCCCAGACCACCCTGCGCTCGGTGCTGGGCGAGGTGGAGCTGGACGAGCTGCTCTCCCACCGGGAGAAGCTCAACCTCAAGCTCCAGTCCATCATCGACCAGCACTCGGATCCCTGGGGTGTGAAGGTCACCATGGTGGAGATCAAGCACGTGGACCTTCCCGCCGACATGCAGCGCTCCATGGCCCGGCAGGCCGAGGCCGAGCGCGAGAAGCGCGCGAAGATCATCCATGCCGCGGGTGAGCTGGAAGCCTCCAAGAAGCTGGCCGAGGCCGCCCACGTGCTGCAGAAGGATCCCGTCTCCATCCAGCTCCGCTACCTCCAGACCCTGACGGAGATCTCCACGGAGAACTCCTCCACCATCGTCTTCCCGGTTCCCCTGAAGCTCTTCGAGAAGCTGATGGGGGACTGAGTCCACGGCCATGGGGAGGACCTACTACCAGATCGAGCTCACGGCCCGGCAGCTCACGGTGCTGCTGCTCCTGCTCGGTGTCGCCATGGTGCTGGCCTTCGTGCTCGGCTATGCCGCGGCCTGGTCCTCCGGGCCGGGAGGGGGCGAGCGTCCACCGGTGCTGGCCGCAGTCGAAAGCCCCACGCCGGCCGAGGTTGTGGTGCCGACACCGCCCGTCCCCGAGCGGACGCCCACGGAGGTGCCCACCACGTCGGAGGCCCCGGCGTCCGGGTCCACCCGGCCCACACAGCGACCGCCGACGGCGACCCCGGCACCGCCCACGCCCACGCGGGTGCCCCCCACGGCAACCCCCGCTCCCGTCCACGGCCTGTGGGTCCAGGTGCTCGCCGTCCGGGACCGGAAGGGTGTGGGAGAGGTGGAGAGGAAGCTGGAGAAGCTCGGTTTTCCCGCCTCCCACCGGCGCGTGGTCCCGGTGAAGACGGCGGGCGGCGGCTCGCTCTACAAGGTGCGCATCGGACCGTTTCCCGATCGTGAATCGGCCCATCGGGTGATGCAGCGGATGCGGGCCTCGGGTTTCCCCGATGCGTGGATCGTGAACGAATGAGCTTCGGCGGGCGGGCGCCGGGTCCCCTGCTGCCCGAGTGGATCCGCGAGCGCAAGCTGCGGCTCGCGGACCTCCACGCGATGCGGCGGAGCCTCCGGGAGGGGGGGCTGGCCACGGTCTGCGAGGAGGCCCGCTGCCCCAACCGGAGCGAGTGCTTCGGGCGGGGCACGGCCACCTTCCTGATCAACGGGCGAACCTGCACCAGGAACTGCGCCTACTGCTCCATCACCCACGGCCGGCCCGATTCCCTGGATCCCGACGAGCCGGAGCAGCTGGCGGCCACCGCCAGGCGGATGGGCCTCGGGCACGTGGTGATCACGGCGGTGGACCGGGACGACCTCCCGGACGGTGGAGTCGGCGCCTTCGTGGCCTGCCTCGCGGCCCTCCGGCGCCTGCCGGAGCCGCCCACCGTCGAGGTGCTGACGCCCGACTTCCGCGGGGAGATGGCCCACGTGGACGCCATCATCGACGCGGGACCCGAGGTCTACAACCACAACGTGGAGACGGTGCCCCGCCTCTACCGGGAGGTCCGCCGGTCGGGCCGCTACCGCTGGGCGCTTGAGGTCATCGCACGGGTGGCCGCCAGGGCCCCGGAGATCGTCCGCAAGTCCGGCCTCATGGTGGGCCTGGGCGAGACGGAGGAGGAGGTGCTCTCCGTGCTGCACGACCTGGCCGGGGCGGGGTGCCAGGTGGTCACCATCGGGCAATACCTCAGGCCCACCCCCGCGCAGGTGGAGGTCCGGCGCTACTGGACCCCGGAGGAGATGGCGGAGCTGGAGGACGCCGGCACGGCCCTCGGCCTGGAGGTCATCGCCGGCCCCTTCGTCCGGTCCTCCTACCGTGCGGAGGAGGCGTTCCTCCGCGTGGCCCGCCGCAGCTGACCCCGGAGGTGCTCGTGGAACGGCTGGGACGGCACGGCGAGCGGATGAAGCGACTGCGGCGGCTGGCCCGGAGGCGGGAGTCCGGCCTGGTGGTGGTGGACGGGCGGCGGATCGTGGAGGACCTGCACCGCTGGAGCGTCCCGCTGGAGGAGCTCTATCTGGAAGAGACGCTTGCTCTCTCGCCGGCGGGAACGAGGCTGGCCGCGGCGGCCCACGGTGCCTGGGTCGTGGCCGACGGCGCACTGGAGGGGATCGCTCCCACGAGGCACCCCCAGGGCGTCCTGGCGGTGGTGACCGAGCCGGAAGCGGTGTCCTGGACCGCGGGACGGGGGCCCGGTGTCGTGCTGGACCGTGTCCAGGATCCCGGGAACGTGGGTGCCGTGGTCCGGTGTGCGGCGGCGCTGGGTGCCCGTGCGGTGTTCCTGACGCCGGGATGCGCCGATCCCTTCGCCCCGGCCGCCGTGAGGGGCTCGGCCGGTGCGGTGTTCCGCCTGGTGCCGTGCACGGGGGTTCCGGCGGTGGAGGCCGCGGCGGCCGTCAGGGAGGCGGGTGGCGAGGTCTGGGCCGCCGCTCCGGGAGGCGTTCCCCTGGAGGCGTGGACGCCGCGCGACCCCTCCCTGCTCCTGCTGGGTTCGGAGGGGCAGGGGCTGGATCCCGCGCTGGTGGAGGCGGCCGACGGCACGGTGACCATTCCGCTGGAACGCGGGGTGGAGTCACTCAACGTGGCCGTGGCGGCGGGCATCCTGCTCCAGCGGTACCGGCAGCTGCACGGGACCTGACCGGCGCCGCGCCGGTGGCGAATCACGGGCAGGAGGGTCTGCGGGACCGCCGCCACCGGTCCGGCCGGGGTGACCGGAAGCACCGGACTCCCACCGTCTGGCGGATTCCCGGACCCGGATCCTATATTCTGGAGTGGAGAGTGGACAGCGAGACTGGAGGTGGACATGCTGGATCGAGCGGTTCTCAGGCGGCTGCATCGACTGACCGACGGTGAGGTTCCGACGCTCACGCTCTACGTGGACATCGACCAGACCCACCAGGCCAACAGGAACAGGGGCTACGTGACCCAGGCCGAGGCCATGGTCAAGGAGCTCAGGGCTCGACAGGGGGACGACGCGGAGCTCCAGCAGGCCTCCTCGAAGGCCCTGGAGCTGGTCCGGAACCTGGAGCCCCAGGGAAGGACGGCGCTGGTGGTGGTCCACACCCCGAACGGGGTGGAGGAGGTCCACCAGATCAGGGTCCGCATGACGCCGTCGATCCACTGGCGCCGGGGGGCCTACCTGCGGCCCGTCCTGGAGGCGCTGGACGAGTACGAACGGTACGCCGTGGTGCTGACGGACAAGAAGAGGGCTCGCATCTTCACGTCGTACCTGGGCGAGCTGGTGGAGCACAGCGACCTGATCTCCGCCACGGGAACCCGGACCCAGACCACCGGCACCGACCAGTGGTGGTCCCAGAAACGGTTCCAGCGGCACCACGACCAGGAGGTGGCCCTGCACGCCAAGCGGGTGGTGGACGCGCTCCACGACCTCTCGCTCCGGGTGCCCTTCGACCGCCTGATCGTGGGGGGGCCCCAGGAGGCGGCCGCCCAGGTGGCCAGGCTCCTGCCGCGCCGTCTCCACGGCAAGCTGGTCAAGACCATCGCCATGCCGGTGACCGCCCCGGCCGCGGAGGTGCAGGCCCGTGTGGCCGAGGTCCAGGAGGAGATGGAGCGGCAGCAGGAGGTGGAGATGGTGGAGGGCCTGCTGTCGGAGCTCCACGCCAGCGGCAAGGCGGTGTCGGGGGCCGCGGCGGTGGTGGACGCCGTCAACGAGGGGCGGGTCTGGAAGCTGTTCTATGTCAACGGGTTCACGCTCGAGGGGCGTGAGTGTCGCAACTGCGGGGCCCTCACCGTGGGTGACGAGGCCACCTGCCGGTACTGCGACGGGAGCCTGGAGGGCGTGCCCCACTTCGTGGACCGTCTCAACAGGGCGGTCCTGGAGACCAGCGGCCGGGTGGAGGTCGTGGACGGGCCCGCGGCCGAGATGCTGTCGAAGGTCGGTTCCATGGCGGCGCTGCTCCGGTATTGACCGGACACGCGGCGTGGTGGGGAGGTCGGGAAGTGGAGAAGTGAAGAGCTGAAGGTTGCCCGTCGGTCCGGCGGGGAGCGGGGGTGTGGCGCGCCGCCCCCCCGCCCGTTCGTGAAACGTGAAAGGTGAAACGTGAAACGAACGAGGCGCCTCCAGTCGGAGCGGAGGTGTCCGTGGCCCTGACCCCGACCCCGACCCCGTCCGTGGCCGTGACCGTGACCCCGACCCCGTCCGTGGCCGTGACCGTGACCGTGTCCCCGTCGCCGCTATCCGTCCCCTGGGCCTCGTGAAACGTGAAAGGTGAAACGTGAAACGAATGAGGCGCTTCCAGTCGGAGCGGAGGTGTCCGCGGCCCGGACCCCGACCCCGACCCCGTCCGTGACCCTGACCGTGGCCGTGGCCGTGGCCGTGCCCCTGGCCGTGACCGTGCCCGTGCCCGTGCCCCCGTACGCCCCAGCGCCCCTGCCTCCTCAGCTCCTCACGTCCTGGCCCCCTGACCCTTCCCCACCGGCAGCTCCTTGACGAGCGCCGAGACCGCCTTGAAGTGGGGCGACGTGCAGCTGTCCAGGAGCTCGAAGAGGGCGGACTCGGTGGACGTGACCACCGCCCCCGCGGCATGGAGTCGCCGGAGGGCCCACTTCATGTCGGCCTTCCGGCGGGAACGGACGGCATCGTGGGGGACCTGGACCTGGTACCCGGCGTGGAGGAGGTCCAGGACGGTCTGGGCGACGCACACGTGGGCCTCGATGCCGGTGACCACGACCCGATGGGGCCGGTGTCTCTCCAGTGCGCCCAGGAAGGCCTCGTCCCGGGCGCAGGAGAAGGTGTCCTTCACCAGGGGAGGAGCGTCCAGGAGCCGCGCCAGCTCGGGCACGGTGGGGCCGAGGCCCTTCGGGTACTGCTCGGTCACGAGCACCGGCAGGCCCAGGGTCGTGAAGGCCCGGTGGAGGACGGTGATCCTGGGAAGGTGGACCTGGTCCGCCATGACGGCGTTGATCCGCTCCTGGACGTCGATGATCACCAGGAGGGTTCCCGGGGGACCGAGGATCTCGGGGTGATGCTGCATGGTCCGTGCTCCCTTCGTTGCCGGCGGACCGGAGGCCGTCCCGTCGCGCCGGCTCGGGGAATTGTAGCCCATGGGGAGCCTCCCGAAGCGGCGCAACCCGGGGGCGGGGTTCGTCGTATGCTGGGAGCATGAAACGCTGGATCAAGATCGCATCGTGGTTCCTGGCGGCGGCCGCCCTGGTGCTGGTGCTCGCCGGCGTGGGGCTCCACCTTTACGTGCGGTCCCAGAGGACGGCCTCGGGAGGCCCCATCCTGCCGGAGATGGCGGCCTACGACGTGGAGCACGTCCTCCTGGACGTGACCGTGGTGCCCGCCGAGGAGGCGGTGGCGGGCGTGGTGGAGACCTCGACGCGGGCCGTGGAACGCCTGGAGACCTTCGTCATCGACCTGGACGACCGCCTGGAGGTCCGGGAGGTGACGGTGGACGGCGAGGGGATGGGCTTCAGCCACAGGGACGGCAGGATCCGTGTTCCCCTGGGAAGGCCGTGGGCTCCGGGTGAGCTCCACCGCGTGACCATCCGCTACGGGGGCCGCCCCAAGGTGGCGCTGAAGGCCCCGTGGATCGGCGGCTTCGTCTGGGAGGAGACGCCGGGCGGACAGCCGTGGGTCGGCGTGGCGTGCCAGGAGGACGGGGGCGACATCTGGTGGCCGTGCAAGGACCACCCCTCTGACAACCCGGACCGGGGCATGGAGATCCTCCTGACCGTGCCGTCGGAGCTCGTGGGCCTGTCCAACGGGAGACCGCTGGGGAGCCGTGACAACGGCGACGGCACCACCACCAGCCGCTGGAGGGTGTCCTACCCCATCAACAACTACAACGTCACCGTGAACATCGGCCCCCACGTCCCGGTGGAGGAGCGGTACCACGGGGTGGACGGGACGCTGAACGTGCCCATCCTCTTCTGGGCGCTGCCCGAGCACGAGGCGAAGGCCCGGACGCTCTGGGAGCAGGCACCGCGGATCCTGGAGGTCCTCGGGAGGCACTTCGGCGAGTACCCCTTCCTGGACGACAAGTACTGGGTCGTGGAGGCGCCCTACCTGGGGATGGAGCACCAGACGCTGGTGGCCTACGGGGACGATTTCACGGACAACGAGTTCGGGTTCGACACCATCCTGCTCCACGAGACGGCCCACGAGTGGTGGGGCAACAAGATCACCGTGGCGGACTGGGCGGACTTCTGGCTCCACGAGGGCCTCGCCACCTACGCGGAGGCGCTCTACGTGGAGGACACGCTGGGGCGGAACCGCTACCTGGACTACATGGCCAGACTCCGCCGCAGGATCCGGAACTCGAAGCCCATCGTCCAGGGTCGCGACCTGGACTCCATCCAGGCCTACACCGGGGACATCTACGCCAAGGGGGCCTGGGTCCTCCACACGCTCCGGTGGCTCCTGGGGGACGACCTGGTCCTCCAGGTCCTCCACGACTTTCCCAACGACCCGCGCTTCGCCTGCCGGCACGTGGCCACGGAGGACTTCACGGCCTTCGTGGAGGAGGCGTCCGGGCGGGACCTGGGCTGGTTCTGGGACCGCTACCTGAGGCGGGCCGAGCTGCCGCGCTGGTCGCTGGAGCGCCACCCCGAGGGGGCCGGGGAGCGGATCGTGCTCGGGTGGGACGACCCGGCCTTCGAGATGCCCATCCCGATCGGCGTGGGCAGCCGGGTCCAGAGGGTGGCGATGCCGGGAGGGCGCGGGGAGATGGCCATTCCCCCGGGGGCCGAGGTGGAGGTGGATCCCGAGGGCTGGCTCCTGGCGCAGCAGGGTCCAGGAAGCTGAGGGTGATGTTGTGCGAAGGTGGTCCGAGCGACCGTCCGACGGTACGCGGGAGGAATGATTCCATCGGCAGTGATATCGTGGTCACCGGGAACCATGACCGATGATGAGCAGGGGTACAGTACTCGCGGTCGATGATGACCCCGAGGTGCTCGAGGCGCTGGCCGACACGCTGGGGTTGCTGGGGTACGAGGTGTGGCAGGCCCTGGATGGCGAGACGGCCCTGATGCTGGCCCGCGAGCGGCAACCCGACGTCATCCTTCTCGACGTGCAGATGCCGGGCATGGACGGCTACGAGGTATGCCGGCGGCTCAAGGCGACCGAGGAGGCCCAGCTGATTCCGGTGGTGTTCCTCACCGGTCGAAAGGGCCGGGAGGACAGGATCAAGGGGCTCGATGCCGGTGCCACGGACTTCCTGTCCAAGCCGTGTGACCTCACGGACCTGGAGGTTCGGGTCAGGAATCTGGTGGGGTTCAGGCGGCTCACCCAGGACCTGGACTCGGCGGAGAGGATCCTCTTCTCCATCGCGCGTACGATCGAGGCCAGGGACGAGAGCACGGGAGAGCACTGTGATCGCCTCGCCAGGGCTGCCGTGGAACTCGGTCGTCATCTGGATCTGGACGACGATTCCCTGCAGACACTCCGGAGGGCGGGGTACCTCCACGACATCGGCAAGATCGGAATCCCGGACGCCGTTCTTCTCAAACAAGGCCCCCTGACGGAGAGTGAGTGGTCCATCATGAGAGGCCATGTGGAGATCGGTGTGGACATCTGTTCGCCGTTGCGGACCCTGAGGCCGGTCCTGCCCATCATCCGCCATCATCACGAGAAGCTGGATGGCACGGGATACCCCGACGGTCTGGCCGGCAACGAGATCCCGCACCTGGCCCGGGTCTTCCAGGTGGTGGACATCTTCGACGCGCTGACCAACGAGCGGTGCTACCGGGAGGCCCTGCCGGTGGCCGAGGCGCTGGAGATCCTGCGAGCCGAGACCTTCGAGAGGGGCTGGTGGGATCCCCGTGCGGTGGAGTCCCTGGCGGCCCTGGTGGAGCAGGGGGGGCTGGGCTGCGGACCCGCCTGAGGGGGCCAGGGCTCCCTCCCGCACACGGCAGCGGGTTTTCCGTACAATGGCCCGATGAAGGATCGAGGCACCGCACGCGGCGGGTCCGCCCGGCCTGGGGGATGGTCGCCCCGGGATGCCGCCCGGCTCTACGGGATCGGGGACTGGGGCAAGGGGTACTTCGCGGTCAACGAGGCCGGCCGCGTGACCGTCCTTCCCGGAGAGGGCAATGGGGGGGTGGACCTCCTGGAGGTGGTGGAGGGGCTTCGTGAGCGGGGGATTCCCACCCCGGTCCTGCTGCGGTTCCGGGACGTGCTTGACCGGAGGATCCGCTCGCTGGCGGAGGCCTTCGCCGCGGCCATGGAGGAGCACGGGTACCGCGGGGACTACCGCTGCGTCTACCCCATCAAGGTGAACCAGCAGCGCCAGGTGGTGGAGGAGATCCTCCGGTTCGGGAAGCGGTACGGCTTCGGCCTGGAGGTGGGCTCGAAGCCCGAGCTGCTCGCGGTCCTGGGGGTCACCGGCTCCGACGGGAACGGGCGCCCCATCGTGTGCAACGGCTTCAAGGACAGCGAATTCATCGAGACGGTGGTCCTCGCCTCGAAGCTGGGCCGGACCATCATCCCGGTGGTGGAGAAGTTCTCCGAGCTCGAGCTGATCATCCACCACGCCCGCCGCTACGGTGTGCGGCCCACCATCGGTGTCCGGGTGAAGCTCTCGTCCCGGGGGGCCGGGCGGTGGGAGGACTCGGGCGGCCAGCGCTCCAAGTTCGGCCTGCACATCGCCGAGCTGCTGGACCTCATGGGGAGGCTGCGGGAGTGCGGCATGACCGACTGCCTCCAGCTCCTGCACTGCCACGTGGGCAGCCAGATCGTGGACATCCGGAGCATCAAGAACGCCATCAACGAGCTGGCCCACGTCTACAGGGAGCTCTGCCGACTCGGGGCCGGCCTGAGGTACCTGGACGTGGGTGGGGGGCTCGGCGTGGACTACGACGGGACCCAGACGGGCACCGAATCCTCCGTGAACTACACGCTGGAGGAGTACGCCGGAGACGTGGTGCACCGGGTGGGCACCGTCTGCGACGATGCGGGCCTGCCGCACCCCACGATCATCTCCGAGTCGGGCCGGGCCCTGGTGGCCTACCACTCCGTGCTGGTCTTCGACGTGCTCGGGACCACGAGCTTCGCCTCCTTCCAGATCCCGCCCGGGGCCGGGGTGCCGCGGGAGGTCGGCGGGCGTGGAGGGCTTTCCCGCCCGGTGCACGATCTTGCCGACGCCCTCGAGCTCGTGGCCGGGGGCAGCGTGGAGGAGGCGCTCCACGACGCGGTCCAGGCCTACGAGGAGGCCCTCTCGCTGTTCAACCTGGGGTACATGAGCCTCGAGGAACGGAGCCTGGCGGAACGCCTGTACTGGTCCGTGGGCCTCCGGGCCCTGGAACGCCTGGGGGATTCGGAGGAGCCTCCGGAGGAGCTCGCGGGCCTGGAGGCCCAGCTGTCGGACATCTACTTCGGGAACTTCTCCATCTTCCAGTCCCTGCCGGACAGCTGGGCCATCGGCCAGCTCTTCCCCATCCTGCCCATCCAGCGGCTGGACGAGGAACCGGCGCGGCGGGCGATCCTGGCGGACATCACCTGCGATTCCGAGGGCAAGGTCACCCGGTACGTCAGCGGGGAGGAGGACCCCACCACGCTCCGTCTCCATGCGCTCCGCGAGGGGGAGCCCTACTACCTCGGGGCGTTCCTGGTGGGGGCCTACCAGGAGATCCTGGGCGACCTCCACAACCTGCTGGGCGATACCCACGCCGTCCACGTGGGCCTGGACGGCGAGGGCCGCTGGACCATCGAGGACTACATCGAGGGGGACACCGTGCGGGAGGTGCTGGGCTACGTCCAGTTCGACCCCGACCGCCTCCTGGTCACCATCCGCCGGGACGTGGAGAGGGCGGTGCGCGAGGGCCGCCTGACCGTGCGCGAGGGCCGCCAGCTGGTCCACTTCTACCAGCAGGGCCTGGACGGCTACACCTACCTGGAGGAGGGATGAGCGTCCCGCGGCCGGGGGTGCCGGAGCTGCCGGAGCTGCCGGAGGTCCGGGGGGACCTCAGGGACCGCAGGGGGTGCGGCCGCTGGGCCACCGTGGGCTGCCTGGCGCTCGTGGTGGTGCTGACGGCCGTGCTCCTGGGCAGCTTCCTCTTCCTCGACCGGGGTGTCCGGTGGGTCACCATCCGGGCCCGGCTGAAGCTCGAGAGGAACCTCCCCTCCGGGGTGGACGGGGCCGCCCGCCGGGCCCTCGAGGAGGACATGGACCGGTTCTTCGCCCGGATCGGGGAGGACCCGGCAGGGGCCAACCGCCTGTCGGGCGAGTTCATCCAGCGGGTGGGGGCGGCGCTGGAGGACGGTCGGGTCACGCTGGAGGAGATGGGGTCCATCCAGGCCTTCCTCCGGACGGCCGCACCTCCGGAGGAGGAGCCCGGGGAGCGGCCATGAGCCCGCGCTTCAGGCTGGAGGCGCCCTTCGAGCCCGCCGGGGACCAGGGGGCGGCCATCGAGCGCCTGGTGGACGGCGTGGAGTCCGGGGTGGCCTGGCAGACCCTGCTGGGGGTCACCGGTTCGGGGAAGACCTTCACCATGGCCCGGCTCATCGAGGCCACCAACCGTCCGACGCTCATCCTCTCCCACAACAAGACGCTGGCGGCCCAGCTCTACCAGGAGTTCTCGGCCTTCTTCCCCCACAACGCCGTGGAGTACTTCGTCTCCTACTACGACTACTACCAGCCCGAGGCCTACGTTCCCACCACCGACACCTACATCGAGAAGGAGACGGACATCAACGAGGAGATCGACCGCCTCCGGCTGGCGGCCACCCGGTCGCTCTTCGAACGGCGGGACGTGATCATCGTGGCCTCGGTGAGCTGCATCTACGGCCTGGGCTCGCCCGAGGCCTACTTCGGCATGATGCAGCTCTTCGAGGTGGGGGAGGCGTACCCGCTGGAGGAGCTGCTCCGCCAGCTGGCGCGGATGCAGTACCAGCGGACCAACCTGGACCTGGCCCCCGGCTCGTTCCGGGTGCGGGGGGACGTGCTGGAGGTCTGGCCGCCCTACGAGGACACGGCGGTGCGGGTCTCGTTCTGGGGCGACGAGGTGGAGTCGGTCCAGCGCATCGACCCGGTGCGGGGGGCGGTGGTGGAGAGCCTGGACCGCCTGCCGCTCTACCCCCGGACGCACTACGTGACGCCCCGGGAGCGTCTCCTGGCGGCGGTGGAGGGCATCCGGGCGGAGCTGGACGAACGGCTCGCGGAGTTCAAGGCCGCGGGCAGGGTCCTTGAGGCCCAGCGCCTGGCCCAGCGCACCCTCTTCGATTTGGAGATGCTCACGGAGCTGGGCTACTGCCAGGGCATCGAGAACTACTCCCGGCACCTGACGGGCCGGCAGCCCGGCGAGCCGCCACCCACCCTCCTGGACTACTTTCCCCGCGATTTCCTCATGATCATCGACGAGTCCCACGTCACCGTGCCCCAGGTCCGGGGCATGTACCACGGCGACCGGTCGCGCAAGCAGACCCTGGTGGAGCACGGCTTCCGCCTGCCCTCGGCCCTGGACAACCGCCCGCTCACCTTCGAGGAGTTCGTGGAACGGCTCAACCAGGTGGTCTTCGTCTCCGCCACGCCGGGTCCCCGGGAGCTGGAGGTGTGCGGCGGCGAGGTGGTGGAGCAGCTCATCCGCCCCACGGGCCTCCTGGACCCCGCCGTGGAGGTACGGCCGGCGTCCGGCCAGGTGGACGACCTCCTGGAGGAGGTCCGGCGCACGGTGGAGCGGGGGGAGCGCGTGCTGGTCACCACGCTCACCAAGCGGATGGCCGAGGACCTCACGGTCTACATGGCGGAGCTCGGCATCCGTGTGCGCTACCTCCACTCCGAGGTGCACACCCTGGAGCGCACGGCCATCCTGGCCGGCCTCCGGCGCGGCGAGTTCGACGTGCTCATCGGGATCAACCTGCTCCGGGAGGGGCTCGATCTCCCCGAGGTCTCCCTGGTGGCCATCCTGGACGCCGACCAGGAGGGTTTCCTCCGCTCGGAGACCTCGCTGATCCAGACCATCGGCCGGGCTGCGCGGAACGTGGAGGGCCGGGCCATCCTCTACGCGGACCGGGTCACCGGTTCCATGGAGCGGGCCATCCGGGAGACGGAGCGGCGCCGGCGCATCCAGGCGGCGTACAACGCGGAGCACGGCATCGAGCCCCGCACCATCGTCAAGGACGTGGCCAGCCCCCTGGTGGCCATGAGCAACCTGGACTATCTCGAGCCGGGGGGACGGCCCTCGCTGGTGGCCGAGCCCGCCGCCGGCGAGATCCCCGCCGACGGGGCGTCCCTCCACCGGCTCATCGCCGAGATGGAGAAGCGCATGCGCGAGGCCGCCCGCCGGCTGGACTTCGAGGAGGCCGCCCGCCTTCGCGACCGCGTCCGTGACCTGCGGGACCACCAGATCGATCCCGGATGAGACGGCAGGGTCGGTCCAGGGCGTCCCGGAGGGCGGCCATGAAGGTCGAGGCGGCTGATCCGGCTCCCGTGGCCGGGGTGCGTCACTCGCGATGGGCGGTCCCCGGGGCCACGCAGTTCCGGCCCCGTTCCTTGGCCAGGTAGAGCCCGCGATCGGCCATGTCCACCAGGTCGCGCGAGGCCCCGTCCGGTGCCGAGAGATCGTCCAGCGTCCCGACGCCACAGCTGATGGTGACGAAGGAGACCGCGGAGCCCCCACGTGGGATGCGAAGGGCCTCCACGGCCTTCCGGAGCTGCTCCGCCACGAGCAGTGCGCCCTCCAGGTCCGTACCGGGCAGCAGGACGGCGAACTCGTCCCCACCGTAGCGGCAGATGGAATCGCCGGCCCGGGGCAGTGAGTCCGCGAGCGTGGCGGCCACCCGCCGGATGCACTCGTCGCCCCGCTGGTGGCCGAGGTTGTCGTTGAAGGGCTTGAAGAGGTCGATGTCCGCGAGGATCAGGGAGAGCGGCCGGCCCGTGCGGGTCGCCCGCCGGCACTCCATGTCCACGAGCCCGTCGAAGCGCCGCCGGTTGCCCACCCCGGTGAGGGAGTCGGCGTGGGAGAGCTCCACCAGGAGCTCGTTGGCCTCCTGGAGACGACGGGTCCTGGAGGCGACCAAGGCCTCCAGCTCCCGTTCCCGGGCCCTGTGGGCCCGGAGCCGCAGCCGGAGGATCAGGACCACGGCGAGGACGGAGAGGAGAGCGTACGCGAGGAAGGCCCACCAGGTGAGCCACGGGGCCGGGGCCACCGAGAAGGCGTGCTCCACGGGACCGGTGACGTTCCCCGCGGCGTCGCGCCCCCAGACCTGGAAGCGGTAGGCGCCGGCGGGCAGGGTCCTGTACTCACGGCGGCTCTGTGGCATCCAGGGGGAGGGCCCCTCGTCGAGCCCCACCAGGCGGGTCCGGTACCTCGTCAGGTCCTCATCGTGGAAGGAGAGGAGGGCGAAGTGGAACAGGACGTGGTTCCCGTCGTGGGGGAGTCTGGCTCCCGGCTGGAGGGGAACGTTGCGGGAGAGGAGCGTGGCCTCCAGCAGGAGGGGGTCCGCCGTCCGGTCCAGCCGCTCGCGGGAGGGGTCGAACACCGCGGCCCCGCCGACCGTGCCGACCCAGATGCGCCCCCTGGGGTCGCGCATCACGGCCCCACGGTTCCCCTCGTTGAGCGGAAGGCCGTCGTGGGTGTTGAAGAGGAAGGACGTGAACGATCCCGGGCGCCGGCCGTCCCCGTCCGTGGGGGTGAGGCGGGCCACCCCACGGTTGGTGAGGATGTAGATCCGCCCCGCCGTGTCCTCGACCATCCCGTAGACCACGTTGTTGGGGAGGGCCGGCTCGCTGGTGTCGGTGAGCGTGAAGAGGACCCGCCCCCGCTCCCCGTCGAGGGACAGCACGCCGACACCGCCTCCGTCGGTCCCCACCCAGAGGGTTCTCCGGCCGCTTGCGTCCACCCGCTCCATGAGGTTCTGGACCGAGATGTTCAGCAGTCCCCGGCCGAGGTCCCAGGTGTGCCACGACCCGTTGCGAAGCTCGGCCAGCCCCCCGGCCGTACCCACCCAGAGGACGGGCGTCCCGTCGGCGTCGCGGGTCTCGAGGAGTGCCGTCACGGAGGCGTGGGGAAGGCCGTCCGAGGTGTCCAGATGGGACCAGAGTCCCTTCTCGAGGCGGGCCAGCCCCCCGCGGGTGCCGACCCACAGCGACATCTTCCCGGCGTCGTCCTGCGTCTCGAGAAGGGCCTGGACCATGTCGTTGGGCAGGGACCCGTCGACGGTGGAGAAGATCTTCCAGCGTCCGTTGCTGTACCGTACCAGCCCACCGTTCCGTGTCCCGATCCAGAGGGGACGGCCACCGTCCGTGTCCCGCCCCTCCAGGAGGCACTGGACCGTGTCCGACGGGAGTGTTCCGGAGGACCGGGTGAAGCTCCTCCAGCGCCCGCGGTGGAGCCGCCACAGCCCCTGGGTGTCGGTTCCGACCCACAGGATGGGCTGTCCGTCGGTGCCCCGGGTCTCGAGGAGGGCGTTGACCGGCACGAAGGGGAGCGATGAGGGGACCCGGACCTTCCGCCAGGTGCCCTCCACGAGCTGGGCGAGCCCGCCGTTCCGCGTTCCGACCCACAGGAGCTCGGGGTCGTCGGCGGAACCCATGGAGTAGAGGCTGTAGATCGCGTCGGAGGGAAGCCCCTCACGGGTGGAGATGACATCGATCCGGCCGTGAACCAGCCGCGCCAGCCCCCCGCCGTCGGTGCCGGCCCAGACCACGGGCCCCTCGGTGACGCCGGTGGTCGTGGCCAGGCTCGTGATGTGGTTGTCGGGCAGGCCCCTGCGCGCGGTGATCAGCGTCCAGCCGTTCCCGTCCCTGCGGGCCAGGCCCGAGCCGTAGGTTCCCGCCCAGAGAATCCGTTTCCCGGTGCTGACAGTGGTCGACGTGAAGCTGTTCACCGAGGCCCGGGGGCCGTCCTCCTCCACGCCGAACCGGTCGGCTCCGGGGTCGAGGCGGGCCACGCCCTTCTCGGTGCCCACCCAGAGGACGGATCGACCATCCGTGCCCGGCATGGAGAACAGTGCCCACACCGTATCGGAGGGGAGACCGTCTGCCGTGGTGAACAGCTGCCATGCCCCGTTCCGGAAGCGGCCGAGGCCCCCACCGTGGGTGCCGGCCCAGATCGTGGAGAGGCCATCCGTATCCACCGTCTCCAGCAGGGCATTCACCCTCTCGCACCGGGCCAGGCGGCACAGCTCCGGCTGTGCCGTCCACGTGCCGTCGTGGAGGCGGTAGAGGCCTGCCGCCCGTGTTCCGAACCAGAGGCTCCCGTCGCTCCCTCCGACGATGGCTCTCACGAAGTTCGAGCGCAGGCGGCCCGGCATGTCCACCGTGGTCCAGCTCTGCCCGTCGTAGACGGCGGCGCCATCCTGGGTCCCGACCCAGAGGCGACCGTCCGGGCCACGGGTGACTGCCTGAATGGTGTTCTGGGGGAGCCCGTCGGAGTCGCGGAACACGCGGAACGACCATGTGGTGTGATCGAAGGGGTCGTCCATGGCCCCCGGCGTGCCCGCGGCCGTGGGCCGGGGAAGGATCGCCGCGACGAGCATCGTTGTTGCGATGAGGACGGTCCGATTCCCCCGGCCTCCCGACCGGGGGTCGCCATCCGGTCCTCCCGGACGGAACATCCATGAGAAGGAAACGATTCGTTTCACGGAGTGACCATGATACCTGGTACCTGCTGGTTCTCGACGATCACCGGTGGTTGTCACTGCCGGATTTTGGTGCGATATTGGAGGACGAGGTCGTCCAATCGTGGGAATGACTCTCACTGGATGGCAGGAGGCCATGCTGCAACTCACCCTGGACCGTTCGAGCCCTTTCCCGCTCCTCCGGCAGATCGTGGAGCGAGTCCGTGAGCTCATCGAGGCCGACACGCTTCCGTCCGGCTCCCGGCTCCCTCCGGAGCAGAGGCTCGTCGGGGACCTCGGGATCAGCCGGTCCGCCGTGGTGGTGGCGTACCGCGGGCTCAAGATCTGGGCCTCGTGGATGCCCATGTGGGTCGGGGGACGGTGGTGGTGGCCACGGAGTGGGAGCGACCTGCTGGCGCCGGGCTTCCGGAGGATCCTTCATCTGGAGCTGCCTGCCCGGCCACCTGGAGTGGGGGCGGCTGCTGACCGCCGCCGACGACGAGGGGGTGGCCGTACCTGCGGGGGCGGGCCTGCTTCGTGGAGAAGCCCGAGGGGGTCCACGCGCGGCTGAAAATTCTCCTTCCCGTCGGTGGACCGGACCAGGGAGGGCGTGTCGCGTCTCGCCAGCTCCCTGGTCCGGGCCGGTGCCAACGGGGGCACGACGAACCGCACGGCGGTGGGGACACCCCCATCGTCTGAACGAGATCAAGGAGGACCGGAAATGGAGTTTCGTTGGGCACGACGCATGAGCGGGATGAGGACCTCGGAGATCCGCGAGATCCTGAAGCTGACCCAGAGGCCCGGCATGATCTCCTTTGCGGGAGGCCTCCCGGCGGCCGAGCTCTTCCCGGTGGATCGCGTGGACGAGATGACCCGGCTCGTGTTCGAACGGGACGGGTACCGGGCCCTCCAGTACTCCACCACGGAGGGGGATCCCTCCCTCCGGCAGGCCATCGCGGACCGCATGAACCGTCTGGTGGGCGCGGAGATCGGGGCGGACAACGTCCTCATCACCTCCGGGTCCCAGCAGGGGCTGGACCTGGCGGCCAGGATCTTCCTGGATCCCGGGGACGTGATCCTGTGCGAGAGCCCCACCTACCTGGGGGCCATCAACGCCTTCAAGGGCTACGAGCCGCGCTTCGTGGAGGTGCCCACCGACGAGGACGGCATGATCATCCCCGAGCTCGAGCGCATCCTGGAGCGCGAGGGATCCGTGAAGCTGGCCTACGTGGTGCCCGAGTTCCAGAATCCCACGGGGCGCACCTGGTCGCTCGAGCGCCGGGAGGCGTTTCTCGAGCTCATGGTCCGCCACGGGATCCCGGTGCTCGAGGACAGCCCCTACGGGGAGATTCGCTTCGAGGGAGAACAGGTCCCCTCCCTCATCTCGCTGGACACCGAGGGGATCGTGGTGTTCCTGGGGACCTTCTCCAAGATCTTCTGTCCGGGGCTCCGCATCGGCTGGCTGGCGGCGCCCCTGGAGCTCCGGGAGAAGTTCGTGATGGTCAAGCAGGGCGTGGATCTCCACACCTCCACCCTCGGTCAGCGGCAGATCGCCACCTACCTGGAGCACTTCGACCTGGACGCCGACATCCGCGGGATCGCCGAGCTCTACCGGAAGCGGCGGGACGTGATGCTCCGTACCATGGAGGAGGAGTTTCCTCCCGGCGTGAGCTGGAATGTTCCCCAGGGCGGCATGTTCTTCTGGGTGGTCCTGCCCGAGGGGCTCGATGCCGCGAGGGTCCTGGAGCGCTCGCTGGAGCTGGGGGTGGCCTTCGTCCCCGGCGGGCCATTCTTCCCCAGTGGCGGCAACCAGAACACCATGCGCCTGAACTACTCGGCCATGCCGGAGGAGCGCATCAGGGAGGGGATCACGCGGCTGGGCAGCGTCCTCCGGGAGATGATCGGCGAGATGGCTCCCGTGGGTACCCCACCGGAGCAGGCTCCCGCCCCCGAGGCCATCTCCTGACCCCGGCACCGCCGCCGACACCCGGGCTACGGATACAGCCTGTTGATGGTCCTGGGGTAGGGAATGGCCTCCCTGGCGTGGTGGATGCCGCAGAGCCAGGCGGTGCAGCGCTCGATACCCATGCCGAAACCCGAGTGGGGGAAGCTGCCGTAGCGCCGCACGTCCAGGTACCACTCGAAGGCCTCCCTGGGGAGGCCGTGCTCGGCGATGCGCCGCTCGAGGAGCTCGTGGGAGTCGATCCGCTCGGACCCGCCGATGATCTCGCCGTAGCCCTCGGGCGCCAGCACGTCCACCGCCAGGGCCCGGGTGGGGTCGTCGGCGTCGGGCTGCATGTAGAAGGCCTTGATGTGCGCCGGGTAGCGGGTGACCATCACGGGCCGGTCGTGGAGGGAGGCCAGGACGGTCTCCTCGTCGCCGCCGAAGTCGTCCCCGAACTCGGCGGGGTGCCCGCGCTCGGCCAGGGCGGCGATGGCGTCGGCGTAGTCCATGCGGGGGTAGGGCCTCCGGGTGGCGGGTTCGAGCAGCGAGATGTCGCGCTCCAGCCGGTCCAGGTCCTCGGCGCAGCGGTCCAGCACCCGGGAGACGATCTCCGTCATGAACTCCTCGATGAGGTCCAGCAGGCCGTCGAAGCGCAACCAGGCCACCTCGGGCTCCACCATCCAGAACTCGGTGAGGTGGCGGCGGGTCTTGGACTTCTCGGCCCGGAAGGTGGGCCCGAAGCAGTAGACCTTCCCGAAGGCCGCCGCCGCGGGTTCCAGGTAGAGCTGGCCCGACTGGGAGAGGTAGGCCCTGTCGCCGAAGTAGTCGGTCTCGAACAGTGTGGAGGTCCCCTCGCAGGCGGCGGGCGTCAGGATGGGCGAGTCGATGAGGGTGTAGCGGCGGGAGTGGAAGAAGTCCCGGATGGCCTGCTCGAGCTCGGCGCGGACCCTCAGGATGGCGTGCTGGCGCCTGGACCGCAGCCACAGGTGCCGGTGGTTGAGGAGGAAGTCGACCCCGTGCTCCTTCTTGCCCAGGGGGTACTCCGGCGCGACCTGCACGGGGACGATGCCCGACACCTTGAGCTCGAAGCCCCCCGGAGCGCGTTCGTCCGCCACCACGGTGCCGGTGATCTCCACGGAGGACTCCTGGGTGAGGGCCACGGCGGCCTCCCAGACGGTCTCGTCCACCTCGGGACGGAAGACCACGCACTGGAGGTAGCCGAAGCCGTCCCGCAGGATCACGAAGCGGATCTTGCCCTTCTTCCTCCAGTTGTAGACCCAGCCCCGGATGGTGACATCGCGGCCCTCGTGGTCCGGGAGTTCGGCGATGGTGATGACGGGACGCTCCATGTGCCCTCCAGACGCAGGATTCTACACGATGGGAGGCTGGACGGAGGACGGCCTCTGGGGGAGAATACGGGTTCCTGGAGGTCTGGCCGTGCGGACGATACCCTCCCGAGACGAGTTCCTCGCCCTGGCCCGGGACCACGACGTGGTGCCGCTCAGGGTGGAGCTGACGGCCGACGCGGTGACGCCCTTCGCGGTGTGGCAGCGCCTGGCGGCCCGGGGACGCAACGCCTTCCTCCTGGAGAGCGTGGAGGGCGGCGAGCGGGCGGCGCGCTACACCTTCGTGGGTGTGGATCCCGTGGGGATCGTGGAGCTCCGGGGCGGCCGGGCCTTCGTGGACGGCGAGCTCCGGCCCGGCGACCCCCGGGAGGTGCTCCGGGCGGCCACCGACTGGGGCCGCGTGGCCGCCGTGGAGGGCACCCCGCCCTTCGCCGGCGGGGCCGTGGGGTACCTGGGTTACGACGCCGTGCGCCTGGTGGAGCGGATCCCCGACACCTGCCGTGACGAGGACGGCCTCCCGGAGGCCTGGTTCGGCCTCTACGACGGGGTGGTGGCCGTGGACCGCGCACGGCAGCGGCTGCTCCTGGTGGCCGCGGCCCGCACCCACGACGGACCCGCGGCAGCCTGGGACCGCGCGGTGGCGCGGCTCGAGGCGCTGCGCCGGGCGGTGACGGCGGCGGGCCGGGAGATGCCGCCCCACGCCATCCCGGCCCCCCCGGCCGACCCGTGGGAGGGCTGGAGCTCCGCGCCGGCAGAGGACCGCTTCCTCGATGCCGTCGCCACGGCCCGGGAGCACATCCTGGCGGGCGACATCTTCCAGGTGGTGCTCTCCCGCCGGTGGCGGCGGGTCCCCCGCGCCGCGGCGGCGGACATCTACCGCATGCTGCGGCTGACCAACCCCTCGCCCTACATGTTCCTCATGGACACGGGCCAGGCACGGATCCTCGGCGCCAGCCCGGAGATGCTGGTCCGCGTCCGGAACGGGCGGGTGGCCACCTGCCCCATCGCCGGCACCCGGCCCCGGGGGGCGAGCCCGGCGGAGGACGCCCGCCTGGAGGCCGAGCTCCGGGCCGATCCCAAGGAGCGGGCCGAGCACACCATGCTGGTGGACCTGGGCCGCAACGACGTGGGACGGGTGGCCCGCCCGGGAACGGTCCGGGTGGTCCGGGAGATGGAGATCGAGCGCTACAGCCACGTGATGCACCTGGTCAGCGAGGTGGCCGGCGAGCTCGGCGAGGGACGCGACGCCTGGGACGCCCTCCTGGCCTGCTTCCCGGCGGGAACCCTGAGCGGCGCGCCCAAGGTCCGCGCCATGGAGATCATCGATGGCCTCGAGGAGCAGCGACGCGGCGTCTACGGCGGCGCCGTGGGCTACAGGAACGTCAACGGCGACCTGGACACCTGCATCGCCATCCGGACCCTGGTGGAGCGCGGCGGCACCGTCCAGGTCCAGGCGGGGGCCGGGATCGTCTTCGACTCGCTCCCGGAGCGGGAGCTGGCCGAGTGCGCCAGCAAGGCCCGGGCCCTGGTGGAGGCGGTGGCCATGGCCGAGCGGGCCTCCGGGGGGCGCCCATGATCCTGATGGTCGACAACTACGACTCCTTCACCTGGAACCTGGTGCAGGAGATCGCGCAGCTGACGGACGAGGCCCTGGAGGTGGTCCGCAACGACGCCGACACCGTGGACGGGCTCCTGGCCCGCCGGCCCCGCGCCATCGTGGTCTCGCCGGGGCCCGGCCGGCCGGAGGACGCCGGCGTCACGCCGGAGCTCGTGGAGCGGGCGGCCGGGGTCCCGCTCCTGGGGATCTGCCTGGGCCACCAGGCCCTGGCCATGGTCCACGGCGGGCGGATCGTCCGGGCCCCGGAGCCCGTCCACGGCAAGACCTCGGCAATCCGCCACGTGGGGGAGGGCCTCTTCCGGGGCCTCCCCGATCCCATGGTGGCCACCCGCTACCACTCCCTGGTGGTGGACCGCGAGACGCTCCCGGAGGATCTCGAGGTGACGGCCTGGACGGACGACGGCCTCGTCATGGGGCTTTCCCACCGGCAGCGGCCCCACCACGCCGTGCAGTTCCACCCCGAGTCCTACCTGACACGGGACGGCATGGCCCTCCTGGCCAACTTCCTCGAGCTGGCGGGCGTGCCGGTGGACCGGTCCGTGCTCGCGGAGGCCCGCCCGTGAGCGCCGGTCCGGAGGAGCGCCGGAGGATCCTGGCCGACCTGATGGAGGGACGGGACATCGGGGCCGCCGCGGTGGAGTCCGTCTTCGAGGCACTCATGGACGGGGAGCTGGACCCGGTCTGGCAGGCCGGCTTCCTGGTGGTCCTCAGGGCCAAGGGCGAGACCGGCGAGGAGCTGGCGGCCGCGGCCCGCGTCCTGCGGCGGAGGGCGGTGCCCGTGCCGGTTCGCGATCCGGAGTCGGCCGTGGACACCTGCGGCACCGGGGGCGACGGGGGCGGCACCCTCAACATCTCCACGGCGGCCGCCCTGGTGGCGGCGGCCGCCGGGGTCCCCGTGGCCAAGCACGGGAACCGTTCGGTCTCCTCCCGCTGCGGCTCGGCCGACGTGCTGGAGGCCGCCGGCGTCCGCCTGGACCTCCCCCCGGAGGCCCTGGCCGGCCTGGTGGAGGGGCCGGGCATCGCCTTCCTCTTCGCCCCGGCGTTCCACCCGGCCATGGGGGCCGTGATGCCGGTCCGCCGCACGCTGCGGGTCCGCACCACCTTCAACCTCCTGGGCCCCCTGGCCAACCCGGCGGGGGCCGGGCGCCAGGTCCTGGGCGTCTGGGGTTCCGGCGTCCAGGAGCTCGTGGCGGGCGCCCTGGCGGAGCTCGGGGCCGTCCACGCCCTGGTGGTCCACTCCCGCGACGGCCTGGACGAGCTCTCCATCGCCGCGCCCACCGACGTGGTCGAGGTCCGCGAGGGACGGATCGCCGGGCGCCGGACGGTGGACCCGGAGGAGCTGGGGATCCACGCTCCGGATCCGGAGTCGCTGGCGGGAGGGGACGTGGAGCACAACCTCCGCCGCCTGCGGGAGGTGCTGGCCGGGGAGCGGTCCGCCGCGGCCGAGGCCGTCGCCCTCAACGCCGGGGCCGCACTCCACGTGGCCGGCGCGGCCGCCGGCCTGCGGGAGGGCCTCGAGACCGCGCGCGAGGTCCTGGCGTCGGGTGCGGCCGGTGCGCTGCTGGAGACCCTGGCGCGGGAGTCGCAGGAGCTGGCGGACCGTGGCTGACATCCTCGACCGGATCGTGGCGGACGTGGTCCGCCGGCTGGCCGCGGATCCCGCGCCACCGGACCTGGAGGAGCGGGCCCGCGCCGCGGCGGCCCGCCGCAGGGCGGCGGGCGACACCCGTTCGCTCCAGCTGGCGCTCTCGGCCCCCGGCCCCTCCCTCATCGCCGAGGCCAAGCACGCCTCGCCCTCGGCCGGGGTGCTGCGGGAGCCCTTCGATCCCGTGGAGCTCGCCCTGGCCTACGAGGCCGGCGGTGCCGCGGCGATCTCCGTGGTCACCGAGCCCGCCTTCTTCGGCGGCGACCCGGCCTGGATCGGCGCGGTCCGGGAGGCGGTGGCCCTGCCGGTCCTCCGCAAGGACTTCATCGTGGAGCCGTGTCAGCTGTTCGAGTCCGTGCTCCTGGGTGCGGACGCCGTGCTCCTGATCCAGAGGATCCTGACACCGGACCGGCTTCGCCACCTCCTGGACCTGGCACGGGAGCTGGGCCTCGAGGTGCTCCTGGAGATCTTCGCCGACGAGGACCCGGCTCCCGCGGTGGCCTCGGGTGCGCCGGTCCTCGGGGTCAACGCCCGCGACCTGGCCACCTTCGAGCTGGATCTCGGCCGCGTGGCGTCCCTGGCCGCGGCCATCCCCCCGGACCGCGTCCGCGTGGCCGAGAGTGGGGTCCGCGGCCGGGAGGACCTCCGGCGTCTCCACGCCGCGGGCTACGAGGCCTTCCTGGTGGGCGAGCACCTGGTGCGGTCGGAGGATCCGGAGGCCGCCGTCCGGGGCCTCCTGGGGTGAGGCCGGTCGTGGGGGACCCCCTCCTGGTGAAGATCTGCGGGATCACGCGCCCCGGCGATGCCGAGGCGGCCGTGGCCGCCGGGGCGGACCTGCTGGGCTTCGTCTTCGTGCCGGGAACCCCGCGGGCCGTGACCCCGGAGGAGGTCCGCTGGGTCCGGGAGCTCCGGGGCGTGGCCACCGTGGGCGTGTTCCGGGACCAGCCCCTGGAGTGGATCATGGAGGTCCGGCGGGAGCTGGATCTGGACCGTGTCCAGCTCCACGGTTCCGAGCCCGACGCCTGGATCGGGCGGCTCGGGAGCGGGGTGCTGCGGCGCGTACCCGTGGCGGGTGGCGTGCACTGGGGGCGCGTGGAACGGCTCGGCACCCTGTGCCTGCCGTTGCTGGACCCCGGTGCGGGCGACGGCGTCGCCGCGGACCCGGCGCTCGCCAGGGGCCGACCGGAGGGTGTCCGCTTCGGCCTCGCCGGGGGGCTGCGGCCCGAGAACGTGGCGGCGGCGGTGGCGGCGTGGCGTCCGGCGCTGGTGGACGTGTCCGGCGGCGTGGAGGCGCGTCCCGGCGTCAAGGACCCGGACCGCGTGGCGGCCTTCGTGGCGGCAGCCCGGGCGGCGGCGCCCGGGGGAGGGGCGCGGTAGAATCGGGAATCCGCCCCCAGAGGGGACGGGGCCTCGGGCCCCGGGGAGGATCCATGAAGACCGGACCGGACAGACGGGGGTACTACGGGGCGTACGGCGGCGTCTTCGTGCCCGAGACGCTCATGGCCCCGCTGGCCGAGCTGGAGCGGGCCTTCGTGAGGGCCCGCAAGGACCGGACCTTCGGCGCGCGCCTGGCGGAGCTGCAGGCCACCTTCGCCGGGCGGCCCACGCCGCTCTTCCGGGCGCGGCGCCTGTCCGCGCGCCTGGGCGGGGCGCAGATCTGGCTCAAGCGGGAGGACCTGTGCCACACGGGCTCCCACAAGATCAACAACGCCCTGGGCCAGGCGCTCCTGGCCCGCCAGATGGGGAAGTCCCGGGTGATCGCCGAGACCGGGGCCGGACAGCACGGCGTGGCGGTGGCCACGGTGGCCGCCCTCCTGGGGCTCGAGTGCCGTGTCTACATGGGCGTGGAGGACATGCGGCGGCAGCGGCCCAACGTGGACCGGATGGAGCTCATGGGCGCCGAGGTGGTGCCGGTGGACTCGGGTTCCAGGACCCTCAAGGACGCCATCAACGAGGCGCTCAGGGACTGGGTCACCAACGTCCGGACCACCCACTACGTCCTGGGCTCGGTGCTGGGTCCGCACCCCTTCCCCATGATCGTCCGGGAGTTCCAGTCGGTGATCGGCCAGGAGGTCTTCTCCCAGTTCCGGAAGCAGACCCGGGGGCTTCCGGACCTGGTGGTGGCGTGCGTCGGGGGCGGCTCCAACGCCGCCGGGATCTTCTCGGCCTTCATCGCCCACGAGCGGGTGCGCCTGGTGGGCGTGGAGGCCGGGGGCCGCGGCGAGGGCGCGGGGGAGCACGCGGCGCGCTTCGCGGGGGGTGGCTCGCCGGGCGTGCTGCACGGCACCTACACCTGGCTCCTGCAGGACGCCCACGGGCAGATCCAGCCCACCCACTCCATCTCGGCCGGCATGGACTACCCGGCGGTGGGCCCGGAGCACGCCATGTGGCGGGACGCGGGACGGGTGAGCTACACCAAGGTGAGCGACGCCGAGGCCCTGGAGGCCTTCCGGATGCTCTCGGAGACCGAGGGGATCATCCCCGCACTGGAATCCGCCCACGCCGTGGCCTACGCCGCCCAGGTGGCGCCGGCCATGCCGCTGAAGGCCAACATCCTGGTGAACCTCTCCGGCCGGGGCGACAAGGACCTGGAGGAGGTGGCGAGGGTGGAAGGGAGGGCGCCATGAGCCGGATCTCGGAGGCCTTCACCCGGGCCAGGAAGGAGCGCCGGGCGGCGTTCATCGCCTATGTCACGGCTGGGGACCCCACGCTGGACCGGACGGTGGAGGTGGTGCAGGCGCTCCGCCGCGGGGGGGCCGACCTCGTGGAGCTGGGAATCCCCTGCTCCGACCCCATCGCCGACGGGCCCTCCAACCAGGCGGCGGCCGAGCGGGCCCTGGCCTCGGGGACGACCCCCCGGGGCGTGCTGGAGACCGTGGCCGCCATCCGGTCCCGCGGGGAGGACATCCCCATCGTGCTCTTCACCTACGCCAACCCCGTCCTGGCCTACGGGGTCGAGGAGTTCGCCCGTGACGCCCGGGCCGCCGGGGCCGACGGCGTGCTCTTCACCGACGTTCCCGTGGAGGAGCTGGAGCTCTTCGGACCCGCCCTCGGGGCCGCCGGCCTGGACGTGGTCCCGCTGGCGGCACCGACCTCCAGCCGGGAGCGGATCAAGACGGCGGCCCGCAGGGGGAGGGGGTTCCTCTACCTGGTGTCCCGGGCCGGGGTGACGGGCGCCCGTGCCGACCTGGCCCCCGAGCTGGAGGCCTCCATCCGGACGGCCCGCAAGCTCACGAAGCTGCCCGTGGCGGTGGGCTTCGGCATCTCCACGCCCCGGCAGGTGGCGCGGGTCGCGCGGCTGGCGCACGGCGTGGTGGTCGGTTCGGCCATCGTGGACCGGATCGCGGTGGTGGGCGACAGCGACCGGCTGGCCGAGGTGGTCCAGACCTTCGTGGCGCCCCTGGCCCGGGCGTGCCGCCCGTGAGGGGGGTGCGGGGAGCTTCCGGCCGGGGGGGTCCCCCCGGAGGGGGATGATGGGGCGGAGCCGGAGGCAGCGGCTCGGGCAGAACTTCCTGGTGGACCGGGGGGTGGTCCGGAGGATCGCCGCCCTCCTCGACCACGAGCCGCCCAGGGTGCTGGAGATCGGTCCGGGGCGGGGGGTGCTCACCGTGGAGCTCCTGGAGCGCTTCCCCCGGGTCCTGGCCCTGGAGCTGGACGAAGGGCTGCTCGCCGGCCTCGAAGAGCTGGAGGGCCGGGGACTGGAGATCCACCATGCCGACGCCCTCACGGAGCCCCTGGAGCCCCTGCTCGGGGAGGAGGCCCCGTGGCAGGTGGCGGCCAACCTCCCCTACTCGGTGGGCACGCCCATCCTGAGGCGGCTGCTCCCCCGTCACGACCTGTTCCGCCGGGTGGTGGTGATGCTCCAGAGGGAGGTGGCGGAACGCGTGGTGGCGCGGCCGGGGGAGCGGGCCCATGGCCTGCTGGCCCTGGAGCGCGCGGCGTGGACCCGGGATGCCCGGATCGCCTTCTCCGTGCCCCCCGGAGCGTTCCGGCCGCGGCCCAGGGTGGTCTCCAGCGTGATCGTGCTGGAGCCCGCACCGCCGGCCTTCGACCGGGAGCGGCTCGAGGCGGCCTTCCGGCTCGCCCGCCACGCCCTGACACGGCCGCGGAAGACGCTGGCCAACGCCCTGAAGCCCCTGGTGGATGCGGGAGCCATCGAGGACGCCGGCCTCGACCCGGGCGCCCGCCCCGCCACGGTCCCGCTGGAGGGGTGGGTGGCGCTGGCTGGAGTGGGCCCATGACGCGGCAGGCCGCCGCCGTCGCGGCGGTGGGCACCTTCCCGGTGCTGGTGGCCCACCTGCAGGTGCCGGGCGTCGGATCCGCGGTCGATGACCACCGTCCTGCCGGGTGCCGGATCTCCGGGACGGGGTGGTCACGGAGATCCCCCATTCCGCGGTGCCACCGGATGGCGCCCCGCCGCGGATCCTGCTCCACGAGGCGGGAGGGTTCCGGTGGGCGCCGGAGGGAACCCCGGGAGGCCCGGATCCCGTCGCTGCATGGCGCCGCCGGGGGCTTCCCGTGAAGCTCATGGAAGTGACGGGGCTCCGCCGGGGGCGTCCGGCGGGGTGATACCATGCCCTGGGGAGTGGTGGAATTGAACCAGTGGTCGAGTCTCCTGAGACCCGAGGGGTCCCGTTCCGCGGGAAGCCGGCCGTGAGCTGGTGGCATGCCGCGTTGCTCGGGCTCCTGCAGGGCGTCACGGAGTTCCTGCCGGTGTCCTCGTCCGGGCACCTGGCGCTGGCCCAGGCGCTGATCCCGGGCTTCCACCAGCCGGGGGTGGTCTTTGATGCCACGCTCCACCTGGGTACCGCGGCGGCCGTGGTGTGGTTCGAGCGGAGGGAGCTGATGGCCTGGTTCCGGACCCGTTCCGGACTGAGGCTCCTGGCGCTGCTCGGACTGGGGACCGTGGCCACCGCGCTCCCGGCCTTTCCGCTCCGCGACCTGGCCGAGGCCGCCTTCTCGCGGCCGGGCTGGATCGGTGCCTTCCTGGTGGTGACCGGCGTGGTGGTGCTGTCCACGCGGTGGCTCGCGGGGGGCGGGACCCGGGAGCTGGAGACGGGGTGGGGACAGGCGGCGGCGGTGGGCCTCGTCCAGGGCCTCGCGATCTTCCCGGGCATCTCCCGCTCGGGCATCACCATCGCGGCGGGCCTGGGCATGGGGCTCGACCGCGCCTGGGCGGCCAGGTTCTCCTTCCTGCTGGCGGTGCCCGCCATCGCCGGGGCCACCGTGCTGGAGGTGGCGGGGGCGCGTGGCGAGCTGGCGAGCCTGGGGCCGGTCTTCTGGGGCGCCTGCCTGGTGGGGGGCGTGGTCGCGGGCGTCTCCGGGTACGTCGCGCTCACCGTGGTCCTGAGGACGCTGACCGCGAGGGTCTTCCACAGGTTCGGGTGGTACTGCCTTCCCCTCGGGGGCCTGGTCCTGGCGCTGCACCTGGGGGGCGTCCTGTGAAGGGCACCGTGATCCGCGACATCGTGGGGGTGAGCCTGCTCGTGGTGGCGGTCCTCCTGCTGGTGGCGTTGCTCTCCCACAGCCCCATGGACCCCAGCCCCTTCCATGTCTCGTCGCTCCGCGAGACCCCCGTGAACCTCGCCGGCTGGCTGGGCGCGACCCTGTCGGCGGCGTTGCTGGGACCCTTCGGCCTGCTGGCCCTGGTGGTGCCCTTCCTCCTCGGGGTGCTGGGGTGGAAGCAGATCCGGGGCGTGGAGCTGAGCAGGCCCAGGTTCACCGTGGCGGGCTGGATGCTGCTCCTGGTGGCCCTCCCGGGCTTCGCGAACCTCCTGTGCGCCGACATCCCGTGGCGGGGTGGCGTGGTGTCGTGCGGCGGCTTCATCGGCCGGGCCGTGGACGATCTCCTCCTGGGCTTCGCCGGACCGGTGGGCCGGCTGGTCCTGCTCGCCTTCCTCCTCATCGTCGGGGCCATCCTGGTCTCCGGGGCCTCGGCGGCCGAGTTGATCCGGGGAATCACGGACAGGTTCCGGCACGGTGTGGAGTCCAGGAGCCGGGAACGCTCGCGCCGGAGGCGTGAGGCCGAGCGGCAGAAGGCGCAGCAACGGGTCCTGGAACGCCAGCTCCAGCGCATGGAGGAGGAAGGGCTGGCGGACGGAACGCTGACGGTGAAGGAGCTCGAGGGGAAGGGCCGCTTCCGGATCATCCGGAGGGTTGTGGAGGAGGATGGGAGCCCGGAGGCGGAGGCTCCCGCGCCATCGAGCAGTGCCCGCCGCATCCGGAAGAAGCCGGCCGAGAGGAAGCGGAAGAAGGCCCCCGCGAAGGCCCCGGTGCTCCAGGAGGAGTTCGACTTCGTGGAGGACCTGGAGAGCTACGCGCTGCCGCGCCTGTCCTTCCTGGATCCCCCGGAGGAGGGAGTCCGCCGGGATCCCACCATGCTCCTGGAGCTGGGGCAGCGGATCGTGGAGAAGTGCCACGAGTTCCGGGTCCGGGGCGAGGTGGTGAACATCCGGACGGGCCCCGTGATCACCACCTACGAGTTCCGCCTGGACTCCGGCGTCAAGATCGCCTCGGTCCAGAACCTGGCGGAGGACCTGGCACTGGCGCTCCGGACCGAGTCGGTCCGCATCGAGCGGATCCCGGGCCGGGCCACCGTGGGGATCGAGGTGCCCAACCCCGACCCCGAGGTGATCCGCCTCTCCCAGATGCTGGACACCGACGAGTTCCGGAACGCCACCTCGCTCCTGACGCTGAGCCTGGGCGTGGACATCCACGGAACCCCCTTCTACGCGGATCTCCAGAGGATGCCCCATCTGCTCATCGGGGGATTCACCGGGTCGGGCAAGTCGGTGGGGCTCAACGCCATGATCATGTCCATCCTCTTCAAGGCACGTCCCGATGAGGTGAAGTTCATCTTCGTGGACCCGAAGATGGTGGAGCTCGGGGTCTACGCGGACATCCCCCACCTGCTCACGCCCATCATCACCGACCCCAAGAAGGCTGCCAACGCCCTGGCGTGGGCCGTGTCCGAGATGGAGGCCCGGTACAAGATGCTGGCGGGCCTGGGGGTCCGGAACCTGGACCAGTACAACCGGCTGGTGAGGGACCCCGCCCAGTTCAGGAAGATCCTGGAGCAGCGGGCCCCCTTCGAGGACGAGGACGAGATGTCCCGTCCGGAACCCCTGCCCTACGTGGTCATCATCATCGACGAGCTGGCCGACCTGATGCTCACCTCGGGCAGGGCCGTGGAGGAGTCCATCACCCGCCTGGCCCAGAAGGCCCGGGCCGTGGGGGTTCACCTGATCTGTGCGACGCAGCGGCCCTCGGTGGACATCCTCACGGGCATCATCAAGGCCAACTTCACCTGCAGGATCGCCTTCAAGGTGCGCTCCAAGTTCGACTCCCGGACCATCCTGGACGCCATGGGCGCGGAGCACCTGCTGGGCCGTGGCGACATGCTGTTCCTGCCGCCCGGCAGCTCGGTGCTCAAGAGGCTCCACGGGCCGCTGGTGACCGAGAAGGAGATCGCCACCGTGGTCCGGTTCATCAAGCGCTTCGGCAAGCCGGACTACCAGCGGAAGATCCTCTCCCATCCGCCCCTGGGGGGCTCCGATCGGCGGGGCCGCGGGGGTGGTGGCGGGGGTGAGGGCGAGGAGCTGACCGACCCCATGTACGAGCAGGCGGCCCGGCTGGTGGTGACCACCCGGAAGGCCTCGGCCAGCTTCATCCAGAGGCGGCTCCATCTGGGGTATACCCGTTCGGCCCGGCTCCTGGATATGATGGAGGAGCAGGGTCTCGTGGGGCCGCTCAACGGGGCCAGGGGACGGGAGGTCCTGGTGCCCCCGGAATACTTCGACGAGGTGGACGCGACGCACACGCTCGACGGATCGGACGACGCGACGGAGGAGGAGAGATGAGCTTCGAGATGCTGGAGCTGGGGCGCCAGGATATCTTCGTGCTGGGGGCCATCGGTGCCGTGGTCCTGCTGCTCCTCCTCCTGGTGGTGAGCTTCCTCTCCCGGCCGCGGGTGTTCTGCCAGTACCTGAAGCACATGACGGGCATCGAGCTCAAGCCCGCCCAGGTGAAGCGGAAGTTCCGCGAGAAGGGGCGCGGCGGCGTCCGTGACCTGCTCATGGACCTGCTCATCAAGGAGGACCTGGCCGATCCCGACCGGGTGGTGACGCCGGACTCCGAACCCGATCTCTCCGTGTTCGAGTGACCGGCCCCCGCAGGGGGAACGTTCCGTACCGCTCCCCCTCCGCCTGCACTATCATGTGCGGGTGTCGCGCATCCAGGTGCTGCCGGACCGTCTGGTCAACCGGATTGCCGCGGGCGAGGTCGTGGAGCGGCCCGCCTCGGTGGTGAAGGAGCTGGTGGAGAACTCCCTGGACGCCGGGGCCACCCGGATCGTGGTGGAGCTCTCGCAGGGGGGGCGGTCGCTGGTGCGGGTGGAGGACGACGGCTGTGGCATGGACGCCGACGACGCCCTCCTGGCGCTCGAGCGCCATGCCACCTCCAAGATCTCCGGCCACGGGGACCTGGACCGTATCGCCACCCTGGGCTTCCGGGGCGAGGCGCTGCCCTCCATCGCGGCGGTGTCGCGCTTCGCGCTGACCACCTCGGCCGACCCGGCGGAGGGTGGCGTCAGGGTGACCGTGGAGGGCGGGCGGCTCCTCGGTGCGGAGCCCGTGGCCCGCCCCCGCGGGACCACGGTGGAGGTTCGCGACCTGTTCTTCAACACGCCGGCCCGGAGGAAGTTCCTCCACGCTCCGGAGACCGAGCTGCGGCACGCCCAGGAGACGGTGACGGCGGCGGCGCTGGCCCGGCCCGACGTGGGCTTCGTGCTGCGCCACGGCGGGCGGACGCTCCTGGAGGCGCCGCCCGCCCCGGACATGGCGGCGCGCTTCTCCGACCTGGACCGGCGCCGGGGCGGCGAGCCTCCCCGGCGCTTCTCCGAGCAGGCGGGCTCCGTGTCGGCCTTCGGCCTGCTGGCCCCGGGGAGGCCGGGGGGACGGCCCACCCTGACCCTGCTGGTGAACGGCCGCCCGGTGCGGGACCGGCTCCTGGTCGGGGCGGTGTTCCGGGTGCTCCGGGAGGCCGGCGGCGGTCTCGGGGGCGCCCGCGTGGTCCTGGCGGTGGAGCTGCCGCCCGAGGAGGTGGACGTGAACGTCCACCCCGCCAAGACCGAGGTGCGCTTCGCCCGGTCCCGCACCGTGTTCGCGGCGGTGGAGCGGGCCCTGCGGGCAGGGGTGGCGGCGGTCCGCGGCCACGTTCCCGTGAACCGGCTGGAGGGGCCGGCCGCAATCCCCGCGGACGGGGGCGCCTCTCCCGGTGCCCCCTCCGGGTCCGGAGCCGACGGTCCCCCTGCGCTCTTCGACCACCCCGTCTACGGCACCCCCCGCGGGGAAGGAGGCGGGGTGGCCGAGGTCCCCCCCGGGGAGGTTCCGCCCCGGGGGGAGACCGGGAGCCTCCACACCGCGGGTGCCCGGCCGGGGCCCGCCGACACGCCCTTCGGGCGGCTCATCGGGCAGTACCGGAACTCCTTCCTCCTCCTGGAGGACCGGTGGGGACTGGTGATCGTGGACCAGCACGTGGCCCACGAGCGGGTGCTCTACGACCGGATCCGGCGGCAGCTGGAGGGGGCGGAGACCCCTTCCCAGCGGCTCCTGGAGCCGCTGCTGGTGGAGCTGGACGGGGCCCTGGCCAGGGCGGTGCCCCGGGTCCGGGAGCTGCTGGCCCGGGTGGGCATCGAGGCGGACCCCTTCGGGGAGGAGACGGTCCGGGTGAGCGCCGTGCCGGTGGGAGTGGACCGGGAGGCGGTGGAGGGGCTTCTCCGCGAGCTCCTGGAACGGGCCACGGCCCTGGACGGGGTCCCCGAGCGGGTGGCCGAGGAGCTCGAGGAGGAACTGGCGGCGGGGCTCTCCTGCCGGGCGGCCATCAAGATCAACCACCCCCTCACGCCGGCGGAGCAGCGCGCCCTGCTCGAGGACCTGGCGCGGACGGAGAATCCGCACCGCTGCCCCCACGGGAGGCCCATCGTGCTCCGGCTGAGCCAGGAGGAGATGGAACGGAGACTGGGGAGACGATGATGCGGCGTGAGCAGTGGCACCTGACCGAAGGCCTGATCTTCGCGCACTTCGCGATCTACTTCCTGACCACGACGTCGCCCGAGAGCCGGATGGCGCTCATGCTCTGGCCGGGCCAGGTCCTGGCCCGGCCCTGGACCGTGCTGACCTTCCAGTTCCTCCACGGGGGCATGATCGGCTTCTTCTTCTCCATGCTGATCCTGTGGATCATGGGCCGGCCCCTGGAGGAGGCGTGGGGTTCCCCGCGTTTCCTCCTGTTCTGGCTGGTGTCGGTGCTGGGCGCCGCGGGAACCGCGGTGCTCTTCGGCCAGCCGCTCGCGGGGGACATCTTCCTCCAGACCTCCCTGCTGTTCACCTTCGCCACCCTCTCGCCCGACATGGAGCTCCTGCTCTTCTTCATCCTGCCGGTGAAGGTGAAATGGCTGGCCATCCTCGGGGGCGGCTTCCTGGTCTACTCGAGCTTCGCCCGCCTGGGGTTGCTGGGTGGGATCGCCAATGCCGTCGGGATGTCCGCGGGCTACGTGTTCTTCCTGGTCACCCGCCGCCTGCCCTCCCGCCGCAAGATGGCCTTCAAGGTAAAGCAGGCGAAGGGCACGGCCGTGGCCGTGGCGAGAGAGGCGCTGGCGGAGCGCCGGAACCTGGCGTGGGACCCCCAGGTGCGGGACCTGGTGGCCTGCCTGGAGGGTGGGGGAGAGCCCACCGCCGAGGACCGGGAGCTCCTGGCCGAGCTGGAGGCGGCGAAGGATCCGTCCGTCACCATCTGCGCGCCCTCGGAGTTCGGGTTTGCGGACGACGCGGTCTGCCGGCGGTGCCCGGGCTACGCCGAGTGCGCCCTGCGGCGGATCGCCGAGGCGTCGGGGGACGGCGTGAACTGACGCCCCGGAGGGCGGCCGCGTTCTTGCGTTCGTGAAAGGGTTCACATAAATTGGGCGGTGCAGAAGGGAGGGGAGGATGATCGAGATCCGGATCCATGGCCGGGGGGGACAGGGGACGGTGATCGCCTCTCAGATCCTCGCGGAGGCCGCCTTTCGCGAGGGGAAGCACGTCCAGGCGTTCCCGTCCTTCGGTTCGGAGCGGCGGGGGGCGCCCGTGGCCGCCTTCGTCCGCCTGGACACGGAGCCGATCCTGGTCCGCACGGAGATCTACGAGCCGGACGGGCTCATCGTCCTGGACCAGTCGCTGATCCTGCAGAAGCTGGTGGACGTCACCCAGGGGCTGAAGGAGGGGGGCTGGATCCTGGTGAACAGCTCCCACCCCCCGGAGGACTTCGCCCACCTCGGGCCGTACCGGCTGGCCACCGTGGACGCGTCCCGCATCGCCGCGGAGCATCGCCTGGGCTCCATCACGGCCCCCATCGTCAACACGGCCATCCTGGGCGCGTTCTCGGCGTTCACGGGCCTGGTGGGCCTCGAGGCCATCGCCGAGGCCATCAGCGCCACCGTTCCGGTGAAGTCCGAGGCCAACGTGGAGGCCGCCCGCGCGGCGGCAGTGGCGGTGTCGGTGGCAGAGCCGGCTCCGGCCGGGAGGTGACCACATGGTGGAGCTGAACCCCAAGTACCTCGAGGATCTCCCGCTCACCTCCTACTCCGACAACTCCACGGAGCTCCTGAGGACCGGGACGTGGAAGTACGTCCAGCCCACCTACGAGGACAAGCTCCCGGCGTGCTCCCACCTGTGCCCTGCGGGCAACGACATCTCGAAGGCCATGGACCTGGTGGCCCGGGGGCAGCTGGACGCTGCCGCCCGCCTGTGGCGCTCCGCCAATCCCCTGCCAGCCACCCTCGGCCGGGTGTGCCCCCACCCCTGCGAGAGCGAGTGCAACCGGAACGCCTTCGGCGGCGCCATCGCCATCCACGCCATGGAGCGCTTCCTGGGCGACCGGTCCTTCGATCCGGCCTTCCTCCCGGAACGCGCCCCCTCCACCGGGAAGAAGGTGGCCGTTGTGGGCGGTGGTCCCGCCGGCATCGCGGCGGCCTACAACCTCGCCCTGGCCGGGCACGGGGTGGAGGTCCTCGACGACAAGCCCGCCCCCGGCGGGTACCTCCGGACGGGCATTCCCGACTACCGGCTTCCCAGGGAGATCCTGGACCGCGAGATCGCCCTGGTGGAGCACGCTGGCGTGACCTTCACCTGCGGCACGCGGGTGGGCCGCGACGTGGGCCTGGACGAGCTCCGGGAGCGCTTCGACGCGGTGATCGTGGCGGTGGGCTTCCACCGCGCGCGGCCGCTGGGGGTCCCCGGCGAGGACCACCCCCACGTCTTCAACGGTGTGGAGCTCCTGGAGCGGATCCTGCTGGGCGAGCGGCCGGAGCTGCCGCGGCGCATGGCGGTGGTCGGCGGCGGCAACACGGCCATGGACGTGGCCCGGTCGCTGCTCCGCATCGGCGTGGAGCCCGTGGTGGTCTACCGCCGATCGAAGCTGGAGATGCCCGCCATCCCCGCCGAGGTGGACGAGGCCATGGCCGAGGGGATCGAGTTCAACTTCCTGACCGCCCCCTCGCGAGTGGTGGTGGAGGACGGCCGCGTGACAGGCCTCGAGTGCGTGAAGATGAAGCTGGGCGAGCCCGACGAGTCCGGGCGCCGGAGGCCCGTCCCCGTGGAGGGGTCGGAGTTCGTGGTGCCGGTGGACGGCGTGGTGACGGCCATCGGCGAGAGTGCGGACCTGGAGTTCCTGCCCGAGGCCGCCCGCGACGGCTGGCGGGTCGCGGCCGACGCGCGCCTCGTCACGCCCGAGGAGGGGGTCTTCGCCGCGGGCGACGTGGTCTCCGGGGCGGGCACGGTGACCGCCGCGGTGGGCGAGGGGCGGCGCGTGGCGGCGGTGGTCCACACCTGGCTGACCCGCGGGAGCCTTCCCGACGAGGCCCCCCCCGTCCAGGGTCTCTGGGACCGTCCCGTGAACCTGGACCGGACCGTCTACGTGGAGCAGCTCAACCCGGCCTACTTCACCGAGGTGCCGCGGCCGGAGCTCCCCGAGCTGGATCCCGTGGAGCGCCGGAGCTCGTTCGCCGAGGTCATGGGCGGCTTCACCGAGGCCGAGGCGGTGGCCGAGGCCCGGCGCTGCCTGGTCTGCGGCACCTGCAACGAGTGCTGCAACTGTCTCTACTTCTGCCCCGACGTGGCCATCGCGAGGCGGGGGGACGCCTTCGGCTTCGACATCGACGCCGACCACTGCAAGGGGTGTGGCATCTGCGTGGAGGAGTGCCCGCGGGATGCACTGAGCCTGATGGAGGTGAAGTCATGAGGAAGGTCCTCAAGGGCAACGGCGCCGTGGCCGAGGCCGTCCGGCTGGCCCGGGCCGAGGTCATCTCCGCCTACCCCATCACTCCCCAGACCTCCATCATCGAGGAGATCGCTTCCATGGTGTCCCGGGGCAGCCTCGAGGCCCAGTTCATCAAGGTGGAGTCGGAGCACTCGGCGCTGGCCGGCTGCATCGCGGCGGCCTCGGCGGGGGCGCGGACCTTCACCGCCACCTCGGCCCAGGGGCTGGCGCTCATGCACGAGCTCATCCACTGGGCGGCGGGGGGTCGCCTTCCCATCGTGCTGGCCGACGTGAACCGGGCCATGGCGCCCGGGTGGTCCATCTGGACGGACCAGAACGACACGCTCTCCCAGCGGGACACGGGCTGGATGCAGGTGTACTGCCAGTCCTCACAGGAGGTCGTGGATTCCGTGGTCCAGGCCTACAAGGTCTCGGAGAGGGTGCTCCTGCCCACCATGGTGGTGCTGGACGCCTTCTTCCTCTCCCACACCTACGAGGACGTGGAGGTGCCGGAGCAGGTGATGGTGGACCGCTTCCTGCCCCCCCTGGAGCTGCCCCACAGGATGGACATGGAGCGGCCGGCGGCGCTGGGCAACCTGGTCTTCCCGGACCGCTACATGGAGTTCCGGGAGAAGATGGACCTGGCGCACGGCGTGGCCCTGGGCGTGTGGGAGGAGGTGGGCCGCGAGTGGGGCGAGCTCACCGGGCGTCCCTACGGCCTCGTGGAGGAGTACCGCATGGACGGCGCCGAGCTCGTGCTGGTGACCGCGGCCACCACCGCCTCCACGGCACGCCCCGTGATCGACGCCCTCCGCGAGGCGGGGGTGCCCGCGGGGCTGCTCCGGCTGAGGGTCTTCCGGCCCTTCCCGGCGGAGCGGATCCGGGCCATCCTGGGCGGCCGGAAGAAGGTGGTCATCCTGGACCGGAACTGCTCCTTCGGCCACCACGGGATCTTCCACCAGGAGATCAAGTCGGCGCTGTACGAGCTGCCCCACGGGGAGCAGCCGGTCCTCCACGGCATCATCGCGGGCCTGGGCGGCAGGGACATCACGCCGGACGACCTCCACGGCATGCTGGACGGTGCCTGGTCGGGGAAGATCACGGCCCCCGTCACCTGGTGGGACGTCCTGCCGGTGAAGGACCGCGAACGGGCCGCGGTGACCATGGTCGAGGGAGGCTGAGATGGCAGTGGACCTCACGATGTACGACCCGAGGAACCTCCACCTGCCGGAGCACGAGATCATGCGCTCCGGGCACATGGCCTGCCCGGGCTGTGGTGCGGCGCTGGGGATGCGGCTGGCGCTCAAGGCCCTGGGTCCCGACACCATGGTGGTGATCCCGGCCTGTTGCTGGGCCGTGATCATCGGCTCCTACCCCTACCAGGCTCTCGAGGTGCCGGTCCTGCAGGTGGCCTTCGAGACGGCCGCCATCTCGGCCTCGGGCGTCCGGGCCGCCCTGGCGGCGAAGGGACGGGACGACATCACCGTCATGGCCTGGGCCGGCGACGGCGGGACCTTCGACATCGGCTTCCAGTCCCTGTCGGGCGCGGTGGAGCGGAACGACGACATCATCTACGTCTGCTACGACAACGAGGCGTACATGAACACGGGGATCCAGCGCTCCTCGGCCACCCCCTACGGGGCCTGGACCACCACCACGCCCGTGGAGACCCCCAAGGCGGAGCCCAAGAAGAACATGGTGGAGATCATGGTGGAGCACCGGATCCCCTACACCGCCACCGCCTCCATCGCCTACCCCGAGGACTTCATCCGCAAGATGAAGAAGGCCAGGAGCATCAGGGGCGCCACGTTCATCCACCTGTGGATCTCCTGCCCGGCGGGTCACAAGTCCGAGGAGAGGAGCTCCGTCAAGATCGCCCGGCTGGCCGTGGAGACCGGGATCTTCCCCCTCTACGAGGTGGAGTACGGGACCCGGTACACCATCAACCACGAGCCCGCCTTCACCGACATCCGCGAGTACCTGGAGCTCCAGGGGCGCTTCCGCCACCTCACGGACGAGCACGTGGAGACCATGCGCCGGAACCTGGAGTGGGAGTGGCAGCGCCTGAGGGCCAAGGTGGAGATGGGACGGAAGCTGCCCCTGCCGCCGGCCCCCGTGAAGGCTCCCGTGGACGAGGGGGAGCGCGAGCCCGCCGCCGAGTGACGGCGCCGTGGTAGGGTGACGCCGTGGAGGTGAGGGGATGAAGAGGGTCTACCTGGCCCAGATCGCCCACGCGCGGTCGGGCGACAAGGGTGACGACTCCAACGTGGGCGTCATCGCGGATTCGCCGGAGGTCTTCGAGATCCTCCGGCGCGAGCTGACCCGGGACAGGGTGGAGCGTCACTTCGCAGGGATCTGCCGGGGCGGGGTCACGCGGTACGACGTCCCCAACCTGAACGCCCTCAACTTCATCCTCCACGACTCGCTGGGGGGGGGCGGGACGGCCAGCCTCAAGACCGACGCCCAGGGCAAGACCCACGGCCAGGCCATGCTGCTCCTGGAGCTCGAGGTTCCGGACGACCTGCCGGTGCGGCCGCTCGAGGAGATCTTCGACGGGGCGCTGCCCGTGCCCCTCCATTGACAGCCGGAGGGGCCTGCGTTATAAATCCCCCCGCCTGGTTGCCCAGGTAGCTCAGATGGTAGAGCAGCGGACTGAAAATCCGCGTGTCGGCAGTTCGATTCTGTCCCTGGGCACCAACCATTCGCCTTTCCCCCCTCAAACCTGCTGCGGCCAGCGATGCACGGGCATCTGCGCGCCTTCCGGCCCCTCCGCGTCCTCGACGTAGCTGGGCTACGCCTCCGGGCGCGGAGGGGCCGGGATGCGCACATCTGCCGGCGCCTCGCTGGCCTCGTGACGGTTCGAGCGGAGAAAGGCGAATGGGGAGAGGCGCACGTCTCGCTGCGCCGTCTGTTGCCGGAAGCGTGTTGGGGGCTTCGGGTGTCTGGTGGGCCTCGCGACGATGCCGCGTCGGGTCGTGCGTTCTGGGGGATGCGGGCGCGGAGGGCGATCCTTGGACGAGCAGGCGGCCTACGGGAATTCCCTGGTGGTGCCGGAGTACCATGTGTGGACCGCAGACGTCCGGGGAGGAGCCGTGCCAGTGGATCCATGGATGGTGGGGGTCGTGGTGGCCGTCGGTGTCACGCTCGGTGGCTGGGTGTTGTCCGTGGCGGCCGCCCGCCGCCGTCGCCGTGTGAGGTCCGCCGCGCTCGAGGCCGCCTGGGGCTCGGGGTCCGTGGCGCCGACACCCGTGCAGGAGGCCCGGAGGCTCTTCGAGCTGATGGAGGGCGGTCCTCCTCCAGGGGCGTACAGGCTGGACCGGCAGACCTGGAGCGACCTGGACATGGACGAGGTGTTCGGCGAGATGGACCACACCGTGTCGTGCCCGGGCTCCCAGGTGCTGTACGCGATGCTCCGCGAGCCCCTGCTCGAGGAACGGCGCCTGGAGGAGCGCCGGGCGGTGATCGAGGGCTTCCAGGAGGATCCGGAGCTTCGTACCGGCGTGGGACTCGCGCTGTGGCCGCTCGGGCACCGGGGTGCCACGCGCCTCGCCGGCCTCCTGTGGGGTCCCCTGCCGGAGCTGAGGTCCCTCGAGGGTTCCGCTCCGCTTCTCGCCCTGACCGCCGTGGGGATCACGGCGGGCTGCCTCCTCGGTGTCCTGCCCGTTCCACTCCTGCTCGGAGTGTTCGCCGTCAACACGGTGGTGCACTTCCTCCACAAGCGGAGGACCGATCACCAGCCGCTGGGTGAGCTGGCACGCCTGGCCTCGGTGGTGGTGGCCCTCTCGGGGCCGGACCTCCGGCGTCTCGGTCCGGCGGGGGCCCGCATCCGGGACGGCGCCCAGGTGGCCGGGGTGGTCCGGCGCCGCCTCGCGCCGTTGCTCGTGGACGACGGGCTGGGGCTGACCCAGTACCTGAAGATCTTCTTCCTGGTGGACGTGCTCTCGTACAGGGCCGTCCACGGCGTGCTCACCCGCCACAACGAGCTCCTGCGGGGGCTCTTCCTCGCGGCCGGGGAGGTGGATGCGCTCCGGGCCATGGCCTCGTACCTGGGCGGGCGCCGCGTCTCCTGTGCACCGGACCACGGCGCCCCCCGCCCCGGCTGGTCCGTCCGTGGAATGGTCCACCCCCTGCTCGAGACGCCGGTTCCCAACGACTTCACCATGGGGGCGGGGGCGGTCCTGATCACCGGCTCCAACATGTCCGGCAAGACCACCTTCCTCAAGACGCTCGGGGTCAACGCGGTGCTGGCCCAGGTCTGTCACCGGGCGTTGGCCGCGGGCTATGCGCTCCCGTTCCTCCGGGTGATCACCTCCATCGGGAGGGCCGACAACCTGATCGAGGGGCGGAGCTACTACCTGGCGGAGGTGGAGTCGGTCCACCGGATCGTGAGCGCGGCGGAGAGCCGCGAACCCCACCTGCTCCTCCTGGACGAGATCTTCCGGGGGACCAACACGGCCGAGCGGATCGCCGGGGGATACGGGGTGCTGCGCCACCTGGCCAACGGGCGTCACCTGGTCTTCGTGGCGACCCACGACGGCGAGCTCGTGGACCTGCTCGACGGCGTGTACGAGGTCTGTCACTTCACGGAGGAGGTGGGGGCGGAGGGTCTGTCCTTCGACTACACCCTCCGGCCGGGCCCTTCCACGCGGAGCAACGCCATCGCGCTCCTGGAGTTCGCCGGCTTCCCGGCCGGGATCGTCCGGGACGCCCGCCGCACCCTCGAGGCCCGCTCCGGAGTCTGAACGGAACAGCGCCCTGGGCCGTTCTTCCACCGCCCAGCCACCCGGAGGTGGCCGAGACCGCCTCCGTCCCGGTGTCCGAGTCCCTGTCCCTGTCCCTGCCCGTGACCATGACGTCACGGCGCGCGGGGCGCGGCTGCGCCGCGCCTGCGGTCTGCCCGCTCCGGTCCACCCGGGCGCGAGCGCCCGGTGTCCCGTCGCGCGCACCCCGCCGGGGCTCCGCCCCTCCGCGCGCCGTACTCTGCGAGCCTCGCCCCTGCCCCCCTGCTCCCCTGCTCCCGGGCGAGCGGGGGATGTCTTGACTTCTTCACCTCTTCGCTTCCTTACTTTCTCAAGGGACCGCGACAACCGCCCCCTCGCGGCCCGGATCTGCGCTCGCCGCGTCGGGACGACCGGGCGGTCAGTCCCTCCTTGCTCGCTGGCTCCGGACCACGAGGAGACGGTTCTCGCGGTCCCGCCCGGGTTCTCCGGGC
>JAMOWA010000023.1 GCA_027061805.1 Thermoanaerobaculia bacterium | reverse complement strand
CCCTCCCGCCTCCACTCCGCCCTCTCCTACCAGTCCCCCAACCAGTACGAAAGGAGAACCCCCCATCCACTGCCCGGTCGCCCAAGTGATAACCTGTCCACTCAACCGGGGTAACTCCAACCGCCTCCAGGTGCTCCCGCGTGAAACCGTTCGTCCCAAAGCTCGCCGTCACATGCCGGTACCCCGCGCACCAGAAGGTCAGCGCGTCGATCAGCGACTCGCACAGGATGATCTCCTTCGAGGCACGAAAGGCATCAAGGTTCCAGACGCCGCGGTGCGGGCCCGGGAGGTACAGATGCCCCACCTTCGCGTGGTGGTCGAGGCGCCTGCCGTACAGCTCCGCCACCCGGCCCTGCCCATCGAAGACAGGGATCACCAGGCACCCGTTCAGATGCTCCCGCCCGGTCCTCTCCCGAAACACCCCAAGCCGCTTGAGCTGCTCCCTCAGCTCCCGCCCCAGCGCCGTATTCTTCCGGGGAAGCCGCAGACCGAGGGTCCGGTTCGCATACCCCAGCCGAAATCGCTCCACCGCCTCCGGATCCCCGATCCCTCGCCGCTTCAAGTACCCCATCGCCTCCGGCGACTCCAGCAGCACCCCGTGGTAGTACTCCACCACCTGCAAGAGCGCCTCAGCATCCGAGGCCCCCACCGTCACCGGGGAAGACGACCCCCGCGCCGTGCTCCCCGGCCGCGCCCGGCTCGATCATTCAGCCTCCGTACCGTGGTCATCCGTCGTCTCCCGGCTCATCTCCCCCTCTCGGACCCGCGGATTCATTTTTTGCGGGGGACAGGGGGCCACAGGTGGCCCGGCGTCGTGCAACCGCGTCATCTGCTACCATGCCTCGGTCGCAAGAGACGGGAGGCCGTGATGCATATCTGCGTGGTGGGAACGGGTTACGTGGGACTGGTCACCGGGGCGTGCCTGGCCGACTTCGGCATGGACGTCACCTGCGTGGACAAGGACGAGACCAAGATCGACATGCTCAACCGGGGCGAGATCCCCATCTACGAGCCCGGGCTGGACACCCTGGTGGCCAAGAACTGCAGGGCCGACCGCCTGCGCTTCACCACCGACGTGGCCGACGGCGTCCGGAACGCGCTGGTCATCTTCATCGCCGTGGGAACCCCCCCGAAGGAGGACGGCTCGGCCGACCTGACCTACGTGCTCCAGGTGGCCCGTACCATCGGCGAGAACATGAACGGCTACAAGGTGGTGGTGACCAAGTCCACCGTGCCCATCGGCACGGGCAAGCTCATCGAGGACACCATCAACGAGGTCACCGGCGGCGAGTGCGCCTTCTCCGTGGTCTCCAACCCCGAGTTCCTGCGGGAGGGCTCCGCCATCGAGGACTTCATGCGGCCCGACCGGGTGGTCATCGGCGCCCGGGACCCCCAGGCCGTGGCCATCATGAAGGACATCTACTCCCCCCTCTACCTCATCGAGACCCCCTTCGTGATCACCAACGTGGAGAGCTCGGAGCTCATCAAGTACGCCTCCAACGCCTTCCTGGCCACCAAGATCACCTTCATCAACGAGGTGGCGGACCTCTGCGAACGCCTCGGGGCCGACGTGCACCACGTGGCCAAGGGCATGGGCCTGGACCGCCGGATCGGGCCCAAGTTCCTCCATCCCGGGCCGGGCTACGGCGGCTCGTGCTTCCCCAAGGACACCCAGGCCCTGGCGGACATCGCCCGGAACGCCGGCCAGCCCTTCGAGATCGTGGAGACCGTGGTGCGGGTCAACGACCGCATCAAGGAACGCTCGGTGGAGAAGGTGCGCCAGGCCCTGGGCGAAGACCTCACCGGCAAGACCGTGGGCCTGCTCGGACTGGCCTTCAAGCCAGAGACCGACGACATGCGCGAGTCCCCCTCCATCCCGCTGGTGCAGGCGTTGCTGGAGGGTGGCGCCACCGTGCGCGCCTTCGACCCGGCGGCCATGGACAACGCCAGGGAGGTCCTCCCCGACGGCGTGGTCTACTGCCAGGACTCCTACGAGACCGCCGAGGGTGCCGACGCCCTGGTCATCGTCACCGAGTGGAACCAGTTCCGCTACCTTGACCTGGACCGGATCAAGGGCCTGTTGAAGCGGCCGGTGGTGGTGGACCTCCGGAACGTCTACGAGCCGGCGCGCATGGAGCAGGCCGGTTTCGAGTACTCCTCCGTGGGACGGACCGCCATCGACCTGCCCGGGAGGGCCGGGGCGTGACCGGCGAGGGCTCCGTCCGGCTGGATGTCTGGCTGGACGTGGCCTGCCTCTTCAAGACGCGCTCCCAGGCTCAGACCGCCTGCAAGGGCGGGAAGGTGGAGCTCAACGGCGTGCGCGCCAGGCCCCAGCGGAAGGTCCGGCCCGGCGACGAGATCCGCATCACCATGCCCGGGGGGTGGCGGAGGATCGTGGTGGTCAGGGAGCTCGCGGACCAGCACCTCCCGAAGGCCGCTGCCCGGGAGCTCTACGAGGACCGCACGCCGCCGCCCACCCCCGAGGAGCTCGAGCTGCGCCGCCTCCAGAAGATGGCCCGGCTGCCCCGCCGCCCCCGCGGTGCGGGTGCGCCCAAGAAGAAGGAGCGCCGCCAGCTCCGGAGGATCAAGGAGAGCTGGTAGGCCGCCCGTCCGTCCGTTCGTGAAACGTGAAACGTGAAACGTGAAACGTGAAACGTGAAACGTGAAACGTGAAACGTGAAACGTGAAACGTGAAACGTGAAACGAATGAAGCACCTGTGGTGTGAATGTCAAGGGTGGGTGCGGCGCGTTCTCCCCCGCTCCCCTGCCCGTGCCGGGGACCCCTTCCCCGTCCCTGTCCCTGACCGTGGCCGTGACCCTGACCGTGCCCTCGACCTCGGCCCTGCCCACGACACGTTTTCCCCTGCGCCTCTGCACCCCTGCTCACCCGTGCGGGAGTGGAGAACCACGGATTCCGAGGATTGGCAGGATCATGAGGGGGGGATTGGCAATCCTGGTGTAGGCGCGTCCTTCAGGGCGCGCCCCCAGCTCCATCCGGTTGCTGCAGTGCGCCCGGCAGGCGTGGGATGAAGTGCTCCCCTGCTCCCCTGCGCCCGTGCTCCCCTGCCCGGCCCCGGGCGGTCCCCGTTGATCCCGGTCACTCCCCCCTGCCGGCCAGGATGGGGATCAGGCCGCCGAGGGCGAGGAGGATGGTCCACGCGGGCCAGGGGGCGCCGCCCACGGCCAGCACGGAGCCGGCCAGGAGGCAGAAGCCCCCGTAGAGGATGCCGCCGGTCCCGGAGAACGGCCTGCTCTCCCGCCGGGTCTTGCGGCTCTCCACCAGGCGGAGCCCCTCGGTCACCAGGGTGGGCAGGCTGATGAAGGCGTCCATGAGGTCGGGCGCCCTGCGGATCCCCTCCCGGGCCAGGCACAGGGGGCTGAACTGGTGGCGGAACTGCGTCACCACGTGGCGGTGGGTCACCTCGGCCACGTTGAAGCCCGGATCGAGCAGCATGCCCACCCCCTCGTAGGTGACCAGGGCCTTCACCATGAGCACCATCTCCACGGGGAAGTACATGCGGTACCGGCCCCCCTGCCGCACGGACTCCAGGATCAGCTGGGCGAGGGAGAAGTCCTCCACCCGGCGAGCCCGCCGCCAGCGGCGGGAGATGTCCTCCACCTCCTTGCGGAAGCCGGCGGGGTCGCTGCCGGCCGTGGGCTGCGCCACGGCCGCCAGGTAGCGCGAGGCGTTCTCATAGTCCTCGATGACCAGGCAGTAGTAGTAGTAGAGCAGCAGGCGCCGGAGCCTCGAGTCCAGGCGTCCCACCATGCCCAGGTCCAGGAAGGCCAGGCGCGGGCCGGGGAGCACGAGGATGTTGGCGGGGTGGAGGTCCGCGTGGAAGAACCCGTCCCGGTAGAGCATCCGGACCACCACCTCGGCCCCCACGTCGATGAGCTCCCGGCGGTCCTCCTCGCTCAGGCCCAGGGCCTCCAGGCTGTCCGGGCGTACGCCGTCCATGAACTCCAGGCACAGCACGTTGCGGCCGGACCACTCCCGGTAGACCCTGGGGAAGACGATGTGGTCCTTCAGGTCCCGGAAGCTCGCCGCGAAGGTCTCGGCGTTGTCCGCTTCCCGGACCATGTCCACCTCGCGGAGGGTGTACTCGATGAACTCCTCGATGACGTTGAGGGGCCGGTACTGGGGCACCACCATCTCCAGGAGCCGCCCCACGATCCTCAGGAGCACGCCATCCCGCTTCAGGAGTGACCGGATCCCGGGCTTCACCACCTTGAGGATCACGTCGTCGCCCTCCACGGTGACGGCCCGGTGGGTCTGGGCGATGGAGGCCGATCCCAGGGGCTCGGTCTCCACGGTCCGGAAGGCCTCCTCCAGGGCCACCCCCAGATCCGCCTCGATGATGGCCCGGATCTCCTCCCAGGGGGCCGCCGGCAGGGAGTCCAGCAGGTTGCGGAGCTCCACGGTCACGGCGTCGGGGAGGAGGTCCGTCCGCAGGCTGAGGATCTGCCCGAACTTCACGTAGGTGGGCCCCAGCAGCTCCAGCCGGCGACGGAGCTGGACGGGGAACGGCTGGTCCACGATGTCGTGGTCCAGGAAGGGGTACACCAGGACGGAGGCCACGCGGGCCAGCGGGTAGGCGGCCCCGCGCGGCCCGGGCTCCGCCCGCCTCCTGCGGACCCAGGCTGTCAGCCCCCCCGCGGCAAGGCCCAGGACGTGACGCCAGGTCTGCGCCATCCGGCGGAGCAGGCCCGGCGCCCTCCCGGTGGCACGGGCCCGCGGCACTGCCCGGACCTGCCGGTCCGGCGCCTCCGCCTCCGCAGCCGCCACCACGGGTTCCCGGGTCATGGGATCAGCCTACAGGAAAACCTCCCGGTACGCAGCCCGCCGGGCGCTCCCACCCGGTCCGGTTCAGCGGTTGCGGCCGTACTCCTCGTGGCTCGAGACCCAGTCCAGCGACGAGATGGCCGCCGCCAGGGAGATCTCCCCCGCCAGGACCACGCCGGCCACGATCTCGGCCAGCTTCCTGACCTTGCCCTTGCCCCAGCAACCCAGGACCTCCAGGCACTCCCGCTGGGTGGGAAGTCCCGTCCCCCCGCCGTGGGTGGCCACGATGAGCGAGGGGATGGTGATGGAGATGTAGAGGTCCTTCTCGGGGGTGAGCTCCGTGTAGAGGATCCCCGCCGAGGACTCGGAGACGTTGGCCACGTCCTGGCCGGTGGCGATGAACATGGCCGTGATGCCGTTGGGCGAGTGCAGGCCGTTGTTGTTGGCGCCCGAGAGGATCGAGCCCACGTTGGCCACGTTGAAGTGGTAGGCCAGGCTCTCCGGCTCCACCCGCATGTTCTCGATGAGGACCTCCCTCGGGATGGTCACCTCCGCGGTCACCCGCTTGCCGCGGGTCCGCATGAGGTTGATCTGGGAGGCCTTCTTGTCGGTGGCCAGGTTCGACTCCAGGAAGAAGCGCCGGATGTTGGGGGCGTTCTCCAGGATCCAGCTGGAGGCGGCGAAGGTGGCCCGCCCCACCATGTTCTGGCCGGCGGCGTCGCCGGTCTGGTAGTTGAACCTCAGGTAGGCGAACCGGTTGGCCAGGTAGATGTCGATGTACTCGAGCCTGGCCACGCTGGAGGTGGCCTCGGCCACCCGCCGGATCTCGTCGATGTTCTCGTTCACCCAGTCCCTGAAGTCCCGGGCGTCCCGCGCCGAGTCGAAGATGAACACGGGCGCCCGCTGCATCTTGTCGTCGGCCACGGTGCAGAGCACGCCGCCCGACAGGTTCAGCACCTTCATGCCCCTGTTGTAGGAGGCCACGAGCGTTCCCTCGGTGGTGGCCAGCGGGATCAGGAACTCACCCCGCGCATGCTCGCCGTTCACCTTCAGTGGCCCCGCGAATCCGATGGGGACCTGCGCGACGCCGGTGAAGTTCTCGATGTTGCCCTCGGTCACGTGGGGATCGAAGGAATACCGGGGGATGTGCTCCAGCTTCGCCCCTGTGAACTCCTCCACGAAGCGCTGCCGCCTGGAGATGATCTCGGGCTCGTAGTTGTGCTCCTTGCTGTAGGGCACCATCACCGGCCGGGCCGTGCGGTCCCTGATGGCGTCCTTGACCTTGATGGCCAGCTCGCCGAAGGGGTCCGCCACGAAGCGGATCACCAGCTCGTGCTTGCCCTTGTCGAGCTTCCGCTCCTTCAGCAGGATGCTCACCACCTGCTTGAGGGGAAAGGGGATGGGGTTGTCGGCGGTGACGTCGGTCCCCGCGATGACCCTGCCATCCTCCAGGTGGAGCCCGATCTGGTCCGGCGGCACGGCGATGCCGTCCACCTCCACGGCCCGCAGCTCCATGAGCCGGGCATCGCCGAGTCGGTTCTTGAGGGAGAACCGGACACCCTCGGCGGTGTTCTCCAGGCTCCCGAAGGTGTACAGCTGCTTGAGCATCAGGGACGGAATCCTCATGGCGACCTCCAGTTGGCGCAGGAAGGATTGATCCTATTGATCCTGTTGTGGCGGCGCATTGTAGCACTCCGTTCCGTCCTCTCCACCGCCGGAACCGCCGCCCGCCGGGAGGCGTCCGGTCATCGCCGGAACAACCAGGAACCGTATGGATGGATGATGGACCGGCCGTCCGCACCCGGGAAGCCGCTACAGCCAGCGTTCCCTGAGGGCCTGGACGCGGGCCGCCACCTCGGGCTGCCACGACTCCCGCCGGCGCCACGTCAGCACGCCGACCACCGCCACCACGAGGGCCGTGGCGGTCCAGCCCGCTGCCGCGCCCAGCGCGTCAGCCGTGGCGAGGCGGGCCGTGTTGCCGCCCATCCACCAGCCGAGCCCGCACCAGACGGCCACGTGGGTGAGCAGCGCGAGCACGTCCACCGCGAGGAACCGCGGCCAGCCGACCCGCGCCATCCCGCACCCCGCCAGCCACGCCCCTCGCCCCAGGGGCAGCACCCTGGCGGGCACCAGGGTGAGCAGGGCGAGCGACGAGCCCTGCAGCCGGTCGCTGACCCGCAGGAGCCTCTCGTCCAGCCGCGGGAACCGGGCGAGCCGCGGTCGCAGCCATGTACCCCCGAAGAACATGGCCTGGTCGGTCGCCAGGTGTCCCAGGAAGGCCGCGCCCAGCAGCAGCGCTGCGTCCACCGGGGAGGCGGCACGGGCCGCCATGGCGCCCACCGCCAGCATGAAGACCTCCTCGGGGAGCCAGTGGCCCACGATGCGGATCACCATCGGAAGGACCAGGACCACCCAGAGGGCGTTGGGCTCGAGCCAGGTGACGAGCGCGGCGACCTGCTGTTCCACCTGCGAAGTATACACGCCGCCGTTCAGGGAGCCCCCCGCAGGCCGGGAAGGGACGACAGGTTCAGCTACAATGGGGATGATGCGATCCACGGTGGAGCAGATCAAGACGGCGCTGGCATCGGCCTATCCCCTCACCTTCCTGGTCAGTGCGGAGGAGGAACGCCTGGAGCGCCTGCTCCACCGGTTCGCCCGCTCCGCCCGGCCCGAGCCGCTGCCGGTCACCACCTGGAACTGCGTGGACGGCTTCCTCGACGGCGGCCCCTCCGGCAACGAGGATCCCCTGGACGCCCTCTCCTGGGTGGCACGGGAGGGCCCCCAGGGGTTCTACGTCTTCAAGGACCTCGACAGCCTCCTGGGGGACCGGAAGGTCCTCCGGCGCCTGCGAGACACCGCCATGACCGTGAGGAACACGGGGAGGTTCCTCTTCCTCCTCACCGCATCGGGGAACCTCCCCGAGTCGCTCCGGCCGCTGTCCTACGTGGTGATCTCGCTCTTCCCCGAGGAGAGCGAGGTCCGGGGGACGGTCATGGAGATGGCCGGCGACCGGAAACCCGCCGACGGGACGGTGGACCACCTGGTGACCGCGCTGAAGGGCATGAGCCTCACCGAGGTGGAGCACCTGCTCCGCCGCCTGCTGGCCCGGCACGTCGCCCTGGACGATGAGTTTCTCCGCGACGTGGTGGCCGAGAAGGAGCAGATTACCCGCAAGGAGGGCATCCTGGAATTCGTGCCCGCCGACCAGGACCTCTCCGCCATCGGCGGCCTGGACCAGTTGAAGGCCTGGGTCCAGGAGCGGTCGAGCCTCTTCACCGCCGACGCCCGCCGCTCCGGTCTCCCCATCCCCAAGGGGGTCCTCCTGATGGGCATGTCGGGATGCGGCAAGAGCCTGGCCGTGAAGGTCATCGCGCAGGAGTGGAAGCTCCCCCTCTTCCGGCTGGACATGAACCTGGTCTTCGCCGGGGTCCACGGCTCGGCCGAGTGGGTCTTCCACCGGGCGCTCCAGGCCGTGGAGGCCGTGGCCCCCGCCGTGCTGTGGATCGACGAGATCGAGATGGGCGTGGCCGGCTACCACGAGGGCGAGTCCGGCTCCATGACCCGGATCTTCTCCACCTTCCTCACCTGGATGCAGGAGCACCGGGCCGAGGTCTTCGTGGCCGCCACGGCCAACCGGATCCACCTCCTGCCCGCGGAGATCATCCGCAAGGGACGCTTCGACCAGGTCTTCTTCGTGGACCTCCCCAACGAGGAGGAGCGCAAGGAGATCCTCTCCATCCACCTCAAGCGGCAGGGGATGGATCCCGCGAAGCTCGACCTCATCCTCCTGGCCTCGGCCACGCGAGGATGGAACGGTGCGGAGATCGAGCAGGCTGTGATCTCCGCCCGTATCAGCGCCCACGCCCAGGGCACCGAGATCACCCAGAACGCTCTCCTGGCGTCCTTCGGCAAGATCATCCCGCTCTCGAAGACCATGGAGGAGCAGCTCAAGGCCATCCGGTCCTGGGCCCGCACCCGCGCCCTCCCGGCCACCTCCGTGATCCGTCCCGAGATGTAGGCGGAAGGAACCCCGGCATGGTGGAACCCGAATCCCCCGGTACCACGATCTCCGACGCGGAGTGGCTGGCCAACTCCGTGGCGCACGCCCTGCGCAACCCGCTGTTCGCCGCCCTCCTGAAGGCCGAGATGCTGCTCCGTTCCACGGACAGCCCGGAGGCCCGCGCCCTGTACGGCAGCCTCAAGCGGATGGAGGACTTCATCGAGGAGATGCTGCTCTTCGGACGGCCGGTGGACCTCGAGCCCCGCACGGTGGAGCTCGGACCGTTCCTCCACCGTCTTGCCGAGGTCTACACGAAGGGCGAGCGTCTGGAGCCCGCCGAGGTGGAGGTCCACGTGGAGGAGTCCGGCCTGGTGGTGGAATGGGACCCCGAGGCCGTCCGGGTCTCGCTCGAGCGCATCCTGGACAACGCGATCCAGCAGACTCCACCCCCTCATCGGGTCCGGCTCCTGGGCACGGCGTCCGGAGAGGACAGGGTGGACATCACGGTCGCCGACCGGGGACCGGGCATCGATCCCGCGCTGGTCGAGCACGTCTTCGATCCCTTCTTCCCCCAGCACGAGGGACGTGCGGGCCTGGGGCTCTCCACGGCGCGAAAACTGATCCGGGCCTCCGGGGGCGAGGTGCACCTCGAGTCCACACCGGGGCGGGGCACCACTGTCACGGTGGTCCTTCCCCGCCGCATGCCCTCGTGACCGGGCACCCTCCGGGTGTCGTACGGCTCGCCGTCCCGGCCTCTCTCGCCGGCGAGCGCCTGGACCGCTTCGTGGCCGCCGCCACCGACCTGTCGCGCCGCGCCGCCCGCCGCCTGGCCGCCGAGGGCCGGCTCTGGAGGAACGGCCGGCCGTCACGGGTCCTGTCCCGGACGCTCGAGACGGGAGACGTGGTGGAGCTGCTGGTGGAGCCCGGGACGGTCCGGACCACCCTCGAACCACCGCCCCCGGTGGACCTGCTCCACGAGGACGGATGGATCGTGGCCGTGGACAAGCCCGCTGGCGTGCTGTCCCAGGCCTCCGGGACCATGCCGGAGGACGAGCACCCGGCGGACGAGCGCCTCCTGCTCCAGCTGGCCCTGGCGGCGGGCCGGCGGCCGTACCTCCGCCTGGTCCACCGACTGGACCGGCTCACCAGTGGTGTCCTCCTCTTCGCCCGGCAACCCGCGGCCATGGGGCCGCTCTCCAGGGCCTGGGCCTCCGGCACGGTGCTCCGCCTCTACCTGGCCATCGTGCGCGGCCGGATGGCGCCGGAGCCCCTGGTCGTGGACAAGCCCATCTCCCGCGACCCGGCCCACACCTGGCGGTTCCGGACCCACGCGGGGGGCCGTGTCGCCGTCACGAGGATCCGCCCCCTGCTGCCGGGGCCCGGGGACACCACCGTGGTCGTCTGCCGGCCGCTGACCGGCAGGACCCACCAGGTGCGGGTCCACCTCGCCGCCGCCGGCCATCCCGTCCTCGGGGATCGGCTCTACGGCGGCGGCACGGCGGAGGTCCCCCGCCCCATGCTGCACGCGGCCTTCCTGGAGCTGCCGCACCCCGGCACGGGCGAGCGCCTCGGGATCGCCGCCCCGGTCCCGGACGACATGACGGACAGGCTCCCCGGGGAATTCCGGGATCCGGAGTGGAGAACGTCCCTGGGAGGCGATACATGAACGTCGGATCGAGTATACTCGGGGCGTGACCCTGGCCTTCTTCTATCTCCTGGTGTTCCTCCTGGGGTTCACCCTGGCCCTGGTGACCGGGTTGGTGCGACGGATCCTCCACCCCAGCCAGCTCTGCGACGGCATCGTCCTCCCCACGGCCGAACACTGGGCCGGCCTCCAGACACCCCGCGCCGACGTCATCATCTCCTTCTTCACCATGTTCGGCCTCACCTCCCTGGTGCTCCACGGCACCACCGACCTGGCGCCGCGCCGCGAGATCCTCGTGGCCGCGGCGGTGGGTGTTGTGGGGGCGCTCATCCTCAGGGCCTGGCTCTGCAGGGCCTGCGATCCCCAGCGCGGGCTCAGGTGCCAGGGAGCCACCGCCATCGTGGTCCGCCGCATCCCGGAGCGTGGCTTCGGCCAGATCGAGGTGGACGTGGGGGGATGTCACGTGAAACTGGCGGCGAAGTCCCACGACGGGTCTGCGGTGGAGAATGGTGCACCCGTGAAGATCCTGGACCGCCACGAGTCCGTGGTCATCGTGGAGGTGTGCCGCTGACGGCCCCACCTCCCCTCATCCTGGCCAGCGCCTCGCCCCGGCGTCGCCGCCTGCTGGACATGCTGGGACTGGAGCACCGCGTGGTGCCGGCCGGGGTCGACGAGTCGCCGCACCCTGAAGAGGACCCCCTGGAGTTCGCCGGGAGGGCCGCCCGCGACAAGGCCGGCGAGGTGGCGCGGCGCCACCCCGGCTGCCTCGTCCTGGCGGCAGACACCGTGGTGACCCTGGACGGCGCCATCCTCGGCAAGCCCGGGAACCCCGGAGAGGCCCTCGCCATGCTGGAGCGGCTGGCCGGCCGGACCCACCAGGTCCACACCGGGGTGGCGCTGGTCCGGGACGGCGAGGCGGCCGGCCTCGTGGACACGGCCGTCGTGGAGCTCCTGCCCGCGGACCGGGAACTGCTCGCGTGGTACGTGGCCACGGGCGAGCCCATGGACAAGGCCGGCGCCTACGCCGTCCAGGGCGTCGGCGGACTTCTGGTGGCCCGCGTGGACGGCCACCCCCACACCGTGGTGGGGCTCCCCATCCACAGGCTCCCGGAGCTCTTCCGGATCCTCGACCTGGAGCTGCTGTCAGGGCTCCGGAAGAGGCACAGGCCGGCCGACGTGCACCGTGGGGGGAATCCGGAGTCCCCGGGAACGTAGGGGTCGAGCGAGGACGGCCGGTCCGCGAAGAAGCCGTCGTGGTGCACGGCGGCATGGTACACGGCCCGGGAGTCGGCGGCGGAGGGCGGCGGCCACTTCCGCCCACCCACCCGGTGAAGAGGTGAGGAAGTGAGGACGGCCCCCGCCCACCCGAAGAAGGTCAAGCCCGGCGGCGCGTGCCGGGCTCCGCACGGGAAGAACATCCGGAGAAGTGGCCCGCCATCGTGGGAGGCGGCCCGCCCGCACTCCGGCGAGGCCGAAGTCCATCCCGGCTGCGAAGCCGTCCTGCCTCGCCGGAGGAGGACGGCGGGACCGTGCGACAGCACGGCCACGGCCGCTGGAACCCGGAGAAGGGCCGAGGCCAGGGGTGAGGGGGAGAACACCACGGCCCGGTGCTCTTCAGCGTCCGGATGGAGCTGGGGACGCGCCCTGAAGGACGCGCCTACACTCTCGGGAGAACCTTCGTTTCCGCCAACCTCCCCTGCACACCCTCCGGCCCGCGGAGGGGCGAAGCCCCGGAGGGGTGTGGAGCCGGGGCGGCGGACGCTCGCGTCCGCCCGGCACGGCGACACGCACCGCAGGCGCGGCAGGCCGTCACGGTCACGGACACGGGCACGGACACGGGCAGGGTCACGGTCGGGGCCGGGGATCCGATGCGGGGTTCAATGGCGGGGAAGATCCTTCGACTCCGGCCCTTCGGGCCTCCGCTCAGGATGACAGGGGTGGAGGCGGCCCTGCGTCCACTTCACTCAGACAGAATGAAGGGGACGATCGAGGCCACGGCCGTGTCCCTGGCCGTGCACGCGAGGAGCGCCCCCCCCGAGGAAGGCCTGCTGCGGGGAGGGGGCCGGACGGAAGGCGCCCCGGGGCCATCCCGCAGCGCGCCCCGGAGGGGGCGGGCGCAGGCCGCTTGGTCCGAGGCCGGGGCGGGCGGGGACGC
>JAMOWA010000022.1 GCA_027061805.1 Thermoanaerobaculia bacterium | reverse complement strand
GAGCACCAGCATGGAGAACATGAACAGGTTCAGGTAGGCGAAGTAGCGTGCGTAGCCGGCGTCGGTCTCCCCGTGCATGTAGCCGATGGAGTAGACGTGGATCAGGAAGCCCACGAAGGTGACGAAGGCCAGCATCACGGCCGAGAGCGGATCCAGCTGGAAGGAGGCGTTGATCTCGAACCTGCCGGCGGAGATCCAGGTGAAGTAGCGCTCCACCAGCACGGCCTGGGGCTGGTGGAGGTACTGCCACAGTGCCACGAAGGCCGCAGCGGTGGCCGCACCGATGGCGCCGACGCCGATGAGTGTGACCACGGCCTTCCTGGCCTTGAGCCAGCCCGCCAGGAGGTTCAGCGCGAACCCGGTGAGCGCCAGAATCGGAATGATCCACAGGGAGCCGAGCATGCGGTCCTCCTACCAGCGAAGGATGTTCAGGCGGTCCACGTCGATGGACTCCTTGAGTCGGTGGATGGCGATGAAGAGCGCGAGGCCCACGGCGGCCTCGGCGGCCGCCACGGCGATGATGAAGAACACGAAGAGCTGCCCGGCGGCCGCCGCGGCCATCTGGCCCTCGTGGGCGAGCTTGAGTGCGAAGGCGGCGAACACGAGGTTGGCCGAGTTGAGCATGATCTCCAGGGAGAGGAAGATGGCGATGCCGTTCCTGCGGAGCAGCACTCCCATGGACCCGATCATGAAGAGCACGGCCGAGAGCAGCAGGACCCAGGTGTGGGGGATCGGGATCATGAGTCCTCCTTCCGTGCGAGGACCCAGGCGCCGATGAGCGACGCCATGAGCACCACGGAGATGAGCTCGAACGCGAAGAGGTGGGTGGTGAGCAGGGCCTTGCCCAGCGGGATGGCCGTGCCCTTCTCCGCCCCCTCGATGACCTCGCCGAAGCTCGGGGCCAGCTGGCGGGCCGCGAGGATCACGCCCATGCCGACGCCGATGCTCGCGGCGGCGCCCAGGAAGGCCTGGAGCGGACGGCCCGAGCCGAAGCGCTCCACCTTCCGGATGTTGAGCAGCATGATCACGAAGAGGAACAGGACGAGCACCGCGCCGGAGTAGACGATGATCTGGATGGCAGCCAGGAAGTCCATGCCCAGCACGGCGTAGATCACGGCCAGCGCGAGGAACACCATGATGAGCGCGAGCACGTTCACCACGGGGCTCCGGTGCATGATGGCCACCAGGGCGAAGACGATGGCCATGGCCGCTGCCACGAGAAAGACGTAGGTCACCATCGGCGGCCTCCTAGAGGTACCCCAGCGCCATGGCGACGCCGACCCAGAGGAAGTTGAGCACGGCCAGGGGGATCATCCACTTCCACCCCAGGGCCATGAGCTGGTCGAAGCGGAAGCGGGGGAGGGTCCACCGCACCCAGACGAAGAACCACAGGAAGAAGGCCACCTTGGCCGCGAAGATCCCGATGGTGGCCAGGGCGCCGAGCCAGCCTCCCGGGGTCGCGATCCCGGGGAGCGTCCATCCCCCGAAGAACAGCACCACGATGAGGGAGGAGGCCGTGATCATGTTGATGTACTCGGCCATGAAGAACGAGGCGAAGCGCATGGAGGAGTACTCGGTGTGGTACCCCACCACCAGCTCGGCCTCGGCCTCCACCATGTCGAAGGGGAGGCGGTTGGTCTCGGCGAACACCGCCACCATGAAGGTGATGGCCCCGATGAGCTGGGGGATCACGTTCCACTTCGGGATGAAGCCGAACCATGTGCCGGCCTGGTGGAGCACCACGTCGTCGAGCGAGAAGGAGCCGGTCACCATGAGGACGCCCACCACGGAGATCACCATGGCCAGCTCGTAGGAGATCATCTGGGCCGAGGCGCGGATGCCGCCCAGCAGCGAGTACTTGTTGTTGGATCCCCAGCCCGCAAGGACCAGGGCGTACACCCCCAGGGAGCCCACCGCGAACAGGTAGAGGATCCCCAGGTCGAGGTCCGGGGCCACCACGAAGCCGCCGATGGCGTGGCCGAAGAGCTCCAGGCCCGGGTCGTAGCCGAAGGGGACCACGATGAAGGTGGACACCGCCACCACCAGGGCGATGGCCGGGGCCAGGAGGTAGAGGAAACGGTTGGTCCCGGTGACGCCCTCGGGGGTCAGGTCCTCCTTGGTCATGAGCTTCACGGCGTCCACAACCGGCTGGAGCAGGCCCATGGGGCCCACGCGGTTGGGCCCCAGGCGGTCCTGGATCATGGCCGAGCCGCGGCGCTCCACCCACACCATGATCGGCACGCCCGTCAGCAGCACCGTGGAGACGACGAGCACCTTGATCACGGTGACGATCAGATCAACCCACATCGGCGACCTCCTCGATCACGGGAATGCCGGGTTCGGTGGTGAACCTCCGGTAGGTCATGCCGGCGAATCCGGGCACCCGGGCGGTGAGCTCCTCGAAGATCCGGCGTGGGGTGACGGGTGTGGGCAGCCCGAGGTCCACCTCCAGCCGTCTCGCGAGCAGCGTCAGGATCTCCCAGACCGGCCGGCTCTCGCCACCGGGCCACAGGCCGCGCCGGATGAGCTGCACACGGCCCGTGGAGGAGGTCACGGTGCCTTCGGTCTCGATCCACGAGGCCGAGGGCAGCACCGCGGCCGCCTGTCTCGTGAGCGGTGTGTGGACCATGGCGATCGCCCCGACCGTCTGGCCGGACACGGTCCTGGCCGCCTCCTCTGTCCCGAGCCAGGGGTGGGCCCCGGCGTCCACCACGAGGACCGGGCCGCCGCCCTCGCCGAGGAAGGCCTCGAGCTCGCGGCCGTCCACCAGATGGAGGCCCATGAGCCGGGCGCCGGAGGCGTTGGGGTGGGCGTCGGCGCTCTCCACCCACTGACCGTGGGCGTTCTTGATCTTCCGGGGCTCCCCGGGGTCCACCGGGACCACGACCCGGGCCCCCAGCTCGTCCTGGAAGATCCGCTTGACCAGGAAGAGGGCCTCGTTGGTGAGGTTGGCCGAGGCCACCACGCGAGGTCCGCCATCCCTGCAGGCCTTCTCCACGAACCACTGGAGTGCCGCGTCCCAGGACGTGGCCGCCGCCTCCCCGGCGCCGGTGCGGAGCAGCGGGCGGTCCACGTCGCGCCCGTTGAGCTCCTCCGCCAGGAAACGTCCGTGGTCGCACATCCACCAGCCGTTGATCTCGGGGTTGTGGCGGGGCCTGAAGCGGTGGACGACCCCCTTGTGGTGACCCACCTCGATGGCACAGCCGATGCTGCAGCCGTAGCAGACCGAGGGGGTCTCCTCCAGGTGCCAGACCCTGGCCCGGAACCGGAACTCCTTCACCGTCAGGGCGCCAACCGGGCACACGTCGGCGACACAGGCCGACCACGGGTTGTCCAGGGGCTCGCCGTCGAAGGTGTCGATGTAGGCGTGGTTGCCCCGCTTCATCATGGCCAGGTCGGAGGTCTCCGAGATCTCCCGCGTGAACCGGATGCACCGGGTGCAGTGGATGCACCGGTTCTGGTTCTGGACCACGTGGGGGCCGATGAGACGGCGCTCCATGCCCGGGTACCGCCGCCGTTCGTCCACCATGTGGGTGGTGTCGAGACCGTGCTCGAAGGAGTAGTCCTGCAGCATGCACTCCCCGGCCTGGTCGCAGACCGGGCAGTCCAGGGGATGGTTCTCCAGGAGGAACTCCATGACCGCGGCACGGGCCTCACGGACCCGGTCGCTGGCGGTGTGGACCACCATGCCGTCGTTCACCGGGGTCGAGCAGGCGGTGACGAGCCGCGGGGCCCCCTCCACCTCCACGAAGCAGATCCGGCACTGGCCCACCACGCTGAGGCCGGGGTGATAGCAGTAGGTCGGGATGTCGATCCCCGCCTTCCGTGCAGCCTCCACGAGGTTCGTGCCCTCGGCGACCTGGACCTCTCGTCCGTCAATGGTGACCGTAACCATGCGTGCTCCTAGATCCCGAACGGACCCCTGTCCGAACGCACCGGCAGCACCGGCAGCTTCTTCGGCGGCAGGGGCTCGGCCCTGGCGATGTAGTCCTCGAACTCGTGACGGAAATGTTTCAGGAAGCTGGCGATGGGCCCGCAGAAGGCGTCGCCCAGCGGGCAGATGGTCATGCCCTGGCTGGCGTGGCGTGAGATCCGTTCCAGCGCCTCCAGGTCACGGGGCTGGCCGTGGCCCGCACGGATCCGCCGGACGATGTCCAGGGCCCAGTCCGAGCCCTCCCGGCAGGGTGTGCACTGGCCGCAGGACTCGTGGGCGTAGAAGGTGAGGAGGTTCTCCAGTGCCCACACCATGTCCACGGTCTCGTCCATGACGATGATGCCGCCGGAGCCCAGCATGGAGCCGGCCTCCGCCACCGAGTCGAAGTCCGCGGGGATGTCCACCCTGTCCGCCGGCAGGACGGGGCAGGAGGACCCGCCGGGGATGAAGGCCTTGAGCTTCTTCCCTCCGCGGATCCCCCCGGCGTGCTCGTAGATGATCTCCCGGAACGTGGTGCCCATGGGGAGCTCGTAGACCCCGGGCTTCTCCACGTGGCCCGAGACGCCGTAGAGCTTGGGCCCGGAGTTCCGGACGTCCCTGCCGATCCCGGCGAACCACTCGGCCCCATGCTCGATGATGTGGGGGACGCAGGCCAGGGTCTCCACGTTGTTGACCACGGTGGGGCACCCGAAGAGGCCCACCACGGCGGGAAAGGGGGGTTTGAGGCGGGGCTGGCCCCGCTTGCCCTCGATGGACTCGATGAGCGCCGTCTCCTCACCGCAGATGTAGGCGCCTGCGCCGCGGTGGACATGGATGTCGATGTCGAAGCCCGTCCTCAGGATGTCCTTCCCCAGGTACTTCTTCCGGCAGGCCTCCGCGATGGCTCGCTCCAGGATCTCGGCCTCCGTCCAGAACTCGCCACGGATGTAGATGTAGGCGGTGTTGGCCCCGATGGCGTAGGAGGCGATGATGATGCCCTCCAGGAGCATGTGGGGCTCGGTGTGGATGATCTCCCGGTCCTTGAAGGTGCCGGGCTCGGACTCGTCCGCATTGCAGATGAGGTACCTGGGCCTGGTGGTGCTCTGCGGGACGAAGCCCCACTTCACCCCGGCCGGGAACCCGGCGCCGCCGCGCCCCCTCAGGCCGGAGTTCTTCACCTCCTCGCGAACGTCGGCCGGATCCATGATGAGCGCCCTCTTCAGCGCCGCGTACCCTCCGAGCCTGAGGTAGGTATTGATGGAGCGCGAGTTCTCCTCGCCGCGTGCTCTCAGAAGGATCGGTTTCATCGTGCCCCCACCGGTCACTGGAGCCCGTCGAGGAGCTCGTCGAGCTTCTCGGGGGTCATCCCGGTGTAGTAGTCGTTGTTCACCTGGATCACGGGGGCCTCCCCGCAGGCGCCCAGGCACTGGACGTCGAGCAGCGTGAAGCGTCCGTCGGGCGTGGTCTCACCGAATCCGATGCCCAGCTTCTCCCTGAGGTGCTCCGCCAGGCCCGAGGTGCCGCAGAGCTGGCAGGACAGCGTGGTGCACACCTGGAGGAGGTACTTCCCGGGGGGAGTCGTCTGATACATGGTGTAGAAGGTCACCACGCCGGCCACGTGGGCCGGAGCGAGGTCGAGGCGGGCGGCCACCGCACGCATGACGCCCGGGGAGATCCAGCCCCAGCGGTCCTGGCAGAGCCAGAGCAGCGGGAGGAGGGCCGCCTGCCTGGTGGGGTACTTCGCCAGGATCTCCTCGATCCGGGCCTCCATGGCCTCGTCGAAGCTCACATCGGCCAGTGTGTCGGGAGGTGCCACGGTCAGCGGTCGGGTTCGAGCGAGTGTCATGTCACCGCTCCTCGTCGGATGTGGTGGACAGGGGGGGCCTCCGGTTCCAGTCGAAGACGCCCTTCCTCCACAGGAAGACGTAGACGAACGCCAGCAAGAGGATGAAGACGAGCATGTCCACGAGCACGACGATGGCGTGCTCCGCGAGGAGGCTCCGGTAGGTCACCGCCCAGGGGTAGAGGAAGGCGACCTCCACGTCCAGCACCACGAAGACCAGGGCCACCATGTAGAACTTGACGGGGATCCGCTTCTGGGCACGGTCGAGAAGGGGAACGCCGCTCTCGAAGGTCTGACGTTTGAGGGGCGATGCGCTCCGGGATCGCTGGCCCATGAGAGCCGCGACGCCCAGCAGGCCCGCGGAGAGGATGACACCGAACCCGAGGACCACGATGACCGGTACGAACTGGCTGGCCATGAACCCTCCCCCATGTGGCCATTTTCACAAGACGCATCCTAACGGCCCCTTACGGGAGCGTCAACCGGACCTCCGGGGGCCAGGCGGGTGCAGGACGTGAAGATTCGGAATCCGCATGGCTTCTGCTCCCGGGAAGAGCATCCCGGGGCGTTACGGGAACACGAGGTTGCGAAAAGTTTCACGAGAGTTTATCTTCTCGGGCGGATGCCGGGGGCATGAAATCCGGAATTCCTGATCCGGATTTCAGGTTTTCCCGGGTGCCGGAAGGGGGCGAGGGTCCCACGGCAGGGGGAAGCGGTGCAGATCAGCAGGAGCGAGGAACACGGACTGCGGCTGGTGATGCGCCTGGCGGCGCACGGCGGCCAGCTCACCGTGGGCGAGCTTTCGGCGGCGGAGAACCTGCCGGAGCCCACGGTGGCCAAGGTCCTGCTCGGGCTGCGCCGGGCCGGCCTGGTCCGGGCGGAGCGCGGCCGGAACGGCGGCTACACCCTGGCGCGCCGGCCGGAGGAGATCTCCGTGGGCGAGGTGCTCCGGTCCGTGGGCGAGCCGCTCTTCGAGGGGCGGTTCTGCCAGGGGATGGATCCGCCCGACGACCGGACCTGCCCCCACGAGGATGCCTGCGGGATCCGTCCCGTGTGGCAGTACATCGAGACCATGATGATGCGCGTGCTGTCGGGGACGACGCTTGCGGACGTCCTGGCCGGGGAGGCCTCGGTCCGGCGGCACGTGGACGCACTCAGCTCCGGGAGCCGGGAGGGGCGGGGAGGCGAGGAGCTTCCCGTTCTCGTGGCCGACGGGAGAACCAGCGAAGGAGTATCGACGTGAAGAACGAGGTGGTGTTTTCCTGCGAGGACGTGCACGTTTTCGTCGAGGACAAGGAGATCGTCAAGGGCGTGACGCTCGAGGTTCGTGCGGGCGAGAAGCACGCGCTCATGGGGCCCAACGGCTCGGGGAAGTCAACCCTCGCCGCCGCGCTCATGGGGCACCCCGGCTACAGGGTGGAGGGGAGGATCACCCTCCTCGGTGAGGATGTCTCGGAGATGAGCCCGGACGAGCGGGCCCGCCGGGGCATGTTCCTGAGCTTCCAGTACCCCGTGGCAGTGCCGGGGGTGAGCGTGGCGAACTTCCTCCGGGCCGCCATCTCGGCCCGCCGGGGCGAGGAGATCCCCGTGCGGGAGTTCCGGAAGCTGCTCACGGAGGCGTTCGCCGCACTGGACATCCCGCGTTCCTTCATGGGCCGCTACCTCAACGACGGCTTCTCCGGCGGCGAGAAGAAGCGGCTGGAGATCCTCCAGATGATGCTGCTCGAGCCCGTCTTCGCCCTGCTGGACGAGACCGACTCGGGCCTGGACATCGACGCCCTCAAGGTGGTGTCCGAGGGGATCAACCGGGTGGCGGGCGACCACATGGGACTCCTGCTGGTCACCCACTACCAGCGCATCCTGAACTACGTCCGGCCCGACCGGGTCCACGTCTTCATGGACGGCCGCATCGTCCGCTCGGGGGGGCCGGAGCTGGCCCACGAGCTGGAGGAGCGGGGCTACGACTGGCTGGCGCCCGAGGGTGCCGCCGTTGGGGGTGCCGCATGACCGCCGACCGGTCCATCACGGACATCAACCAGGACTACCTGGAGAAGTACGGCTTCCACGACCCCGAGGAGTACCTCCTCAAGGCGCCCAAGGGGCTGAGCCACGAGGTGGTGGAGATGATCTCCCGCTACAAGGGCGAGCCCGACTGGATGCGGGAGATCCGGCACAGGGCGCTGGACCTCTTCCTGGCGAGACCCATGCCGAAGTGGGGCAACCAGGAGCTCCTGGCCGAGCTGGACTTCGAGAACATCCACTACTACATCAAGCCCAAGGGGCAGCAGACCCGGGACTGGGACGAGGTGCCGGAGAACATCAAGCGCACCTTCGACAAGCTGGGCATCCCCGAGGCCGAGCAGAAGTTCCTGGCCGGTGTGACGGCCCAGTACGAGTCCGAGGTGGTCTACCACTCCATCCGCGAGGACCTGGAGAAGCTGGGCGTCATCTTCACGGACATGGACACGGCCCTCCGGGAGCACCCCGAGATCGTGAAGAAGTGGTTCGGCACGGTGATCCCGGCCGGGGACAACAAGTTCTCCGCGCTGAACACCGCCGTGTGGTCCGGCGGATCCTTCATCTACGTGCCGCCCGACACCAAGGTGGAGATCCCGCTCCAGGCCTACTTCCGGATCAACGCGGAGAACATGGGGCAGTTCGAGCGCACACTCATCATCGTGGACGAGGGCTCCTCGGTGCACTACATCGAGGGGTGCACGGCGCCCATCTACAGCACCGATTCCCTCCACTCCGCGGTGGTGGAGCTCATCGCGCTGCCCGGCGCCCACATCCGCTACACCACCATCCAGAACTGGTCCACCAACGTCTACAACCTGGTGACCAAGCGGGCCAAGGCCCACGAGAACGCCGTGGTGGAGTGGGTGGACGGCAACATCGGCTCCAAGATGACCATGAAGTACCCGGCCATCCTCCTGGTGGGGGAGGGCGCCCACGGCGAGGTGCTCTCCGTGGCCTTCGCCGGGACCGGCCAGCACCAGGACGCCGGCGCCAAGATGATCCACGCGGCCCCCAACACCACCTCGAGGATCGTGTCCAAGTCCATCTCCAAGGGGAAGGGACGGTCCTCGTACCGGGGACTGGTGAAGATCACGCCCGGCTCGGTGGGCTGCAGGACCAACGTGGAGTGCGATGCCCTGCTCATCGGGGACGAGTCGCGCTCGGACACCTACCCCACCATGGAGATCGCCGAGGACGACGTCCGCGTGGAGCACGAGGCCAGGGTCTCCAAGCTGGCCGACGAGCAGATCTTCTACCTGCAGAGCCGGGGCATCGACGAGGACCAGGCACGCCTCATGATCGTCAACGGCTTCATCGAGCCCTTCGTCCGGGAGCTCCCCATGGAGTACGCGGTGGAGCTGAACCGCCTGATCGAGCTGGAAATGGAGGGGTCCGTTGGCTGACACGGCGCACACTCTCGACACGACGACGCTGCTGGACGAGGCGGCGGTGCGCGCCGCCGCGGAACGGGCCGGGGGCGGAGACGCCTCCCTCGACACGCGGCTCGAGGCGCTCGCCACCTTCCGGGACACCCCGCCGCCGGACCGCGTGCGGCACCTGTGGCGCTACACCGACTTCTCCCGCCTCCTGCCGGAGTCCCTGGAACCCGCGGGGCCGTTGGCCATGCCGGAGATCCCGGAGCCGCCCGACGGCGGCATGGTGGTGGTGCTGCGCCCCGGTGCTCCCCCCGAGGTCCGCAGCTCGGATGCGGCCCGGGAGGCGGGGGTCCGGGTCCTGCCCCTGGGCGAGGCTCTGGAAGGGGAGGAGCTCTTCGGAACGGTCGTTCCCGCCTCGCACGGCTACTTCGAGGCCCTGAACGCCGCGGCCTGGGACGGCGGGGTCGCCCTGACGATCCCCGGGGGCGTCCACCTGGAGCGGGCCATCCGGCTCCTCGTGGTGGCGCCGGACGGGGTCTCGCTGCCCCGCATCCTCGTGGTCGCCGGAAGGGGCTCCGAGGCCAGCGTGGTGGAGGAGCACGTGGGCGGCGGCGAGGCCACGCGCCTGGTGGGCGTCACCGAGCTCTCCGTGGGGGAGGGCGCCAACCTGCGTCACACGGTGCTGCAGCGGCTCGACGCCGGGGCACGGGCCCACCTGACCACCCGGGCCCGCGTGGCCCGCGACGGGGGGATCTCCACGGTGGTGGCCTCCTTCGGCGGCTCGCTGGTGAAGATGGACCTGGGGTCGCTGCTGGCGGAGCAGGGCGCCCGGAGCGAGATCGTGGGCTTCGTCCTCGGCGAGGGGCGCCAGCACATGGACCACCACACGGTCCACGAGCACGTGGCGCCCCGGACCTGGTCCAACATCGACTTCAAGGTGGCGCTCACGGGGAGGGCACGCTCCGCCTACACCGGGCTCATCCGGATCGAGACCACGGCCCCCGGCACCGAGGCCTACCAGGAGAACCGGAACCTCCTGCTCTCCGAGGAGGCCCGTGCGGAGACCATCCCCGAGCTGGAGATCCTCACCGACGACGTCCAGTGCACCCACGGGGCCACCGTGGCGCCACTGGACGAGGAGCAGGTGTTCTACCTGGAGAGCCGGGGAATCCCGGGTGACGAGGCGGAACGCCTCATCGTCCGGGGCTTCCTGGAGGCCACGCTGAGCCGGCTGCCGGACAGCGTCAGGACGGACGTTGAGGCCGCGGTGGAGCAGCGCCTGAAGGCCTTCGAGGGAGGCCACCGGTGAGCTCGAAAGAGGGGGAGGGCACGATGAGGGGGAAGGTGACGGCAGAGGACAGCGCGGCCGCGTGGAAGGGCGTGGCGGACCGCTTTCCCGCCCTCCGGCGGACCGTCAACGCCCACCGCCTGGTGTACCTGGACACGGCCGCCACGGCCCAGAAGCCGGATGCCGTGATCTCGGCGGAGAAGAGCTACTACGAGGAGTCCAACGCCAACGTCCACCGGGGCATCCACACCCTGGCCGAGGAGGCCACCGCGGCCTACGAGAACTGCCGGAAGCGGGCCGGCGAGCTGGTGGGGGCGCCGTCGCCCTCCTCGGTGGTGATCACCCGCAACGCCACGGCCGCCCTCAACATGGTGGCCCGGGGCCTGGAACACACCCTCCGGGAGGGGGACGAGATCCTGCTCACGGAGATGGAGCACCACGCCAACCTGGTGCCCTGGATCATGCTGGCGAGGCGCACCGGGGTGGTCCTCAAGCACATCCCCATCACCGACGGGGGGCTCCTCGACCTGGGGAAGCTCCCGGAGCTCATCGGCCCCAGAACGCGGCTCGTCTCCCTGGTCCACGTCTCCAACGTGCTGGGGACCATCAACCCGGTGGCCGAGGTGGCCGAAGCCGCCCATCGCGCCGGGGCGCTGGTGGTTGTGGACGCGGCCCAGGGCGTGGGCCACATGCCCGTGGCCATGGAGGAGCTCGGGGCGGACGTGCTGGTCTACTCGGCCCACAAGTGCTACGGCCCCATGGGGCTCGGCTTCCTGGTGGCGCAGCCCGGGCTGCTCGAGGAGATGGAGCCCATGGAGGGCGGGGGCGAGATGATCAACGAGGTGTTCCTGGACCGGGCCACCTGGGCCGAGCCGCCCCACAAGTTCGAGGCCGGGACGCCCAACGTGGCGGCCGCCGCGGCCTTCCCGCCCGCCCTGGACCTCCTGGAGAGCCTGGGGCTCGACGCCGTGCGGCGGCACGAGGAGGAGCTGGTGGCCCACGCCCTTCAGACCCTCGCCACCTTGGACGGCCTGGTGGTCTACGGGCCCCATGACCCGAAGCTGCGTGGCGGGCTCGTGGCCTTCCACGACCCCGAGGTCCACCCCCACGACATGGCCACACTGCTGGACCAGGCGGGGGTGGCGGTCCGGGCCGGCCACCACTGCGCCCAGCCCCTGCACCGGCGGCTCGGGGTGGTGGCCACCACCCGGGCCTCCTTCGGCATCTATTCCACGAAGGACGACATCGACGCCCTCGCCGAGGGTATCCGTTTCGCCAGGAGGTACTTCAGCCCATGAACATGAACGCCCTCGACCAGCTCTACCGCGAGGTGATCCTGGACCACCACCGGCATCCCCGGGGGCGGCACCGGCTCCACCAGGTGGACGTGGAGGCCTCGGGCCTCAACCCCTCCTGCGGGGACGAGGTGACGCTCCAGCTGGAGCTCGACGGCGACAGGATCAGGGACGTGGCCGTGGACGGCCGGGGCTGCGCCGTCTCCACGGCCTCGGGCTCCATCCTGGCCGAGCTCGTCACGGGGCTGACGATTCCCGAGGCCCGCCGGATCGCCGAGCACTTCAAGCAGGTCATGCACGGCGAGGAGATCCCCGACGAGGTGGACCTGGGGGACCTGGAGGCCCTGACGGGCGTCCGGAAGTTTCCGGTGAGGGTCAAGTGCGCGCTGCTCCCCTGGATCACCCTGCTGGACGCGGCCCTCACCGACGCCGAGAACCGGCCGGCGGAGCCCGTGAACACCGAGGAGGAGGGATCATGAGCGTCACGGTGGAGACCATTCGCAAGGCCCTCCAGCCCGTCCAGGACCCCGAGATCGGCTTCTCCATCGTGGACCTGGGTCTCATCCGGGGGATCGAGGTGGAGGAGGGCGAGGAGGGCGCCCGGGTCACGGTGAAGATGACCATGACCTCGCCCATGTGCCCGCTGGCCCCGGAGATGCTGGAGGCCGCCCGCCACGCCGTGGCGAAGGTCCCCGGCGTGGAGCACGCCGCCGTGGAGCTGGTCTGGTCCCCGCCCTGGGACCCCCGCGTGGACGCCAGCGAGGAGGTGAAGGCCGAGCTGGGCATCTGGGACTAGGAGAGCTCCCGCCCACCCCCTCCGCCCATCGTGAAACGTGAAAGGTGAAACGTGAAACGAAGGAGGGGAGGGGGGTGCGACGCCCGCCTACCCGGCCGGGCTTTTGATCGTGCCCCCGACCCTCCGACCCTGCCCCCCCACACCGTCACGGGCACGGACACGGACCCGGGCACCGCCACAGTCCCGGCCTCTCCCGCCTCGCCGCGCGCGGCCGGTTTCCTCCCGTTCGTTCCTGTGATGGGGGAGTAGCCCCTGGATCCGCCCGGCGTCAAGGGCACGCCGGCCTGCGGCCGGTCGCTTCGCGACCCCTGACTCCGGGCAATCCGGGGGCTGTCGGGGGGCCATGAACGAACGGGAGGAAACCATGCCCCACGCGCTCCACGAGTCACCGCCCCCGGCCCTGGCGAAGGCCCTCGAGGCCGCCGGGATCGCCATTGCCCTGGCCGCTTC
>JAMOWA010000021.1 GCA_027061805.1 Thermoanaerobaculia bacterium | reverse complement strand
CCCCCTCCAAGAAGGACGATGGCGCCCCCCCCTCCAAGAAGGACGACGGCGATACCTCCCTCGAGAAGAACAATGGTGATGCTCCCCCCAAGGAGGGCCCCCGCGTCCTGTACACCTTCCGGCAGCCCCCCTGGGGTGGAGGCGGTGAGCGTCAGGTCTTCTGCTACTTCCCCGAGGAGGATCGCTTCTCCGAGCTCACCCGCACGCTGATCGGTCAGCTGCGTGAGCGGTTCAACGGGGGCAAGAACGAGGGTTTCTCCTTCTCCGCCCTCGAGGTCTGCACCGGCACCGGGAACCAGATCATGCTGGCGGCGTTCCTCGGTGCCGCGCCCGCGCGTGCCGTGGACATCAATCCGGGGGCGAGGCGCTACTTCCTGCTGTCACTCCTGGCGACCTCCGTCTCCCTGGCGACCCGCGCCGACACGATCCCCGACGGGGTGCGTCGCATGCTCCGCATCAGGTACGAGGTGAACCCGCTGCCGGACCCGGAGGACATCTTCAGCTGGCTCGGGGACCAGGACGGTGACGGCTTCGATCTCGTCCTGGCCAACCCGCCGTTCGAGCCCATCCCGGAGGTGGTCGTCCGGGAGTTTGGTCAGTACCCGAAGCACAGCCTCTCCGGCCGCATGGGGCTCTCCCACGTGGGGTGGATCCTGCGCGCCGTGTGCGGTGCGAGCTCGAAGAGAAGGGTCGTCAGTGAGAGGGGGCTGGTGGGCCTGATCACCTTCTCCCTCGGGGACGCCGTGGAGCCCGGGCCGCTGATCGAGCTCCTGCGGGCGGAGGGCCTGGCAGCCCGGTGGCCCGGCGGGGGACCGGGCGAGGATGGCAGGACCGGGGAGAGTGGCACCGAGCCGGGCGAGGCCGGCAGGACCGGGGAGAGTGGCACCGAGCCGGGCGAGGATGGCAGGACCGGGGAGAGTGGCACCGAGCCGGGCGAGGATGGCAGGACCGGGGAGAGTGGCACCGAGCCGGGCGAGGATGGCAGGACCGGGGAGAGTGGCACCGAGCCGGGCGAGGCCGGCAGGACCGGGGAGAGTGGCACCGAGCCGGGCGAGGCTGTGCGGCTCCTCGAACTGGGACGCCCCCTCCACATCGACCAGTTCTACGGTTCGCTCTCCCCGGAGGATCCCGAGGCGAGACTGGATCTGGAGGAGCAGATCAGGGACTTCCGGGAGGCGGGCCTCACCCATTTTCACCTGGTGGGCCTGGCCTGGCCCGTGGGCAAGGACACCCCCAGCCTCGAGGAGGAGCCTGACGGACTGGCTCCCGATCGGCGGAACTGGCTCTTCCCCGAGGGGTACGAGGCGCTCCCCGTGTTTCTCGAGGGCCGGTACCCGGACCCGCATGTGGAGTACGTCTACGGCCTGGCCGCCCAGACGGAGGAGCGGCTCCGCGGCGAGACGGTCAGCGTCGGCGCCCGCGGCGGTGAGCTGCTGGAAGAATCCCTGACGAGGGTCTCGGAGCAGGTGGGGAGCTGGTGGGACATCCCGATCCGGGGGTACTGTGTGGAATCGCACGCGCCGGGGGACCCGCTGGCCAACATGCGCGTGGAGGGACCCACGGCGGAGCCCGTCATCGCCGCCGATCCGCTGGATCTCTTCGTGATCGAGTACCTCGTGGATGGGACCGGCGGGTTCGCCGTCCGCCGCGGGATCTTCGAGCAGCTCCAGCCGGCCTTCGAGATCCTCGTCAGGGATTCTTCCAGCAGCTCCCGCCGGCTGTCCTCCGTGCTCCGGTTGCCCGAGCCCCTGTGGAACGACCCCGACCTGGGGCGCCTTGCAGGAGGTGTGCTCCAGGGATACCGCGTGATACTCATTCTGCCCGGGAGCTCCCTGAGTCGCGCGGCGAGAACCGGTGAGCCCCGGTCCGCCGTCCAGCGGTACGAGCTCCTGCGGCACCTCACCATCAGCCTGATGGAGGTCCTGGGCACGGTACCACTCCGGATCGTGGAGGAGCAGCGCCTCCTCGACGCCTCGATCTCCAGGATCGCCATGGACGTGTTTGCGCACAACTTCGGCGCACATGCGCTGAACACCGTGGAGGGGTGGCTCGACGAGGCCGGGCTCCCGCCGGGCGGAGGCGGCGACTCCCCGCTGGACGGCGTTCTCGCCGGGAAAACGGAGGCGCTGTGTTCTCCGGCCGCCGCTCCCATGGCACCCTTCGCGGGGTACCTGGCGGACCGTGCCGCCCTGTGGGCCGAGATGGCGCGGGGGAGCTCCGTGGGCGGTGAGATCATCTCCTGGCGCGAGCTGCTCCTCGGCTTTGCCCGGAACGTCCCCTTCCTCGCCTCCATCGCGGCCAGCGAGGGCGTGAGCTCGGTGAAGATCGAGGTCACCTGGAAAGATGGCCCCACCTGGACGCTGACGGCGAACCCGGAAAAGTACCCGAACCCCCTACGCCCTGGTAAGAATTGCAACGGCGAATCCCGCTTTCTCTGGCTCGAGGATGAGGCGTCCACGGAGACGAAGGAGTCTGATGAGGCGTCCACGGAGGCGAAGGAGTCTGATGAGGCGTCCACGGAGGCGAAGGAGTTCGAAAGGAGAAAGGTCTACCTCCCGGGGGGCGTGGCCGGGCGGCACGCCTTCTACACGATCCTCGAGAACGTGCTCCGGAACGTCAAGTGGTGCCAGCCCGAGGGGAACCAGGTGACGATGAGGATCGAGATCGTCGAGGGGATCCGGGACTGGGAGGAATGTGGCGCGGAACGCCACGGCCCGACCCCGGTGATCCAGCCCACGGACTGCTCGCTCCACGAGGTGGCCGTGTGGCTCGATGCACGGCCCAGGCTCGGTGGCGGAGAGGCCATCTCCGCGTTGCGGCGGGAGCTGCGCGGGCCCGTCTACGACGAGCTGACCCACGCGCCGAAGCTGTCGGGGTCTTCCCAGACGAAGGTGGCGGCGGCCTACCTGCTCACGGGCGAGTTTGCCCTCGTCGAGGAACACCGCCTGGCCGTGGCCACCGGGGATAGCCCGGTCGAGCTCCACCCGTGGGCCGACTATGCACGGGACACGGATGGGGAGGTTCTCGTCACGCGGTTCCGCCTGTGGGTCGGTGATCCCCCTGATCTGGTACTGGGGGAGGGGGACACGACGGAGGGCCAGCTGGTACTCGCGCCGGCCGACCCCGGCGGGAGGACCGGACCGGAGAGCAACACCTTCCTCGTCAAGGGGAACCTCCATTCCAGGCCGCTGTGGGTCGTGACGAGGGGAGAGGAGGGCGCCCAAGAGAAGGATGCCGAGAAGGAGGGTGCCGACGGGGAGCGTGCCGAGAAGGAGCGTGCCGATCTCGAGCGGAGCGGGGTCGTCCGCGTGGTGGTGGTTGATGAGCCGGCCACCGGCGCGAAGAACGACGACGAGCTAGTAAGAGATCGGTGGCAATCGTGGCTGAAGGCGTGGCTGGGGGGGCCTCCGGAGGCTCGTGTCGGCCTGTCGACATGGCAAGGAAAATATAGTGAGATTCCCTGCGTGACGGATGGATGGCTGTGGCAGGCCACGTGCGACCAGGTCGATCATGCCGCCCTCGTCCACCTGCGGCACGCCGTGGTTGAAGAAAGTATTCCCTCCTACAGGAGTCACGGGAGCGCCCGTCACTTCGCGATGAAAATGAAGGATATATCGACGGGAGCCATCGAGGCGGTGGCGAAGGATGATACCATCCTGCAGCTGCGGTTCTCCGAGTGTCTCTTCACCACCGTCGCCTGCGTGGACAACAGGATCGCCCGGGCGATGGAGGAGTACGCCTCGAGATCCGATAAGAGAACGGCGGACGTGCTGGAGCAAGCCTTCGGAGCGCTCGGGCTCGCCGTCCTGGACGAGGATGGTCCGGAGGGAGAGAAACCGTGGCCGACAGGGGCGCATGAATTCATCAAGTGTCTCGAGGATACCGCCCGGCAGCACTTTGGCGGCCATCCGGTCATCGGCGATAAGAATCGGAAGCTTCACTTCGCCGTGGTGCACCTCAGCCTCATCGAGCGGCTCGCGCAGTCACGGGGCGGCGTCGCGCGCTGGGTCGCCGAGGCCGCGGAGTGCTTCGGGTGGAAAGACGGTGCGGTGTTCCGGAAGCTGGTCATCATCACAGGCCGCGGGCGCAGCCGCTGGTGGCGGGAGGTGCGGGAGCGGCTCGGCGAGGAGGGCCAGCGCCACGTCCTCTTCAGGCCGGCGCAGGACCTGGTGCGGGCCATGCGCCCCGGCATGCTCATCGGTGACGACCTGGAGATCAAGCGGTGCCTGGTCCAGGTGCTGATCGGAGGATGACATGACGAAGAAGAAATCGGCCCTCGTGGTGGTGTGTCATCATTTTGGGTGGCACCATCTGAATGGGGATGAGCGGAACGACCTTCTGTCGCGTCTGAGCAGGATGGCAGGGAGACCGAGTGTCGAGTGCGGTGATCTCGTGACGGTGAAGACCGGGATCCACCGCTACGGTTACGACGCCACCCTCATGGTGGCCGTGACTCCGGAGGGCGATAACGGAGCAAAGAACCAAGCCAGCGAGAATCTTCAGGAAGTTGGCGACTTTGAGTCGAAGATCGTGTTGCTGCACAAGAACCCGTGGGAGGATGAAGACGCCGTCGCTCTTAAAAATATGGACTTCCTTGTCCTCACGATGTCCGGCGGAAGTTTCAAGTGGTGGAACGAGGACGGTCTTGGGGGAGTGGACAATATCGCGCAAGCTGTCGGGAAGTTCTTGGGGAGCTTCGGGTCCGACGAGGGCCTTGATGCGAAGCAGACGACCGCCGAAGGCCTCATTGAGGCGGTTCTGGCCGCGGTGGCTCCGGCAGCGTGTCTGGCGCGGGCCGCAGCGGCGGCGGGCGTGACGACGGCCATCGTTGCGGGAACGCTGGCGGCGCCGGCCGATGCGCCGACGCCCCCGGGGGAGGGTCACATGCAGGGGAAATCGGAGGAGCAGAACAGTTCGGAGGAGGTCCTGATCGAGGCCGCCGGCGTCCTGGTGGACGGGTTTCGGGATCTTGCGGAGGCGCTGGGAAAGGTGGACGATGGCACCCTGAAGGAATTCCGGGGAGCCGTCGAAGATCAGTTCGGGGACCTGGGGGAGATGCCCGACGGGTGGAAGTGGTTGCAGGAGATGCTTTGCCGGCCCGGAGGGAACCCGAAGGACGGGGGAACGGGGAGCGCCTGAATGGACGCCACGGGACCCCCCATCCTCGTGGTGCAGGGAGCTCCGGGCGGGAGGGCCTCGGGCCGGGGCGGCGATGTGATCGTGCTGGTCGCACCGGGTGAGCTCCTCGAGCACGCGAGCTTCAGGAGGGCATGGACCCTGATGTGCCGCGGGCCGGGGGGAGGCGTCGGGGATCCTGCTCGGTACACCCTGGACGTGCTCCTGAAAACGGAGTGTCTCTCTTCGCGGGAGGCCCCGCCCTGCGTGGTGGAGTGGTCGCTGGCGGACCGCATCCTCACCAACGAGCCGATCCTGCTCAAGGAGTGGCTGCTTCACCTCGGGCGCCTCCGGACCTCGCGGAGGGTGGAGCCCCTCGATGCTGACGGCGGAATACGGCTTCCGGCGGGCTGGCGCCATCGTGCGCCCGCCGCCCTGCTTGCAAGATGGAGGGTCGCCAGGCGGAATCCACCGGATCGGCCGTCGCAGGTGGATCCCCCCCTCCGGGATTTCGAGAAGCTGGTGCGAGAGCGGTTCGGCGCCCTGAGGGATGAACTTGGCAGACGCTTCACGTTGCGGTGGAGCTGGATCGAGGATGACATCCAAGACGTTTGCGGGCTTCTCGGGGAGGTCGGTTCCGGAACAGTCGATTCCGAAAGCACCTGTGTCCGGGATGTGCCCACAAGGTCGGACAGTGGCTCCAGGGTGGTTCCGGTACGATTTTTCGATGTGCAGGCCTTTCAGCGCTTCTCCTCCCAACGACATGAGTGGGAGGCGAGGCTCGGCCGCAAGGTGCGCCGTGCTGCAGAGCTTGATTCCGCCGGGCTCCAGGTGTGGATCGTGGACCTGCTCCTGGAGGTCATGCGGGACGAGGTTGTTCGCGATGTCACCATGTACGGCCAGGAGCTGGTTCGGGAGATCAGGACCGGCTGGCGCGAGGGATCCTCTCAGGACAGGGAAGACCACAACCCCCACCGCATCGAGCCGCTGGTCGTTGTCTTCACCGGTGCATCATCACCCTTCGCCGCAGCCCGGGCGCACGGGATCGGTGCCGACTGGGTCATCTTCAAGCGGCCGGCCGGACATGTCGGGGGGCACGCCTCCTATCACCCCTCGGGTGCGGTGGACCTGCTGTTCGCCATCGTCTGGCCTCTCACCGCGGTCAGCCTCGTGTGCAACCATCTCCAGGACCTGCAGGACGGCAGGGTGACCGATCTCGACGGTTGGTTGCGGCGGCTCGTCCTGCTGCGCAGCCGGACCTTCCCGGAACCGGTGCTGCCGTTCCTCCGGTGTTGGCTCGATGGCGTGCGCCGCCTGGAGCTTCTGGTGGGCCTCCACCTCCAGGTCCGGTCGGATGCCGGCGCCAGGAGACTTCGGAAACAGGGGCCGATCCTCGAGCTGATCGAGCAGCTCCTCGAAGGTGCGTGTCTGAAGAGGGCAGGACGCAGATGTCGTGGGTGAGCTTCGCCTCACAGCCGAGACTCAGGATCCGCCCGATCACGGGGGAAGGGGAGACGGTCGCCATCGAAGTCGTACCGGCGCTGAGGGTGAGGCGCGCGACGTGTGGCAGGGCGTGGGCCACCGCCTTGCGTAAATGGCTCGAAGACATGCGACCGCCGGAGGCGAAGCACGGGCCGGAGGCGGCGCCAGGCCATGGGATGCGGACGTGCGGCAGGGCGTGGGCCATCGCCTTGCGCAAATGGCTCAAAGACGTGTTGGCGCCGGAGGCGAAGCACGGGCCGGAGGCGGCGGAGACATGGTTCATTCGCATGGAATCCTACGCTGCGTTCTACGATACGCTGTTCCGGAGCATTGACGATTCTCGGTTCTTCCCGGCACGGAGCCTGGCAGGCACCAGATGGTGGAAGCTGACCTGCGTCACGGCGTGGGCCAGGGCCGTGCTGGAATGGGTCGAGCGTGGGGAGGCGCCGGATCGCCGGTCGGATCTCATCATCGTGCTGACCTACAGGACCCTCCTCGAACACTGGGACGATCGGAGGGTGAAGTCGCTGGTGCGTGAGTACGAAAGCCGTGTTCTGCCGGCTGTTGCCGGACGCGGTGTGGAGCCCCGGCATCTCTGGCTCGTCCTGTGCCGGCAGGACAATACCACGTTCGAGGACAGGGTCTCCTTCCTCGAAGAGTGGTTGCAGCGCGAGCCGGTGACCGAGGAGGACCGTATCTCGCGGCTCATCGCCCTCCATCAGATGGTCGTGGCCCAGAGGCTGGGTGTCGAATGCCGGCCCGGGAGGGCGACGGAGCTGAACCACGTGCTGGGTCTCTACGTGGTGGCGCTCCGGTCGCTTGACCGTACCGTGATCCAGACCTCGCTGGGCTCCATGGTCGAAGCCGATTTCGTGTGGCTTCACGACCAGCTCAGGAAGGGGGACCTCTCACGCTTCGAGCTGTCAGCCGTGGAGGCCGTGCTCCGCAGGAGGCTCGCGGTGGAGAAGCTGGTGCAGGTGCCCGTGGTTCTTGCGGCATTTGTTGCGGTGCTTCTTCTTGTTGTCTCCCTGGGATCTGCTCGTGGCTGGAATCTGGAAGTCACCGCATCCCTCCTGACACCGCTGCTCCGGTACTCCGAGCCGGCCGGTGTGGCATCCCCACATCTGTGGCGTGTGCGCGCTCTCTGGGTCTTCCTGGCCGCGATGATCTGTGTTTGGGGATGCAGACGAAGGTTGAGCGAGCGCGAACGGAGCCTGTTGCAGCGGAGCAAGGTCATGGCCTGGCTGGTCGTGATAGGTGGGGCCATCCTGCTGAGTGCGCGGTACTCTCCTCTCTGCTCGAGCGTGATGTTCATCCTGTTTCTCGGGCGGGGCGTCAGTGAAGCGAGGCGTATCTTTACCCGGCTGACAGCGGGCGCCTTCGTCGGCTGGCTCTTCTTCTACAGCGGAGCTGTCACCGACATGGTTCACCAGAACGTACCAGATCCTTTCAACAGCTCGTCTTCCGATGCAGTGATTTCGTACCTTTCCATGGACTGGTTGCAGTTGCTGGGCGTCACGGCCGTCGCGATGTTCGGCGCGGGCCTTCTCGTCTGGAAATTTCTCGGGGGTGCCGGTGTGCACATCAATCGTTGCTGCCGTCTCCTCGCCATCCTTGTCAGCGGGCTCACCCTGAGTGGTCTGACGGGGATTGTGCTCACGGCGCTTGTCACGATGCTGCTGTGTCCGGGCGGTGGTGCGCCCCCGAACGTGTTGGTCGTGGCTCGCTGGGCCGCGCACGTCTTGACTCTTGGAACCCCCGTGGCGCTGCTGGTGGGTGTTGCCACGCAGGTGTTGTGGCAGGAGCGCCCGTTGCTCGAGGAGATCGGCACGTGAACCGTGAATTACGGCTGGCGTACCCGTCCCGCCTGCGCACCGTGGAGCGAGCGTTCCGGATCGCCGTTGGGAGGGCACTGGTCTGTACCTGGGTCTTCAGCCCGGGCGAGGTGTTGGATGCCTGCCTGGGTTTTCGAGCGCACGAAGAGCTCCGGCCCATCGTGCTGCTCGGCCTGTTCGGTGCTGATGAGGTCGGCCGGGGGCCCGGGGGGCTCCTCGTGACACGTCATCCGTACCACTACAGGTACGTGGTGGCCCGGCGTGTTCGCGAGGCGTTGCCCGATCTGGGTAGAATGGAAGAGATGCGCGATGCTCTTGCATGCAGACGGCACGTGAGGCGCTATGGCCTGGCGGGGGGGCTCCGTCGCGTCGCGTTGCACGATCTCAGAGGCGCGTTGGCAGGCGGAGATCAGGAGAAGGTTGCAGAGGTGGTGCAATGGGTCGCAGGCCTCGAGGGGCTGGACGGCGATACTCGCTCACTGGCTATCGGGTCCGAGGCGGGGAGTGCAGGACGGATCGCGGAGGCGATGATTCGACTGTTGGAAGATCCTGCCCATGAGTAGCGTCCTCGTGATCGATGACGAGCTCGATGCAAACCATCCCCTCGGACGCAAGCTCGTGGAAGTGCTGGGGAGGTACCACCTCGAGCCGGTGTTTGCGCGCACATGGAGAGATCCCGACCTCGGTGCCAGAGGGGAGGAGCTTGTCACATCGGGGGATGTAAGGCTGGTCTTCCTGGATGTCATGTTCCCGGGCCAGAGCATGGAGGGTGGCGATATCTTTGCCGAGCTGCACGAGATGCGGCCGGACCTCCCGGTGATCATCCTGACGCAGCGGGATGTGTTCACGGAGGCCCAGGAGTTTTTTGAGCGTGGAGCTTCGCACTACATCGTCAAACAGCAGGTCATGGACGATCCGGAGGCGGTTGCCACAAAGATCCGCCAGTGCCTGGATGATCCGGCAGGTGCTGATCTCACTGCAGTGCTTTGGATTCTGGAGCCTGATCGACGCGTTCTGGTGCTGGACATGGAGGATCCGGCCGGGAGGTCCATCCTGTCCCGACCGAAGAGAGTCGGGCACCCGCTCGCAACCCTCATTCTGGCCTGTGCCGAGGCCGAGACCCGCCAGGCATACTTCACGGAGCTGAACACCGACGGCACGGTGGTGGGGCTGGAACCGTGGACGCGTACCGACATACAGAAGAACGCGTGGAAGTTCAACCGCAGGATCTGCGAGGCAACCGACGGCAGGATCCAGACCCTGCTGCGTGGCCTCGGGGTCTATGGTGCCTCCGCGTTCGAGCTCGCTGTGGGGCGGGTCCTTCTACGTAACGGTCCGTTCGAGGACGCAAACATCGGCCGGAGGGGTCCGGATTTCCGTGGATAGCTGGTTGTCATGCTTTCGTTCTTGCTTCACGCATCCTGACGGGCCCCCTTCTGGGTTGCTCCCGGGCGGCGGGGTTTCGTATTACTACTGGTCAGTGGTTCTGAACCGAAAAGTATTTAAAGCCGGGCGTCTATAATGAGTGGCGTATTGAGGTGCCTGACATATGGTTCGACGAGTTATTCCTGTCCCGCGGCCGCCGGTGGTGGGTGTGTCGTGGGAGCGGCCGGCGCAGCCCGCGCGGGAGTTCGAGGTGTTCCAGGGCCTGGACGGCCAGGCCGTGACGCCGCTCCGCGCGGAGCGCGCGACCCTGCTCGGCCCTGACGGCAAGCCTGTGCCGCATGCTGACGGTCTCGAGTACTTCTTGTCTGGCGCCGGGCACGTCGTGACGCGGCAGGCGCCGTTCGCTGCGCGCCACCCGACCCTGGCGCGCCTGGCCCGCGCCGCCGGCATCGCCGGCATGGCGCTGGGGAGCCTCGGCTTGGTGCGGCCGGCGGTCGCGGCGGAGCCGTTTGGTCACGTGTCGGGCGTGGCGGCGGTGACGGGGTATGAGGGGACGGACTGGCACAGCGACCTCGCGGTGTTCAATGGTGATGCGGTGCCGGCGACGGTGCGCTTGTACTACGCGCCGCGCGGCGAGGGGCCTAGTGACTCGTTCGTCCCGGTCGTGGTCCAGCCGGGCGAGACCGTGTTCTTGGAGGACGTCGTGGCGACGACCTTCGCGACGAGCGGTGCGGGCGCGGTGCAGTGGGAGGTGCTGGACGCTGACCCGTCGTCGGTGGTCCTCTCGGCGACGACGTACAACCGGGTGTCGGCGACGGAGCGGTACGGCCAGTTCGTGCCGGGCGTGCCGTGGAGCCGCGCGGCGCCGGCGGGCGTGTCGGTCGCGCTCCCCACCGCGGCGGACTACACTGATTACCGGACCAACCTGGGCGTCACGCTGGGCCCGTCCACGTCGCGGTACCGCGTCGTGGTGCGGAACAAGAGCGGCAACCTCCTGTTCAACGAGGAGTTCTCCGGCGTGCCGGGGAGCTGGAACCAGTTCACGAAGATTGTGGAGCAGTGGGCGCAGGGCCAGCTGCCGGGCGTGTATGTCCAGGTGATCGGGCTTGACGGCCCGGTCGCGGCGAGCACGAGCCTCGTGAACAACGCGCTCGGCGACGCGAGCAACGTGCTCGGCCGCACCCTGCTCGACACCGAGGAGAACGTGTGGCTCACCGGCGCGGCGTACGCGAGCGGCTTCGCCGGGAGCGACTGGCGCAGCGACCTCGAAGTCGTGAACCCGAACGAGGTTCTGGCTGCTTCAGGTCTTGTTTACTTTCCCAGAGGAGTTGACAATAGCGGCAATCTTGATGGCATCACAGCTGACTTACCGGCGTTCGAGTCCAGAACATTGCCTGACGTTCTCAAACAATACTTTCTCCTGCCCAACGGTTCAGTGGGTGCTATCCGTGCCATCCTGGACCCTGCCGCGAAGCTCATCCCCTTCCTCCAGACCTACAACCTTGTCGGGACGGACGAGCAGGGCCGGCGCATGGCGTACGGCCAGTTCATCCCGGGCGTGAACTGGAGCGACGGCGCGGCGGGCGACCTCGAAGGCGTCATCGCCGGCGTCACGAGCAACGCGCAGTTCCGCGCCAACCTCCTCCTCCAGAACACGCGCTACGACACCACCACGAACGAGTTCCTCCCGAGCGACGTCACCGTCACCCTCCTCGCCGAGGACGGCACGGTCGCCGCCCAGCAACAGCTCACCCTCGCGCCCGGCGAATACCGACAGCTCAACAAGTTCGCCGAGGACTGGGTCGGCGACGACTACCGCGGCACCGTCCTCATCCGCACCACCGCCCGCGGCACGCACGAACAAGGCGGGGTGAACGCCGCCGTCACCGTCGTGAACGGCAACACCACCCCCGGCACGAACGACGCCTACCTCATCCCCCACACCCTCATCGAACGCGTGAACCACGCGCCAGTGTTCGAGGGGAATGACCTCGATACTTGTGGTGATGGTCTTGATGTGCTTGTTGACGCGGATAATAATGGTTGGATTGACAAGGCTTATGGAGCTTGGATTAATTCGCATTATCTTCCCGAGGGTTGCATCCTCGCCCATGACCCGGACGGCGATACCTTGCGGTATTCGTGGCGGGATATCGAGCGCGGTGCCTTGCCGCCGGGCTTCTCGTATAATGGTGCCCACTGGCAGTGGGATATGAGTACTCCAGGAATTCAACCCGGCTATTACAATTTAGAAGTTACTATTAGTGATGGGCGTGGCGGTGAAACTAAGAAAGTTCAGGTTTTTGATGTTCGGGAGTAGACCTCACAAGATTTATAAATTCGCTTTTCTCCATTTCCTTTATGGTGGGAAGAGGTGTTTTTGTACTTTGTATATTCTTGATTGCATTAGTTCCATCAGTCTCGGCTTTGACCATGACTTGCCCACAGGAGGCTCAAGCTGAACATCCGTTTCGTATCTATGCGGAGCACAGCGGTGCTGACCACATCAAGTTTTACATCCATTCAGAAGAACGCACCTATAATGGGGACGATGTTAATACAGAAGTTGAGGAATCGAGAAGCTATGAAGGAACTAATCAGCGCTATGATGCGGAAGCTTTCGATGCGGATGGTAATTCCTTAGGTACTGCTTTTTGTCGTGTAGACATTCTTTCTCATAACTTTCCCTGTTCTGCGTCGGTGTCGCCGTCGTCGTTGTCCTTGGTGGTGGGTGAGGCGGGGAGCGCGACGGTGAGCATCGCGGATGACGACGGCGTGTACGGCGTGACCTTGGGGTCGCGCTACAAGCGGTGCAACGTGTACACCGAGCCGCCGACCTGCGACAAGACCTTCACCCTGTATTATGAGCAGGCCGGCACCTACACCCTCGAGGCGGGCGGGACGGACAAGTGGCAGAACCCGTGCGAGCAGACCAGCACCCTCACCGTCACCGTCACTGACCCGTGTGTGGAGAACCCGCCGGATTGTGATGACGGCAATCCGTGCACGACGGACACGTGCGTCGTCGTGAACAGCCAGGCCACAGCTCACCACCGGTTGTAAGTTGGACACATCCACCGGTTTGGATTGGACACTCTGGGAGGAGGTCCATGGCTGGTGGAGGGCGATGGGTATTCACCCCCGCCCCCAGGCCTCCGGAGGCCCCGGGGTG
>JAMOWA010000020.1 GCA_027061805.1 Thermoanaerobaculia bacterium | reverse complement strand
TTCTTGGAGGGGGGGGCGCCATCGTCCTTCCCGCCGGACATGAAGCGGGGGACCACCGCCACCCTGGGTGAGAGGATCGTACCCCGCCTCTCCACGAGCCCTGCACGTTCGAGGATCCGCAGGCGACGCCGGAGATCCAGGAGCTTCTTTCCGCTCGGCAGGTCCCTTTCATCCTTCGAGGGCGGGCATGGCTCGGGCATGGAATCGGCACGCACGAAGAGCTGATAGAAGCGGAGGGGAAACTCCTCCAGCAGGTAGTCGACGGCCTCCATCACGACGGCCAGGTCGTCGAGGAAGCGGAGCTTCCGGGGGCTTCCCAGGTCAGGAAACTCCATGTCCGGCTTCCACAGCCAGCCGGTCCCCTCCTCGGAGTAGACGAGGCTGACACGCGGATTCGTGCGCCATTTGAACCATGCCTCGAAGAGGAGCTCGAGCGGGGGCGGCGTGTACTCCCCGCGCCGAAACATCATGGCCACGGTCGACCCCTCGCGCACCATCACCGGGCCGAACCGAACGTGCCAGCGCATGTTGCCAGCCTCATTCTCGACGAAGGCAATCGCTTTCTCAAGGTCCTCGAGCGCCGCCGTACTCTCATTCAGGCCCGGGGGAGCAACGAGGAGGTAGACCATCGCACCGATGTGTTTCCCGCGCAACACCTCGAACGCTTGGGTCACACGTTTCCTGGTGACGGGCGCCTTGTTGAGCTTCTCGAACCGGATGTCATTGTCATCGTCATTATCGTGGCACTCGAGACCGAGCGCCACCCAGAGGTGGGGGAGACGCAGCTCGAGCGCGCTCCCGGCATCTTTCCCGGGAGGCGCCTCTCCCTCGCCACTGGAGTCGTGGCCGTTCTCACCACAATCCGGATCCGGCTCCTCGCGGACGGCCAGGGGGACGAGCGCCTCCACCACCTGCCGCCAGGTCCGGCACCACCGGTCGTGGGTGCAGCTCTTGTCGCCGATCTCCCCGGCCCACCTGGTGGCGTTCACCGAGAAGGAGTCCCCGTCACCCGATGAGCCCGTGTCCCCACTCTCAGTCTGGCCGTGTGGGGCCTCCGTCGTCCCGGCGGGGTCCCACGCGAAGGCAGCTTTCAGGAGCCCGCGCAGCGCCTCGCGGACGCTGTCGCCACCCGGAGCGCCCGCGACGGTCTCGCGAAGCATCCTGGTGACGTGCCACCGCTCTTCACCGGACAGGTCGGCCCCTCCCGAGACGGCCCATCCCAGGACCCGCTCGGCAACACTGCCGGGTTCGAGGGGAACGGCAAGCTTCTCGACCACACTCCTGACACGCTCGAGGGCCCGGCTCGGATCCGGGCTCGGGTCCGCGCTCGGGTCCTCGGGTTTCTCCACCGTGTACTCCGGCAGCGTCTCCACGAGCACGTCGGTGACCTCGTAGCCGTGAGCCCTCACGCCGTTCACCGCGGCCCGCAGCAGGCGCTCCGCCAGGCTGGCCGAGACCTCCTTCTCGTTGAGGAATGAACCTCCGATGAAGATGTCGAGCTCCACCCAGGGACCGAAGTCTCCCTCGCTCCGCCAGCTCTCCGCCTCCGGCCCCGGATTCCACGTCTCGAGCCGCTGGCGGAGCAGCTCCAGCAGGCGATCCTCCCGCGCCTCGAGCCGCTGCCGGAGCTGCTCCGGCAGGCGATCCTCCCGCGCCGCCTTTCTTGCTTCGGTATCGCTGCCATTCCCGTTCTTCTCCTCAGGGTGTTCAGCACCCTCGGCTTCATGGGGCCACCAGCCACCCCAGAAGGGACACATGGTGCAAGGTCCGCGCTCGGCGGCCCACCCGCACATCCTGTCGGCCACCAGGATCATGACCCGTTGCAGCGGGCCACCGGGGTACAGGGGCCTGGGGAGCCGTTCCCACAGGACCTCCACGCCAGGGTCTTGTCCGGGGCCGCCCGACAGCTCGAATCCGGGTGTCTCGTCACTATTCATGGAGCTCATGTCCTTTCCACCAGGTACGGAGGGATCACCAGGGCATCGAGCTCGCTGTCCAGGAGACAGCGGAGCGCGGCCGAGGGGGGCCCGGCCAGCGGCCGGCCCCTGAGGTTGAGCGATGTGTTCAGCAGGGCAGGAACGCCCGCGGCGTCACGGAACGTTTCCAGCACCGCGCGCAGAGAGGTGAAGCCTTTCGGGGTGACAAGCTGGGGACGACATGTGCCGTCGCGATGGGTCACCCCGGGGAGCTCTCCTGACCGCATGGCGGCTGTCATCGTCATGTACCGGTACGCGGGGTGCTCGCCCGCCAGGTCCAGCCAGCCTCCAGCTTCCTCCGTCAGGAACGAGCCGGCGAACGGCCGGAACCACTCACGCCGCTTCACGCGCTCGTTGAGGCGCCGGGCAGCCCCATCCTGCCTGGGGTCACACAGGATCGAGCGGTTGCCCAGCGCCCGCGGCCCGAACTCCAGCTGTCCGTGGAACCACCCGATGCATTCTCCACCCGCAAGCCGCTCCACCGCCACCTCGACGGGATCGCGCACCGTCTCCCAGCGGAGACGGCCGCGGAACCGCTCGAGCGCACCAAGAGCTCTGTCAGGTTCGAACGCGGGGCCGAGGAAGGCGTGGCTCATCGTCCACCGGCGTGCCTCTCTCCGGTGAACGTGCCAGACCCAGAGCGCCGCCCCCAGCGCCGTTCCCGCGTCGTGTGCCGCGGGTTGCACGAAGATGCTCTCGAAAAGGTCTGCCCGGGCGATGGCCTCGTTCATCCGGCAGTTGAGCGCCACCCCGCCGGCGAGGCAGAGGCTCTTTTCTCCCGTGCGTTCGCGCAGCCATTGCGCGAGGCTCACTCCCACCCGTTCGGTCGCCTCCTGGAGAGCTGCGGCCACATCCATGTGCTCGCGCACGAGGGGATCCCCAGGTTTCCGCCGCGGGATCCCGAACAGGCCCTCCAGCGCTGCAAACGAGTCCGAACGCAGCCGAGCGAGGCTCGCTTCCACCCGGAACCGGCCCTCGTCCACCTGAAGGAGCCTTTCCATCTCGGGCCGGTACCGCCCCGGTCGCCCCCACGCGGCCAATCCCATCGTGGTACCGGCGGCGTACCGGTCGAAGCCGAGGAAGAGCGAGATCTTCTCCCACAGGAGCCCGAGGGAGTGGGGGTACCGGATCGCTCCCTCCTTGATCAGGTCGATACCTTCACCGCGGCCCAGCCACGTGGTCGTGACCTCTCCGATTCCATCGATGCTGAGGATCGCCGCCGATGGATATGGCGAAGGAAAGAAGGCGCTGGCGGCGTGGGCATGGTGGTGTTCCACCCAGAAGAAACGTTCCGTGAGGTCAGAAGAGGCGAGCTCGGAGAGCCGACGTGGCACGGCAAGCAGGTGGTCCTCGAATACCCGCTCGCCCTCGACGGTACCCCAACCCTCCGCTCCGGATTCTCCATCGACTCCCACGTTGGCACGACGAAGGCCGGGAGAGAAGGAGAACGCGATCGCGTCCACCTGATCCAGTTGCAGCCCCCCCCGTTCGAGACACCAGCACATGGAATGGACGGGCAGCTCATCGGGATTGTCGATGCGTGCTCGCTTGGCATGCTTGATTCCCGTGAAACGTTCTTCCTCCGCTGCGGCCACACATCGGCCGTCCACGAGGAGTGCCGCCGCGCTCTCGTGATAGGCCGAGTTGATGCCGAGAATGGTCAGCATGCCGCCGGATCTTCCGTCGTCGTCCGGTCCCCATGGGAGGAGGGAAACTCTGTGGATACGATCATGTCCCGCAGGTCTCGGTCCGAGTGGGGGAACCGCTGCCTCGCCAGCCGGACCCGGTCCTCGATCGAGAGGGCACTGACTGCGGCCGCGAGCTCCCTGTACTCTCCGAGAAACTCGTTCACGGTCTGAAGGAACATGGTGTCACCCGTCAGGTCCTCACGAAGGTAGAGCGCGTACGTGATGCCCTCGCACGTGAGCAGCAGTGCCCATTCCACGAACCCCGGCAGGGGCCGCCCGCTCCCGGCAGGCCGGATACAGGCCTCGATGTCACCGAACCGGGAGCGGATCAGTATCTCGTCATCGGAAAGGCCGAAGCGGAGCTTGACACCATCTCCGAGGATCAGGCGTTCTTTCCCGAGATAGAGGAAGTAAAACGGCTCCAGCGGGCCCAGCCCGATCGTGATGCCGAGCCTCTCGATGATCCTGCGACAGCGGCGTTTCATCTCAAGGAACTCTTTCGAGTAACGGTCCCGCGGATACCGAGCGGGGAACGTGATCTCCTCGACGACCCGTGCCGGCCGGTTGGTGAGGATCAGCACTCTCTGGCCGAGATAGAGCGCCTCGTCGATGTCGTGGGTGACGAAGATGATGGTCTTGCCCGTGAGACGCCACAGATGGAGGAGCTCGTTCTGCAGGGCGCCGCGTGTCTCGGCATCAAGCGCGCCGAACGGCTCGTCCATCAGCAGCACCTCCGGCTCGGCACCCAAGGTCCGTGCAATCGCCACTCTCTGCTGCATCCCCCCCGAGATCTGCGCAGGGTAGGCGTGCTCGAACCCCGTGAGTCCGACCATGTCGATGAGCTCCTGAACCCGTTGCTCGATCTTCTCCCCGCCGCCCCGAGCCCGCCTGACAGCGAAACGAACGTTTCCTGCCACCGTGAGCCAGGGAAACGACGTGTATTGCTGGAACACCATGCCCCGTTCACGACTCGGCCCTCGAATTTCCCCGAGGTCATCGTGGCGTTCTTGCGAGATCCAGATGCTGCCGGCGGTTGGCTGCAGAAGACCGGCGATGACACGCAAGAGTGTGGTCTTTCCACATCCCGACGGCCCGACGATGACGATGATCTCTCCCTCCCGCACATCGAAGGTGAGGCCCCTCAGGACATGGATTCCGCCTGCAAAGCGAAAATCAACGGATTCCAGCGCGAGCTTCAGTGTCTTCTGTTCCATGGACAGACCACCGGTGTGAGGAGCTTGAACATGAGGTCGAACGCCAGTCCGAGGAAACCGACAATCAGGATTCCCGCGATCACCACGCGGGTCTGGAGAAGACGTTGCGCCTGGATGATCATGAAGCCGATTCCCCGGCTCGAGGCAACAAGCTCGGCAACAACCAGGTATGACCATGCCCAGCCCATGGTCACCCGCAGGTGATCAAAGATCATCGGCCAGGCTCCGGGGAGTGCGATCTTCCAGACGCTCTCGTGGCTCCCGACCCCGAGCGTCTGAGCAGTCTCGAGAAGTGAACGGGGAACCTTGCTCACGGCATCCGCAACCATCAAGACAAGCTGAAAGAAGGTCCCGAGGAAGATCACGGCGATCTTCTGCTCGTCACCCACTCCCAGCCACAGGATGGTGAGCGGAACGAAGGCGACCACGGGCATGTAGCGAATCACATCGTTCAGCGGCTCCGCCAGGGCCTCCACGGAATGGTAGGAGGCCATGAGCACACCAAGTGGTATTGCCAGGATCGCAGAGAGAAACCAGCCGACGACGACCCGGTAGGTGCTGGCAACAACGTGCGGCCAGACGCCCTGGGTCGTGAAGAGCTCCCACACCGTGGTGGCCACGTTCCCGGGCGAGGGCAGAAAGAATGGCTGGACGAATCTCCCGTAGGTGAGAACCGACCACAGCAACACGACAAATCCGAAGCTGGCGGCTGCCAGGCCGACATAAGCTCCCGTTGCGATGCGCCGGTGCGGCTCCAGGACGGCACGGTACCAGGAGCCTGCTCCTTGACCTCCTCCTGGTGAAACACGCAGGTGAGAGCTCACCTCGCCTCCAGCTCCGTGAGGAGATCCGGGTCCACGATGGTGGAAGCGTCAACCTTCCTCTCGAGGAAACCTGCCTCACGCCATACCCGCGCTGCCACATCCACAACGTGATCGATGAACCCGGGCTCTTCCCGAGTTCCAAAGTACTGGAGGTTCTCCTCCAGGCTCATGAACTTCACGCCCTCGAGCATCTCCTTCACATCAGACTCGTTCGCATGAAGGACGCGAGCGACGATGGGGAGGGCCTCGTCCGGTTGCGATTGAAGGTATTCCAGGCCGTGATACCACCCACGCATGAATGCGAGAACATCCGAACGCCGCTCGGCCAGAACGTCGGGACGCATCACGAACACGTCAACGATCACGCCTGGCTCTTCCCTGCTCGAAACAAGGACATGCGCTCCCTGCCGCTCCCTGGCCTTGGAGAGCCACGGCTCCCACGTGACGGCGGCATCCACCTTGCCGGCAACGAAGGCTGCCCCTGCTGCGCCGGTCTCCATCGGCTCGATGGTCACAGAAGACGGTTCAATACCCGCCTCATCAAGCAGGTACAGCAGAAAGAAGTGACCCACGAACCCAGGTTGGAGGGCCACCTTGTGCCCCGGAAGATCTTCAATGGACCTGATCTCCTCGATCGCCACGATCCCATCCGCCCCATTGGATTGATCGAAAGCCATCATGATCTTGCCCGGCACTCCACGACCCGCCTGGATGACGAACGAATCGACGGTCGTGCCCACTCCATCGATATCGCCACTCTTCAGTGCAACCCCTTTTGCTCCGGTGTCCTCCATGAGGCGGAGATCGAGTTCCACCCCTTCCTTGCGAAAGAAGCCCCTGTCCTGTGCGACAAACATCGGTGCGAAACCCACCCAGGAGTTGTACGCCAGAACCAGTTTCCTGGGCTGCGAAACCCGCCGGCAACCGTTCGTCAACGGCAAGAGCGCCAAGATGAGTGCACCCGAAAGTGCTGCGATCCACACATCCCTCTTCATCCAGATTCGCATGTTCCTGTCTCCTTTCCCGGGCTGGAGCACGTTCACCAGCATCTCCACGTCTTCCGGCCCATCATCGCAGGGGACTGGGGGGCAGACAATCACCAGACAATCCCCAGAAATCCATGTCCCGTGCCCCGCTCTCATTTCGATCCTGCGGAGGCTGAGAGAGGGTGGAGGAGCCCGGTCGGGAGCGGGACGGGTGGGCCTCCGTCGCGCCCCTGCTCACGCCCTCACGCCCTGGCCTCCTCACCTACACACTCTTTTCATACATCCTGTAGTTCTTGTACAGGTCGGCGTCCATGAGGCGGACGGTGCGCTTGGTGAGCTCGTTGTCCTCGAGGATCCAGGAGTACTCGCACCACCTGTAGCCGATCTCCAGGGCCTTCTCGAGCCCCTCGGCGAAGAGGACGCCCTCGAAGCCGCGCTTGCGGAACTTCTCCTTGAAGCCCATGGTGATGAGGCGGAGACCCTCCATCTTCTCGGGCCTGGCGGTGAGCAGTGCGCGGATCAGGCGGATGGGGTGCTTCCAGGGGGTCCCGTCCAGCTGCTTGAGGAGGGGGTTCCAGTCGGGGACGGCCAGGAGGAAGCCGGCGGGCTCGCCATCGCAGAACGCGAAGCGGAGGAGGTCCTCCTGGACCAGCGGCTTGAGCTCCTTCGCCATCCAGCGGATCTCGGCGTCGGTCATGGGGATGAAGCCCCAGTTCTTCTCCCACGCGGCGTTGTAGATCTCCTGGACGAGCTTCACCTCGCCCTCGAACTCCTTGAGGTTGGCCCCCCGGGTCTCGAACCCGGGGTGGCGGTCCCGTGTCTTCTGCGCGAGGCGGATCAGGCGGTCCAGGTGGGCGCCGTGCACGGGCGAGATGTAGGCGTAGAGGTCCTTGACCTTGGCGTAGCCCGCCCGCTCGATGAGCCCCTGGTAGTAGGGGGGGTTGTAGGTCATCATCAGGACGGGGGGCCTCGTGAAGCCCTCCACCAGCAGGCCGCACTCGTAGTTGGTGGAGGGGTTGGCCGGGCCGCGGACGCCATCGAGGCCCTTCTCCCGGGCCCACGCCTCCACGGCGCCCAGCAGGGCCCGCCCCACGTCGGGCCGGTCGATGGACTCGAAGAAGCCGAAGAAGGCGATGTTCTCGCCGTGGACGCGGTTGTGGGCGTGGTTGAGGATGGCGGCCACGCGGCCCACCACGTCCCGGCCATCCCAGGCCAGGAAGAGCTCCCGCTCGGCGCCCTTCCCCCCGTCGTAGAAGGGGTGCCGCTCCGGGTCCAGCAGCTCGCGCACGGAGGCCTTGAGCGGCGGGACCCACAGGGGGTCGTTCCGGTAGAGCTTCCAGGGAAGGTCGATGAAGGCGGCGAGCTGCGCCCGCCCGCGGACCGGCCGAACTTCGAGCGTTGCCATCAGGAGATCACCCCCATTTCCCGGCCCACCTCGGCGAACACTCCCAGTGCGCGGTCCAGGTGTTCCCGGGTGTGGGTCGCCATGTACGAGGTCCGGATCATGGCCCGCCCCGGCGGCACCGCCGGGGAGACCACGGGATTGGCGAAGACCCCCTTCTCGGCCAGGCGCATGGTCATGGAGAAGGCCGTGGCGTCTTCCCCCACCACCAGGGGGATCACGGGAGAGCCCGAGTCGCCCGTGTCGAAGCCCAGCGCCGAGAACTCCCGCAGCATGTAGGCGGTGTTCTCCCACAGGCGCTGCCGGCGCTCTGGCTCGCGGCGGATGATCTCGAGGGCCTTCCGCACGGAGGCCACCGAGGCCGGCGGCGGCGAGGCCGAGAAGATGAGGGTCCGGGCGTGGTGCTTGACCCAGTCAATGACCTCGGCATCGCCCGCCACGAAGCCGCCCACGCTGGCCAGCGACTTGGAGAAGGTCCCCATGACCAGGTCCACCTGGTCCTCCAGGCCGAAGTGCTCCGGCGTGCCCCGGCCGTGCTCGCCGAAGACGCCCACACCGTGGGCGTCGTCCACCATGAGGCGGGCGCCGAAGCGCTGCTTCAGCTCCACGAGCTCCGGGAGCGGCGCCAGATCGCCCTCCATGGAGAAGACGCCGTCCACCACGATGAGCTTGCCGCGGTCCTCGCCCGCGGCGCGGAGGCGCTCCTCCAAGTCAGCCATGTCATTGTGCCTGAACTTCACGGTGCGGCCGAAGCCCAGGCGGGCCCCGTCGATGATGCAGGCGTGGTCCAGGGCGTCCAGGAAGACGGTGTCCCGGCGGTCCAGCAGGCAGGAGATGGTTCCCAGGTTCACCTGGAAGCCCGTGGAGAAGGTGATGACCCCCTCCCGGCCCATGAAGTCGGCCAGCTCCTCCTCGAGCTTCACGTGGATGTCCAGCGTGCCGTTGAGGAAGCGGGAGCCCGCGGTGCCGCTCCCGTACTCCAGTGCGGCCCGCGCCGCGGCCTCCTTGACCTCCGGATGGCTGGTGAGCCCCAGGTAGTTGTTGGAGCCCAGCATGACCAGCTCGTGGCCGTCCATGGTGACCACGGGATCCTGAGCCGACGCGATCTCCCGGAAGTAGGGATAGAATCCCATCCTGCGGGCCACATCGGCATCTTCGAAGTCAAAGCACTTCTGGAATACGTCCACGAACCCTCCCGAAGGACCTTCCCTGCCGGGCATCTTAGCGCAGCCAGCCCTCCCTGCGGTACCAGGCCCAGGTGACCCGGGCCCCGTCGAAGAACTCGGTCCAGTCATGGAGGCCCAGGGCCTCCAGGGAATCGCGCGTCCGCAGGGTCCAGTGCCGGGCCAGGAGCTCCCGCGCCTTGTCTCGGGTCATGGGCACCCGGTGGAGGCCCAGGAGGTGGAGGCCGCTTCCCACAAGCCCCGCGGCCGTGAGCACGGCCCCGGGGAGCGGCAGCACCCGTGCCCGCACCCCACCCGCCTCGGCCAGCAGCCGCACCATGGCCTGCATGCGGTAGGGCTCGGGCTCGCCCAGGTGGCAGGTCCGCCCCGCCTCGCCCCTCCCGCCCGCGGCGGCCAGCACGGCGCGGACCACGTCGCCCACCCAGGCCATGGTGACCCAGCGTTCCCCCGAGGGCAGCGGCACCGTGCCGGAGGCCGCCAGCTTGAAGAACTGGAGGACGTCCGTGTCCCGGGGACCGTGGATGGCCGGGGGCCGGAGGATCAGCCAGGGCAGCTCGTCCCCGAGAGCCTGCACCTCCCGCTCGGCGCCCAGCTTGGACCGGCCGTAGGCCGAGACGGGGTGGGGCTCCGCCTCGGGGCCCAGGCCCGCGATCTCCGGCGAGGGGCCCAGCGCCGCCTGGGAGGAGACGTGCACCAGCCGCGCCCCCGGGGCGGCCCCGCGGACCGCGGCCACCACGTTGGCGGTGCCCAGGCGGTTGCCCCGCTCGAAGGCGGCCGCGGAGGGGGCGCGGACCACGCCCGCCAGGTGGAGCACGGTACCCGCGCCCGCCACCAGGCGCTCCAGGGCCTCCGGGTCGTGGAGCGAGCCCGGGACCCACTCCACCTCGCGGTCCGCGATCCAGCGGGGAGCGGCGGGATCCCGCACGAGCACCCGGGGCCGGATCCCTGCGGCACAGAGGGTGTCCACCAGGTGCGACCCCACGAAACCGGTGCCGCCCGTGACGGCCACCGGCCATGCCATCCCCTCCAGTGCGTCCGCCACCGCCTCCGGGGGGACGAGGGGGGGATCAGCCGTCATGGGCCTCGTACTCCGCCCAGGACGTGGAGGTCTCCCAGAGCCGGACGCGCTCCAGGTGGAGGCCCTCCGGCAGGGAGTAGACGACGCCGTCACCGGTGGTGACCTCACCGGCGGATTCCAGGCGCTCCCGGATCTCCTCGAAGATCCAGCGGGCCACCACCTCGGAGGTGGGGTCGGCGCCCTCGAAGACGAGCACCCGCCCGCTCATGGCCTCCACGGCCTTCCGGTGGGGATCGTCCGAGTTGATGGCCATGGCGTGGTCCAGCCTCCGGACCACCGCGAGCACCACGGTCTTCAGCGCCTTGTAGTCCACCACCATGTGGTTGGCGTCCAGGCGCTCGCCCCGCACCACCACCTCGATGCGCAGGCGGTGGCCGTGGGGGAAGCGGCACTTCTCCGGGTGTCTGGACAGCCGGTGCGCGTACTCCACCTCGAAGGTCTTGGCGATGCGGAAGAGGCCCATCACACTCCCCGGCCCGGACCGAAGAGGTCCAGGTGCAGGCGGGGAGTGTATCGAAAGCCGTGCTCCCGGCACAAGGCCGCCACCACCGGCGCCCGCGCGGCCACCTCGGCGGCGGTGCAACCCTCGGCCATGAGCAGCACCCGCTCCGGCCGCAGCGGGGGCAGCTGCCCGAGCAGCTCCAGCACCTCCGGCATGTCCTCGGGGCCGTGGACCACGAACTTGAGCTGGTGCTCCGGGAAGCGCTCCAGGAGCTCGCGGAGCGGTCCCAGGCGGGACCGAAGCCTCCGGTGCCGCTCCCGCCAGGGCCCCACCGGGTCCGAGTTGGCGGTCCTGGGCGAGACCGACAGCAGGTCGCAGGAAAAGTCCGGCGCCAGGGTACCGGCCGTCTCCACCGTCACGTGGAGGCCGGCCTCCCGGAGCGCGCGGGTCAGCGCCCCGATCTCCCGCTGGAGCAGTGGCTCGCCCCCGGTCACCACCACGTGGCGGCAGCCCGAGGCGCGGGCCTCCTCCAGCAGCGACGCCACGCTCCGGCGCTCCCCCTCCGGCTTCCACGAGGCGTAGGGCGTGTCGCACCACGCGCAGCGCAGGTTGCACCCGGAGGTCCGCACGAAGAAGGAGGGCACCCCGGCCAGGATCCCCTCCCCCTGCAGCGACGCGAAGGTCTCGGCCACGAACACGGGAACAGGGTACATCGGTTCGGACGTGAGGACGGGAGGAGGTCCCCCGCCCGCCCGGTCGGGAAACGGGAAACGGGAAACGGGAAACGGGAAACGGGAAACGGGAAACGGGAAACGGGAAACGGGAAACGGGAAACGGATGAAATACTTCCAGTGTGCATGTCAAGGGAAGATGCGGCAGAATGGAGAGTACCGGCGCCCCCGCTCCCCTGCGCCCCTGCGCCCCGCCGGCCGGACGGTCGGCCTTCACCCCTCACCTCTTCACTCTTCACGTCCTCACCTTCCACAAAGAACGCCCCCGCGGCGGAACCGCGGGGGCGTGGAATCGTGATCGTGGGCCGCTCAGCCGTCCTCGCCGGTGAGGCCGCGGCGCTCGAGCAGCGGCTCGATGCTGGGCCTCGCCCCGCGGAACCGCTCGTACAGCACCATGGCGGGCTCGGAATCGCCCTTCTCCAGGATGTTCTCACGGTAGGAGCGGGCGAGCTCGGGATCGAAGATGCCCGCCTTCTCGAAGGCGGCGAAGGCGTCGGCGTCCAGCACCTCGGCCCAGACGTAGCTGTAGTAGCCCGCGGAGTAGCCCCCCGCGAAGATGTGCGAGAAGTACGGCGTCCGGTAGCGGGGCTCGATCTCCGGGATCAGGCCCAGGCGCTCCATGGCGGCCGCCTCGAAGGCCATGGGGTCCTTCTCCTCGGGGGTGGTGAGCGTGTGCCAGTCCATGTCCAGGAGCGAGGCCGCCAGGTACTCGGTGGTGGCGAAGCCCTGGTTGAAGCGCCTGGCACGCTCGAGCTTGGCGATGAGCGCAGCCGGGATGGGCTCGCCGGTCCGGTAGTGGACGGCGTAGGTGGGCAGCACCTCGGGGGCGAGGGCCCAGTTCTCCATCATCTGGGACGGCATCTCCACGAAGTCCTGGGCCACGTTGGTTCCCGAGAGGGAGGCGTAGGTGCCCCGGGCGAAGAGCCCGTGGAGGAAGTGCCCGAACTCGTGGAAGAGGGTGGAGGCCTCGTCCAGGCTCAGGAGGGCGGGCTGGCCCTCGGGGGGCCTGGAGAAGTTGCAGACGTTGACGATGATGGGACGGATGTTCTTCCCGTCCTCCTTCCACTGGTCGCGGTAGTTGTCCATCCAGGCGCCGCCGCGCTTGCTCTCGCGGGCGAAGTGGTCGGTGAAGTAGAGGCCCAGCAGGGAACCGTCGGCGTCCCGGACCTCCCAGGCCTGCACGTCGGGGTGGTAGACGGGCACGTCGTCACGCCGCGCAAAGGTGATGCCCCAGAGCCTGTTGGCCGTGTCGAAGGCGGCCTGCCGGACACGTTCGAGCTCCAGGTAGGGCTTCACCTCGGCCTCGTCGAAGGCGTACTTCTCGGCGCGGAGCTTCTCGGCGTAGTACCACCAGTCCCAGCTGGCCAGGGTGATGTCGTCACCGAGCCTGTGGGCGAGGTCCTGGAGCCCGTCCCGCTCCCGCCTCGCCCGGGCCAGGGCCGGGGTCCAGAGCTGGTCCAGCAGCTCGTAGACGGCCTCGGGAGTCTTCGCCATGTTCTCCTCGAGGACCCATGCCGCGTGGGTGGGGTAGCCCAGGAGGTTGGCCCGCTCCACCCGGAGGGCCGCGATCCGGGCCGCGATCTCCCGGTTGTCGGTCTCGCCGCCGTGGGCGCAGAGGCTGGTGTAGGCGGTGTGGAGCCTCTCCCGGAGGTCCCGGCGCTCGGAGTACTGGAGGAAGGGGGTCCAGCTCGTGCGCTGGAGGTTGAAGGCCCACGCACCCTCGTGCCCCTGGCTCGCAGCCAGCGCCGCCGCGGCGTCACGGACGCCCTGGGGCAGCCCGGCCAGGTCGGCCTCGTCCTCGATGAGCAGCGCCACGGCGTTCATCTCCTTGAGGAGGTTCTCGCCGAAGCGGGTGGTGAGCTTCGAGAGCTCGGCGTTGATCTGGCGGAAGCGCTCGCGGTCCTCGCCCTCCAGGTTGGCGCCGTTGCGCACGAACTCCGTGTACTGCCTCTCCAGCAGGCGCTGCTGCTCCGGATCCAGGTCCAGCTCCTCCCGCCGGTCCCACACCGCCTTGATGCGGGCGAAGAGCTTCTCGTCGAGCATGATGTCGTCGCGGTGGCCGGCGAGCTCGGGGCTCACCTTCCGGGCCGTGGCCTGGAGCACGTCGCTCGTCCTCGCCGCGTTGAGGTTGAAGAACACCTTCGAGACGCGATCCAGCTGCTTGCCGCTCCGCTCCAGCGCCTCCACCGTGTTGGCGAAGGTGGGCGGTTCGGCCGAGTCGGCGATGGCCTTCACCTCGGCGGCGTGGGCCGCCATGGCGGCCTCGAAGGCCGGCTCGAAGTCCTCGTCGCGGATCCGGTCGAACGGCGGGGACTGGAAGGGGCCGGTCCACTCCGCCAGGAGCGGGTTCTCCGCAGTGCCCTGCGGTCCCGCGCAGGCCGCGAGCGCCAGAAGCGCCACCACACCCAGTACAAGAGCTCCGTTGTTCATGTCGTGTCTCCCTTGAAGAAATGACCCGGCCGCCCGCACGGGGCGCCGGGCCCGGCGATTGTACCCCACGGCCCCCGGGGAGCGGGCCCCGGAAACTATTGTAGATTGTAGAATGCGTCTCAATCCACTCAATCCATTGAATGGAGCACCGCAGGATTCCATGAACATCTCGACCCTCCTCAGCCGCCTGAACGACCTGGAGCACGCCATGGCCGACCTGCACCTGTGGCTCTCCGGGGTCTTCGAGGACGACCCCGAGGCCTCGCGGCTCTTCGCGCGGCTCCACGTCCAGGAGCTCTCCCGCGCCAGCCTGTCCATGCCCGCAAGCCCACCGGTTTCCCCTGGCTCCGCGGGGCGGGTCACGAGGACACGCCGGACAGATCGACCATGATCGGGATCACGGCCCGAGCCCCAGGGCCCGTTGACGACGCTGGCCCCGCGACTCAGGGCCTGACGTACCCGACGGGAACTACCGCAGAAACCCGACAGGCGGCCTGCGCCATGGAGTCGCCGCACCGGGGGCTCTCCGAAACGGGGAGCGAAAGACGCGGGGCGGCCTCGCTGCTATGATCCGCGCATGCGAGATCTTCGACCCCCATGCAGCACCCGGACCAGCGTCCCGTGGAGGGAGCGGCGCACACCCCGCCTCCTTCCGGCCCTGGCCCTGCTCCTTGCACTGGCACTGCCCGTGGGAAGCGTGGCCCAGGAGCTCTCCTTCACGGAGGCCTGGGCACGGGTCCGCGAGTCCCACGAGGGGCTCCGTGCCGGCGAGGCAGCCCTGGAGCGTGCCCGGAACGAGCAGAAGGCCGCGGGGGCCCTGAGGCGCCCCAGTCTGAAGCTCGCGGCCAGCTGGACGCACCTCTCCGACCCCGTCTCGCTGAACCTCATGGACCTCAACCCCATGCCGGCCATCTCGGAGTCGGAGCTGGGCCAGATGCTGGCGGAGCTCCTGGCCCGGCTGGGGATCTCCCCCGAGGACGTGAACCGGGCCTTCACCACGGATTTCACGAAGCAGGACATCCTCTACTCGAACCTCGTGGCCGCCTGGCCGGTCTACGCCGGCGGCAGGATCGATGCCGCCCAGGGGATCCGCGAGGCGCAGACCGCCGAGGCGGGCCAGCTCCTCGAGCTCGAGCTGCGCTCCGTCTTCGACCGGACGGCCCGGCTCTACTTCGGCGTGGTCCTCGCGAGCGAGGTCATCCGGACGCGCCGCATGGCCGAGGCCAGCCTCGAGCGGCACCTCGACAACGCCGTCAAGCTGGAGGAGCAGGGCCAGATCGCCCGGGTGGAGCGCCTGTCGGCCCAGGCCAACCGAGACAGGGCCGCCGTGGAGACCCGGAAGGCCGAGGAGGATCTGGAGATCGCCCGGCTGGCCCTGGCCAGCCTGCTGGGGCAGGAGGACCACTTCGAGCCCTCGAGCCCCCTCTTCGTCAACGCCGGGCTGCCCCCCGTGGAGGAGTTCGTCGAGAAGACCCTCGCCAGCCACCCCGGCCTCGCGATTCTCGCCGCTCGCAGGGAACAGGCCGAAGGCCTGATCCGGGTGGAGAGCGGTGCCAGGCTTCCCGAGGTCTTCGCCTTCGGCAACCTGACGGTCCACGAGGACGACAGCCTCCTGTCGAAGATGGCCCCGGACTGGGCCGTGGGGATGGGGGTGAGCTTCGACATCCTGGACAGGTCCGGGCACGCCGCGAAGACCGAGGCGGCCCGGAGCGCCGTGCTCCAGGTGGAGCACCTGGACGCCCAGGCCCGGCGGGACCTCCGCGTGCTCGTGGAGAAGACCTGGCGCGAGGCCGTGCAGGCCCGGAACGAGTACGAGGGGCTGGCCTCCAGCCTGGAGCTGGCCCTGGAGAACGTGAGGCTCCGGGAGAAGGCCTTCGCCCAGGGGCTCTCCACCTCGCTGGAGGTGGTGGACGCCCAGCTCTTCGTGACGGCCGTGCGGACCCGCCGCATGGCCGCCGCCTACAACCACGTCAACGCCCTGGCCCGGCTGCTGTCGCTCTCCGGACAGATGGAGGCCATGGCGAGCTACCAGGAGACCGGAGTCGAGGTGACCCCATGAAGATCGTCAAGACCGTTGCCGCCGTGATCGTCGTCGCCGTGATCGTCGTCTGGCTGGCCATCCGCTTCCACCGGGCGTACGAGCCCGGTCCCGAGCGGCTCCAGGGCCAGATCGAGGCCCGGGAGTACAGCATCTCCTCCAAGCTTCCCGGCCGGATCGCACGGGTGCTGGTGCGCCGGGGCAACCAGGTGACGGCCGGCCAGACCATCTTCACGCTGGCCAGCCCGGAGATCGAGGCCAGGCTGGAGCAGGCCGAGGCCGGGAAGGCCGCCGCGGGCGCCCTCTCCCGCCAGGCCGAGAACGGCGCCCGGCCCCAGGAGGTGCAGGCCGCCCGGGAGCAGTGGCTCAAGGCGAAGGCCGCCGCCGAGCTCATGGAGAAGACCTACGTCCGGATCCAGAGCCTCTACGACGACGGCGTGCTGCCGGAGCAGAAGCGCGACGAGGTGTACACGAAGTGGCAGGCGGCCCTCCACACGGAGCAGGCGGCCCGGGCCGTGTACGAGATGGCCGAGGAGGGGGCCCGCGCCGAGATCAAGGAGGCAGCGAAGGCCAGGGAGAACATGGCTGCGGCGATGGTGAAGGAGGTGGAGGCCTACGCCGACGAGACCACCGTGAAGACCTACCACGACGGGGAGGTCTCCCAGGTCCTGCTGCGGGCCGGTGAGCTCGCCCCGCAGGGTTTCCCCGTGGTCACCATCGTGGACATGGAGGACGCCTGGGTGGTGCTCCAGGTCCGGGAGGACCTCCTGGAGCGCTTCCACAAGGGTGCCGAGTTCGAGGCCCGCATTCCCGCCCTGGGCGAGGGGACCCACCGCTTCAGGGTCACCTACCTCGCGGTCATGGGCGACTTCGCCACCTGGCGCCCCACCGACACCTCCACCGGCTTCGACATGCGGACCTTCGAGATCGAGGCCCGCCCCCTGGAGCCCATCGAGGGTCTCAGGGTGGGCATGAGCGTGCTCGTGGATCTGTGATGGCGGGTCCCGGCCTGGGGAGCACCGTCCGCCGCGAGGTGGCCGCCTGGGGGCGCGACCCGTGGCAGCTGGCCCTGGTGAGCTGGCTGCCGCTGGTGCTCTTCGCCATGCTCTGGTGGATCTTCTCGGCCGGTATCGTGACGGACATCGAGGTGAGCGTGGTGGACCTGGACGGCAGCCGGCTCTCCCGGTCCCTCATCCGGGCCCTGGACGCCACGCCCGCCCTCCGGGTGGCCCACCACCCCGGCTCGGTCCTGGAGGGCCGCCGCGCCCTGTCCAACGCGGAGACCGGCGCCCTCATCGTGATCCCGTACGACTTCCAGGCCCGGGTGACGGAGGGGCTCAAGCCCGAGGTGACCGCCTTCTACAACGGCCAGTTCATCCTCGTGGGCAAGGCCATCAAGGCCGCCCTGGTCCAGGCCCAGGGCACGGTGGCGGCCACGGTGGACGGGGCCCGGGTGCTCGCGAAGGGCGTCCCCATCCCCGGCGCCGCGGGCCTCGCGGCGCCCCTGGTTCCCCAGATCACGCCCCTCCACAACGTCTCCATGAACTCCGCGCTCTTCCTGGTGCCCGCCATCCTCCCCGCCCTCTGGCAGGTCATCATGATCGTGGGCATGATCAATGCCATCGGGCGGGAGCTCCGGGAGGGCACATGGAACGCCTGGCTCGCCGCCGGGCCGTTCCGGGCCTGGGCGGGCAAGATGCTCCCCTACGTGGCCGCCTACTGGACGCTGGGGGCCCTCACGCTGGTGTTCTACCGGGTCCTGGGCTGGCCCGTGCGGGGCTCGTGGACCATCCTGCTGGGGGCCATGGCGCTGGCGGCCGTGGCCACCGCGGTGATGGCGGGCGCGCTCTACGTGGCGGTGCGGGACATCCCGAGGGCCCTCAGCCTCGCCGCCGCCTACACGGCCCCCTCCTTCGCCTTCCTGGGGATCACCTTCCCCACCAACAACATGCCGGCGGCTGCCCGGCTCTGGCGGGAGCTCATCCCCGTCTGCCACTCCATGGACGTCCAGGTCCTGGAGATGAGCCGGGCCGCCCCCCTGGCCGCGGCCGCCCCCCACCTCGGGGCCCTCCTGGTGTTCCTGGGGGTGCTGCCCCTGGTGCTGCTCCGCCTGACCCCGCTCCCGGAGGAGGAGCCCCGGTGATCCGCTTCCTCGAGCTCGTGCGGAAGGAGGCCCGGGCCATCCTCACCGATCCCGTCATCATGCTGACGGTCCTCGGGGGCGTGGTCTTCTACTCCTTCCTCTACCCCCTCCCCTACTCGGGCCAGGTGCCCCGGGAGCAGCCCGTGGGCGTGGTGGACCTGGACGGCTCCGTCCTCTCCCGGCAGCTGACACGCTGGATCGACGCCACGCCCGAGCTCCAGGTCTGCGCCCGGCCGGGATCCATCGGCGAGGCCGAGGCCCTGGTCACCCGCCACGAGCTGGCGGGCTTCGTGGTCATCCGCGAGAACTTCCGCCGCGATCTCCTGCTGGGCAGGCCGGTCCACCTGGCGGTGGCCGGAGACGCCACCTTCTTCCTGGTCTACGGCGCCGTGGCCGAGGGGGCCGCCACCGCCGCGGGCACCCTGGGGGCCCAGATCAAGGTGGGGCGCCTGCTGGCCTCCGGGCAGGAGATCCGGCTCGCCGCCCGCCGGTGGACCTCCTTCGGCCTCAACGCCCGCCCCGTCTTCAACACCACGCTGGGTTACGTCAACTACGTGGTCCCCGCCGTCTTCCTCCTGATCCTCCAGCAGACGCTGCTGATCGGCCTGGGCGTGCTGGGCGGCACCCAGAACGCCCGCCGGCTGAGGGGCGAGCGGGGGTACTGGATGGACCACCCGGCCTGGCAGGTCCTGACCGTCCGGACCCTGATCTTCCTCGGGATCTACGCGGTCCTCTTCCTCTACTCCACGGGGTTCTGCTTCGAGTACTACGGGGTGCCGCGCCACGCCGCCCCGGGCGAGCTGCTCCGCCTCGCGCTGCCCTTCCTCCTGGCCGTCATCGGGCTCGGCACCGTGCTGGGCCAGCTCCTCGAGCGCCGGGACCTGGCCACGCAGATCGTGCTCTTCTCCTCGCTCCCGCTGGTCTTCACCTCGGGCTTCGTGTGGCCGGAGCACCTGGTTCCCGCGCCCCTGCTGGCACTGGCCGCCCTGGTGCCCTCCACCCCGGCCATCCAGGCCTTCCTGCGCCTCAACCAGATGGGGGCGGACTTCTCGCAGATCGCCCCCCTCTGGACGCAGCTCTGGGTCCAGGCGGTGGTCTACGGCCTCCTGGCCTGGTGGCTCCTGCGCCGGAACGCCCGGTCCGCGGCGGGGGCCGTGGAGGGGGAAACCTTTTCGCACTCTGCGCGTTGAACACTCCGGTGGTGCAGCGGCCCCGCGGCCCCGCCACCGTCTGGAAGAAGGAGGCCATCCATGACCGTTCGCCGTCTCGTCATCGCCACCCTGCTGTGCCTGACCGCCGCCTGGAGCCAGGCGGGAGAGACCCTCATCCTGCGTGAGCCCACCATCGGGGGCGGCCACGTGGTCTTCGCCCACGGGGGCGACCTGTGGGTGGTGGGCCTCGACGGCGGCACGGCACGCCGGCTGACCACCTCCATCGGCGAGGAACGCTCGCCCCACCTCTCCCCCGACGGCACCATGGTGGCCTTCTCCGGGGAGTACGACGGCAACGTGGACGTGTTCGTGGTCCCGGTGGAGGGCGGCGAGCCCGTCAGGCTCACCTGGCACCCCGGTCGGGACACCGTGCGCGGCTGGACCCCGGACGGGACGCGCGTGATCTTCGCCTCGGGGCGCGACACGGCGCCCATCCCCTACCCCCGCTTCTGGACCGTCTCCCTCGAGGGCGGTCCACCGGAGGCCATGCCGCTGCCCCGGGTGTGGGAGGGGGACCTTTCACCCGACGGGGAGCGCCTGGCCTACGAGATGATCCGGCGCTGGGACCCCGAGTGGCGCGGCTACAGGGGAGGCCAGGCCAACCCCATCCGCGTCATCGACCTGGACACCCTCGCGGTCACCAGGCTGCCCTGGGACGGCAGCGTGGACACGCAGCCGGTGTGGCTCGGTGACACCGTCTGCTTCCTCTCCGACCGTGATGGGATCACCAACGTCTGGAGCTGGAACGCGGGGGACGGCTCGCTGACGCAGCTGACGCACTTTGACGCCCTGGACGCCAAGGGGATCGACTCGGACGGCCAGCGCCTCGTGGTGGAGCAGGGCGCCGGGCTCTGGATCGTGGAGGCCGGCTCCGCGCCCCGCCGGCTCCACGTGGAGGTCCGGGGGGACTTCCCCCAGGCCCGCCCCCACTGGGAGAAGGTGGGCGAGGACCTGGACAACCCCGCGCTCTCGCCCCACGGCAGGCGCGTGGCCTTCGAGGCGCGCGGCGAGATCCTCACGGTGCCCGTGGAGAAGGGCGACCCCCGCAACCTCAGCGCCGACCCGGCCTCGGCCGACCGCACGCCCTTCTGGTCGCCAGACGGCACGAAGGTGGCCTGGTTCTCCGACGCCGGCGGCGAGTACCACCTGGTGATCGCCGACCAGCACGGCGCCAACCGGAGGACCGTGGAGCTGCCGCAGCCCACCTTCTTCTACACCCCGGTGTGGTCCCCCGACGGGAAGCGCATCGCCTACGGGGACGCCGACCGCAACCTCTGGGTGCTGGACGTGGACACCGGGGAGGCCCGGATCGTGGGCAACGGGCGCTTCGCCCATCCGGAGCGCATCATCGCGCCGGCCTGGTCGCCGGACTCCCGCCACCTGGCCTTCGCTTCCCGCCTGCCCAACCAGTACGGAGCCATCTTCGTCCATTCCCTCGAGGAGGGCTGGACGAGACAGCTCACCGACGGGATGGCCGACTGCCGCGATCCCGTCTGGGACGCCGGCGGGAAGTACCTCTGGTTCCTGGCCTCCACCGACTACGCCCTGAACGTGGGCTGGCTGGACATGACCTCCTACGAGCGGCCCGTGGACCGGGCGCTCTACCTGACCGTGCTGCGCGCGGACGAGCCCTCGCCCCTGCTCCCCGAGAGCGACGAGGAGGAGGAGACGGCGAAGGAGGCGAACGGGAAGGACGAGACCGGAGACGGCAACGGGAAGGATGGGAAGACCGGGGAGGCCGGCTCGAAGAAGACCCCCGAGGTCCGGATCGACTGGGAGGGGATCACCCGGCGCATCGTGGCGGTGGACCTGCCCGAGCGGGACTACCAGGGCCTGGTGGCGGGCCGGGAGGGCGTGCTCTTCCTGGCCGACCGGCCCCGCGAGGGAACGGGGCTCAGGGTCCACCGGTACGACCTGAAGGAACGCAAGGCCGAGAAGATCCTGGAGGGGATCACGGCCTTCGAGGTGTCCGCCGACGGGAAGAAGATCCTCTTCGGGAAGCCCGGCGGGCAGTGGACCGTGGCCGCGGCCTCCGGCAAGCCCGAACCGGGCAAGGGCGCGCTGAAGACCTCCGGGTTGAAGGTGCGGGTGGACCCGCCCGCCGAGTGGCGGCAGATCTTCCGGGAGGCCTGGCGCTTCCAGCGGGACTACTTCTACGTGGAGAACGTGCACGGCCTCGACATGGACTGGGCGTGGAGGACCTACGCCCCCTGGGTGGCCCACGTCCACCACCGCGACGACCTCAACTACATCCTGGACATCCTCGGGGGTGAGACCTGCGTGGGGCACTCCTTCGTCCGCGGTGGCGACATGCCCGAGGTGGACAGGGTGCCCGTGGGGCTCCTGGGGGCCGACCTCGTCCCCGACGGCGGCCGGTTCAGGATCGCGAAGATCTACACCGGCGAGAGCTGGAACCCCGACCTGGACGCCCCGCTGGCCGCGCCCGGCGTGGAGGTGGCCGAGGGCGAGTACCTGATCTCGGTCAACGGCCGGCAGCTCACCGCCGGCATGAACCCCCACGCCCTCTTCGAGGGCACCGCGAGGCGGCAGACCGTGATCGAGGTGGCCGCGGACCCCACCGGCAGGGACGCGCGGCAGGTGACGGTGGTGCCCGTACCCGGCGAGGTCCGGCTGCGCCGGGCCGCCTGGATCGAGGCCAACCGGCGCCTGGTGGACCGCCTGTCCGGCGGCAGGCTCGCCTACGTCTGGCTCCCCAACACCGGCCGCGGGGGCTACGTGAACTTCAACCGCTACTACTTCTCCCAGCAGGACAGGAAGGGCGCCGTGATCGACGAGCGCTTCAACGGCGGGGGCTCGGCGGCCGACTACATGATCGACCTCATGGCCCGACCGCTCATGGGCTTCTTCTCGAACCCCGTGGGCGACAGGCAGCCCTTCACCCTGCCCAACGCGGGGATCTGGGGTCCCAAGGTCATGGTGATCAACGACGCCGCGGGATCCGGTGGCGACCTGCTGCCCTACATGTTCCGGTTCCGGAAGATCGGCCCACTGATCGGCACCCGCACCTGGGGCGGCCTGGTGGGGATCTGGGACGTCCCACCGCTGGTGGACGGCGGGTTCATCACGGCGCCGCGGGGCGGCTTCTACGACCTCCAGGGCCGGTGGGCCGTGGAGAACGAGGGCGTGGCGCCGGACATCGAGGTGGAGCAGGAGCCCGCCGCCGTGGCCGCGGGGCACGATCCCCAGCTCGAGAGGGCCGTGGCCGAGGCGCTGAAGCTCCTGGAGGCGCACCCCGTGCGGATCGTGCCGCAGCCGCCCGACCCGGTGAAGAGCGTGAGCCCCAGGCCGTAGCCGAAAGGCGGTGATCGGCGGCCTCCTCCGGGTCGCCCTGTCATGCGAGGGTGCCCCTCCGCCCACCCGGAAGGAACAGGGGCGAGGGGAAGAAACCGGTTCCGGTCCCCCGCCGCCACCTCCCGCGGCCGTCGGCCGCCCGCTGCAGGTTCCCCGCCACCACCGTGAGGGTCCGGACGGAGGCGCCGCACGGAGGCGCCGCACGCAGGGCGCGGAGGAACCAGGTGGCAGCCAACCTGGCCCGGGTCCCCGATGGGAAGGCGACGAGCGTGGCCCCTCCGCAAGCCGAGCGCAGTGGAGAACGCTCAGTTCACCACGGCGCCGTCGGGCTCGCCCGCCAGGGGCGGGACCGGGGCCACCGCGGGCCTCCTCCCGTTGGCCGGCCGGGCCTCGAACTCGAACTCGTACCGTCCCCGCCCCAGGAGCTCGTCCAGGGCCGTCTTGAGCTCGCCGGAGGGCTCCACCCGGAGCGCCGGCGGCGGCACCAGCCGGGCCCGGAAGGCCCCCCTGCGGACCAGCTCGAACCTCACGGGGAGCTCGCCCGGGTGGGCCAGCAGGAGCTCCCGGAGCTCCTCCAGGCGCGCCTCGTCCACGGCGTCCAGGTCGAGCACGACCTTGAAGGCCGCAGCCCGGCGCGACTCGATGCCGTCCAGGGGAACCACCTCCTCGGCCATGAGCTCCACGTGCTCGCCCTCCCCCCGGAGCGAGGCCGTCACCAGCACCGGTGCGCCGTTGTCGAGCCTCGGCCCCACCAGGTCGAAGGCATCGGGGAAGACCACCACCCGCACGCTTCCCGTGGCGTCCTCCAGGTGGAAGGTGGCCATGGTCCGCCCCTGGTTCTTCCCCTCCTTCCGGATCACGATCCTCTTGAGGTCGTTGATGAGGCCGCCCACGGTGGCCGTCTCGCCGCCCTCCTCGAGGCGCAGGGGCAGCTCGGCCACGGTCCCGTCCGCGAACCGCTCCAGCGCCCTGGCGTAGCGGTCCAGCGGGTGGCCCGAGAGGTAGAACTCGAGCACCTCGCGCTCCCACGCCAGACGCACCGCATCGTCCGCCGCCTCCACGCCCGCGAGGTCCGCCTCCAGCTTCTCCGAGGGCAGCGTGTCGAAGAGGAACCCCTGGCCCGTCTGGGCGTCCTCCCGCTCGCGGTTGGTCAGCTCCAGCAGGTGCTCCAGGTTCTCCACCAGCCCCTTGCGGGTGATCCCGAACGCGTCGAAGCACCCCGCCTTGGCCAGGCACTCCACCACCTTGTGGTTCACCGCCCGGGCCGGCAACGACCGGAGGAAGTGCGCCACCGAAGTGAAGCTCCCCTCCTTCCGGCGGGCCTCCATGATGGCCTGGACGGCGTTCTCCCCCACCCCCTTGACCGCGATGAGTCCGAAGCGGATCCCCTCCCCCTCCACCGTGAAGGCCTCCTCCGAGGCGTTGATGTCGGGAGGGAGGATCTCGAGCCCCATCTGGCGGCACCGCCCCAGGTACATCCGGAGCTTGTCGGAGTTGGAGGCCTCCGAGGTGAGCATGGCCGCCATGAAGTGGGCCGGGTAGTGGGCCTTGAGCCAGGCCGTGATGTAGGCCACGTGGGCGTAGGCCACCGAGTGGGACTTGTTGAACCCGTACTGGGCGAAGGGGACGATCTGCTCCCAGAGTTTCCGGACCTTGTCCTCGGGGAAACCGTTGGCCACGGCCCCGGCCACGAAGTTCTCGCCCTCGCGGTCGATGATCTCCTTCTTCTTCTTGCCCATGGCCTTCCGCAGCGTGTCCGCCTTGGCCATGGAGAAGCCGGCGATCTTCACGGCGATCCGCATCACCTGCTCCTGGAAGACGATGATCCCGTAGGTCTCGGCCAGGATCTCCTCGAGCTCGGGGAAGATGTAGGTGATGGACTTGCTGCCGTGCTTGCGCGCGGCGTAGTCGTCGATGAACTGCATGGGGCCCGGGCGGTAGAGGGCGTTCAAGGCGGCCAGGTCGGCGAAGACCCGCGGCTGGACCTTGCGGAGCACATCCTTCATGCCCGAGGACTCGAACTGGAAGATCCCGTCGGTGTCGCCCGCCGAGAACAGCTCGTAGACCGCGGGATCGTCGAAGGGGATCTCGTCGAGCTCGGGGGCCGTCCCCTCGGTCCGCGCGATGTTCTCCAGCGCGTCGGAGATCACCGTCAGCGTCCGGAGGCCCAGGAAGTCCATCTTGAGCAGGCCCAGGGTCTCCACGTCGTCCTTGTCGAACTGGGTGGCCACCTCGCCGTCGCGGGTGGTGAAGATGGGCACCAGATTCCGGAGGGGCTCGGGAGCGATCACGACCCCGGCGGCGTGGACGCCGCTGTGGCGGGCCAGCCCCTCCAGCTTGGCCGCCGTCTCCACCAGCTGCCGCACGTCGTCATCGCCTTCCACCAGGCGGCGCAGGTCCGGGGAGTCCTTCAGCGCCTGCTCGATGGTGATGTTGAGCTCGTCCGGGATGAGCTTGGCGATCCGGTCCACGTCGCCGAAGGGCATGCCCATCACCCGGCCCACGTCCCGCACGGCCGACTTGGCCTTCAGGATGTTGAAGGTGGCGATCTGGGCCACCGAGTCGGCGCCGTACCGCTGGCGCACGTACTCGATCATCTCGTTCCGGCGGCGCTGGCAGAAGTCGATGTCGATGTCGGGCATGGAGATCCGGTCGGGGTTCAGGAAGCGCTCGAACAGGAGGTCGTGCTCCAGCGGGTCGATGTCGGTGACGCGCAGCGCCCAGGACACCACGGAGCCGGCGGCCGAGCCGCGTCCCGGACCCACGGGGATCTCGTGCTCCCGGGCGTAGCGGATGAAGTCCCAGACCACCAGGAAGTACCCGGGAAAACCCATCCGGTCGATGATCTCGAGCTCGTGGGCCAGGCGCTTCCGGTACTCGTCGGCCCTCGCCTGCCGGGAGGCCCTGCGCGCCAGCCGCCACTCCAGGCCCTCCCGCGCCACCTCCCCCAGGTAGGACGCGGGCGTGGACCCCTCGGGTACGGGGTAGGACGGCAGATGGGCCGTGGAGGTGTCGAAGAGCACGTGGCAGCGCTCCGCAATCCCTGCGGTCCGCTCGCAGGCACCCGGGTAGTCCGCGAAGAGCTCGTACATCTCCCGCGGGCTCCTGACGTAGAACTGGTCATTGTAGGCATAGCGGCCCACCAGCTCGTCCAGCGTGTTGCCCTGGCCGATGCCGATGAGCATCTTGTGGGCGAAGAGGTCCTCCCTCCGGTGGAAGTGGCAGTCGTTGGTGGCCACCAGGGGGATGCCGGTCTTCCGGGAGACCTCCACCATCCCCTGCCGGACGAACTCCTCGTCCACCGTGCCGTGGTCCTGGATCTCCAGGAAGAAGTTGCTGGAACCCAGGATCTCCCGGTACTCCTCGGCGGCGCGCACGGCGCCGTCCTGGTCCCGCCCCAGCAGGCGGCGGGAGACCTCCCCCGAGAGGCAGGCCGACAGCCCGATGAGCCCCTCCGAGTGGTCGGCCAGCAGCTCCTTGGAGATCCGTGGCTTGTAGTAGAACCCCTCCAGGTAGGCCTCGCTCACCAGCCAGACCAGGTTCCGGTACCCCGTGTCGTTCTCCGCGAGCAGCACCAGGTGGTCGTACACCCGCTTCTGGCCCGTGGGCTTCCCCTCCCGGGCCCGGTGGTCCCCCGGCGCCACGTAGACCTCGCAGCCGATCACGGGCCGCAGCCCGGCGTCCAGGGCCGCGCGGTGGAACTGGAACGCGCCGAAAAGGTTGCCGTGGTCCGTGATGGCCACCGCGGGCATCCCTGCCGCCGCCACCTGCTGCACCAGCTCCGGAATCCGGATGGTGGAGTCCAGCAGCGAGTAGTGGGAGTGGAGGTGGAGGTGGACGAAGGGCGGCACGTCCCTGGCTCGCGTCATGGGCACATCATACTGGATCGGCCGCGACGGGGGACGGCTCCCCCCCGCCCACCCGCCCGGTGAGCAGGGGGGCAGGGGAGCAGGGGAGCAGGGGAGCAGGGGCGAAGCTCGCAGAAGCCGGCGCGCGGAGGGGCGGAACCCAGCGCGCCACACTGCCACGGACACGGGCACGGGCACGGGCAGGGTCAGGGTCGGGGTCGGGGTCGGAACGCCCCCGTAGGAACCGCCCGAGGGTATACTGCGCCCATGGAGCCCGGACATATGGTACCCGCAGGACGTTTCCGGATGAATGGGTGGACCATCAACGGATACCACGTGAGAAACGGTGTGTAGAGCGGTGAAGGATACCTTTTCGCAACAGATCGCCTCGCTCCTTCACCAGATTTCGAATGGATCTGGTGAAAGGCTCAGAAAGAGCGGTCTGGTATTGGAATGGGAAATTGATACGACAGGCCCCTCAAGGGAAGCACGACTCTATTTCTGGAGATGTGACGACACCGGCAACCGGCTTAATGATCTCTTTGACATCTTGGAGTTCCCGCTTGACAAGACCATTGGGACCGACTTTATAGAACGCGAGATTGCTGATTGGCTGACGGAACGAATAGACGAGATTATTCAAAAGGGCGCCAAAACGGGTGCCATCCATAAAAAGGCGTTCAAAAATGGGTGCGAGGGGTGCCTTTGAGAAATTGAGAGGGTTTCAATTACCTCTAACTGCTGTTTCGCAAACCTGCTCTCCTTCCCCTCTCCCACATTCCACTGCGAGAGGTGATCTGGTTGTGGAGACGAACACGGTACCAGTCACACCTTCCATGGCCAGGAACACGAACAAGAACATGGACACGGACATGGTCAGGGTCACGGGCAGGGCCAGGATCACGAACACGGTCAGGGGCAAGGTCACTGTCGGGGACAGGGTCGGGGACGAAGCCGGAAGCGCGTGGCCATGGTCACCTCCGGGTCGTTCTGTGTGGGTGGGTAGCCTCCGGGCGCCCCGGCGTCAAGGGCACGCCTGCGGTCGCGGCGCAGACGCCGCGACCCTTGACTCCGGGACGCCCGGAGGCTGTGGGAGGGGTATGAACGACCCGGAGGTGACCATGAACCGCTCGCGCTCCCACACCGTCGTCCTCGACCTGGCCCTGGAGGCCGCATCCATCGCCCTGAAGCTGGCCCAGCGGGTCCCCCCGACGTTGCGGCCCGTGGCGGACCAGCTCGTCCGCTCGGCCTCTTCGGTTCCCTCGAACCTGGCCGAGGGGCTGGGACGACCCGGGCGGGCCGGAGCCAACCACTGGCGCATCGCGTATGGCTCGGCCCGGGAGGCCGACGTCCAGCTTCGCCTCCTCGCCGGGGCTGGCGCCATCGATGCCCGGGAGGCCACCACGGCCCTCGACCTCCTCGACCAGGTCCGCGCCATCGCGTGGAGGCATCTGAACCCCCACCCGTCCACCCGGTGAGGAGGTGAAGACGTGAAGAGGTGAAGGCGTCTCCTGCCCGGGGGCAGGGGGGCAAGGGTGCAGGGGTGCAGGGGAGAACACCTCGACCGGATGCGTTCCTACGACCGTACGGAGCCGGGGGCGCGCCCTGAAGGACGCGCCTACACTTTCAAAGAGACCTTCCCGTTCCCGTGCGCTCGCTCCACTCCCGCGCGCGGAGGGGCGAAGCCCCGGCGGGGCGGGGAGCCGGGACGGCGGACGCTCGCGTCCGTCCGGCACGGCGACATGCACCGCAGGCGCGGCCCGGCCGCGCCCCGCGCGCCATACCGTCACGGTCACGGACAGGGACAAGGACACGGACAGGATCATGACCGGGGTCACGATCGGGGCAGGGTCAAGGACAGGGACACGGTCTCGGACAGGGTCGGGGGCACGGACGGGTGGCCGGGCGTCGCACCTCCCCTCATCCTCATTCGTTTCACGTTTCACGTTTCACGTTTCACGACCGGGCGGGTGGGCGGGGGCGCCACCGCGGCGAGGGTCCGGACGGCGAGCACGGCCCTCCCCGCGAGCCGAGCGCGGTGGTGTCCCCCGGGATGCGCGCACCGGACGGACCCGAGCGGCGGATGGCCCCGAGGCGAACTCCGGGAGCCGAGGGGCCGGCGCCTTCCATGACCTCCTCACCCACCGGGAAGGACCGCGCCGTACGGCGTCCTTCCCGCCGGGGTCATCCCCCGCCGGAGAGGATCCGCCCCATGAGGTTCTTCCCGAGGATGGCCGAGGCGCAGAGCACCCCGCCGAGCAGCGCCCCGGAGACCCCCGCCGTGCAGACGTCGGCCCCGGTGAGCCAGAAGCCCCGCAGGGGCGTCCTGGGCTGGAGCGTCCGCTCCCGGAACCGCGCCGGTGTGTGGTCCAGGCCGTAGATCTCGCCCTCCTCGTAGTTGCAGAACCACCGCGTGGAGAGCGGCGTGGACAGCTCCTGGTGGGCCACGCGGCCCCTCACCTGCGGGACGTGCTCGTACAGCACCTCCAGGTACCGCGCGGCCAGCCGCTCCTTGAGCGCCTCGTAGTCCTCGCCCCGACGCCTCCAGGGGGTGTCCCTCCACCGCTCGAACCAGGCGAAGGGGGCGAAGCCCACCACCTCGATGGTGGCCTTCCCGGGATGTCGCTCGCCGAAGGTGGGGTCCTTGGCCGAGGGGAAGGAGACAAAGGCCAGCGGTAGCGGGGCCCCGGGGTCGGCCTCGTAGGTGGCGATGGCGCGGTCCACGTCCTCGTGGGGGTAGATCCACAGGTTGGAGCGCCCCAGACCCAGCTCGGCATCGGTGGCGTCGAGACCCACGTAGAGGCAGACGTGGCCCCCCGAGCGCCCGACGCGGCGGAGCGTTCCCAGGAGCTCCCGCCTCCCGGGCGCCCCCTCAGGCAGCAGGCGCGTGGCCGTGGTGGCCACACCGGCGTCGGAGATCACCAGCGGGGCCCGGAGCTCGCGTCCGTCCTCCATCCGGACCCCGACCGCCCGGCCCCCGTCCACCAGGACCCGCTCCACCCCGGCACCCGTCACCACCACGCCACCGGCGGCCTCGATGACCGGGATCATGGCGGCGGCGATGGACGAGCTGCCACCCACCGGGTAGGCGCCGCCCCCGAGGTAGTGGTGGAAGACCATGGCGTGCACGGCCCAGCTGGCCCTGGAGGGGGGCAGGCCGTAGTCACCCCACTGGGCGGTGAGCACCGCACGCAGCAGGGCGTTCTCCGTGAGGCCGTCCAGGACCTCCGCCACCGTGCGGTCCGACCACTTCAGGAACGGGCGCCGGAGCTTCCACCCGGTCAGCCACTGCGCCGGACGCGGCAGGGCGGAGGCGGTGAAGAACGGCCCGGTGGCCCGCACCGTCTCCCGGACCAGTTCCAGGTAGCGGTCGATGGCCCCGGCCTCTCCGGGGAAGGCCTCCACCATGGCGTCCCGCCACCGCTGCCTGCCCACCATGTAGGGGTAGCGCCCACCGCCCACCACCACCGTGTCCACCGGCTCGCCCATGGGCTCCCAGGCGAGGCTGCCGTCGGTGACGTGGTCGAAGACCCGGCGCAGCGGCGCGTCCGGCCGGTGGACGCCACCGATGTAGTGGACACCCACGTCCCACTCCCACCCCTTCCGTGAGAAGACGTGGGTCATCCCCCCCGCCACCGTGTGCCGCTCCAGGACCAGCACCCGCCGTCCCGCCTCCCGCGCCAGGAGCGCGGCGGCACCCAGGCCGCCCACCCCCGAACCGATGACGATGGCGTCGAATGGGCCGCTCGACGCGTCCAGGTCCCTCCAGGCGATGGCTGGCATGTCCACCTCCCAGTTCGCTCCCGGGATTGTACCCGGGCGGGGACGTCGCTTCCCTCCGGCCTACTTCCCCGAGCGGGTGCGGGGACGCCGGTTGGCCTGGAGGACCCGCTTGCGCAGCCGGATGGACCCCGGCGTGACCTCCACCAGCTCGTCGCCGTCGATCCACTCCAGCGCGCGGTCCAGGGTCATGCGCTGGGGCGGCGCCAGCCGCAGCGCCTCGTCGGAGCCGGCGGCCCGCATGTTGGTGAGCTTCTTCTCGCGGGTCACGTTCACATCCAGGTCGTTCTCCCGGTTGTACTGGCCCACGATCATCCCCTCGTAGACCTCGGTCCCCGGCCGGATGAAGAGCGTCCCGCGGGGCTGGAGGTGGAAGAGGGCATAGGCCGTGGCCTTGCCGGGCCGGTCGGCCACCATGGCGCCGGTGGTCCGCCCGGGCAGGTCGCCCTGCCACGGCTCGTAGCCGTCGAAGATGGTGTTGAGGATCCCCGTGCCGCGGGTGTCCGTCAGGAACTCCGTGCGGAAGCCGATGAGCCCCCGCGAGGGGATCCGGAACTCCAGGCGTACCCGCCCGTGGCCGTGGTTGGTCATCCGGACCATGCGGCCCCGCCGGCCGCCGAGCTTCTGGGTGACCACGCCCGTGAACTCCTCGGGGCAATCCACGAGCACCAGCTCCATGGGCTCCTCGAGCCGCCCGTCCACCTCCCGGGTGAGCACCCTGGGCTGGCCCACGGAGAGCTCGTAGCCCTCCCGGCGCAGGGTCTCGATGAGGATGGCCAGCTGCAGCTCGCCCCGGCCCATGACCGTGAAGGCGTCGGCGTCCAGCACCTCGAGCCGGAGGCTCACGTTGTGGAGCATCTCGCGCTCCAGGCGGGCCAGGATCTGCCGCGAGGTCACCCAGCGGCCCTCCCGGCCCCCGAAGGGCGAGGTATTGGGGCCGAAGACCATGGCCAGGGTGGGCTCCTCCACCGCGATCCGCTTCAGGGGTCGGGGGTTCTCCAGGTCCACCAGCGAGTCCCCGATGGAGACCTCCTCGAGGCCCGCCACGGCCACGATGTCCCCGGCCACCACCTCCTCCACCTCGATCCGCTCGAGCCCCTCGTGGGTGTAGACCACCGTGGCCTTCGCCGGGACCACGCCCTCCTCCCGGGCCAGGCCGATGGACGTGCCCGCCCGGAGGCGGCCGTCGACCATGCGGCCCACCGCCAGCCGGCCCACGTACTCGTCCGGCGCCAGGTTCGTCACCAGGAGCTGGAGCCCCGAGTCCGGATCTCCCGCCGGTGGCGGCACCGTCTCCAGGATGGCGTCCATCAGCGGTTCCAGGGTGGTGGAGCCGTCCCCGGGCTCCCGGTGCGCCACGCCCCTGCGGGCGTTGGTGTAGAAGACGGGGAACTCCAGCTGCTCGTCCCCGGCTCCGAGGTCGATGAAGAGGTCGTAGACCTCGTCCAGCACCTCGGCGGGGCGGGCGTCGTCACGGTCGATCTTGTTGATGGCCAGCACCACGGGCAGCTTGAGCGAGAGCGCCTTCTCCAGCACGAAGCGCGTCTGGGGCAGGGGCCCCTCGGCGGCGTCCACCAGCAGGAGCACGCCGTCCACCATCTGCAGGGTCCGCTCCACCTCGCCGCCGAAGTCGGCGTGGCCCGGCGTGTCCACGATGTTGATCTTCACGCCCCGGTAGCGGACCGCGGTGTTCTTGGCCAGGATGGTGATCCCCCGCTCGCGCTCCAGGTCCTCCGAGTCCATCACCCGCTCGGCCACCCTCTGGTTGGCGCGGAAGGTCCCGCTCTGCCACAGCATGGCGTCCACGATGGTGGTCTTGCCGTGGTCCACGTGGGCGATGATGGCGACGTTCCGGAATGGCAGCTCGTTCACTCTGTCTCCTTCGGTGCCGGCCGGGACGACCGGTCTCCCAGGAGGAACACCGCGGGGGCGGGGGATGTTCCACCGGGCCCGGCCGGGAGCCGGGGCTCAGCCCCCCACCAGGGGGCACCCCTCCGGAAGGTGGATCCGCAGGGCTCCCGGGAGCACGTCGAAGCGGCAGGCGGTGCTCGAGATGGGCTCGCCGTCCAGGTTGACCTGGATGGGCTGCGCGGCCTCCACCTCCACCCACGGGAGGCGTGCGCTCACCACGATACTCTCCAGGGCATCGATGCCGCCGGTGAGGATCCGCTGGAGGACCCCGCCCAGCTCCTCCCGCGGCACGTCCGGAAGGATCCGCAGGTCCAGCAGGCCGTCGTCCACGGTGGCGTCCGGGCACAGCACGTGGCCGCCCCCGGCCTGCCGGCCGTTGCCCACCGCCATCACCAGCACCGGACCCTCCCAGGAGAACTCCGGCCCCGTGAACGCCGTCGGTACGGGGCGGATGGAGCTGAAGCGGGTCAGGCCCGTCACCAGGTAGGCCGCACCGCCCAGGAGCTTCTTGACGGGCTCCGGAGTCCGGGCGGTGACCTGCGTCCCGAAGCCGCCGGTGGCCACGTTGACGAACACACGGTCGTCGGCCCGGCCCACGTCCACCGCAACGGGCTCCACGGCCGTCACCAGCTCCAGGGCGGCGCGCGGCTCGAGGGGAATCCCTGCGGAGCGGGCGAAGTCGTTGGCCGTTCCCAGGGGGAGGATCCCCAGCGAGGGGCACCGTCCCAGGCCCCTGACGGCCCCCAGGAGGCCCGACGCCACCTCGTTGATGGTCCCGTCGCCGCCCCCCGCCACCACCGTGTCGATCCCCTGGGTGGCCGCCTCGATGGCGAAGAGGGCCGCGTCGCCACCCTCCCAGGTGACCCGGACCTCCACGGCGTGTCCCCGCTCCCGGAGGGTGGCCACCGCCCCCCGGATCTCCGGCCGGCCCGCGGCCTTGCCGTGGACGACGATCCGAACCGTTCTCCTGCCCGTCATACCCGTGTCCTTTCGCGCCGGATCAGCCTACCACTCCGGTCCGCCTCCCGGCGCGGACGGGCCGTGCTCCGGAAGGCACCGGGGGAATACGGGAATCCGGGGTGCCGTACACGTACAATGGAACTCCGGATTGCGAACCGCCATGCACGACGAACCCGTCATCGACGCCTACCGCGAGCTGGTCCGCCGGCTGCTCGAGGGGCCACTCCCCTCGGGGGAGACCTTCGACGCCTGCCGGGCCGTGCTCGGGGCGCACCCGGCCTCGGAGGAGGCCTTCCCGGCGCTGTGCATGCTGCTCGAGGGCGCGCTGGGCGATGCCCGGCTGGGGATCGACGACACGCAGCTCGTGGTCCCGCTCCTGAAGAACCTGGCCCGGGGCACGGTCCAGCCGGAGGAGCTGCTGTGAACCCGGCCTGGGTGGCGTTCTCGCTCCTGGCCCCCCCGGCGGCCACCATCGCCGCCCTCGCCCTCCGGAGCGCCAAGCTCCCTCCGGCGGCGGCCATCGCACTCAACGCCCTCTTCCCGGGGGCGGGGCTCGCCCTGCTGGGGCGCAGCACCCTGGAGCTCGTGGGCGGCACCCTGGTCACCATCGCGGCCCTGCTGACGGTCGGCGGCCCGTCCGACCTGAGCTACTACGTTCCGGTCATGGTCCTCGGTGGCCTCTGGGCCTCGCTCCACACCGGGTTCAACCCCCTCGCCACCGTCCTGGAAACCGCGAGCCGCCCCTCCCGGCCAGCTCCGGCGGAGCCTCCCCGCCCGGCCACCACCTCCACGCCGCCTCCCGGCGGAAGCGATGGGGATGGGGAGGGCGAGGCGGACCACGGCTACGCCGTGACCGTCCGGTGCACCGAGTGCGGCGCGGACGTGGAGGTCCCCGTCCTCCACCACATGGCGCGGTGCGACTTCTGCGGGAGCCACCACCTGGTGGTGGGGCACGAGGAGACCCTCTACCTGGCCATCCCCGAGAGGGTGCACGACGACGACACGCTCCGGGAGGCCCTCCTCGACCACCACAGGTACCAGCACTACCTCAAGCTGTACCAGCGCTTCGTGGCGCCCCAGGCGCGGAGCGTCACGGAGATCTCCCCCACCGGGGTCATGACCAACCGGCCCGAGGCCGAGGCCGCCGTGGAGGCCACGGAGCGCATGGTCCAGGCCAGGGCCGACGCCCACCGGGCGAAGCTCGCGGAGTCGCTGAGGGTGCGGGTGCTGGAGCACTTCCTCGTGCCCTACCGGCACGGCATGGGCACCCTCTACCAGGCCACCTTCGGGCGATCCCGGCAGGACCAGGAGAAGCAGCTGCGCTTCAGGGTGGGCACCGTGGAGGCCGCCGCCGTGGCCACGGAGCGGGAGGGCCTTCCCTCCATGGGCAAGCTCAGCTACCTCAGGGCGCTCAGACCCCTGGCCGCCTGGCCGGACAGGCCCCCCACACTCCCGCTGGAGAAGGGCCCCGAGGCCCTGCGTGCCGCCTACGGGAACCTGGACCGGAAGCAGCTGGACAGGTCCCTGCAGGTGATCCGGCTGGGCGGGGTGTTCGTTCCGGAGGTCCAGGCGGTGGTCTGGCGGCCCTTCTGGATCGTGGAGGTCCACGCCTCCGGCCTCCACGAGACGGTCCTGGTGGACGGAGGCTCCGGGTCGGTGAGCGCCGGGGTCCCGGGCCTCGAGGAGGACGCGTTCTCCGATTTCCCCGACGAGGCCGTCCACCCGGGCGGGGGGCTCCGCTTCCTCCCCATGGAGTGCCCCACCTGCGGCTGGGAGTTCCCCTTCGACCCCGCCGCCGTGGCCCACTTCTGCACCAACTGCCACCGGGTCTTCACCATCCGGGACGGGCGGAAGACCGAGATCCCCTACGCCCACCCCGCCTCGCCCCCCACGGGACCCGCCGACCTCGTCCCCTTCTGGCGCTTCCCCTTCCGGGTCCGGACGGCGGACGGCACCCTCCTCGCGGACCTGGCCCACTTCACCGACGGCATCGACGGCCAGCTGGACCAGATCGGGGACGACGCCCCCACGGGTGGCGACGAGATCCTGGTGCCCGCCATCCGCCTCATCAACGACCGGCTCCGGACCGACGCCCTCAACCGGATCTTCCGCCACACCCGGGCCACCCGCTTCGAGCTTCGCGACGACCGCTTCCCCCTGGAGGAGAAACCCGGGCCATGGTCCGTCCACACCCCGGAGCCCGAGGCCCGCCGCCTGGTGCCCCTCTACCTGGCCAACGCCTTCGGGCGCCGTGACCTGGCCCGCGTCAACGTCAACCAGGTGAGCTCCTGGATCTTCGGGGCCCGCCAGGAGGCCCCCGGCCGGCTGACCTACCTCTGGGTCCCCCGTCCCATCACCGAGCCGTTCCGGCGCCACGTGGGCCGCTTCCGCGCCCCTGCCCTGGAGCACGCCGAGGGCAGGAGTCGGGACGACAGGGCGTCAGGGCGTTAGAGGTCCACCGGCCGGCCCGCCGGATACGGAGCTCCAGGGAGCGGCGGCGGAGCCGGGGATCCCGGTGACCGTGGCCGTGTCCATGGCCGTGTCCATGGCCGTGACCGTGCCGCTGTCCGTGTCCCTGTCCGTGTCCCTGTCCGTGTCCCTGACCCTGTCCGTGACCCCGAACCTGCCCGTGACCCCGTCCCCGGGCCCTGCTTCATTCCTGCTCCCCGGTGGCTGCGAGGGGAATGTCATCACCTCCTCACCTTCCCTCCCCTGCTATCATCTCGGTGCGCTCCGCGCACGGGAGGGACCCATGGCCGAGTCCACGCGCCACGTTCCGAAGAACAAGGTCCGGTTCGTCACGGCGGCGGCCCTGTTCGACGGCCACGATGCGGCCATCAACATCATCCGCCGCCTGCTCCAGGCCCACGGAGCCGAGGTGATCCACCTGGGCCACAACCGCTCGGTGGCCGAGATCGTGGACGCCGCCATCCAGGAGGATGCCCAGGCCATCTCCGTCTCGTCCTACCAGGGCGGGCACATGGAGTTCTTCACCTACATGATCGACCTGCTCCGGGAGCGGGGCGCGGGCCACATCAAGGTCTTCGGCGGCGGCGGCGGCGTGATCATCCCCCGGGAGATCAAGGAGCTCGAGGCCTACGGCGTGGCGAAGATCTTCTCGCCCGAGGACGGCCGGAGGCTGGGCCTCGACGGGATGATCGACGTGATGATGGAGGCCGCCGACTTCGACCCCGCGGAGCTCGGAGGCACCGACCCCGACCGGCTCACACCGGAGCGCTGGCTGGAGATCGCCCGCCTCATCACGCTGGTGGAGGCGGGCCGGGAGGTGGAGATCCCGCGGCGGGAGACGCCCGCCCCGGTCCTCGGCATCACGGGCACGGGCGGGGCCGGCAAGAGCTCGCTCACCGACGAGGTGGCCCGCCGCTTCGTCCTGGACTTCCCGGAGCTCACCGTGGCCATCCTCTCGGTGGACCCCACCAAGCGCAGGACGGGTGGCGCACTCCTGGGCGACCGCATCCGCATGAACGTGCTGGGCACCGAGCGGGTCTACATGCGCTCCCTGGCCACCCGCCAGGCCCACCGGGCCCTGTCGGAGAACATCGAGCGCTCCATCGCCGCCTGCCAGGCCGCGGGTTTCGGCCTCGTCATCGTGGAATCCTCCGGCATCGGCCAGGCCGACACCGAGATCGTGGACGTGGCCGACCTCTCCCTCTACGTGATGACCCCCGAGTACGGCGCGCCCATGCAGCTCGAGAAGATCGACATGCTGGACTACGCCGACCTGGTGGCCATCAACAAGTTCGACCACCCCAAGGCCCTGGATGCCCTCCGGGACGTGCGCAAGCAGTACCGGCGCTGCCACGGCCTCTTCGACGGTCCCCCCGACGAGGAGCTGCCCGTCCACCCCACCATCGCCAGCCAGTTCCACGACCACGGCGTCAACGCCCTCTACCTGGCGCTGGCCGGCAAGCTGGCCGAGCGCTTCGGCGAGAGCTGGCGGCCGGAGAACACCCACGCCACCCCGGCCGGCCCGCCCGAACGGCACCCCATCATCCGGGGCGAGCGCTCCGGCTACCTCCGGGAGATCGCCCGCACCGTGCGCTCCTACAAGTCCTGGGCCCGCGAGCAGGTGCGCGTGGCGGACCGGCTCTGGCAGCTCACGGGCGCCCGGGCCATCCTCTGCGCCCGGAACGGCTCCGGCGAGGCCGAGGACCTCTGGAAGCTGTTCGAGGAGATCGTGGCGGGTGACACCCGGCTGGAGCCCGCCCTGGCGGACCTGGACGCGGAGATCCGGCGCATGGCCCACGAGCTGGACGACGACGCCCGCGAGCTCCTGGCCGCCTGGCCCCGCATCCGGGAGGACTACGCCGGCGAGGAGTTCAGCTACACGGTCCGCGGCCGGGAGATCCGCGTCCCGCTGGTCACCACCTCGCTGGCGGGGAAGAAGATCCCCAAGGTGAAGCTCCCCGACTCCGAGCGCTGGGGCGAGGTGCTGGAGTACCTGCTGCTGGAGAACCTCCCCGGGGCCTACCCCTACACCGCGGGCGTCTTCCCCCTCAAGCGCACCGGCGAGCTGCCCACCCGCATGTTCGCCGGCGAGGGCGGCCCCGAGCGCACCAACCGCCGCTTCCACTACCTCTCGGACGGGCAGGGCTTCGCCCGCCTCTCCACGGCCTTCGACTCGGTGACCCTCTACGGCGAGGACCCCCACACCCGGCCCGACATCTACGGCAAGATCGGCGAGTCCGGCGTCTCCATCTGCACCGTGGAGGACATGGAGCGCCTCTTCGCCGGCTTCGACCTCTGCGCCCCCACCACCTCGGTCTCCATGACCATCAACGGGCCGGCCCCCATGATCCTCGCCATGTTCATGAACGCCGCCGCCCGCCAGCAGGCCCGCAAGCGGCTCATCGAGAGCGGACGCCTCGAGGCCCCGCCCGAGGCCGCCTTCCAGCCCGTGGTGGACGGGAGGGACTGGGAGGCCCTGGAGCCGCTGCTCGCCGAGGGTGAGTGGGACGAGATCCTGGCCCGGACCGTGGCCGTGGTCCGGGGCACCGTCCAGGCCGACATCCTCAAGGAGGACCAGGCCCAGAACACCTGCATCTTCTCCACCGAGTTCGCCCTGCGCATGATGGGCGACATCCAGCGCTGGTTCGTGGACCACGGCGTGAAGAACTTCTACTCCGTGTCCATCTCGGGCTATCACATCGCCGAGGCGGGCGCCAACCCCATCACCCAGCTGGCCTTCACCCTGGCCAACGGCTTCACCTTCGTGGAGTACTACCTGGCCCGGGGCATGCACATCGACGACTTCGCCCACAACCTGAGCTTCTTCTTCTCCAACGGCATGGACCCCGAGTACACCGTCATCGGCCGGGTGGCCCGCCGCATCTGGGCCACCGCCATCCGGAACCGTTACGGCGGCAACGAGCGCTCCCAGAAGCTCAAGTACCACATCCAGACCTCGGGCCGCTCCCTCCACGCCCTGGAGATCGACTTCAACGACATCCGCACCACCCTCCAGGCGCTCATCGCCATGGCCGACAACTGCAACTCGCTGCACACCAACGCCTACGACGAGGCCATCACCACCCCCACCGAGGAGTCCGTGCGCCGCGCCGTGGCCATCCAGCTCATCAACGCCCTGGAGTTCGGCCTGCTGAAGAACGAGAACCCCTGGCAGGGCTCCCACTTCATCGAGTGGCTCACCGACCTGGTGGAGGAGGCCGTGCTGGACGAGTTCGAGTCCCTCTCCGAGCGGGGCGACGTGCTCGGCGCCATGGAGACCATGTACCAGCGCTCCAAGATCCAGGAGGAGTCGCTGCACTACGAGCGGCTCAAGCACACCGGCGAGCTGCCCATCGTGGGCGTCAACACCTTCCTCAACCCCGACACCAGCCTGGAGGAGGAGGCCGACGCCATCCAGCTCAGCCGCTCCACCCCCGAAGAGAAGGACGCCCGCCTGGCCCACCTGGCCGACTTCCAGGCCCGCCACGCCGACACCGCACCGGCCGCCCTGGCGCGCCTGCAGGAGGTGGCCCGCACCGGCGGCAACACCTTCGCCGAGCTCCTCGACACCGTCCGCCACTGCTCCCTGGGCCAGATCACCCACGCCCTCTTCGAGGTCGGCGGCCAGTACAGGAGGAGCATGTGATCACCGGCCCGCGGGGCCGGCTGCAGATCATCCCGAACAGAGGAGCAGAGGAGCACGGGCGCAGGGGCGAGGGGGAGAAGCCGACACGGGCACCGTCACGGTCACGGCCACGGTCACTGACACGGGCACGGCCACCGTCACGGCCACGGTCAGAGCCACGGCCACGGACCCTCGGGTGGACGGCGGACGCCTTCACTTCCTTCTTCACCCTTCAGCCCTTCACCGGGTGGGCGGGGGGGTCACTGCCTCGGACCCCGACCCTGGCCCAGTCCGAATCCCCGATCCCGATCCTGACCTTGACCCCGGCCCTGTCCGTGTCCCCGACCCTGTCCCTGACCCCGACCCTGACCGTGTCCCTGACCGTGTCCCTGTCCCTGTCCGTGTCTTCGCTCCGCCGGACGGGCGGCAGCCCGCTGGGCTTCCTGCAACACGCTCCATCGGAACGAACCCATTGGCCTGGTGCAGCATCGGACACACGTCGAGTTTTCGCCGTCTTCCCACCAATCCACCGAATCCGCACAATCCGTGGTTCATTCTCCCCGGGCGGGCGGGGGCTCCTTCGTTTCACGTTTCACGTTTCCCATTTCACGGGGACGGGCGGATGGGGCCTCCCGGCGGGTACAATGGGACCATGCTTGCCCCGCTGAAGGTCCTGGTGACCCGCTGGCGCCTCCGCTTCCACGGTGACGGCGGCAGCGTGGACCCCGTGATCCTCCGGGGTGCCCTGCTCCTCCAGTACCGCCGCATGGTGTGCCCGAAGCCCCGATGGAACGATCCCTGCGATCCCTGCCCCCACCTGGCGGAGTGCTCCTACGGCCAGCTCTTCGCCGCCCGGCCCGCCCACATGAAGGTGCTCACCAGGAACGCGGCGGTTCCCCGCCCCTACGTCTTCCGCCCGGACCCCCGGGTGGACTCCACGTTCCAGCTGGTCCTCGTGGGCTCCGCGGCGGCCCTCCTGCCCCGGATCACCCGCATCTTCCTGAAGCTGGAGTCCCGCGGCCTCCACAGGGGGGGGCCTCCCTTCGAGCTGGCCGGGATCACCTGCCTCGAACCGGGGGGTGAGCGCCCCCTCTCCCCCGATGATCCCCCGGCGCCCCGGCCCCTGGACGACTGGGTTCCTGGCGGACTGGGTCCCGATCTCCTGCTCCGCTTCACGGCCCCCGCCAGCATCGCCTCCGGCGGCTCGCCCGTGGACCGGCCCGAGCCCGGCCCGGTCATCCGGAGGATGCGCGACCGGCTGTCCACCCTCGCCGCCGCCTGGTGCGGCGGGCCGCCGGAATGGGACTTCGCCGCCCTGGGAAGGCTCGCCGATGCCGTGGCCCTCCTCGAGGACAGGACCACCTGGGTCCGCCGGCGGCGCAGGAGCGGGAGGACGGGGGAAAGCTACTCCATCTCCGGGTTCACGGGCGAGGCCCTCTGGCGGGGCGTACCCCCCGAACTGCTTCCCATCGTCGCCGGCTGCAGCCTCGTGGGCGTGGGCAAGAGGTGCGCCTTCGGCAACGGTGCCTTCGAGGTCCACCCCGCACACCGGGCCTGAACCCCGCGATCCCCCCACCGGGCACGGTGGACGGGACGGGAACAGCGGATCCTGGGCATCCCACGGCGGGTGACCGGGCCCCCCTTTCATCGGGTCATCAATTGGAACCATTTGTTCCTGCGGTTCGTGCGACCGTCAACCTTACTGGTCGTAATCCCCTTTTCATCGGGTCATCTATTGGAACGCAGCGGGCTCACCACCATCGCTGCATCCTGGCAGGGGGGTCGTAATCCCCTTTTCATCGGGTCATCTATTGGAAGATGATTAGGGAGGGGAAGATTAGTTTGGATGAGATTGTCGTAATCCCCTTTTCATCGGGTCATCTATTGGAACTTGATATGGTGTGGTATGAGGAGGGAGGGAGGAGATGAGGTCGTAATCCCCTTTTCATCGGGTCATCTATTGGAACAAGGTTGTGGATAGTTTGGAGGTATTTGGGGTGGTTGAAGTCGTAATCCCCTTTTCATCGGGTCATCTATTGGAACAAGGTTGTGGATAGTTTGGAGGTATTTGGGGTGGTTGAAGTCGTAATCCCCTTTTCATCGGGTCATCTATTGGAACCGGCGGTGGGATATCGCGGAAGCGCTGCTCGATCAGCTGTCGTAATCCCCTTTTCATCGGGTCATCTATTGGAACGAGGGAAGCAATGGCAATGGTTGATCTCATCGTGACCAGTCGTAATCCCCTTTTCATCGGGTCATCTATTGGAACAGGCGGGTCTCCGCCGGTGAGTTCCGTGAGGACGCGGAGGTCGTAATCCCCTTTTCATCGGGTCATCTATTGGAACCTGTACGGTGGCGAGGACTGGACCGTGACGGCGTCCGGGTCGTAATCCCCTTTTCATCGGGTCATCTATTGGAACCGTGCGTGTACGGGGTCCCCCACCGTGACGTGGACGCGGGTCGTAATCCCCTTTTCATCGGGTCATCTATTGGAACTTACGACTACCTGCTCCTCCGCTCTCTCCCGCCCGGCGGTCGTAATCCCCTTTTCATCGGGTCATCTATTGGAACCCCGCGCGGGATCACTGCCATCGCGGACAACGGGGCTGTCGTAATCCCCTTTTCATCGGGTCATCTATTGGAACTGTACAGCATCGAGGCGGAGGCCGTGCGCACCCTCGAGTCGTAATCCCCTTTTCATCGGGTCATCTATTGGAACGAGACAGATGTACTACGCCATCGTGAACCACGAAGGCCCGGGTCGTAATCCCCTTTTCATCGGGTCATCTATTGGAACGTGTTCTATCTCGATGCCGTGTATGGCACGGACAAGGGTCGTAATCCCCTTTTCATCGGGTCATCTATTGGAACGACTCTTTTGAGACCTACGTCCGTGAGGGGTTCCTCGTCGTAATCCCCTTTTCATCGGGTCATCTATTGGAACTGCTGCTTGACATGGGGGGCGCATGAGCCCGGCCGGGTCGTAATCCCCTTTTCATCGGGTCATCTATTGGAACCCCGCGAGGTCATCATCTCCTCGATCCTGGAGCGTTGTCGTAATCCCCTTTTCATCGGGTCATCTATTGGAACTATTTAGGGACGGCCGACAGTCTGCAGTTCTGCCTTCGTCGTAATCCCCTTTTCATCGGGTCATCTATTGGAACGTCATCGATGAGCTCGACGGTCGCCCGTATGAGTGCGTCGTAATCCCCTTTTCATCGGGTCATCTATTGGAACATGACCGTCGAACTCGTGCCAGAATCAACTGTCAATGTCGTAATCCCCTTTTCATCGGGTCATCTATTGGAACGCGAGACTGTCGTGGTCGGCGGCTGGTGGTCTGTCGAGTCGTAATCCCCTTTTCATCGGGTCATCTATTGGAACCCCCTGTTACAACCCCGATCAGCGGTTGACGCTGGTCGAGTCGTAATCCCCTTTTCATCGGGTCATCTATTGGAACATTGCCCCCCGACCGTGACGGTGACGGTCGGGGGTGGGTCGTAATCCCCTTTTCATCGGGTCATCTATTGGAACCATGCTGTGGACGATGGGCGCTGGCAGGTCGTGGACGTCGTAATCCCCTTTTCATCGGGTCATCTATTGGAACATCATGCAACGTCGTAAGTGGTACGGGCCGAGCGAGAGTCGTAATCCCCTTTTCATCGGGTCATCTATTGGAACCATCTCCCGCCACAACCACTCCACGGGCTGCCCGTACAGTCGTAATCCCCTTTTCATCGGGTCATCTATTGGAACCGGCTACGTGATGCCGTGCGGGCGCGTGCGGTGGCTGTCGTAATCCCCTTTTCATCGGGTCATCTATTGGAACCTGGTTGGCCAGGCGCACGCACACGTGAGGGCAACCCGGTCGTAATCCCCTTTTCATCGGGTCATCTATTGGAACGTGGCGCGTGACGCGCGGCATGCGCGTGAGCTGATGTCGTAATCCCCTTTTCATCGGGTCATCTATTGGAACGCACTGGGTTCACGGAGAGGGGCGCGTGGGAGCACGCGGTCGTAATCCCCTTTTCATCGGGTCATCTATTGGAACTTTTGAGGCAATCAGGACTCGGTAAAGGGCACGCCAGGGTCGTAATCCCCTTTTCATCGGGTCATCTATTGGAACACTGGGTTCACGGAGAGGGGCGCGTGGGAGCACGCGGGTCGTAATCCCCTTTTCATCGGGTCATCTATTGGAACCGATGCCGACGCCTGGGAGAACGCAGCCCAGAACTTGGTCGTAATCCCCTTTTCATCGGGTCATCTATTGGAACCCCCACCCTCCGCAACCTGCAGGTGTCAGGGTACTTGGAACGGCCATTTGGGACAACCCCCCGGTGGGGGGGGTGCGGGTCCGTTGATACGGAGTCTCCAACGTCCCGTTTCTCCCACGATACCAGCATGTTGTGACTTGGGACATCTCCAGGCAGTCTCAACTGGAAGTTCCCGGAAACACGGCACCTGTCCGATCGTGCCAGATTGGCGTGCGATGTCCCGAAAACCGGGCCGAGTCTCCGCTGCTGGCGTCGCGCACGCTCCGGACGGAATGCCCGGCCGGGAGGGGACCTCCCGCCGGGCCCCGTCCCCACCTGCTCGTTCGATTGTCAAGGAGCCCACCCGGAAACCGGGGGCGGGCGGTGCCGGCCCGCAGCTCAATTCTACAGCGGAACCCCCACCACGGTGGACTTCTTGCCGGGACAAGGTCGGAGCTGTGTCCACCACATTCGGGTCGGAACCCCCGGAGCGGGGGCTTCAGTCCGCAGGGGCCATCATCCGTCTCCATCCGCCTGCGGCTCGGGAGAATGCGGGCTTGCGCCCGCACTCCGGGATATCGGCCTCCACGGCACGGACAGAGCTCCGACCCCGGGGCAAGGCAGATGTCGATGCCATCACATCATCCCGTATCCACGCACGTTGGAAACAACGCAACAGCCTCGGGACCGGCCCACCACCGAAGCGCCAGGTACCACGTGAGCCTGTTGCAAGAGTCCTGGGTCGAGGAGGATTCTCGCGGCATCGGCCCCCACCCGCCCGGGAGAATGAACCACGGATTCCACGGATTTTTCGGATCTTGAAGAAGATGGTAAGAATCCGGACATACCTTCGATTTCACGCCAGGCCGAAAGGCATGATCTTCAGAAAGTTCTGCAAGTGGCTCACGTTTCTCCCGCGTCGAGCCCGGCCCGTGAGGCCGGGACCCTCTGCCGTCGGAGACGCCACACTCAGAGGATGACATCGTCCCTCGAATCCACCGGCAGGCTCCCCCTGCCCATCTCCAGCACCGAGCCCCAGCACCGTCGGCAGAGGTGGTAGATCCGGACGGAGTCCACCTCCGGGTCGATTCCGTCCTGGAGCACCCGTTCCAGCTCCCTGAAGCGCTGGTCGGGCACCTCTCCCTCGAAGACGGACTTCTGGACCCTCGGCAGGAAGTCCACCAGCCGCCTGGCCAGCCTGGCACGGCGCCGGTCACTCACCACGTCGTAGGCCACCAGTACGTACATCTTCAACCCTCCACCTGCCACGGGACGTAGAGGGCAGGGTCTCCCTCCGTGATGGCCCGGACCAGGCTCCACACCTGCCTCCGGAAGATCTCACGGATCTCGAGCTGCTGCCCCGTGGGAACGTGCAGCCGCGGCTCCCGCAACCTGTCGAGAAGCGCCTTGAGGAACACCGGGCGCCCCGTTCGACCCAGGTGGACGGCTCCCTCCCGGTTTGGAGCGGGTTCCCGATCCTCCTCCAGCCACGGCGAGGTCTCTCCGGCGTCCTCCTCCACCCTGCTGCCCGGCGGTCCGAAATCTGCTGGCCCCAGCTGGCTCCTGTTGATCAGCGTGAGCACCAGGGAGTCCACCACGGGGGCCCGCATCTCCTCCAGCAGATCCAGTGCCAGCGAGGGACGGTTCCACGCCGGACGGTGCAGATACCCCTGCGCCGGATCGAGACCGGCCCCGGCCACCTCACCCTCGATGATGGCCCCCGTAATGGTGTAGCCGAAGGAGAGACAGGCGTTCACGGGATCGCGCGGCGGTCTCCTGTTCCTTCCGGAGAAGGAGAACAGCGGGTTCCGGATCAGCCGGCCGAAGACCGAGAAGTACACCTGCGAACCGGCCCCCTCGATCCCCATCAGCTCGTCGAGGTCCGCGGCCTCCCCCGTCCGCTCGGCGAGGATCCGGAGCCGGCCGGCCGCGTCCCGGATCGCCTCGCGGTCGTGCCTGCGTCGGTACCGCAGCAGAACCGCCCGCTGGTTCCTCAGCTTGCCCTCGACGAACCGGGCGGCCAGCGCCAGCCGGAACGGCTCGTCAAGGGCCCTGCGGACCTGCGCGAGGCGCAGCCCCGCGTTCCGGGAGCCCGGCCCCGACAGGCGCCCGAGGAAGCGGCCCTGTGTATCGAGGAAGGTGACCTCGATGCCGTGGCGCAACAGACTCCGGGCCGCGCGGGCAGTGAGGCCCACCGCACGGAGGGCCAGCACGCCCTCCAGGTCCTGGAGACGTACCTCCTGGACCACCTTCCCCTCGCGGAGCACCCGGAGGCGTTCCCCCTCGCAGGCGAGGCGAGCGCCTCCCTCGTTCACGACGAAATACATGCGCCCTCCTCCGCCCTCTCAAACACGGGCCCGCGGCGTGCGCCCCCAGACACAACACCACGGAGCGCGGGCTTCAGCCCGCATATTCTTTCTCTTGCCAACGAAGGCCAACGGGCTCGTCCAGCGCCACCATGCGGCGGTACCGAGAACTCAACTACCAGGATCCCTGCGGGCTGAAGTCTGCGCTCCGTGACAGCCTTCCCCGGTGGTTCGGCGACACGGGGAGCGGCCCCACGATACCGGTCGGGCGCCGCCCGCCGGTCCTTGCACCACCCGTTCACTGACCCTTCTCCTTCCGGCTGTCCTCCTTCTTGCTCCAAGCCACGTGGGGCACGCCTTCCCGCACCTCCACATGCAACTGGACCCCGTCCACCACCAGAAGACCGCCAGCGGCCGCGAGCTGGCCGGCCAGTGCCGTCTCCAGGGCGGCCAGGTCCCTCCGCGCGGCCTCCACCAGGGCCGCCTGGGTCAGGAAACGGCGGGCCAGGCCCTCCAGGTCACCCCTCGAATCCCCTTCCGGAACGGCCCCCTCCTGCGGGGCGCTTCTCAGGTGGAGGACGGGTGTGGGGTAATGGTCCACGTCCTCCGGGAACTCGCAGCGGCATGCCACCCTGGACGTGATGTGCGGCACCCTCTGACGGATCTTCGGGCAGGAGATGGGATTGCCCCGCAAGGGCGACTTGAGGTGCCGGTCCTCCCCGATCCCGACAGCACGTTCCAGCACGTAGTTGCTCGCCGCCACACCACCGGGCAGGTAGCCGAAGGTCTGCTGGAGCACGATCATCTCGTCGTGCTCCAGGCTCCGATCCTCGATGCCCCGCCGGACGATCTCGGCGAGCACAGGACAGCGGGCCAGCACGTGGGCGATGACCGGGTGGCGCTCGAAGTCCGCCCCGGTCCAGGCGGGTGGCACCGCGGCCTGGACGCCGGGATCCGTGACCGGCGCGGGGGGCGGCGGCGCCGGTAGGGTCTCCTCTCCCTCCCAGGGAGCTTCCAGGGGCGGAGCTCCCACCGTCTCACCCAGCCGCTCGGCCACCACCATGAGGGCACCGTGGCCCAGCCTCTGCACCATGCGCAGCAGGCCGAAGGGGTCCTGGTGGGGTTTCCCGCTTCCGTCCAGGAGCCATGCCCGCCGGCCCGTCCGCCTGTGGACCCCCAGGGGCAGCTTGATGAGGTTGCCGTAGCCCTTGCCGCCACGGCGCGCCTGCTTCGGGAAGTGTTCCACCGCGACACCCGCAGGCACCTGCTCCTCGAAGGAGCGCACCAGTGCCCGGATCACCGAGTGGACCACGGTGACGCGCTCCGGCTGCTCCAGGAAGAACCACAGGTGCCGCCCCTTGTACCCTGAGTCCTCCACGAGAGGAGTGAGGCCGGCCTTCTCCGAGGCATCCAGGGCCGCGGCCACCGCCGTCTCGAGGTTCCGGCGCACCGAGGCCGCCTCCTCCCGGCCCCGGCGGGCCCATTCCATGGCGGCCCGGGTGAGGTCCAGATCCAGCGCCATGAACACCACCGTCCCGTCCAGCCGGATGGGATAGACGCCCACGGTGAGGTCACCGAAGAGATGCCGCCGCACCACCCGGGCCGTGAGCGGCTCCTCGACCGGCGAGTACCCCGCAATGCCCTTCCTCGGGTTGTACCACTGACGGGCGTACACGTCCTCCCTCCCCGAGAAGAGCGAAAGGAAGCGGGCCACATCGGCATCGGGAGGGTTCACCACCCGCTCCAGGAGAGATGACGAGACCTCCTCCTCCGTTGCCTCCGTTCCGGCCGGCACCGGTGCCTCCAGCGTCCCGGAACGCGGAAGCCGCACCCCGGCGGTCTCGAGCCTCCCGGCCATCCGTTCCACCTGCTCTCGCCACCCCAGCCGCTGGTAGAGACGCAACAATGCCTTGAGGTTCTCCACATCGTCCGGCCGGGCCTCCGCCAGGCGCTCGCGCCGGATGGCCGCACTCTCCAGGTCACCGGCCTCGGCTGCCAGCTCCGCCAGCCGTTCCAGGGCCACGGGATGTGCCGCGTCCTCCCGCAGCACCAGGTTGTAGGCCGTCTCCGCGGCCTCCCAGGCCCCGAGCTCCTCCGCGGCGGCACCCAGCGCCAGGTGGTGGGCTGGATCGCGCACCCCGGGTGCGTTCCGGATCAGCTCGCCCAGGGCGGCCCGGGCCGTCTCGCGGTTGTTCTGGGAGAGGGCGTGCTGAAGAGCGTCGAGAGTTGTCGTCATGATTGGGCCTCCTTTCCACGGTCAGCCGGCACCGGCCAAGGCTCGCGACGTTTCACCGCCATTCCACCACCACATGGAACGATGCGGGCTGAAGCCCGCGCTCCGTGGGGACATCTTTCAGGGAGCGCGGGCTTCAGCCCGCATGTCGCTCTCTTGCCGTGTCGAACCCAAGAGGCCCTGCAACGTCGCCTCCCGCTTCTTTCACAGCCGCCGTCCACGGCATCCCTGCGGACACTCCGTGGCGGCCTCACCCGGCGGTCCGACCCATCGGAGCGCGGGCTTCAGCCCGCATAATCCTTCTTCCCTGCAAAGCGCAGGCTTCAGCCCGCATTGCCTTTCCCAACGATGTCGTCGTTTGCGAACTGACGCCCGTGCTCCGGAACAGCTCCGCAGGGCAGCGCGTCCACGCTTCGGAAAGAACGAGACCACGAGGCGATCACGGTGTCGAATCACACATCCTCCGGCGAACCGCGGAGCTTCCACAAACCATCCCCCTGTTCATCGAGCTCGTTGAAGCGCTCGATGAAACCGCGGAGCCGATCTTTCTTGTCGCGAACCCTGACCGCGCCCGGTTTCATCCCGGCGTGGGCGAAGGCGTTGCGCTCCTCGCAGACTTCGTGCCAGAGGCCTCCAAGCGTTCGCAGCCGATCGGGCAGGCTGGAGTAGCAAGGGCTATCCTTGGTTGGCCGGATGCTGTTCAAGGCGCTCTCCGCAGCTTTCCGGTTCTCAGGACACAACCATCTCGTTTGCATCCCCCGTGCCAGAAGCACCCGGTTGACCATGAGCTCCCGCAACGCACGAAGGGCCTCTCCCACCGCACCAAGCTCGGTCCAGTACTCCACGAGGTCCAGCTCGCGCTCGATTTCCCCCACGTCGAGCCGTGCGCGTTTCTCCTTCTCTCCCTTCGAAGGCACGGCCCCTCTCCATGCGAAACGTGACGCCGCTCGATGAAGCCTTTCCCCCAGGGGACCCATTCCAGGGACCAGACGCTCCAGCCCAGCCGCAAGATCCTCGCCAGAGGAGCTTCCGAGGGCCCCCCGCGCCTCCAACCCCAGCTCGATGGGAAGACCTGCCGGGAGAAAGGCTTCCATGGCCTTGGCCGCGTTCACCAGGGTCCTCAGGTACGTCAGGGCACCCTCGAGATCCCGTTTCTTACCGGTCACGAAGACGTCCCTCGTCCAACGCTGACTCTGACCATCCATCAGCTCACGCAATGTTCCCGCCCGCCCGTAGCGCTCGAAGTCGCGAACCCCCGCGGCCCATTCCGCGAGCCCCATCACCGCCGAGAGGTCGATGTAGGGCGCCGGCGGCTGATTCGGGACGTACGCCCCATACCCCATCACGCCGATCTCGACGAAGCCGATCCGCTGGAGGAACAGGGCGAGCCAGGGTTGCGAGATTGGGATGGCGCGCCAGGCGTGGGTCAGGTCCATGTGGAGGACCGGCGGCTCTCCGTCTTCCCGGTGCTGTTCAGCCCATTCCTCCAGGTGGGGCAGGACGGACCAGAGACCCTCAATGCTCCGCGGTATCTCCACGAAGAACGGAGGCCCCAGCGCCGCCGCATCGAGCCCCACCGCGGCCACCTCCTCTCGGATGGCCTTTTCCTTCCCCTCCCAGGCCTCCCGCGTGGCGGCAAAGCGCACCGACACTGGAGCGGAACTAGTGTGGACAAGGTGTTTCCACAGCGCCAGTCCCGCGACGACGGTCTCCAGCTCGAAACCATCCTCCTCGAACCGGTACACGGTCCTGTCGTAGCCGAGGGGCGGGAGTGCGGTGCTCCCTTTCCCGAGGTTGATCAGCAGGATATCCGTCATGTCACGACCTCCAAGTCATCGGCGATGCACCGTCCCTCCCACCGTGGGCGAGGCCGGGTTTCTCCGGGGGACCGGAGAACGGCGTGGTGCGATTGAATGTTTGGAATGCGGGCTGAAGCCCGCGCTCCGTTGTCGAGAAGACTCATGCGGGCTGAAGCCCGCGCTCCCCGAAGAGCCTCCCCACGGAGCGCGGGCTTCAGCCCGCATCCGTCGCCACCCGTGGCCCCCTGCACGCTCCTCATGGGTTTCCCATTGACAATGATGCACGAAAGAGGCATCTTGATCTGCATGAGAACGACCCTCAACATCGACGACGACCTCCTCGAGAAGGCCCGGAGGCTGACGGGGATCGAGGAGAAGACGGCGCTGGTCCGCCGGGGCCTGGAGGCGCTGATCGCCCTGGAGAGCGCCCGCCGGCTCGCCCGCCTCGGCGGCACCGAGCCGGAGCTCGAGCTGCCTCCGAGGCGCAGGAGCGCATGATCGTCCTGGTGGACACCTCCGTGTGGGTGGACCACCTGCGCCGGGGGAATGCCAGGCTCGTCCGTCTGCTCGACGAGGGCCTGGTCCTGTGCCACGAGCACGTGATCGGCGAGCTCGCCTGCGGCGGACTGCGAAACCGCGCGGAGATCCTCGGACTGCTCCAGGATCTGCCCCGGGTCTCTGTGGCCACCTTCGACGAGGCCCTCACGCTGCTCGAATCCCACGGCCTGCACGGCCGCGGCCTTGGCTGGATCGACGTACACCTCCTGGCCTCCGCCCGCCTCGCCTCCGCCCCCCTGTGGACCCTCGACCGGAAACTGGCCGCGGCGGCCACGGAGCTGGGGTGCGGGTGGGACGGAATGAAAAGCTGACGAGCAAGACCAATCCGGGCGATTCCAATGCGGGCTGAAGCCCGCGCTCCCCGAAGCGTCCCCCCACGGAGCGCGGGCTTCAGCCCGCATGAACTTACCCCCTTGGGGAGCGCGGGCTTCAGCCCGCATCCGGCATGTTCTCAACAGAAAACGGGGTGGTTGGGGAGGCGCCATGAGGGTCACATCCAACGATCCATGTTCTCGTCAAGGATTCCGTGGACCTTTCGCCAGGTACGGGCCTCCATCTGGCGGACGTTCCGCTGCTCCTCCGCCGACAGTTTCTCGACGAGCGTCTGCGGGAGACCACACGGCAGGTGGTACGCCCAACCCTGGAACCTCCCATCACCGGTGCGGTGGACCTTGAAACGCAGCTGGTTGGCAAGACGAGAGTTCTTTCCCCAACTGTTGACAGTGTGGTTTGTCACTGGATAAGCCAAAACATGTCGCTCCCTGACGTCGGTGAGCCTGCCCCCAGGATCAAGCGCCGTCCTGAACGCGATTTTCACCCGGGCGAGCTCCTTCATGACCTCGCCCCAGGTGCGGAATGCCGCCTTCGTCCTCCAGAGGAGCAGCCCTTTCTCATCGGTCCCGATGGCATGGGGCCATTCCAGCTCGAGACATTTGTCGAGGGGGCGCGCGTACTTCTGTGCCAGATCGCGGAGGTCGTTCTCCAGCAAGAGTGGCCTTCCATCATGCGAGAGCTCGAAAGAACCCCAGCCGTTCCGGCTCCGGGAGCCCACCGTGCCGAAGAGGTGTGCGAGATGCAACGCAGCCGAGAGCCCGGCATCCACATCGACGGAGGTGAACTCGTCCACCGGGAGCGTCTCCGGATAGCGAAGGAGCAGCTCGCCCGAGGATCCTGGGCCGAGGGCGGGAGGCGCCTTCAGCACCGTGCCCGGGCCCTTCTGGTACGCCAGCGGACCGTAGCCGAGGTACAGGTCGGCGCCAACGTCCATGCCATTGGGCCCTTTGCCCACTTCCGGATGATGGACCTTCCCGGTGGGAGACCAGTCTTCGATCCAATCGGTGCGGACTGGTCTCAACCGGAGCCTGACCGGGCTCCTGATGTGCCAGGCCTTTCCGTTGTGTTCGAGCGCGGCATGACCGAAGATGACGCCCTCGATCTCCCGCACCGCTTTCCAGTTGTACCGGCTTCCCGAGGCGGCCCAGATCCTCCACCACTGGCGGAGCATCGCCTTGATCGGCGGCGTGCGCCATTCGGAGGACTGGTCCGCCCCGCCCAGAAACGCGGGCGTGACGAACTCCAGCGTGACGGCTCGCGTCTTCATGTCGCCTCCCCGAGGATCTCCTTGATCGTTCTGACACGGTCCCACTTCTTCCCCTTCTTCTTCTTGATCTTCCATTCACCGTGTTCCTGCATCCATCCCTTGAGCGCCTCAGCAAGACGTCTCTGCTCCTCGCCCTCGAACCTGTCGAGCTCCCGGAAGACTTCGATGAATCCGTCGTGGTCCGCCGATTGCAGCTTCTCCAGCTCTCTCTCCAGTGGGGTCATGGCAGCGAGCCTTGCCTCCTCCTCTTCCCGCGCACGGCGCTCCTCTTCCTCCCTCTGCCGCCGCTCCTCCTCCCGCTGTCTCGCTTCCGCCTCCTTCCGAGCCCGTTCCTCCGCCTCCCGGTCCACGTCCATCCCCCCATACCCCAGGCTGGTCTTGGCGCCGAAGCCGAGCCAGTCGAAGGCGTGCTCGAAGGCGGCGTGGAGGAGGGCCTGCCAGCGGGGGACGCCTTCGGTCTCCTCGGTGAACCAGGCTGGAAGGCCCCGGACCGGCAGGAGGTCCACGGTGAAGGGGAACCGCCAGCCGGGCGGGACGGTCAGGTAGAAGATCGGGTTGGGGCTGCCCGCGTCGTGGGGCGGCTCCTTGCCCTGGTAGTAGTGGGTGTAGTGCGGGTTCATGATGTCCACACGCAGGTTGGCTGTGTCGCCCTTCCCCGGAAGGGGGATCACGTCGCGGAAGCCCAGGGAGCCGCGGGTGTGGATGGAGTTGCGGGCGGAGGCGTCTTCCTCGAGCGCCTGCAGGAAGTCGGCCGCGGTCGTGCCGAGCTTGCCACCGCGATCGACGAGTCTGCGAAACGCCTCGAGGATGCCGCCGGGATCGTGCGGGCCGGGGGCCGCGCTTCCGGATTCGCCGGGGGGTGTCTGCGGGCTGAAGCCCGCGCTCCATTTGCGGTAGGCCCCGTGCCAGCGCTCGCGTTCCTCGCGGATCGGCTCGGGATCGTCCTTCTTTCCCCGGCCGAAGAAGCCGCTGCTCGCGTCGAAGCCGAAGAGCCACCAGACGGCGGCCAGGGTCCAGCCCCGGCTGTCCGCCTCGAAGAGCGCCAGCTCCTCGGCGGCGCGGCGCAGCACGCCCTTGACCGAGCTTCCCGGCAGGTAGGGCACGCCGTAGGGATCGAGGAAGGCGAAGCCGTTCTCCAGCGGGTGCTCCATCCCCATCCCGGTGACGAAGGGGGCGGTGGCGACGGCATCGAGGCGAAAGACCCCTTCACCGAAGTGCCGGGAGCGGGCGTTCAGGGCCTCGACGATCTCACGTGCAGGGCCCATGTCCAGGACCCTGGCCACCGCGTCCTTCTTTTTCTGGGAGTCAATGGTCCAACCGTCGTTCCAGACCTCGAAGTACAGCCGGAACCGGTGGCCTGGCGGCGCCTTGGAGAAGTCCGTACCCACCTTTTTCGGTACCGCTGCTCGCATGGCCTCACCCCTTCAGCGTCGGCGCGAACTGCCGGATCCAGCGGAGGATCTCGAGCGCCTCCTCGGTGGCGTGGAGGTACTGAGCGGCGTCGGCGCCGTGGAGACCTTCCATCACGGTTGCGTATTCGGAGCCCATGATGAAGGCGGTGCTCTTCACAAGCCAGCCGCAGATCGCACCGTTGAGAACCCGGGACTCTTCGCTCTTCTGCTGGAAGAACGCGAGTGTCGCCATGAGACCGTTGCCCATGATGAGCGCTGGTGCCGACTTGGCCAGGTTGGTGTAGTTGTCGAACTTTCTCTTGTCGCCCAGCTTTGTCTTTGCCTCGGCCACCTTCTGCCACGCGAACGCCGCCCGTTCCTGGTCGAGGGTCTGCATCGTCTTCTTGCCCGCCATCACGCACCTCCCGCGAAGCGCAGCACCACCTGGCCGCGGCCGGTGGTGGCGTCGCCGCCCACCTGGACGAGCTCCCCGTCGATGGAGCCCCGGACCGCTTTCAGGACCTCGGCCGCTGACTTCCCATCGCCGTCGCTGTTCCCCTTCTTCACCCGCTGCTTGGAGGCCATGGCGAGGGAGACCAGCAGCGACTCGGGCGGCAGGTTCTCGGTGTAGAAGAGCCCGCCGTCATCCGCCGTGCCGCTCTCATCGGAGATCCGCACGTGGGGCTCCACGAGCGTGGCGTGGCGGACGAAGTGGTTGAACCGCTCGTCGGAAAGCAGCACGAGGTCCGATTCCAGCTTGGACCGGAAGTAGGCGGTTCCCTCATCGGCCGGCAGCGCGTTGTCCGCGAGCCACTTGGCGATGTTCTTCAGCGCGGCATCGGACCTGGCCTCGAACTGGTACGCCTCGAGGACGAGTTTCCCGTCTGCAACGGCTTTCGAACCCTCGACGACGACGCAGTGATCGTCCGTCACGTCGGGGATGCTCCAGCTTTTCGCATCCTCGATCCCGGCGATCGCGAGCAGCCGCTGGAGCCGTCCCAGGGCGGTGGGGCAGGTGGCGTAGACGAAGGAACGGCGCAGCGACCGGACCGGGAACAGCACGAGCTGGGCGTCGGCGAAGGAGATCGCCCCGGCGTGGTCGGAGGCGTTGGCCCCCTCTCCCGCGGGACCGAAGATCGCGTTGGCCTCGGCCTTGCTCGTGGCAGCCTCGAAGACATCCCGGAACGCGCCCTTGAGGCCCGACCCCGCCATGTTCGGATGCCCCGTGTGGACCTCCCGCTGGATCGGGTTGTCCACGGCGCCCAGCGCCGTGCCCGCGCCCATGTGGACCGGGCTGATGCAGTAGATGAACAGTGGTTGCTTCACTTCGAACATGGATTCACCTCCTCGCAATCTGTCCGTCGTGTTCTTCTCGAATCCCCACGGAAATCTTGCGGGCTGAAACCCGCGCTCCGAGGGGGCCTTTGTGGCCGCCGCGCGCAGCTCCTCCGCCACAACCTCGGTGATGGCGGGCTGAAGCCCGCGCTCCACGAAGGCCCCGTGGGAGCGCGGGCTTCAGCCCGCATTCCTCAATCGGCACGGAGAGCACCGGGACCATTCCCTTCCCCACGGACCGAGGTCCGCGCTCCACGATCGAGCCGCGCGGGCGAGGCTCAGTCACGGCCGGCCTCTCCCGGCCAGCGGCCGAGGCGCACGGCGTTGAACCCCTCGGCGCGGCGCTGTTTCCAGACCGTGTCCCAGCCTCCGCCGAGCCGCGCCTCGATCAGCCGCCAGAGGCTCTCCACGGATGCCGCCGGATCGCCGGACACCCGGTCGAAGCAGTAGACCGCCCCGGCGGGCACGGCCCGCTGGGCGGGCTTGGGCCGGTGCGCCGCCACGTCCCACCCCGACACCACCTGCGCCCGCGGCACGGCGGCGGCGGCGAGACGGGCGGTGAGGCCGTCCGCCTCCAGCCGGAGGCTCTCCGGATCCACCCCGGGCGGGACCCAGCCGTCCGGGAACAGCCCCGGCGTCTCGAGGAAGAGCACGAACGGCTCGCCGGGGCGCACCCCGGGATCGCCGGGCACGGGGCCGCTCCACGCCGTGATCTCCGCCCCGCGGCCATCACCGCCGAGCCGGAGCAGCCCCTCCGAGGGGACGTCTCCATCGGAGGCCCCCTCGATCCCCACGAGGAACCCGGCCCCCCGGGCCATGGCCACGGCGTCCGAGGTGTAGAGCTGGCCTGTCGCCGACGTCCGGCTGGCGTCGTCGAGCGCGATGCCGAGCCGCAGGTCGGTCTTCCAGAGATCCCGGACCGCCACGAGCCGCTCCGGGGAGGGCGTCTCGCCCGCAAGCCAGGTCTCGTACCCGTCGAGGTCGAGCCACCATCCCGTTTCCGGCTTCGCGGGTCTTGACAGCCGCAACGCGAGGGCCCGCTGCGGGGCCGCCGAGGTCGCGATGGCATCGGGCCAGGGGCTCGGGACCAGGCGGTGCACCTCCAGACCGTCGCGGGACCGTTTCTCGTCTCCTCCGCAGCCGGAAGCCGCCTTTCCGGACTCACGGACCACCACGAGGTCGGCTGGGAGGGGGAAGACGGGTTCTCCCGGCTCGCCGTCCTTCCCGGGCGCGAGCAGCGCCACGTGGGCGACCCGGAAGGTGCCCGGTTCCGCGGGCGTTCCCAGCACACCACCGAGCCCTGCCGGCGGTGAGGCATCCTCGTTCGTGAACCGGCCGAGATCCACTCCGGCGTCCACCAGCATCCGGCTCCGGATCGCCCCGGCGAACACCGACGGCCACGGCGGCATCAACGCCTCCGAGTGCCCCGCCGCCGCGCCGAACAGCCGGTTGCCCCGAAGGTAGAGCACGTCCAGCGGGCGGATCGCTCTCCAGACGGTCATGCGGCACCTCCTTCCCC
>JAMOWA010000019.1 GCA_027061805.1 Thermoanaerobaculia bacterium | reverse complement strand
AATCCGTGGTTCCACCTCCCGACCCCCTCGCGTCCTCACGCCCTCACGCCCTGACCTCCTCGCCCTCCTTCGTTTCACGTTTCACGCTTCACGTTTCACAAACGGATGGGGCGGGCGGGTGGGCGGCCGTCACACCTCGTACGAGCGGCCTGGAGGCGCGCACTGAAGTACGCGCCTACACCAGGATCGCCAGTTCCTCCCCTCTGAATCCTCCCAATCCTCAGAATCCGTGGTTCCACCTCCCGACCCCCTCGCGTCCTCACGCCCTGACCTCCTCACTCTCCTTCGTTTCACGTTTCACGTTTCACGTTTCACGATCCGGGCGGGCGGGTGGGCGGCCGTCGCACCTCTCTCTCCCCTGCTCCCCTGCTCCTCTGCTCCCCTGCGCTCCTGCCCCCTCCGCCGCCGCGCTACAATGCCCGGCGTGAAGGCCGTCCTCTTCGACTTCGACTACACCCTGGCGGACTCCTCCGAGGCCATCGTGGACTGCGTGAACCACGCCCTGGTGGGCATGGGGCTGTCCCCCGCCGAGCCGGAAGCGATCCACCGCGGGATCGGCCTGGGGCTGGTGGAGATCTTCCAGCGGCTCACCGGCCTCGATGGCGACCTGGCGGGGGAGTTCCGCCGGCGTTTCATCGAGCGGGCCGACGAGGTCATGTCCGACGGCACCCACCTCTACCCCTGGGTCCCGGACACGCTCCATGCACTCCGGGACCGCGGCCTCGCGCTGGGGATCGTCTCCACCAAGCGCCGCCACCGCATCGCGGGCGTGCTCGAACGGGACGGTCTGGCCCCCCTCTTCGGGACCATCGTGGGCGCCGACATGGTGGAGCGGCTCAAGCCCGATCCGGAGCCGCTGCTCCTGGCGCTGGACCACCTGGGGGCGGCTCCGGGGGAGGCCCTCTACGTGGGCGACTCCATGGCCGACGCGCGGGCCGCCGCCGCGGCTGGGGTCCCCTTCGCGGGCGTCCTCACCGGGACCACGCCCCGGGAGGAGCTGGCCTCGCTGGGTGCGGTGGCCGTGCTGGACTCGGCAGCGGGGGTGCCGGCGCTCCTCGAAGGCCTGCGGGCACGGAGGGAAGGACCCTCGCCCCCGGCCTGAGCGGTGTCCCCGGCAGGGGCACCACCGGCAGCATCAGCGCCGAGGGATGCTCCGGACCCGTGAGGATGGCCAGGCGCGCCACCTGTCCCGGACCCCCATCCGCCGGGTCGCCACCGTCGTTGGTGTTCACCTCGAAGCGGGGCGCGTTGGAGCCCGACACCGAGATGCGGATGCGGTGTCCCGGGGCGAAGACGATCGCCGTGGACCACAGGTCCACCTGGAGCTCCGCCGCCGCGCCCGGCGTCAGGAAGCACTCCCGGTCGTCCCCGCAGCGGAAGCGCGCCCGGGCGATGCCGTCCAGCACCAGCATGGAGCGGCCGTCGGGGTAGACGTCGGAGAGCCGCACCGCCACGTCCACGTCGGGGCAGTCGGCCTGGATCCAGACCCTCACCGTCACCCGCCCGGCCACCGCGAGCGGCCGGGTCAGCGGCGCCGTGGAGAAGACCGCCACGTCGTCCCGCGCCTCCACGGGCCGCTGGTCGTACGGTCCGGCGCCCATGGGACGGCCCTCCACCTCCAGCCCGGGGAAGAGGTTCGCGCCGCCCAGCGTGGGCACGGGGTGCTCCGGGTCCGCCAGCACCACCACCCCGCCCGGTGCCGCCGGGGCCCGCGAGAGCCCCCCGTCCGCCGCGAGGTGGAAGGGCACCACCTGGTGCGGCGGCGGCCAGGCGTCCAGCCCGACCCACTGGTTGCCGGGCACCCCCTCCTCCCCCACCGCCCCCATGAGGTAGACCAGCACCCGGGGCCAGCCGTCCAGGGCCTCCCCGTCATCCTTGAGCCAGCGGTCGTACCAGTCGAGCATCAGGCCGACCAGGTCCAACCCGGCATTGGAGGGGTAGGTGAGTTCTCCCGCCTGACGTCCCCCGAAGCCGCCGTGGGTCCACGGTCCCATCACCAGGTACTGGCGGCCCCGGGCACCATCGCCACCCGCCGCCTCCCAGGCCTCGAAGGCGTCCAGCGTCCCCTGCCCGAAGATGTCGTACCAGCCGCCCATGTGGAGCGCCGGCACCTCCACGCGGTCCGAGCGGTCCAGCACCACCACGGGGTCCCACCACGGGCTGAACAGGCGATGCGCCAGGGCCTGGTCCAGGAACCCCAGGGAGCCCTGGCCCTCCAGCCAGTTCACCACCAGCGACTCCCGGAGCGCTCCCCCCTGGAACATGGTGTGGTGGTAGAGGTCGGGGGTGGCCACCACCGGGACCATGCAGCGCAGCACACCGGGAGCCCCCGGGGCCATCAGGTACTGCGTGATGCCCAGCGCCGACCCGCCCCAGGTCCCCACCTTCCCGTCGCACCAGTCCTGCGCCGCCAGCCACCGGAGCGTGGCCCGCCCGTCGGAGCCGTCGTCCCGGAAGACCGTGTCCTCCCCGCCCGAGTCGAAGCGCCCCCGGGTGTCCTGCGCCACGCAGGCGTACCCCGCCAGGTTCAACGCCAGGCAGAGCTCGCGCACGCCCCCCTTCCCGTACGGCGTCCTCACCAGGACCACCGGCCAGGAGGAGCCGAGCAGGGGCAGGTAGACGTCGGTGGCCAGCGGCGTGCCGTCGTCGGCGGGCACGTCCACCGTGAAGCTCTGCGCCGACACCGGCCCCACCCAGAGCGCCACGGCCAGCATGACTCCGGGGACCAGGACCCGCCGTGGGAGTTGCTTCATGACTCCATGGTACCCCGGCCCGGCTCAATCCAGAGTGTACCCGCTTGACGAACACCCTCTGATGGGTGGCACCATCCCGAGGCCCGTGATCGGAGCCACTTTCTCCACGATTCTCCACTTTCTCCACAAGGTTCTCCACTCCATGGCATCGACCAAGGCGTCCATCCTGGCACGTGTCGTGCTTGCGTCTCAGATCATGAATCTGGCGGTCCTGATTGTGGACGACGAGGTCCCTCTTCTGAAGAACCTTCGGAGGTATCTCCATTCATTTGGTGATCGTTTCCGGGTACTGACCGCCACCAGTGCAGAGGAAGGCCTTGCAATCCTCGACCGGGAAGAAGGCGTCGATGTCCTTGTCACCGACGTCCGTCTTCCCGGCATCGACGGCATCGAGCTGGTCCGCCATGTCAAGGCCGACAGACCCGAACTTCCGATCGTTGTCATGTCCGCCTATGGTACCGCCGCGTTGAGACGGAAAGCGAAGGCCGCAGGAGCACTGACCTTCCTCGAGAAGCCCGTTGATCTCGAAGATCTGCGCAACCTGCTCGAGCAGGCGACGGCGGAAGGAACCGGGTGGTCCGGGAGAGTTGGAGGCCTGGACATCTTCGATGTCACCCAGCTCCTCGCCATGAGTGGACGATCCATGGCCGTGAACGTCACATTCGGGGACCGCTCCGGCACCCTCGCATTCCGCAATGGCAGGCTGGTGCACGCTTCAACCAGCGAACTTGCGGGAGAACAGGCATTCTTCGAGATGGCCCGCTGGTCCGGGGGAACCTTCGAGGAACTTCCTCGTTCTGGTGCCGACTCCCTCTCACCGAACGTGAAGATGCCGTTTCCCCAACTCATGATCGAGGCCGCTCGCCACCGGGATGAAGAAGCCGAGCGCCTGTCTCAAGGTATCCAGGAGCACGGGCCCTCGTCGTCTCGCCAGGACAGTCAACCATCAAGGGACACAGGAAAGGAGCACGGAATGAATATCGCAAAGGTCAACGCAACCCTGAACTACCTGAAGGAGGAGCTTGGAGCGGGTCTTCTGGCAACCGATATCTTCGCTGCGGACGACGGCCAGTCCATCGCCGGGGTCAACAGCGAGCCCAAGGCGTCTGCACTCTTCAATGAGGTGACGGACTACCTGGGCAAGGTTCTGAAGGGGGCCGGGTTCCCCCCGCTCAACAGGTACTACTACCTGGATCTGGTGGACAACAAGGCGGTCCTTGTACTCTCCTATGGAAAATTCCGCCATGGCCTTCTCATGGACTCCAGCAAGGTCAAGATGGGCCTGCTGCTCAACGTCTATGTTCCTCATCTGCTGAAAGAGCTTCCTCCTGCACTGGCCTGAGCGGAATCTTGCAGGAACGGAAGCTGTGGTCGGCCCCGGCATTGCTCCTGCCTTTCCGAAGGGCATGGTGTCTTTCTCACAGGGAGGCATGTTCGCCATGACGTTCACGAGACGTTTCTGAAACCTCTCCGCTTTCGGGCAGAGGGGAACGGGTCAGACAACAATCGGTGGGGACCGCCCGACTGGTTCGGTGGGGTCCCTGCTGTACTCTCGGACTCGGTTCCTGGTGAGGCAGCTCGCCGTGGATCTTGCTGTTGCAGGGTCGTCGCCGCGCCTCCCTTTCGGAACACGGGCTCCCCTTCTGCCTGGCCAGGTCTCTCATGATATGATGTCGACGAAATGAGCGGGCATGACCAGGCACGTGACAGAAACGGCCTTCTGAACGGTCGGAAGATCATTGTTGCCGACGATATTGCCGTCTTCCGCCGCGCACTGGTTCGCCAGCTCGGATTCCTCGGCATGGAAGTGCGTGGTGCCGGAAGTCTCGAGGAACTGGAACAATATCTCTCGGAATACTCACCCAATGCCGTGCTCCTTGACTGGCATTTCGGAGGTCAGACTGCAGAGGACGTACTGGAGTCGCTCCGCGCACGATGGATCCCGGCAATCGTGCTGACGGGCGATCCGGAAGGTGTCAAGATTCCAGGTGTTCCGATTCTCGGCAAGCCGGTGGAACTGGGGTTGTTGCGCCATCACCTGGTGGAGGTACTCACAGATTCTCCCCGGGAGTCGTCCATGTAGCAGTGGCAGCAAACCCGAGAGATGCGGTGGAAACGTGTGTGACGGAGAAGAGGCTGATGGGCACCTCGGTCAAGATGGTCGGCAGGTCGAGATGACGAATGACCGGATTCTACTGCCGGAGTCCGGAAGATGGAGCGTGGGGACAGGTCAATCTGTCCGCGGCCCAGTCTTCCCCGGGGGTCACGATCTTCCCGTTGCTGGTCGGGTAAATGAACGAGCGCCGGACCAACGTTCCTGAGCTGACTGGCGAGGCTGGCTTCCTCAACAACATCCTTGAAGCCTTGCCCCATCCATTCTTCGTCACCGACAGGGCCACCGCCACCATCACGCATGCCAATCGCACTGCCCGAGACGAGGGCATCGTGCCTGGCGCTTCCTATTTCGAAGCCGTGCATGTCCGACGTTCATCGCGATCAGGATCGGAGGAACACGCTCCGCCCTGTCTCCTGGAGATCGTCGGAAGGACCCGTCAACCGGCGCTCGTCGAATACGAAGTCTCCACGGATTCCGGCGGAGTTCACTCTGTGCAGGTCCATGGGCATCCCGTCCTCGACGCCGACGGCAGCGTCAGGCAGGTCATCGAGTGCTGTCTTGACATGACGGACCACAGGACGATCGAGGCAGCTCTCACGGAGAGCGACAGCCGCTATCAGAGTCTCCTCACAATGGTACGGTCGATGGCTGACAACGCTCCGGACATGCTCTGGGCCAAAGATTGCAGCGGCCGGTACCTGTTTGCGAACCGGGCGCTGTGCGAGAACATCCTCGGCACCGAAGACACCGATGAACCCATCGGCAGGACGGATCGGTTCTTCGCCGAGCAAGAGCGGGCGAGACACCCTGACAATCCACACTGGTACACGCTCGAGGAGACCTGCACCAACTCGGATGAACTTGTCCTTCGGGAGATGAGGCCACGACAGTTCGACGAGCGTGGTATCGTCCGCGGCAGATTCCGGTGCTTCGACGTCCGGAAGGCACCACTGTTCGACAGGAACGGCCAGCTCATCGGGACCGTTGGCTCGGCGCGAGACGTGACCCGGGAGCGCGAGCTGGACGAGGAACGCCGGCGTCTTCAACTGGCCATCGAACAGGCCGAGATGGGTCTGGTCATTCTCAGCATCGATGGAATCGTGGTCTATGCAAATCCCGCATTTGGGTGGATCACAGGACATCATCCCGAGGAGATCGTCGGACGTTCCGCAGAATTCTTTTCGGAGTACTACGAGGAGCCGGGGCTCTTCGACCAGATCGTGAAGACCGTGACCTCTGGCAAGACGTGGCAGGGTCGTGTCCGGAAACGCCACAAGGATGGAAGGGTATACGTCCAGGGCCAGACCGTTGCACCGGTTCGCGGTCCCGATGGCAGGATCTCCAATATCGTTGTCTATCTGAGGGATATCACTTCCCGCGTGGAGCTGGAAGCACGGTACCTTCAAGCCCAGAAGCTGGAGAGCATCGGCCGCCTGGCGGGGGGCATAGCCCACGATTTCAACAACCTGCTGGGGGCAATTCGAGCGTATGCCGAGGTCATGCACCTCGAAATGGGACCGGACAGTGCGTACCGCGACCAGTTGAGAGAGATTCTCGCCGCAACGGAATCCGGCGCTCGCCTGACGCGACAGCTCCTGGCCTTCGCCCGTCGCCAGTCCACGGTCCAGCGCCCCCTGGACCTCAATCGGCTGGTATCCGACTTCAAGGGAATGCTTCGCCAGCTGATCGGTGAGCACATTTCCCTCATCACCAGACTTGGAACGGATATTCCGCCGGTTCTTGCCGACCCATCGCAGGTGGAACAGGTGCTGTTCAACCTCGTGGTCAACGCTCGCGACGCCATGCCCGAGGGAGGATCCCTGATCATCGAGACCTCCACGGTGGACACCCTGGAGAACGATGCTGCAGATCCTGGCACGGACCGGTGGGTCGTTCTTTCCGTGAGCGACACCGGTGTCGGCATGAGCCGGGAGGTCCAGGAACATATTTTCGAACCCTTCTTCACCACAAAGGAGGTCGGGGAGGGATCCGGATTGGGTCTCTCCACGTGCTTCGGGATCGTGACCCAGGCGGGGGGTCATATCGTGGTGGACAGCGAACCAGGGAACGGAACGACGATGAAGGTCTTTCTGCCTCCTGCCGGTGAGGAGGCAGCACCGCAAGGTGACAGGGAAGCGATCAAGGACATGCCCACCGGAACGGAGACCATTCTTCTCGTGGAAGATGAGACCACGCTCCTACGGGCGGTCTCAAGGGCGCTCCGGGCCCTTGGCTACAGGGTGATCGAGGCGACCGACGGCACTCGGGCTCTTGATCTCTGGCACGCCAACGACGGGAAGATCGACCTCCTGCTGACCGACGAGGTGATGCCCAACATGGCTGGTTCGGAACTGGCCAGGCAGCTTCTCGAACTGGACCCCGAGCTCAGCGTGGTCTTCATTTCAGGTTATCATCATGGAAGCACACAGGCCCAGCAGGATGTCATGCCAGGCGCCATGATCATCAGGAAACCTTTTTCACTGAAGACGATCGCAGAATCCATTCGCCAGGTACTGGACGGCGGCACCGGCCAGACCGGGGAGATATCGTGAACGAGTTCAACCAGTACGATCTCCGAGAGATGGCTTTGCGACTGGCGCACGAGATCCGGAATCCTCTGGCCACGATCAAGTCGGGCATTCAACTCGTCCAGCACCTTCTACCACCAGATGCGGAGGTCGAGGACTATCTGCAGGCTGCTCTGGTGGAAGTCGAGCGCATCAACAGGACGGTGGCGGACATGCAACGTGTCATCCGTCTCGACTCGGTGCCCGCACGGGCGATCCTCGTTGCCGAGATCGTCGAGGCGGGGCTCTCCAGGTGCACGTCGGAGACGCGGGCCTCTGTCACCTCGATCGTTCAGGAGGGCGATCCCTTCGTGCGCATGCTGGCGGACCCGGAACAGATGATCGAGGCGGTCTCGGAGCTGGTCGGCAACGCGGTCGATTTTTCCCCGGATGGTTCCCGTATCTGCGTTCGGTGGAAGGTCCAGACCGGTCACCAGGTCCGGATCGACGTCAGCGATTCGTGCGGTGGAATACCACCGTCCGTGGCAGAACGGATCATGCATCCTTTCTTCTCGACCTCCACGCGGGGAACTGGCCTTGGCATCAACATCGTGCAGCGAATCTGCAAGCTCGGGGGTGGACGCCTGGTGTGGCAGAACCTGGCCGATGGCTCGGGTTGCTGTTTCTCGATCATCATGCCGGAGGCATAGATGGGCTCATGCATTGTGGTGGAGGACCACCCCGGGCAGCGGAAGTTGCTGGTGGCAACTCTCGATGCGGAAGGCCACGACACGGTGGGCGTGGCCGGTGGCCTCGAGGCCCTTCGAGCGGTCCGCGAGGCACCACCGGATGTGATCCTTCTCGACCTGGGTCTTCCGGATTCCGATGGCCTGGAACTCATCCCGCAACTGCTGGCGGTGGCGCCCCTGACGCGCATTGTCGTCATCACGGGCCAGGATGATGTTCCCACCGCAGTGAGCGCACTGCGGGCCGGTGCCCGCCACTATCTCGTGAAGCCATGCGACCGTGAGGAACTTCTCCTCGTCGTCGCTCGTGAGGTCCGGGTGGTCCACGTGGAGCAGGCACGGGCCCTGCATGACGAAGGCCCGGTTTTCTGGGGCACCACCCCCAGAATTCACAGAATCCGGATGCAACTTTCCAGGATCGCCGACTCCCCGCACACGCCAGTGTTGATCCTGGGGAAGACCGGAGTCGGCAAGGAGGTCGTGGCTCGCGAGTTGCACCGGCTGTCCGGCCTCCCGGGTCCTTTCGTTCCGGTCAACTGTGCTGCGGTTCCCGATGAGCTCCTCGAGAGCGAGCTCTTCGGTCACGAAGGCGGGGCATTTACCGGTGCCACGGAGCGAAAGCGGGGGCTCGCCGAGCTGGCGGATGGCGGCACTCTTTTCCTCGACGAGATCGGTGACATGAGCGTCGCCCTCCAGGCCAAGCTCCTGCGTTTTCTTCACGACCAACGCTTCTTCCGGGTGGGAGGCGAGGTCGAGATCACGGTCCGGTGCCGCGTCGTCGCGGCCACAAACCGTGACCTCGAAATCATGCTTCAGGCCGGGGATTTTCGTGAGGACCTGTACTACCGTCTGGCCGTCCTCACCTTGGAAATTCCGTCTCTGAAGGACCGGGTGGAGGACATCGTTCCCCTCGCCTATCACCTGTTGCGGGACATCGCCACGGAGATCGGGAAGGACCCCCGGCAACTCAGTCATGCAGCCGAGGAAGCGCTGGCACGCCACCACTGGCCGGGAAACGTGCGGGAACTCAGGAACCGTCTGGAGCGGGCATTGATTCTCGGCTCGGACAACACCATTCAACCCTCCGATCTCGATCTGTACGTCAATCCCCCTCGGTCCCCGGACCGGGTCGGCAACGAGCCGGATCGTCTTCGCCGAATCCTGGAGGAGGAAGCCTGGATTGTGGCCCGGGCCGCACGCCGTCTCGGTGTACCCCGGCACTGGCTCCGCTACAGGATCAAGAAGTACGGTCTTGCCCCCCGGCAGGAACCGGTCTAGACGATCGGACAGATTCTCGCCCCGTTGCTGACAACGTGACTCCCGGCGCCGATTGCACCGACAGCCGTTCCAGTTCGGTCATTGGAATCATGCCCGGTGGACGCTGTTCGGCTGCAGGGAGAATCTCTCCGCCAGTCCACCCGGTGAAGGGGTGGGCGGAGCTCGCAAGGGCGCCCCTCAGAAGCCGTCCCGGTCCACCCCACCCTCCACCGCGTTCCGGATCCCGGCCGCCACCGCCCGGGGGTGGTACGCGGCTGCCCAGGCCTTCCGTCCCTCCCGGCCCAGCCGCCGGGCCTCCCCGGGATCCTCCAGCAGACGCAGCAGGGCGGCGACCCACACCGCGGGATCGTCGTCCGCCACCAGAGCCTCCCCGGCGGCCTCCGAGAGCCCCTCCGCAGCCCACCTGCGGGCCACCACGGGCACACCAGAGGCCCAGGCCTCGAGGACCTTCATGGGAACCCCCGAGCCCGAGGCCATGGGTGCGATGGCCACCCTCGCGCTCGCCAGGTACGGGGCCAGGTCCGGCACGTCGGCGTGGACCTCCACCCCGGGGAGCGCGGCCAGGCGGCGGATCGCCCTCGCGGGCCGGGCCCCGGCCAGCACCCACCGCGCCCCGGGGGCCCGCCGGCGGAGCTCCGGCCACACCTCCGAGGCGAACCACAGGGCGCCCTCCACCGTGGGCCGGTAGCCCAGGTTTCCCGACAGCAGGACCGAGTCCGCCGACGCGAGGTCGGTCTCTTCCCGCTCCGGCGCCCCCACCGGGACCACCAGGCCCCTGCCGCCTGGCGGCTCCAGGGCCTCCAGGTCACGGCGGGCCACGGCCACCGTCACGGCGGCCGCGGCGGTGAGCCTGCGCTCCAGGGTGCGGCACCGGCGCGCCTCGGCACGGAACGCCGCGGCCACGGGCCAGGGCCGGAGACGGGCCGCGCGCCCGAAGTGCAGCCCCATGGCGTCGATGGCGTCGAAGACCACGGGTACCTCCGGGCAGCTGTTCCCGAGAGCTTCCATCGCCCACCAGCACCGCAGCATCTGCACCACCGCCACGTCGGGCCGTCCACCGGCCAAGGCGCGCTGCAGCGCGGCTCGTGCCCCGGGCACGTTGTAGATCCCCTCCTGCAGCGGACGCCCTGTGGCAAGGGCGCCCAGGAGGCCCCGCGCGGCGGCAGACGGGGTGCTCCGGAAGGCCACCACCCGCGCCCCGCTCCGCGCCTCGAGCTCGGCCACCAGCCCGGGTTCCGCCGGGGCGGGCGTCACCAGGATCCGGTCGTGCCCGCCGAGCGCCTCCAGCCACTCCAGCGTGCGGACCTGGTTCCCCCGCCACGGTGGGAGGGGAAAGCGGCTGGTGATCAGCAGGATCCGCATCGCCTTCGGCCCGGGCTCCTCCGGATCCCGGCGGCCTCAGGCCGCGCCGTGGAAGTCGGCGATGGCGGCCACCACCTCCTCCTGCTCCTCTGCGGTGAGCTCCGGGAAGACCGGCAGGGCCAGGACCTCCCGGCACGCCTGCTCGGCCACGGGGAAGTCCCCCTCGGAGTAGCCGAGCCCCGCGAAGCAGGGCTGGAGGTGGAGCGGCAGCGGGTAGTACACCGCGGCCCCGATGCCGCGCTCGGCGAGGAAGGCGCGCAGCTCGTCGCGGCGCGGCACCCGCACCACGTACTGGTTGTAGGTGTGGCCCCGCCCCTCCCGGGCCACCGGCAGCACCACCTGCTCGAGGCCCGCCTCCGCGAAGAGCCGGGCGTAGCGCTCCGCGTTGGCCCGCCGGCCCGCCACCCACGAGTCCACGTGGCGCAGCTTGACGCGGAGCACCGCCGCCTGGAGGGCGTCCAGCCGGAAGTTGCCCCCCACGTGGGCGTGCTCGTACACGCCCGACTGCCCGTGCATCCTGAGCTGGCGGATCAGGCCGGCGAGCTCCGGGTCGTCGGTGGTCACGAGCCCGCCGTCCCCGAAGCCCCCGAGGTTCTTGGAGGGGAAGAAGGAGAAGGCGCCCACCCGGCCCACGCCGCCCACCATCCGGTCCCCGTGGGTGCAGCCCCACGCCTGGGCGCAGTCCTCCAGCAGGGGGACGCTTCCCGCCACGCCGGCCAGCTCGTCCATGGCCGCGGCCTGCCCGAAGAGGTGGACCGGGACGATGGCCTTCGTGCAGGCCGTGATCTGGCCGGCCACCTCGGCGGGCCGCAGGCAGAAGTCCTCGGGGTCCACGTCCACGAAGACGGGACGCGCCCCCAGGCGCGCCACCACCCCCGCCGTGGCGAAGAAGGTGAAGACCGGAAGGATCACCTCGTCGCCGGGCCCCACGCCCAGAGCCATGAGCGCCACCAGCAGGGCGTCGGTGCCCGAGCCCACACCGATGGCGTGCCCCACGCCGAGGGCCTCCGCCGACTCCCTCTCGAAGGCCTCCACCTCGGGTCCCAGGATGAACCGCTGTTCGTCGCACACCCGGTCCATCACGGCCCGGATCTCCTCGCGGAGCGGGGCGTACTGCCGCTTCAGGTCCAGCAGGGGTACCGCCATGCTGCTCTCCTTCCCCGTACAGACCCGGCGGGAGCCGGGCCGGGTCACATGCGGTGCCAGACTACCATCCGCGGCACCGCCGGGCGAACCCTCCCCGTCCGCAGCAGCAGCCGCGCCACGACGAAACCGAAGACGAACCCGCCGATGTGCGCGAACCACGCCACGCCGCCCCCGGCCGAGGTGACGCCCAGGGACATGGTCCCCTCCAGGAACTGGATGAGGAACCAGTACGCCAGGTACAGCAGTGCCGGCACCTCCCAGATGTCGATGAAGAACACCAGGAAGACCAGCGTCTGGACCCGCGAGTGGGGGAACCACACCATGTACGCCCCGAGCACCGCCGCGATGGCCCCCGAGGCCCCGATGTTGGGCACCGTGGATCCGGGTGACATCACGGCCTGGAGGAGGGCCGCCGCGAAGCCGCCGCCGAGGTAGAAGAACAGGTAGGCGCCGTGGCCCAGGGCGTCCTCCACGTTGTCGCCGAACACGTAGAGGAACCACATGTTGCCGATGATGTGCATCCACCCGCCGTGGAGGAACATGGAGATCAGGATGGTGAGGGCGTTGCCCCAGAGGCCGTAGTCGGGGAAGGTCATCAGCTCCGGTGGCACCGTGTCGAAGAGCCGCGCCGGGATGAAGGCCGCCACCTGCAAGAACCCCTCCAGGTGCGGGCCCAGCAGCAGCTCGTAGAGGAAAGCCATCGAGCACGCCGCGATGATGAGGACGTTCACCACCGGGAAGATGCGGGAGGGAATGGAATCTCGGATCGGGAAGAACATGAGACCAGTATACCGCCCGCGCAGCCCCCGCCCACCGGGTGCGGGGGTGGTTCCCCCACCCGCTCCTCCGTGCGACGGTCGCCCGACCGACCGTTCGTGAAACGTGAGCCTGTTGCAAGAGTCCTGGATCGAGGTGGATTCCTGCGATATCGGCCCCCACCCACCCGGGAAAGTGAACCACGGATTACACGGATGTATTGGATTAAGAAGAGATAGAAAAAACCCGGACATCCGTACGATGTAACGCCGGGCAGATGGGTATGACCTTCGGAGAGTCTTGCAAGTGGCTCACGTGAAACGAATGAGGCACTTCCAGCAGAGGGGTGCCGCACCTTCGTTGTCGCCACGTCACCGGGGGCCTGGTGGCCGGGTGCGGCCGTTCATGGCCATGCACCCGATCGTGACGCTGGCCGCGGCCCTGGCCGTGACCGTGACCTTGTCCGTGTCCGTGCACGTGACGGTGAGCGGGGGCGGATGGCGGCGACGGCGAGCGGAGACCGGCTCCGGCGTCAGCGGACCATGACCGGGGTTCTCCTCCGCTCCCCTTGCACCCCTGCGCCCTGCCCGCACCGGGTACCGCGACCCTGAACCCGATCCCGTCCGTGTCCGTGTCTGTGTCCCTAACCGTGACCGTGACCTTGTCCGTGTCCGTGACCGTGCACGTGACGGTGAGCGGGGGCGGATGGCGGCGACGGCGAGCGGAGATCGGCTCCGGCGGCGGCGGGCCGTGACCGGGGTTCTCCCCCGCCCCCCCTTGCACCCCTGCGCCCCTGCGCCCT
>JAMOWA010000018.1 GCA_027061805.1 Thermoanaerobaculia bacterium | reverse complement strand
ACCTCATCTTCGACGAAATCGGGTACTGGTCCGAGATCAAGTTGGAGATCGTGAAGAAATACGCCAGTGCGTATTCAAGGATTCTGGCGAGGCAGAGGCCGCTCTCCCATGTGTATATCGACGGGTTTGCAGGGACAGGCGTCCATTGGACTCGTGACACTCACAGGTTCGTACCGGGAAGCCCTCTCCACGCCCTCAATGTCGATCCACCGTTCGACGAGTACTTCCTCGTCGATCTCGATGGTGACAAGGTCGATCAGCTCAGGAGCTTTCCTGAGGTGCGGGAACGCACCGGGGTTCATATCCTTCATGGTGATTGTAACGATGTGCTTCTTCGCGATGTGTTTCCACGTGTGCGCTATGAGGACTACCGGAGAGCGCTCTGTCTCCTGGATCCTTACGGATTGCACCTGAACTGGGAGGTCATTGAAACCGCGGGCAAGATGAGGTCCATCGAAATTTTCCTCAACTTTCCGATCATGGACATGAACCGGAACGCACTGTGGCGCAACCCAGAACATGTCAGGCCTTCTGGTATTCGCAGGATGACAAGTTTCTGGGGCGATGAGTCGTGGCGCGACATTGCCTATGAAGACAATCCCCAGCTGGGTCTATTCGGGGAAACTCCCCCCGAGAAGGCGAGTAACGAGAAAGTCGTTTCCGCATTTGCGGAGCGTCTCAGAAACGTCGCTGGGTTCCAGTACGTTCCCGAGCCTGTGCCGATGCGAAACTCGAGTAACGCGGTGGTCTACTTCCTGTTCTTTGCCAGTCACAAGCCGGTGGCGGCGAAGATTGTCACAGACATCTTCGACAAGTATCGACAGATGGGAGCGTGACCATGGCGAGATCGGCAATCGAATGGACCGAATCCACCTGGAACCCGGTGACCGGCTGCACCAAGGTCAGTCCGGGGTGTGCCAACTGTTATGCGGAGCGAATGGCCCGGCGGTTACAGGCGATGGGACAGCCCAACTATGCCCGTGGTTTCCAGTTGGCCGTCCACGAGCACGTGCTGGAAACGCCCCTTCGATGGAAGCGTCCTCAGATGATTTTCGTCAACTCCATGAGTGATCTCTTTCACGAGGATGTACCGTTCGATTTCGTGCTGCGGGTCTTCGAGGTCATGCGACAGGCTCACTGGCACACGTTCCAGGTGCTCACCAAACGTGCGCAACGGTTGGAGGAGCTTGCACACTCCCTGCCCTGGCCGTCAAACGTCTGGATGGGTGTCAGTGTGGAGACGCGCGAGTATATCGGCAGGATCGATCATCTGAGAAGAGCGCCGGCGGCAACCAAGTTTCTCTCCCTGGAGCCGCTGCTCGGACCGCTGCCTGACCTGGATCTTCGAGGAATCGATTGGGTGATCGTCGGAGGCGAGTCGGGTCCGCGCGCCAGACCCATGGAGGAAGCTTGGGTCATTTCTATTCGTGATCAGTGCCGGGCTGCCTCGGTCCCGTTCTTCTTCAAACAATGGGGTGGAAAGAACAAGAAACGGGCCGGAAGACAGCTTCAGGGCACGACCTGGGATGAAATGCCTCGGTCGGCCCAGAATGTGTCGGACGATCAACTGGTCATGGCATGAGCGACAGCCTCTCACCGATCCTCGCTGCCGCGGGGCCGCGCGAGGCCGAGCGGCGGGTGCTGGACTGGATCCTGGAGCGCCGGGCGCGGGATGCCGGGGCGCTCTGGCCGCCGGTGCGGATCGTGGTGCCGTCGCGGAGCCTCGCGCGGCACCTCACCGCGGTGCTGGCCCGGGAGCTCGGGGCCCTGGCCGGCGTGGTGGTCCAGACCCACCGGGCCCTGGCCCGGGAGGTGCTGGAGCGGGCGGGCGAGACACCGTCCCCGGGCGGCTCGGCGGTGCAGGAGGTGCTGGTGCGACAGCTGGCCGCGGAGCAGGACGCGCTCCGGCTGGCGCTCGGCGACCTGGAGGACGGCTACGCGGCGGTGGCCGCCGCGGTGCGCGACCTCGTGGACGCCGGTCTCGACGCCACCAACGCGGAGGCCGTCGTCGACGCCGTGGAGGAACGCACCACGGGCAGGCAGCGGGAGCGGTGCCTGGCCGTGGTGGAGGTGGCCGCCGCCTGGCTGGAGGCCATGGAGGGTGGACTCCCGGGCCGCTCGTCCCTGCTGCGGCGGGCGGTGGAGCTCCTCGCGGGGGGCGCGGTGTCTCCGGCCCGGGGGATCCTGATCCACGGCTTCGCCGAGGCCACCGGGCTCGTGAGCGACCTCCTGGAGGCCCTCGCCCGGCACCACGGCGCCCATGTCATCGTCGACCTGCCCCCCGACCCGGCCCGCCCCACCGAGCGCGACGCCGGCTGGCGCTTCGCGGAACGCCTGGCCGACCGGCTGGCGGGGGCGGGGGCGACAGCCCGGGCGGCCGCGGTGCCACCGTCCGGCCCCGACGTCCGTCCGGCGTTCTTCGTGGCGCCGGGACCCGAGGCCGAGATCCGGGAGATCGCGGGCCGGATCCGGCGGCTGCTGGACACGGGTGTTCGCCCCGAGGCCGTGGCCCTGGTGGCGCGGCGCCTGGACGAGACGCTGACGGCCGCCGTGCGCCGCCAGTTCGGGCGGCTCGGCATTCCGTTCTCCGGCGAGGGCGCCTCCGTGCCTTCCGGGGCCCCGGCCCGCCGTGCCAGAGCGCTGGCCGAGCTGCTCCTCCGGGGTGCGGACGCTCCCGCCGCCGCGTGGCTCGAGTCTGCCGGTCCCGAGGCGATCCCCGGCGGGCCACGGCTCGCCGGGCTCGTGCTGCGCACCGTCGGCGCAGCCACGATCCGGGATGTCACGGCCCGGGACGGCCAGGCGGCCTGTGCGGGGGAGGGGAGCCTCCGGTTGCCGGTGGTGGAAGGCGTCGACGAGCACGACGGACGATTGCGACGGCGAAGGAGAACGGTGCCCCGTCCTCTGGTCGCCGCAATCGTCGAGGATGCAGGAAAGCTTCGGCGGCACCTCGACCGGCGACCACGGAGCGCGGATGCCGCCGCTCTTGCCGGCTGGTTCGCCGGGCTGTTTCGCCTCCTGGGCCTGGCCGGCCGGCCGGTGACCGATGCGGAGGGAGCGGTCCGGGAGATCCTGACATCTCTGGAGACCTCCGGGGAGCTCCGGTGGGAGGCCCTGGCCCCCGTCCTGGCCGACCGGCTGGCCAGCATCGCCACCGCTCCGGCCGGCGGCCGGGGGGGCGGCGTGGCCGTCCTGGGCGTCACCGAGGCCCGCGGAAGAACCTTCGACCACCTCTTTCTCGCCGACCTCCGACGCGGCGTCTTCCCCTTCCGCCGTCCGGAGGACCCGCTGCTGCCCGAGATCGCACGGCGCCAGCTGAGCGCCGTGCTGGCCGAGATCCCGGTGGCGGCCCGCTCACCCCTGGAGGAGCGGTACCTCTTCGCCCAGCTGTCGAGCTCGGCACGATCCGTGACGCTCTCCTGGGCCGCCACGGACCACGACGGCCGGGCGACGAACCCCTCGGCCTTCCTGGAGCGGCTCTCCCTCGAAGGACGCCTCGAGGCACCGCTCCGTGGCGAGGATTGCCCGCTGGTGGCCGACGTCTTCGATCCCGGCCGCGGTGGATCGGTCCGGCCCGGAATCGAGCACCTCGTGGCGACCGGGCTCCGGGGAGATCGCGACACGGTGGGCTCCATGTTCGAGGCCGTTGCGGGGCCCGTTGGAAGCCATGCGGCCAGGGTGCTCGACCTGCTCGATCCGCCGAGGCGGCCCGAGCCCGTGCTCGGGCCCTTCGACGGTGCCGTGGGGGCCCCACCACCCGGGGAGCTCTGGGTGACACGGCTCGAGGCCGTCTCCCGCTGCCCCTTCCGCGCCTTCCTCGAACGCGATCTGGGCATCGAAGCCCCGCCCGAGGCCGGCGCCGGTCTCGACCGTCTCGGTGGTGCCCTCCTCGGCAGTGTGGTCCATGCGATCCTCGAGGCGCTGGTCCGGGAACACGGGCTGCCCTCCGACGTGGAGCTCGACGTGGCCCGCCGGCACGACGCCCGAAAGGTGGAGTGGCCCGAGCCCCCGAAGCTCGAGGAGCTCGCCATCCGCGAGGCCCGGCGGGTGGCCGCACGGGAGGGCCGGCCGGCGCTGGCGCTGGCCCTTGCCCGGCGTGCCCTGGGGTTCCTCGAACGGACACGGGAGATCGACTGGGAGGGGTCCGGCCCCCGTGTCCTCGGCGCGGAGCTTCGGGGCGCCGCCGAGATCCCGCTCGGGCGGGAGACGGCAACGGTGCGTTTCCGGGCCGACCGGGTGGACCACCGGGACGACGGCACCCTGGTGCTGACGGACTACAAGACGGGCTCCGTGGACAACGCCGTCAATGCATCGACTCGTATCCGGTACGCCCGGCAGGGCAGGCTGCTCCAGGGTGCCGTCTACGCCCTCGCCAACCCCGGCGGCGCCGTGGGGCGCTACCTGGCGCTCAAGGAGGGGCTCGCGCCCACCGAGCGCACGGTGGAGCTCGATGGCACCGCCGACCACGCCGCCATCGCGACGGCGGCGGGTCTGGCCGTCGGGGAGATCCTGGCGTGCCTCGACACGGGAACCATGTTTCCGCGGCTCGACGGGGCCGGGGCGCCCTGTGACCACTGCGCCGTGCGGCTCGCCTGCCTGCGGGACGACTCGTCCTACCGGCGCCGGTTCGTGGACGCCATGGCCGTGCTGGGGGAGGACGACCCCGTCAGACGGCTGTGGGAGCAGCGGGGGGCGAAGATGCCGGAGGAGGCGTCGTGAACGCCGGCCGGATCGCCGATCTCGAGGCCCGCCTGGCGGCCCAGACGGAGCTCTCCCGGCACGTGGCGCTCCAGGCCGGGGCCGGGACCGGCAAGACCGCGGCGCTGGTGGCCCGCATCGTGGCGTGGAGCGTGGGACCGGGCTGGGAGGCGGCGGCCCGGAACGGGGACGACGACGAGACCGTGGCCGCCCGGGTGCTCGAGGGCGTGGTGGCCATCACCTTCAGCGAGGCGGCGGCGGCCGAGATGGCGTCCCGGACCGCCGAGGCCCTGGTGACCCTGCGGGAGACCGACCCCTTCCCGGCCGACCCCGATGACCCGGTCGTGACGGGGCTCTACCGGGCGGCCCTGCCGCCGGACGAGGCCGTCGTCCGGAAGCGTGCCGGCGCGTTGCTGACCCAGCTCGAGCGCCTCCACGTGGGAACCATCCACGCCTTCGCCCGTTCGATCCTGGCCCGCTTCCCCGTCGAGGCCGGCGTGCGGCCTGGTTTCGACGTGGATGCCAGCGGCGAGGCCGTCCGCGAGCTCGTGGACGAGACCGTTCAGGCCATGCTCGTGCCGGCCTTCCGCGACGGAGAGCCCCGGGCCATGGCCCTGGCCGCCGTGGGCCTCGGCCCCGCCGAGCTGGGCGACGCCGCCGCCACCCTCGTGGCCGCCGGTGTCACGCCGGAGGTGCTCGAGGACGATCCCTTCGCCGGGCCGGTGCTCGAGGAGCTGCTCGGGCGGCTGGCCTCGTGGATCGTGCCCTGCCGGCAGGACGGCGCCGCGTACGCGGACAAGCCGAAGAACGTCGGTGAAGGCGGCAGGCTGCTCGTCGCGCTGGCCGACCTGCTGGAGCACGGCGAGGGCACGGCGCTCGAACGGCTCCGCGCCGTGGCGGAGCTCGTGTCCGATCCCGGCCGGAGGAAGGCCATGGACAAGCTGGCGGAGTGGGCTGGCGGCAAGCTCAACAGGCCCACACCCGAGGCCCTCGATCCGGAGGACTTCTCCGCCAACCTTGCCAGGGCCGTTCCCCGCCTGCAGATGCTCCAACGCTTCGATCCCGAGACCTGGCGGCAGGTGGCGGCGCTCCTTGCCCCGGTGCTGCGCCGGGTCGAGGAGGTCCAGCGGGCCCGGGGCATCCTGGGCTTCAACGACCTGCTGCGTCTCGCCCGCACGGTGCTCGAGAGGGAGGCGGGCGTCCGCCGCCAGCTGCGGTCGGAGATCAGGCAGCTCCTGGTGGACGAGATGCAGGACACCGATCCCGAGCAGGCCGAGATCGTCCGCCTGCTGGCGCTCGGCGACGATCCGGGTCCCGGTCCCTGTCTCTTCCTCGTCGGCGATCCCAAGCAGTCCATCTACGCCTTCCGGGGCGCCGACTTCGCCGCCTACGAGCGGCTCGTGCAGGCCATCCGCTCGGCCGGCGGCGTCCAGCGGAGGCTCGAGGTCAACTTCCGCTCGGTTCCGGCCATCCTCGAGGAGGTGGAACGGGTGGTCGCTCCGTCCATGAAGGAGCGTCCCGGCGTGCAGGCGCCCTTCGAGCCGCTGTCCGCCTGCCCCGAGCGCGCGGCGGATCCCGGCTTCACCGAGGGCGGCCGTCACCCCGTGGAGCACTGGCTCGCCGTGAAAGTGGACGAGGCGAGCGGCGATCCGTCCCACAACGCCAGGGTGGAGGACACGGCACGGCTCGAGGCCAGGGCGGTGGTCTCGGACATGGTGGCGCTCCACAGGGATCACGGTCAGCCCTTCGGCGGCATGGCGATCCTGATGCGGGCCTCGACCCACCTGGAGCCCTTCCTCGAGGCGCTCCGGGAGGCCGGTATCCCCTACGAGGTGGGCAAGGACCGGAGCTTCTACCGTACCCGCGAGGTGGCCGAGGCCATGGCGCTGTGCCGGACGATCCTCGATCCGGACGACGTGCTGGCGCTGACCGCGGTCCTCCGGAGCCCGTACGTCGGCGTCCCCGACGCCGCCCTGCGGCCCCTGTGGCACGCCGGCCTGCCCCGGCTGGCCGCCGCCGTGGACGGGCCGGAGATCGCCCCGGACACGGTCGCTGCCATCGAGAAGGCGGCCGACTCCATCGATGCACCCGTGGACCCGCTCGAAGGATGGCCCGGTGCCCTCGTGGCATTCCTCGGCAATCTCGGCAGGCTCAGACGCTCCCTCGCCGAGGACCCACCGGACCGCTTCGTCGAGAGGCTCCGGGAGCTGACGCTGGCCGAGGCCCTGGCCGCGGCACGGTTCCCGGGCCGCTACCGGCTGGCCAACGTGGAACGGTTCCTCGACGACTTCGCCTCCGAGCTCTCCCGCGCTTCGGGAGCGGAGCCCGTGCTGGCATGGCTGCGGCGCGTGGGCCGTGAACGGCCCGACGAGGCCAGCGCCCGCCCGAGGCAGGACGGTGGCGGCGTGCAGGTGATGACGGTCCACGGGGCCAAGGGGCTCGGGTTTGCCCACGTCTGGATCGTGCAGACGGCCGGGGGTGGCCGCCGCCGGTCGCCCGCTGCCAGCGAGACGGCGGTGCAGCGGCATCCGGCGACGGGCGCGCTGGAAATCCGTCTCGCCGGGATCCCCACGCCCCGCTGGGCGGACGCCGAGGAGGCCAGAGCCGAGGTCGCCGAGGCCGAGGAGCTGCGGCTGCTCTACGTGGCCATGACCCGCGCCAGGGACCGTCTCGTCACGGTGGGCGCACCCGAGTACCGGAAGGCGGGCGCCACGTGGATCGCGCCCGAGGGCACCTTCCTGGCGAGGATGACGGCCCGGACGGGCGGCTGGCACCTGGACCCCGAGGTGCTGGCCGGGCGGATGGACCCCGACGGCACCCTGCTCGAGGAGGGAGCGCTCTGGCGGCTTCCCGCCCCGGGTCCCCTGCCATCCCTCGCGCCGCCCGGACCGGCCGCCGTTCCCCGAGTGGACACCTTCCTCGCCGACCGCGAGACCCTGGCCGGGCTCCGCGCCGGGGCCGCCGCCCGCCAGGGGCGGCCGTGGCTCCAGGCGGTCTCCCACGAGGCGCACCGGGAGCTGGCCGAGGCCGTCGCCGCCGGCGTGGAGGGCGCCGAGACGCCCGAGGAGGGGGCCGCCCTGGCGCGTGCCGGCGTCCCGCGGGATGTGGCCACGGCCGCGGGCTCCGCCGTCCACCGCGTGATGGAGCACTTCGACCACCGAGCACCCGATCCGGACGCCGAGCTCGACCGCTGCCGGCAGGAGGCCGCCCGCTGGCTCGAGACCGCCGTGGCCCCGGACCGCCTGGCCGCGGCCCGCACCCACCTGGACGAGCTCCTCGACACCTTCCGCTCGGGACCGCTCTGGGACCGCTGGCTCGGCCTCGCCGGCCACGTCCTGGCCCGCGAGCTCCCCGTCCTCCTGCCGCCCCCCGACGAGCCCCGGTACGAGGACGACCCCGTCGGCGCCTGCCGGGGCGTCATCGACCTCCTCTACCGCGACCCCGGAACCGGCCGCCTCGTCGTCGCCGATCACAAGACCGACGACCCCACCCACCTCGACGAACGCGCCCAGGCCTACCGGAGCCAGCTCGCCGCCTACGCCCGCGCCATCCAGGAAGCCCTCGCCCTCCCCGAGCCACCCCGCACCGAGCTGTGGTTCCTGGCGGCGGGGAGGGTGGTCACGGTTGACTGAGGCCGGCGACCTGCCTGGAGCCGCCGCCACGGACAGGACCGGAATTGCGAGTGAGCACTGTTTCTGAACGGGAATGAGGTTGGTGGCCGTCAGCTACGTCGGTATGTCTTGGGTAGAGCACCTGGATACCACGGCCGGCGTTCCCTTGTAACACGTTTCTATGATGCATCGGACGCGATTGCGTTTTATACAACACACGTTGTGTCAGTATGTTGGAGGGCCTATGACGCTGGTGGGTTGCCAATTGTCAACCGATAGGCGCGTTGTTGAACCATATGCCTCACCGCCTCGAGTCCTCGAGCCAGTACCGCCGCCACCTTCGCTCCCCCTGATAGACGACAATTCCCTCATCAACAAGTTTCTTGAGGGTTCGCTGAATTCTGCTCACCGGGATCTCCTTCCCGATACGGGTATGAATCTCACCGCGGCCCGATCCGGGATGCCGACGTAGATCTTCCACGACCAGTGCACTCAGTCGATGCGGCTCGATCCGAGCCAGTGTGGTTCCGTGGGAGAACTCCAGGGTTCGCATCAGCGTGGCATCGACGAAATAGCGTGTCCCCCTGGTACGGCCAGCCTGGCGAATGAGCTCCAGGTCGAGCAACTTGCCCAGCCATGGCTTGAGATCATCGACAGCTGGGAGGTGCAGCTCCTTCACGAGATCCCGCGCCGTCAGCCCGTCGTGCTGCGCCAGCAAACCCAGTGTGATTCGCTCCCGCTGTGTCAGTTGAAAGGTTTCATCGGCCTTCCGGATGAAGTCGATCACTGCATCATTCAAGACCCGTCGTTCTACCGTCACCTCGATCCGGTCAGGTCCTTCCCGGAGAGCTGGAGGCCTCCTCCCCTGGGAGAGCAGGACCTCGTACATTCTGTCGTAGCCGCTTCCCTCCCGTTCCATCAGGCCGAGGTCGTGAAAGACCCGGGCAAGGTGCTCGTTGCGCCGAACCGTTGTGTGGGGGATGTTCTCCGGCGTCACGCCAAGGGGTAGCGTTCGAGCTCGGCAGGATCGGCATTTTCTTGAGGCACTCCAAGGGTCGTCAGGATCTCCCACGACTGCATGCCCCGCTCGTTCAGAAGGCGCTGGATTGCCTCGCCGACGAGAGGCTTGCAGTCGTCTGCGACCCGGAGGTAGTAGCGGCCATCCGTGGTCGAGGCCAGGGCCGACGAACGCGAAATTCGTAACTCCATGTACTGGCCGCCATTCTCCGCCACGTTCACCGAGACCGCGATTTCGACGTTGACCGTCAGCTCCTTGACCCGCTTGCGGATCCTGTCGGTCAGACCTGCGGGAATCTCTTGGTCAGCCGCCGGCTCGTCGGCATCGTCTTCGATGCCGATCAGGATCACGCCGCCCCGGGCGTTCGCGAAGCGCACGCAATCCTTGGCGAGCTCATGCCAATCGGCTGTTCTGCCAGTCACCAATCGAAGCGATTTGTGGTCCCTCTGATGATTCTCGCTCATGCCACGCGCCTCGGCCCGAGCTCCACCTCGGGAACATTGAAGCGTGGATCCTCATCTTTCGCGACAGCCATGGACACCTGCAACTCGCGGCGCAGGGTCTGGATCATTTCGGACAGGGGAATGTTCCTCTCGAGCTCCTCGGCAAGATCTCGTGCCATGGCAACGGCCCCCTCCCGATGTCGGTTACCGACATTCTACATCTCGAGTGCCATCGCTTTCTCGATCTTGAAGGCTCACTCCAGGGCGGGGCTCTCCTGAACCCGGGGCTTCAGTCCGGCGTGCCACGCACCGCGGTGTAGGCGGCGAAGGTGGACCAGGGGCCGTTCCCGGAACCGCTCTCGATCAGGAGGGTCCAGGTGCCCTTCGCCCGGTCGAGGGTGAAGGTGTCCCGGAAGGTGGTGCCGGGGTACTCGAAGCGGAGGACGAGGGTGTCGCCCGTGCGGGTCCCGGTGCCCAGGGTGCGCGAGGGACCCGCTCCGGCGACGTCCAGCCAGTGGGCGAGGTACCGGCCGGTGCCGGCGTCGCGGCCGAGGAAGATCAGGGCCTCGTAGGAGGGCGGCTCGGCGGCGTCCACCAGGTGGAGCCGGAGGAACTGGTGGCCGAGGACCCACCGGGCCTCCACCGTGGTGACCACGGCCTCGCCCTGCACCGTCCCGCGGAGCGTCCAGGAGCCGGTCAGGGCCTCCAGGAAGGGGTCGTCGAGGGGTGGTGGATCCCCGGCGAGCACCGGGAGCGCGGCCAGCACCGCGAGGAGAAGGAGGGGGAGCCTCGGCCGGATCATCGTCTGGACCTCCGTGGGGGAATCTCCGGCCGAGGGTAGCACGGGCTCCGGCCTTCCGGGCCGGTCCCCTGCCTCCCCGCGGAGCGACTCTCACCCCATCCAGAAGCCCTTGCGGTGGGTGACACCGAGGACCTTCCTGCAGTGGGGGCAGGACCAGGCGAAGGCCTTGCCGAGCGTGACCTGGATCGGGGTCCGGGTCAGGCGGTCCAGGGGCTGGTTGCAGTGGGGGCACACAGGGCGTACGTTGTCATGCTCTTCCACGCGGATCATGACATCCTCCATCCGTTCCTACGAGGGACTCCATCGGATGTTCCGGATCCGGAACGGAAGGACGCGCTCCGCACGCCGCAGGGCGCCCCCCTGTGAACGACCCGCCGGTGCACCACGCCATGACCATACGCCTGTCCTTTCATGGGCTTGACAGGGCAAGTGAAAGATTTCACATTAGGGGTGGTGGTCCGGTCTCCGGAGCGCGCGGGAAGCCCTTGGGGGGGTTCCTTCCGCGAGGGCCACCGGGGGAGTGGGTCCGGCGGGGGGAGCGGAGGGCGGCCGATGGATGCGCCGGGCAGCAGCGGCGGACGTTCGGCGGGAACGCTGGCGAGGGTCCGCTCGTGGCTCGCGAACCTGCTGGCGGCGGAGCCGCCCGTGGAGGCCGTGCCCGAGGGAACCCGGGAGCGCTTCCGCCTCTTCCGCCGCCTCCTGGACCGGAACAACCTGATCCTCAAGCGCATCGCCGACATGGAGGAGAAGGCGCGGGGGGAGTACCTCTTCGACCGGTCCTACATCCAGGCCTCGGTGGACGAGCTCACCACGGCGCTGGAGGAGCTCGCCGGCGACCTGGTGGCCATCGGGGGGCCGGAGTACCTTCCCCTGGAGGACCGTGTCCGGGAGATCGCCCGGGAGATCTCCATCCTCGTGGAGGGAAGGGCGCCCGCCCGGGAGGACCGGCTGGTGCGGCCGTTCAACGAGCTGAACTCCTCCGACGCCTGGTCGGTGGGCGCCAAGAACGCCCACCTGGCCGAGCTGGCCTCGCGGGCGGCGCTGCCCACGCCGGACGGGTTCGCGGTGACCGCGTGGGCCTACCGCCTCTTCCTGGATTCCGCAGGGCTCCAGGAGAGGATCGCCGGGATCCTGGACGGCGTGGACCTGTCCTCCTTCTCCGGGCTCGCGGCCGCCAGCGAGGAGATCCGCAGGGCCGTGCTCGAGACCCCGCTGCCTCCCGAGCTGGAGGAGGCCATCCGGTCGGCCGTCGCGGACCTGTCCGCGCGGACGGGGGCCCGCTTCGTGGCGGTCCGCTCCAGTGCCGTGGGGGAGGACTCCGCCCTGAGCTTCGCGGGCCAGTACCGGTCGGAGCTCAACGTTCCCCTCAAACGGGCCGTGGAGGCCTACCGGCGTGTGGTGGCGGGGAAGTTCACACCGGGCGCCATCTACTACCTCCTGAGCCACTCCCTGGCGGAGGCGGACACCCCCATGAGCGTGGGCTTCGTGGAGATGATCGACGCGGAGGCCGCAGGGGTGGTGTACACCCGCGACCCCGTGGACGCCGCGGAGGACGTCCTGGTGATCCAGGCGGTCCGGGGCCTGGGTGCGACCCTGGTGGGCGGCCGGGTGAGCCCCGACGTCTTCCGCGTTTCGAGGAGCGACCGGTCCATCCTCGAGTCCAGGGTGGCCGCCAAGCCGGTCCAGCTGGTGGCCCAGCCCGGCGGCGGCGTCCGGGAGACCGCCGTGCCCGTGGAGGAGCGGGGCCTGCCCTCCCTCACGGCGGACCGGATCCACCGGCTCGCCGAGCTCGCACTGCGGGCCGAGGCGGTCTACGGCGGACCGCGCGACATCGAGTGGGCCCTGGACGCCAGCGGCCGGCTGGTGCTGCTCCAGTGCCGGCCCCTCCGCACCTTCTCCAGGAGCGGCGAGCTCGCCGAGGTGGACCTCGCTGGGGCTCCGGTCCTGGTCAGTGGAGGCGTGACGGCGGCCCCCGGGGCCGGGGCGGGCCCCGTGTGCCGCGTGGGGACCGCCGCCGACCTGGAGTCCGTCCCGGCGGGCGCGGTGGTGGTCACGCCGCGGCCGTTTCCGGGCCTCGTGGCCGTGATGGGTAGGGTGGCCGCCATCGTGGCCGAGGTGGGGGGCAGCGCCAGCCACATGGCCACGCTGGCGCGCGAGCACGGCGTCCCCACGCTGGTGGGCGTGGAGGACACGGCTCCTCTCGAGCCCGGCATGGAGGTCACGGTGGACGCCACGGGAGAGACGATCTACCGGGGTGTTCTCCCCGGGCTCGTGGCGGCGCGCCGGAGGGAGTTCGAGCCCCTGACGGGCGAGCCCATCTTCGACCTGCTGCAGTCGGTCCTGGGCCGGATCGCCCCCCTCAACCTGATCCACCCCTCCACCCCTGATTTCCAGATCGCGAGCTGTCGCACGGTCCACGACGTGACCCGCTTCGCCCACCAGCGGGCCATGGAGGAGATGTTCCGGTCCGTCCGGACGGGCGGCTCGGGCAGGCGGGCAGGGGTCCGTCTCCGGACGGGCGTGCCGCTCCAGGTCACGGTGGTCCACCTGGAGCGCGACCTCCGGACGGTGGCGCACCGGGGGCAGGTGGACCTGGACCGGCTGGACTGCCCGCCCTTCGAGGCGTTCTGGGCCGGGGTGGAACGGGAGGGATGGCCCCGCCCGCCCGCGGCGGACACCCGCGGGTTCCTGTCGGTGATGGCCGCAGGCATGACGCGGGGCCCCGGGTCCGGGTTCCAGGAGGACAGCTTTGCGATCGTCACCGGGGATTACATGATCCTCAGCCTGCGCATGGGGTACCACTTCACCACCGTGGAGGCCCTCTGTACCGGCGACCCCTCCAGGAACTCGGTGCGGATGCAGTACAAGGACGGGGGGGCCTCCATCGACCGGAGGGTCCGCAGGATCCGACTCATCGAGGCGCTGCTCCTGAAGCTGGGCTTCGAGAGCGCCTCCGCGGGGGACTACCTCGACACGCAGCTCACCTGGGTCCCACGGGAGAGGGTGCTGGAGACGCTCACCACCCTCGGCCGCCTGACGATCCTCACCAAGCAGCTGGACATGGCCCTGGCCAACGACCGCATCGCCGACTGGTACGAACGCGATCTGGCCCGCAAGCTCGGACTGCAGGGACCACCCCGGGAGGACCGGGGATGAACGCCGTGCCTCCCCGTGTCCCCGCCGTGCCCCGCGGGCTCAAGGCCATCCTGGGTGGCCTGTTCGTGGCCATCATCGCCGCAGCCCTGCTGGTCTGGCAGAACGCGGTGCTCATGCGCCGCCAGATCAACGAGGACTTCAACGACCAGCAGCTGGTGCTGGCGCGCCAGGCCGCGGCGGCCATCGGACACCGCCTCTCGGACGTGGAGGCCGAGGTCCTCTCCACGGCCCGCTTCCTTGGTGGGGCCGAGCTCACCGGCGAGACCCTCCGGGGGGCGCTCGCCGCCATGCTCGAACGCTGCCCGGGCCTGGGCGTGGCGTCGGTCCGCCTGGTGGACGGGCGCGGCGGCCCGGTGGTGACGGTGGGCTCCCCCCTCTTCGCCACGATCCCGCGGTCCCCGCCGGAGCCACCCGGGGCACGGCCCGCCCTGGCCGTGGGGCCGAGGAGGATCGTCAGGACCCCCGGCGGCCCCTGGAAGGTGGCGGACCAGGTGACGGCCCGCCTGCCCGGCGCGCGCCTCCTCGTCTGCGACGTGGACCTGACGGAGCTCATCCGGGGCGTGGCGCGCCACACCCGCTCGGGCCGGACCGGCTACCTCTGGGTCATCGACTCTGACGGTGTCTTCCTGTACCACCCCGACCCCCAGTTCGTGGGACGCAACGCCTTCGAGGCCCGGCAGCGCAGGGCCCCGGAGATCGACTTCTCCTCCATCGACCGGATCATGCGGACCCGGATGCTGGGTGGCGAGGAGGGTACGGGCCACTACGTGAGCGGGTGGCACGGCGGCCTCCACGGGCGGATCGCCAAGCTCATGGCCTTCGCCCCCCTCAGGGAGCAGGGCGCCTGGCACCGGGAGACCTGGTCCGTGGCCGTGGTGGCCCCCGAGGCCGAGGTGCGGGCCGCGGTGCACCGGGTGTTCACGCGGCACGTGGCGGCGGTGGCCCTGCTGATCCTCGCCCTGGGCTTCCTGGGGGGGACCCTGGTCACCATCCAGCGGCGGACCTCCCTGGCGCTGCAGCGCCAGGTGGAGCAGACCACGGCGGAGCTCCACGAGGTGGAGCGCATCTACCGGCGTGTGGTGGAGCAGGCCAGCGACCTGATCTACATCCTGGACACGGACTCCCGCGTGGTGCTGGCCAACGCCCAGACGGTCCGGCTCTTCGCGAGCCTGGCTCCGGTGCCCCCGGATCCGGCCTGGGGCGACCCGCCGCGGGAGCTCTTCCTGGGCCGTCCGCTGGCCGAGATCCTCCGGCCGCAGGACGCCGGGTTCATCCTCCAGAAGATGGACCAGGCGCTCTTCTGCGGCCACGGCATCAGCTACGAGCACTCGGTGAGGGTGGGCGGCGGCACCGTGCGGCTGAGCACCCGCCTCATGCCCATCCGGGAGGACTCCGGCGGTGTCCGGTTCGTCCTGGGCATCAGCCGGGATATCTCCCGGAAGCTGGTCATGGACCAGAGGATCTACAACGCCGAGAAGCTCGCCTCCATCGGCACGCTGGCCGCCGGGGTGGCCCACGAGATCAACAACCCGCTGGCGGTGATCCTGGGCTTCACCGACCTCCTGCTCGAGCGCTTTCCCGAGGGGACCCCGGAGCACCAGGACCTGGCCACCATCGAGGAGCAGGCCAACGCCGCCAAGCGCGTGGTGGAGAACCTCCTGGGCTTCGCCCGGGTCACCGAGGGCCTGGAGGAGCAGGTGGACGTCCGGCGCGGCATCGAGCAGGTGGTGAGCATCGTGGCCAACACGCTCATGACCCACAAGGTGGAGCTCGAGCTCGACCTCCCGGAGGACCTGCCGGCCGCCCGGGGCGACGGGCGCGAGTTCCAGCAGGTGATCTTCAACCTCGTGAACAACGCCGTGGCCGCCATGGCCGACGGCGGCGGGAGGCTGACCATCCGCGCGCGGCGCGAGGCGGAGATGGTGGCCGTGGACGTGGAGGACACGGGGTGCGGCATCCCGGAGGGCCTCCGGCAGAAGATCTTCGACCCCTTCTTCACCACCAAGCCCGTGGGCGAGGGCACCGGGCTCGGGCTCTCGCTGTGCTACGGGATCGTCACCCGGTACGGCGGCACCATCACCTGCACGAGCCGGAGCCGGGAGGACCACCCCGACGGCCCCACGGGGACGACCTTCACCGTGCGGCTTCCCCTGGCGGAGCCGCAGCCCGGAGCGAGGAGGCACCATGAAGTCGCGGCAGAGCATCCTGGCGGTGGATGACGAGGTCCACATGCTCCGCCTCCTGGAGAGGATCCTCCAGGAGCGGACGCCCCATGAGGTGGTGTGCACCGCCAACTCCCTGGAGGTGCCGGGCCTCCTGGAGCAGCGGACCTTCGACCTGGTGATCGTGGATCTCAAGATGCCCGGCATGGACGGGCTGGACATCCTGCGATGGCTGCGGGAGCGGGACCGGAATGAGGAGGTGATCATCATCACCGCCTTCGGCTCCATGGAGAGCACGCTCGAGGCGCTGGAGCTCGGTGTCTTCGACTACATCACCAAGCCCTTCAAGAAGGAGCAGATCCTCTACAGCGTGGAGCGGGCCATGCGCTGGCAGCGGGTCCGCGGCCGTGCCGCGCTGCTGGAGGAGCTGCTGGGCCTGGAGCCCTACGCGGAGGCCGAGGCGGCCTTCCGGAAGGAGTACCTGAGGGCCCTGGAGGAGCGGTGCGGCGGCGACGGTGAGGCCGTGGCCCGCCGCTCGGGGCTCCACGTCCACCACGAGGGGGAGGGAGCCGGCGGACGGCCCCACCCCGAGCCCACGGAGGTGCCATGAAGACCCCCACCGCAGCAGAGATCATGATCCCGCTGGAGGAGTACCCCCACATCCCCTACTGGTTCACCATCCGGCAGGCCCTGGTGGAGCTGGAGAACGCGGCCCTCACCACGTCGGGTGGCCGCCGCTCGCTTCCCAGGGTGGTCCTCGTGTTCAACGAGAGCTACCAGCTCCTGGGGATGGCCCGGCGGAGGGACCTGCTCCGCGCGCTCCAGCTGGACACCGTGTCGGGCCGCGGCGCGGGCCACCGGAGGCTCTTCCGCAGGGATGCCGCCGCCCCGCAGGAGGTGAACGAGGAGATCCTGGGGCGCCTCCGGGAGCACGCCGAGCGTCCCGTGTCCGACGCCATGACCCCCATCACGGCCACCGTCTCCGCGGACGACCCCCTCCTGAAGGTGGCCCGGGAGCTGGTGGAGCACGACGTGGCGCTCCTGCCCGTGCTCCGCGAGGGGAGCGTGGCCGGCGTGGTCCGCACGGTGGAGGTCCTCCACCACGTCACGGGCCTCCTCGGCGAGGCGTAGCGGGGGCTCCGTGGAGCTCCCCGCTCCCCTGCGGCGGGTGCTGCCCATCGCGGCGCAGCTCGGGCGCTACGGGTCGCGCGAGGCCCGGGCCGACCTGCTGGCCGGCCTCACCGTGGCCCTGGTGCTGATCCCCCAGTCCATGGCCTACGCCCAGCTGGCGGGGCTCCCCGCCTACTACGGCCTCTACGCCGCGTGCATCCCCCCGGTGATCGCCGCCCTCTTCGGCTCGAGCGCCCAGCTGGCCACGGGCCCCGTGGCCGTGGTGTCCCTCATGACCGCCACGGCCCTGGAGCCCCTGGCCTCGGCGGGGGGGCCCGAGTTCATCGCCTACGCCCTGCTGCTCGCACTCATGGTGGGGCTGTTCCAGCTGGCCCTGGGCCTGCTGCGGCTGGGCGTCATCATCAACCTGCTCTCCCACCCCGTGGTGAACGGCTTCACCAACGCCGCCGCCCTCATCATCGCCTCCTCCCAGCTGGGGAAGTTCCTGGGGGTGTCCGCCGAGAAGGGGGAGCACCACTACGAGACGGTGCTCAACGTCTGCCGGGCGGCCCTCCACTGGGTCCACTGGCCCACCCTGGCCATGGGCGTGGGCGCGCTGGTGCTCATGGTGACCCTGCGCCGGATCAACCCCCGCCTTCCCAACGTGCTCATCGCCGTGGTCCTGGCCACGGTGATCTCGTGGGCCACGGGCTTCGAGCGCAACCTCGAGACCACCCTGGGGCACGTGGCCTCCCCCCGGGCCGTGGAGCTCGTCCGCAGGTACAACGCCGCCTGCGAGCGGCTCGAGGAGCTGGCTGCGGCCCGTCGGGAGGCCGCAGCCCGCCACCGTGAGACCCGAAGGACGGCGGGGCCCACGGACCCCCGCACCCTGCAGTTGAAGCACGAGCTCGAGCTCCTGGAGGTCCGCCTGGCGGTGGCGCGGGAGGAGGCCTCCAGGGTCCGGGAGGAGCTCCGGCGCTGCCTGTTCATGGGGGTCCGGACCGCCGGCGGGGGCCTCGAGCTTCGCCCGCTCCCCGGAGAGGGGACCTCTCCGGGCGGCCCCGTCTGGCGCCTGAAGGTGGGCAACGGCCGGCTCGATCCCGGGCGGCTCGTCTTCGTGGGCGGCGGCGCCGTGGTGGGCACGATCCCCCGCGGCCTCCCCGGCCTGAGGGCCCCCGTGGTGGATCCGGCCGTCGCCGTGCCCCTGCTGCCCATGATGGTGATCATCTCCATCCTGGGCTTCATGGAGGCCATCTCCATCGCCAAGGCCATGGCGGCCCGGACGGGCCAGCGGATCGACCCCAACCAGGAGCTCATCGGGCAGGGACTGGCCAACATCGTGGGATCCTTCGCCTCCAGCTACCCCGTGTCGGGGTCGTTCTCCCGCTCCGCCGTGAACCTCCAGGCGGGGGCCCGCACGGGCCTGTCCAACGTGTTCTCCAGCGTGGTGGTCCTGGTGACGCTGCTCTTCCTGACGCCGCTGCTCTACCACCTGCCCCAGGCGGTTCTGGCCGCCATCATCATGCTGGCGGTCATCGGGCTCGTGGACTTCCGGGCGCTGGTCCACGCCTGGCAGGCCCAGCCCCACGACGGCCTCATCGCCGGCGTCACCTTTGTGGTGACCCTGCTGGCGGCGCCCCACCTGGAGAAGGGGATCTTCCTGGGCGTCGCGCTGTCGCTGGGCCTCTACCTGTTCCGGACCATGAAGCCCGACGTGGACCTGCTCTCCCTCTACACCGACGGGTCCTTCAGAAGCGCCCGCCGCCACGGGCTGGAGCTGTGCCGGCGGATCGCCGTGATCCGGTTCAACGGTTCGCTCTTCTTCTCCAACGTGAGCTACCTGGAGGACCAGGTCCTGGAGCGGGTGGCCTCCATGCCGGACCTGGAGCACGTGCTCCTGGTGGGCAACGGGATCAACGAGATCGACGCCTCGGGGGTGGAGGCCCTGCGCCGGCTGGTGAAGCGGCTCCGGGAGGCGGGCTACGAGTTCTCGGTGAGCGGCCTCAACGACACCGTGCTCCAGGTGCTGGAGCGGACGGGGATGCTCGAGCTCATCGGGTCCCGGCACCTGTTCCCCAGTGTGGCGGCGGCGCTGGAGGAGATCTGGGAGCCCGCCCACTTCGCCTGCGACGAGGGGGAGTGTCCGCTGGTCACCGTGCGGTTCCGGGGCCTTGCGGTGGCCGATGGGGTGCGGCGGCGGCCCGAGATCCTGCGGGGGCCGCCGGGGGACGGGGGCCGGAGGGGCTGAACCGGGGCCCCGCGCCTCCCGCCCCCGCAGGCCGGCTGCTGCGGTGCCGGGAGGGCTGCGGGCCTACCCGATCCGCCAGACGGTGTCCAGCACCGTGCCGTCAACCCACTTCACCACGGCCACCGGGTCGCGGCTGCGCTGGATGCGCTGTGGCGCCCCGCAGAGACGGTCCAGCTCCGCCTTGAGGTCGTGGATGTCCCGGATGGGCAGCCCCGAGCCCGCCACCGCGTCCAGGAGGTCCTGCCGGCGCGGGTTCACCGCGATCCCCCGCTCGGTGACCACCACGTCGATGAGCTCGCCGGGACCGCAGAGGGTGGTGACCTCGTCCACGATCACCGGGATCCGGTCCCGGAAGGAGGGCACCAGGAGCATGGTGGTCCGGGCGGCCAGGCAGTTCTGCCAGCCGCCGATGCCGTGGAGCAGCCGGCCGTCCGAGTGGGTCACCACGTTGGCGTTGAAGTCCACGTCCACTTCGGTGGCGCCCAGCACCGCCACGTCCACCATGGAGGCGAAGTTCCCCTTGCCGTGGAAGTTGTAGGAGGTGAAGGGAGAGGTGTCCACGTGGCGGGGGTCCTCCCGCATGGAGGCCACCCCGTCCAGGTCGAAGGTCTGGCCGTCCAGGATGTAGCCGATGAGCCCCTCCCGGAGCATCTCCACCATGTACTTCGTGGACCCTCCCCGGGCGAAGGCGGCCGCCACCCCGCGCTCGCGCATGATGTCGCGCAGGAAGATGGCGAAGGCCAGGGTGGTGCCCCCGGCGCCCGCCTGGAAGGAGAAGCCGTCCCGGACGATGCCGGCCGCGTCGCAGAAGCGGGCGGCCAGCTCGGCGATGCGGAGGCGGTCCGGACTCTGGGTGATGCGGGTTGTCCCGGACACGATCTTCGCGGGGTCCCCGATGGAGGGCACCTCCACCACCACGTCCACGTTGTTGCCCTGGATCTGCCAGGGAAGGCAGGGGAAGGGCACCAGGTTGTCGGTGACCACGACGACCCGCTCCGCGTAGATGGAATCCGCCAGGGCGAAGCCCAGGAGCCCGCAGGCCGCGGGGCCGTCGAGGGCGTTGGCGTTGCCGAAGGGGTCCGCCGTGGGGGCGGCGATCACCGCCACGTCGATGTGGACCTCCCCGTCCTGGATGGCCTGCCAGCGGCCCCCGTGGGAGCGCAGCACGCCCAGGCCACGCATCCTCCCGGCGGTGCAGTAGTCCCCCAGGGGCCCGTTCATGGAGCCCTCGATGTGGTGGATCACCCCGGACTCCATGTGGGCGATCTGCGGCTCGTGCACCGGGAAGGAGGCCGAGGGGAACCACATGAGGTCCCTCCGGCCCATCTCGGCGGCCGCCTCGAAGACCATGTTGGCCACAGCGTCGCCGTTGCGCAGGTGGTGGTGCGTGGAGACCACCATGCCGTCGGCCAGCCCCACCTGCTCCAGGGCCTCCCGGAGCGAGCCCACCCGCTTGTCCCCGTCCTCGGGGTAGTCCAGGCAGGTGCGGATCAGCGGGGCCGCCTTCCGGCCCGAGGGCCGGTGGCCCCCGACCCCACGGAAGGGCACCTGTTCGGCGCCGTTGACCTCGGCGGGCACCAGGCGTCCCGCGGCGTTTTCGACGAGCTCCGGCCGTGCCATGCGTCCACCCCCGGGCGGCGGTGCTCCGGCACCGTCCGCGCCGCGATGCTACCCGCTTCCCGCGGCCCCATCAAGCGAGGGTGTTGACATCCGTGAAGAAGATGCTACAGTTGTAGCGCAGCGATGGGGAGGTACCCATGACCACCGACATCCGCGAGCTCTCGAGATCGGAGATGGAGATCATGAAGGTGCTCTGGCGCCACGGGCGCCTGAGCGCCCGGGAGGTCCACGAAAGGGTGGGCCCGCGGCGGAACTGGGCCCTCTCCACCACGCGGACGGTCCTGGAACGCATGGTCCAGAAGGGCGCGGTGCTCCGGGAGCGCTTCCACGGCGTGAACCTCTACATCCCGGCCATCCCGCGGGCGGCGGGCCTGGCGGCCCTGGTCCGGGACTTCGCCGAGCGGGTGCTCGAGATCGACGCCGCCGCCGTGGTACCCCTGCTGACCCGGGGCGCCGAGCTGAGCGAGGAGGAGATCCGGGAGGTGGAGCGGCTCCTGGCCCGGGACGGGGGGGGCTCCGACGATGCCTGAGGTCCTCGCCAGCGCACCGGCCCTTCTCCAGGCATGGCTCGGCCTCCTGGGGCGGCTGAGCCTCTACGGGGGGATCCTCCTCGTCCTGGCCCTCGCCGTGCAGCACCTCTGGCCGCGGCGGGCCACCACCCTGCACCACGTCCTCTGGACCCTGGTGGTCCTCCGCTTCCTCCTGCCACCGGGCGCGGCCTTCCGCTTCAGCCTGGCGGCGCTCCTCCAGGACTGGCTCCCGGGCGGGACCACGGCCTCCACCACCGTGCTTCCCGCGGGGGACCTGGTGAGCTCCGCCGCGTCCGGGGTTCCCACCGCGATCCCATGGATGCAGGCCGGCCTCCTCGGCCTCTGGCTTTCCGGGGCCCTCCTGGTCGCTGGGCTCCTGGGGACCCAGTGGTGGAGGACCAGGGCACTCCTCCATGGAGGATATCCCGCTGACGACCCCATGATGGACGAGCTCCTGGGCCTCTGGCGCCGCCGCCTCCACATCCGCCGGCGGGTCCGGGTGCTCCTGGCACGGGGGCTTCCCGGCCCCTTCACCATGGGGCTCCTCCGGCCGGTCATCGCGCTGCCCGAGGAGGCCGCGGGCTGGCCGCGGGAACGCATGGAGGCGATCCTCGCCCACGAGCTGGCCCACGTGGCACGGCTCGACGTCCTCTGGCTGCGCCTGGAGAACCTCGTCCAGGTGCTCCGTCCCCTGCCGGAGGGGCTCGCCGACGCTGCAGCGGAGGCCGTGCGCCGGTGGACCTTCGAGCCGGCCCGGGACGCCGACGGCCACGCCGTTCCCGTGCTCTTCAAGGTGGCCGTGCGCTTCGCCCTGGATGGCGACCCGGCGTCGTCCTCGTCTGCCTCGCGGGCCGGGCTCCCGGAGGGGTGGACACCTCCGAGGGTGAAGGATGCGCAGCCGCCGGCCTACCCGGAGGAGGCTCGCCGCCGGCACCTCCAGGGCACCGTCCGCCTGGAGCTGGCCATCGGTGCCGACGGGAGCGTGAAGGAGGTCACCGTCCTCGAGGGCCTGCCGGCCGGTCTGACCGACGCGGCCGTGGAGGCCGTGCGCCACTGGACCTTCGAGCCGGCCCTGGACGCGAAGGGCAGGCCGGTGGGCATCACGCAGGTGGTGGGTGTCCGCTTCCGCCTGGACGAGGGGGACGAGGCCGCGGGGGTGTGATGCGGGGGAAAGCCGGGGAGCCCGGACGGGAGCTCAGTCCTCCTCCGTCCCCCCCTCCGCCGGGAGCATCCCGGCGGCCCGCGCGAGCTCCACGGTGCGTCGGGCCTGGTGGACCACGGGGGGGTCCACCATCTTGGAGCCCAGGGCCACCACCCCCAGTCCCCGGGCCTCGGCCTCCTCGGCCGCGGCCACGATCCTGAGCGCCTTCTCGAGCTCGGCCTCGGTGGGGGCCATGGCCCGGTGCACCACGGGGATCTGGCGGGGGTGGATGCAGCCGATGCCGTCGAAGCCCAGGGCCCGCTCCCGCCGCACGTAGGACTCCAGGCCCGCCTCGTCGCGCACGTCGGAAAACACCGAGGCGATGGGGGCCACGCCCGCGGCCCGCGCGGCGTAGACGGTGGTCTGCCGGGCCAGGAAGCTCTCCCAGGCCTCGGGGGTCCGGGGCGCGCCCAGCTCGGCCGAGAGGTCCTCGAGCCCCAGGGTCAGTGCCACCACCAGGGGGTCGGCGGCGGCGATCTCGTAGGCGTTCCGGATCCCGAGCGGCGACTCCAGGATGGGCATCAGGAAGGGCGCCTCCTCCCCGCAGAGCTCGCGGAGTCTGGCCGCCACCTCCGCCACCTCCTCCGGGCGCTCCACCTTGGGCAGCAGCACCGTGTGGACCTCGTGGGGGGCCACCACCTCCAGATCGGCCAGGCCGGCCTCTCCCTGGTTGACGCGAACCATACGTTCGGAGTCGCCGAAGTCCATGGCCACCAGGGCGTTCCGGACGAGGAGCCGGGCCGCGTCCTTCTCCGCGGGGGCCACCGAGTCCTCCAGGTCCAGGATGATGCCGTCGGCGCCGTAGAGCCCCGCCGAGAGCATGAGCTTGGGCTGGCTCCCCGGCACGTAGAGCCGGCTCCGGCGGAGGCGGTGGCGCTCCCGGGGCGGGACCCGGCCCGGCGAGGGCTCCGGGAGCACCGGCTCCCCCGCGAAGCCGGCCCGCCGCAGGCAGGCCTCCACCCGCGCCAGGATCACCCACTCCAGGGCGCCGAAGTCCTCCACGGAGAGGGTCCCGGTGGCCACGCCGAGGGCCGCGGCCACCCGCCGCACCGCGGCCTCGATGGCCTCACCGTAGAGGTAGTCCACCTTGCTCGAAACCGTCACGGCCAGGGGCTCCGTCCCCGGCTCGTAGCGCACCACCAGGTCCGACCTGATCTTCTCCCCCGAGGGTCCCGCTGTGGCCCTGGTGATCGTCGTGGTCATGCCCACCTCCGGCGCCCGAACTCTACCCCAGGGGCAGGGGTGCTGTGAAGCCCGCGGCCCGATGGGGAGGAGCATCGTACTACGATCCGCCCGGTATGGCCTGGAGGAGGGAAGCCATGGGGCTGGAGTTCTCCGTTGCCGTCAACGGGAGCCAGCAGGGATCCTGCACCCTGGAGCAGGTGGCGCGGATGCTCGCCCGGGGAAGCCTGCCGCCCGGCAGCCTGTGCCGGTACGAGGGGCTGGCCCAGTGGACGCCCGTGGAGCAGGTGGTTCCGGCTGCGGAAGCCCCGGCGCCACTCCCTCCCGCGGCGTCCCCCGTGGCCCGGACGCCGGGCCTCGAGTATGCCGTGGAGCGTGCCACCAGGGGCCTCTTCTCCAGCTGGATCTCCGGCGAGGGCCTGGTGAGCACCTTCCGGGGGACCGGGACGGTCCTCCTGGCGCCGGTGCCCAACCGCTTCCTGACGCTGATCCAGGAGTTCGGAGGCCTGCGAGCACTGATCCACAGCATCCGGAAGTCCTGAGGCGCCCCGGGTGTGCCGGAGGATCCTCAGCCCCAGAGCTCGGGGATGGAGGACGCCGGGACCCAGCCGTCCATGCCGGCCTTCCAGACCAGGGTCTGCGGGGACACGGCACCCCCGGCCAGGTGCGCCCTGAGCTCCATCAGGGTCACCGGGCCCCGCTGCTCGTTCCCCAGGGCGAAGAACCATTCGGCCTGCTGTGGCAGGGGGGGAGGCACCGACCTCCCCGCTGCCGGCGGGGCGGCCTGGAGTGCGGGCACCGTGGAGGCCGGCCGCCAGTCCCCGAGCTCCGGGCTCCACACGGGAGTCTCCGCGGTGACGGTCCCGGCCGCGAGGAGCCGCTTCAGGTCCTCCAGGGTGCAGGGGCCCACGGACCGGCCGTCGGTGGAGTAGTACCACTCCGCCACCGGAGCGGGGGATGGCGCCGGGCCCGCGGCCGGTGGCGGCGGGGCCCCCTGCCCCCGCCTGCGGAGGGCGGCGGCGGCCATGCCGGCGATCCCCGCGGCGGCGGCCCCCAGGGCGGCCCCGGCCATGGCGCCGCCGGGCAGTCCGGAGTCCGCGCCCGGCACCTGTCCGGCCGCGGCATCGGGAACGGTACCGCTGCCCCCCTCCACCGGAAGGTCCCCGTCCCCACCCCCGCTCAGGTGTCCCAGGGAGGCCCGGAGGTGTCCCAGGGCCTCCTCGATGCCGGTCTCCACGTCCAGGCAGTCCACCTCCCGGCCCTCCAGGGTGAACTGCGTCGAGGAGGTCAGGCCCTGCTCCGTGGTGACGTCCACGGTCATCTGCGTGTTCTGCGCCGCACTCCCACCGCCGGACCCCAGCATGGCCTCCAGGGCGCCCGTCCCGGAGAAGGTCCCCTCGAAGACCACGTGCCAGTGGATCCCGGGCTCCACGTGGGCATCCAGCCAGAGGAGATCCCCCGAGGGTCCCAGCATGCCCGAGATGCTCACTCCCTCCCGGAAGACCTCCACGCTCCGCTCCTCGCAGTACGCCGTCCATCCGGTCCAGTCCGGTTCCGTGGCGGTACGTGGCAGGGCGGCAAGGCTCTGCAACAGGGTCCGAGCCTGCTCGGCCACGCTCCTCTGGAGCGCGGCGGCGGGTGGTGGGGCGGCGAGCAGGCCGGCCACCGCCTCCAGCTGGACCGTCAGCGGGCCGGGATCCACGAATACCGGTTCACCGGACATCAGGCCTCCAGGTTGGCCACGGCCGTCAGGTAGGCCTGCTGGATGAGGTAGGCCCCCAGGAAGATGGTGACGGCGTGGGGCACGTCGAGCAGGCAGATGGCGAGGGTGGAGATGATGACCTCCATCTTGGTGCAGATGCTGCCCACGGCCACGGCCCCGCCTCCCAGGGTGGTCAGTGTCACCACCGCCGCCAGGGCCACCTGGACGGGGATCTTCATGCTGTCCACGAACATCTTGATGGCCTCGCCCATGATGAACGACTTCTCGTAGGTGAGCTGGGTCTGGGCCACGCTGGAGGCCATCTCCCTGGTGGTTGCGACCTTCTCCTCCGGATCATCGGCCGCCCTGAGGTCCGAACACGCCCGGTGGAGGCTCCGGACGGCCACCGTGGCCGACGGATCGAAGAGGTTCAGTGAGGCGAAGTTCGACACCGCCCGGGAGGCCCCTCCGGTGACCCACCCCCCCTTCCCGAAGAAGGTCTCCAGGAGGCTCTGGAGGTAGTTCTCGACCTGGACCGTGATCCCCTCCCCGGCGAGCTTCCCGTGCCAGCGCGCCCCCAGGGCCTCCATGAAGTACTGGATCCCCCGGTGGATGGCCTCCATGCCGGTGTGGTCCTCCATGTGCTCGAAGAAGCTCCGCTCGAAGACGCGCAGGCCCACCACCGCGTTGGTCATGAGCCAGAAGGCGAACCTCTCGAGCACCCCCACCGCCCCCTGGAGCAGGTGACCGATGCCCCGTGCCACGGTGGCCACGAGCCCCTTGATCCCGGCGGCGAGGACCGCCAGGATCTTCAGTCCCCTGGATTCCACCTGGTCCATCAGGCCGACGAGCTCCGTGGCCTCCCTCGCCAGGTCGAGGGCGGTCTGGCGGAGCTTCCCCACAAGCTTCCCGGCAAAGGCGGCGAGCCCCTCCACCTTCGTCACCAGCCACTCGAAGAAACCCATGGCCCTGTCGATGGCCCACTGCAGAGGCCGGATCCGCGCCAGGAGGGTCCGGAGGAACGAGACGGAGCCCTCGCAGCGGCTGGCGATGGCCCGGGCGATGGCCGAGGCGCCGCCGGTCAGCCCGGCGATGATCTTCCCCGCCATGTCCTTGAGGTTCCAGATGTAGTTGAAGTATTCCCAGAAGGTGTCGCCGAGGACGCCCAGCAGCGGCGAGAACTGCTCCGTGAAGCACCGGCGGAAGGACCCCGCGTAGCGCGTCCCGATCGAGAGGATCTCCAGGGTGTCCCGGATCTTCTGGTAGGCGGCGGTCTCCCGTGAGGCCAGCTGCCGGCTGTGGACGAGACGGTACGACCGGAGCTCCTCCTCCAGGCCGCCCTGGAAGACACCCCTGGGGAAGCTCTGGTGGTCGAACCGCGATTCGTAGAACTCCAGCACCTTCCGTGTGGCCTCGGTGAGCTCCAGGCGGGGGAGCTCCCCCCGCTCCGTGGAGAGCTGGCGGGTGGTCCCCCGGTTCCCGAAGGCCGCGGCGAGCTCCGGGACCTCCCAGCGGATCGTGCCCTGGGCATCGGTGGTGAGCTTGATCCCCTCCTGATCCTCCGGAACGCCGTTCTCGTCCCCCAGCAGGATGGAGCACTCCATGTCGGCCACCGGGTCCTGCTGCTCCCTGCCGCGGATCGTGGTCGTGAGGAGCAAGGTGCCCTCGAGGGCCTTCACCCGGTCGCGGGGATCGATCTCCACCACCTCGGTCGGGGGCCCCTCGATGCCGTATTCCCCGTCATTCAGCTCCTGGACCTTCTCCGCCTTCATCCGGTACACGATCAGCGGTGCCAGGGGGATCTTCAGCCGGAAGAGCTCCTGCTCCTGGGGACCGGTCCCGAGGAAGCGATACTCCTCGAAGTACTTCTCCCCCGGCCTGTAGCAGAGCCTGGGGGCGGTGTAGCTCAGCTGGATCTCCCCGGCCTCGTCCGTGACGGCAGAACCGCCCTCGAGGGTGCCGTGGACGGAGCAGCCCCCCTCCAGCCGCTCCCACCGGAGCTCCAGCCCCTTCCAGGGCCTCCCTCCGGCACCCATGGTCACCTGGAGCACCAAGGTGGTCTGCTCGTCCCCCACGGCGGGCAGCGGCAGCTCCTCCTCGCTCGGCTCCTTCAGGACCATGGCGGGGCGCACCGGCTCGCACTGCACCAGGCAGGACTTCCTGAGGACGGGCCCCGGCTTGAAGCCCCCATCCGCGGTCCCCTCCCGGGGCACCACCTCCAGGAGGAGCTCGTGATCCTTCTCGGCGAGGGTGGTGAAGTCGCTGGCCTCGTAGACCTCCTCCCGGAGCGCCACCTCCGCCCGGACCTCCTCGGCGCCCGGCTCGAACTCCACCGTGAGCTCGAAGAGCTCCTCCGGGAACTGGAACTCGGCCCGCTCCAGGGGACAGGGCGCCTCCTGCCCCCTCCGGACCACGTCGGCCACGATGGTCTCCTTCTCGTAGCGTCCGCTCTCGGCGTCGAAAGGAAGCCGGTACGTCTTTTCAGCCATCCTCCTGCTCCCCTCCTGCGAGGTCCGCGCACCCCCTACCGGAACCGAACGACATACGGTGCCACCACGAGCTCCAGGGTCACCGGGACCGAGATGGTCTTCCCCTCCACCACGGCGGAGACCCTCGCCACCACGGAGGACGGTGGCGGCCCGTCCGGAAGGGGCGACTCGAACTGCACCCCGGCGCAGCGTTGTCCCCCGGTCATGCCATGGTCCGTGAGGAACACGAAGGGAGGACCCGACTCCAGGTGGAAGCCCAGGCTCCCGGTGACCCCGTCGAGGCCTCCCTTCCCCACCTCCACGGCGTAGGCATAGATGAAGACGGCGTCGTTGACCCCGGTTTCCAGGCGGGTTCCGGGGGACCCGCTGGCATCCGTGGTGTTGACCACGATCTGGACCTGTCGCGGCTCCTGTTCCTCACCCCCATCCCCACCCGCACCCGCCGGCGTTCCCACCGCCCCACCCGCACCCTCCCCACCGGCCGCGCCGGACTCCTCCCGGACCTCGATGACCGTGCGGACCACCTCGGCCCCGTTGACCAGGCCCGACACGATCACCGTGACCGTGCCCGCGATGGCCTCGGCCACGCCGGGGGTCCGGAGGCCGTCGTTGGCGTTGAAGGGGTCCCGGAGGAAGTCGTCGGCCAGGGCCGGGGTGACCATGAGGAGGTGGATGCCGATCATCCACGCCAGCCCCACCCAGGCCGTCCGCCGGCTCAGGGCGGAACCGGCGTTGCCGGGGAGGGGGGGTGGGGTGGCCCCACCGGTCGGCGCCGCCCGGCCCCGCCCTGCAGGGTCCCTGCCCCTGCCCCGCGGAGGGACACCCGCAGGCGTCCTGAGTATGGCGTAGGAGATCATGGTGCCGAAGACCACCGAGGCCCGGAGGAAGGGGTACTGGATGAGACCGAACCACCGGTAGAGGATGTGGGCCACGAAGTAGGGTGCCGCGAGGCCCAGGATCACCAGGACGATTCTCGGGATCCTCCGGCGACAGGGGTCCAGGGGGCGAAGGATGGCATCCAGGGGCTCCCGGAACACCACGATGAGCACGGGGAGAGCCACCATCAGGAGCGGCGTGATGAGATCCATACCCTCCCGGTCCTGGAAGAGCCCGCTCCTGGTGCGGATCAGCCAGCCGATCAACAGCACTCCGCCGCCCATGGCGAAGCGGCCCAGCAGGGGAACCTTCCGCAGGGGGGCCAGGAGCGGCTGGAGGGCCCCGGCCACCCGCCTCCGGAAGGTCCACAGGAGGAACGCACCGACGCCGAGCAGCAGGGGCGGGATGAAATCCGCGGAGCTCTCGAACTCCCGCTGGAGCGGGATGAAGTGCGGCAGGCCCCGGACGGAGGAGTACAGGAACCACAGCGTGCCCGCGGCGGCTCCCCCCAGGATCGCCAGCATGTCCCACCAGGGCTGGGGCCGCTTCCGGAGCGGCACGTGCCGCATCTGCTGGAGAAAGACCGACGTGGGGGGAAGGCGTCCCCTCAGGGTCCCGAGGATCATGGGGAACCACCGCAGGACGCGGCGCAGCCACGCCTCGAGCTCCTGGCCGGCACCGGAGGCGGGCACGGTACCCCCAGCGGTCCCGGCGGCCTTCGCCGGCGCCGCCTCCGGCCGGGGTGCACCGGCTCCCGCGGCGGGAGGGCCACCCGGAGGGGCCACCCATGCGGAGCCGTTCCAGTAGAGCCAGCGGCCACCCGTGTCGAGGGTCCAGGTGTAGCCGGAGGCGTCGGTCACCCGGATCGCGGCCACCGCCGCGGCAAAGGCGGCATCGTCGAGCTCCCCCCGGGCCCGTTTCTCACAGAGGGTGGTGTAGTGGCGGGATCCTTCCTGGAAATCCACCCCATGATGCTACCAGAACACGGTGCTCCCTCCACGGTTCCGGAGCACGCCCCGGGGCTTCCCGCAGCCGGTGGGGACGAGGGTCACCGCACGCTGGTACCATGGCGGGAGGAACAATCCGTGCCAGCCACCATGTCAGCACCGTTGCATCCCCATCGACGACGACCGGAGCCCGGGCACCACCGGGGGCGCGGAGCCCCCGCACTCTCCACCCTCCTGTGCGGCCTGGTACTGGTGACTCTGGCCTGCTCCCGGGAGGCCTCCAGGACCGTGGTGGTCTACACCTCCGTGGACCAGGTCTACTCGGAGCCCATCCTGCGCGAGTTCGCCGAGCGGACGGGGATCCGCGTGCGTCCGGTCTTCGACGTGGAGGCCGCCAAGACCGTGGGACTGGTGCAGCGGATCATCGCCGAGAGAAGACGTCCCCGGGCCGACGTCTTCTGGAACTCGGAGTTCTCCCAGACGCTCCTGCTCGCGGCCCGGGGTCTCCTGGAGGCCTGCCGCCCGGCAACGGCCGGAGACGTCCCCGGGACCATGCGGTCGTCCCGGGATCTCTGGACGGGGGTGGGGTGCAGGGTCCGTGTCCTCCTGGTGAACACCCGGAGGGTGCCGGAGGAGGCCATGCCGCGCTCCGTGGAGGACCTCCTCACCGCGGAGCCCTCGAGGGTGGGCCTCGCCAACCCGCTCTTCGGGACCACGGCGACCCATGCGGCCGCCCTCTTCGCCCTGTGGGGGCCTCCGGAGGCGGAGCGCTTCTTCCGGGCGCTCGCGGACCGCGGGGTCCACGTGGCCGACGGGAACGCCGGCGTCCGGGACCTGGTGGTGGCGGGCCGGCTGGACTGGGGCCTCACGGACTCCGACGACGCCTGCCGGGCCGTGGAGGCCGGTGCGCCCGTGCGGATCGTCCTTCCCGACCAGGGGGGGGCGGGGACGCTTCTCATCCCGGGAACCGTGGCGGTGGTCGCCGGTGCGCCGCATCCCCGCGAGGCCAGGAAGCTCGTGGAGTACCTGGTGGACGCCGGGACGGAGCAGCGGCTGATCGAGAGTGGCTGCGTCCAGCTCTCGGTCCGGCCCGGTGGCCCCAGGGCTCCCTGCCTGGGAACGGCGCCGATCCGTGTCATGGAGCTGGGGCTCGACGCCATCCATGACCGGATCGGGGACAGCCGCCGGGCTCTGGTCGAGATCTTCTCCCGATGACGGGTCGCGCGGGCCGCCTCGTCTGGTTCCTGCTGGTGACGGTTCCCCTGGGTGCGTTGGTCCTCGCCGCACTGCGCCTCGCAGTGCCCCGGCCGGAGGTCATGGCGCTGGCCCTGCCCACCGGCCGGCGATGGACTCTCCTCGTCACGACCGTGGTCCTGGCGGGTGGTGTCGCGGTCGTGGCCACCGCCCTGGGCTTCCTGGGCGCCCTGACGCTCGCCACGGGAAGGGCCGGCCGCCACCGGCTGCTCCGCTGGCTGCCCGTGCTGCTGGCGCCCCTCCCGCCCTACGTTCATGCCCTGGCCTGGAACGACGCCCTGGGGTGGCTGGCCGGGGTGATCACGGGGGGTGGTGCGCCCCCGCCCGCCTCCGGCCCGGGGATGGTGCTCTGGGTGGAGACCATGGCGGTACTGCCCATCACCACGGCCCTGGGGCTCGTGGGGATCCTGAACCTCCCCCGGCCCTCCGTGGAGGCGGCCCGCCTCCACCGCGCCGACCCGGTGGTACTGGGCCGGGTGGTCCTTCCGCTGGCGGCCCCCTTCCTCGCCGCCTCCGCAGGTCTCGCCTTCCTCCTGGTGGCCACTGCCCACGACGTCCCCTCCCTCCATGCCGTGACCACCTTCCCACTGGAGATCTTCGCGGAGTTCTCGGCGGGCCATGATGCGGCCCGGGCCACGATCCTGGCCCTGCCCGCGCTCGTGGTCTCCGTGCTGGTGCTGGCCCTGGTGATCCCGGCGCTCCGGCGGGCCAGGGTCGGGACGACGGGCGGTCTCGCGGGGATCGCCTGGCGCTGGCCCGCGTGGTTCCGGGGGCTCCAGGGTGTGGTGGCGGCCGTGCTCGCCGCCCAGTTCCTCGTTCCCGTGGTCTCCCTGGCTGCGCGGCCGGGTTCCTGGAAGGGAGTGGTCTCCGGCCTGACCCTGGCGGGCCCCGAGCTGGGCTTCAGCCTGATCGTGGCGGCCAGCGCGGCGGTCCTGGCGATCCCCCTCGCCTCTGCTCTCGCCCGGGGCCTCCGCTCCCCCTTGTGGTGGGTCCTGGCCTTCGTGCCCCTGGCCGTTCCCGCACCCCTGGTGGGAATCGCCCTCCTTGCGGTGTTCAACCCCGTGTTGCCCATGGTGCTGCTGGACAGCCCGCTCCTGCCGGTGCTGGCCGCGCTGCTGCGGTTCACCCCCTTCGCCACCTTCGTGCTGCTGGCCGGTCTGAGGCGGAGGCAGAGGGACCGGATCGACGCCGTCCGGGTCTTCCAGCCCGGCCCCCTGGCGGGATGGGTGGGGGTGCGTCTCCATCTGGAGGCGCCCACGGTGCTGGCGGCCTCGGGCTTCGTCTTCGCCCTGAGCCTGGGCGAGCTCGGCGCCACCCTCCTGGTGCTGCCGCCGGGGCGCTCGACGCTGGCCATCCGGATCTCCAACTACCTGCACTACGGGGCCGCCCAGGACGTGCGGGGCCTGTGCCTCGTCCTCCTGGTGGTCACCACCGTGACGGGGCTGGGGGTGGCCGCGCTCGTCTCCAGGGGGGCGGCCGGGAGGCCAGCGGCATGATCGTGCTCCGCGGCGTTCACAGACTCCACGGCCGGATCACGGCGCTGGAGGAGGTCCGGCTGGAGGTGGCGCGAGGGGAGATCGTGGCCGTCACCGGACCCTCGGGGGCCGGCAAGACCACGCTCCTGCGTCTGGTGGCGGGCCTGGAGCGGCCCGATGCGGGGGAGATCCTGCTGGACGGCCGGCTGGTGAGCTCGCCGCGACGGCTCGTACCGCCCCACCGTCGGGACGTGGGCCTCTCCATGCAGCACCCCGCGCTCTGGCCCCACATGACCGTCATGGAGCACCTCGAGTTCGTGGCCGGGCCGCGGGCCGGAGCCGGGGCCCGGAAGCGGATGGAGATCCACCTGGCCGCTCTGGGTCTCGCAGGCCTCGCGGACCGGCGGGGTGCCGAGCTCTCGGGAGGCGAGGCCCGCAGGCTCTCCCTTGCCCGGGCGCTCGTGGCCGGGCCGAGGATCCTCCTGCTGGACGAACCGCTGGCCCACCTGGACCCCACTCTCCGGGACGTGGTCCTCGGCCACGTGGTCACCACGGCCCGCGAGGAGGGCATGACCGTGCTGCTGGTGAGCCACCGGCCGGAGGACCTCCGGGAGATTTCCCACAGGGTCGTCCGGATCGAGGCGGGGCGGCTCCCGCCCGCTCCCGCGGAGGCACCATGAAGGTCCGACCCCTTCTCCAGCTCCTCGCGGCACTGGGCGTGGTCGCCGGGCTGTGGCAGCTCACCGCCATGCTCACCCGTGGTGTGGAGCGGCACAGGCTGGACCCCGGATGGACCATCGTCCGCCCCCCATCCGAGGTGTGCACCCTCGCACTGGTGGACGGGGTCCTGTGGACCGGGGGACGGGACGGGCTGGTGCTCGTGGACCGCCACACCCTCCATCCCGCACCCGTGCCGGAGGGCGCCCCGGAGTTCCCCAGGGTCTGGGCCATCCTCGCGGACCGCAGGGGGCGCGTGTGGGTGGGGCACGACGGGGGACTCGAGCTCTGGGAGGAGGGGCTCTGGAGCCACCGGGAACTCCCCGGCCTGCGCCGGGTGCTGGCACTGGCGGAGGACCCGGAGGGCCGGATCCTGGCGGGAGGCGAGGCCGGTGTGGCCGTGGGACCGGAGCCCGGCTGGCAGCGCCTCGCCATCCCGCCCGAAGCCACCCTGCCGGCCTTCGACCTGGTCTTCGTGGACCGGGACGGGACCCTCTGGCTGGGCAGCTCCCACCCCACCCGGGGCGGCCTGGTCGCCTTCGACGGCACCACGTGGACCCGGTGCAGCGTGGGGGCGGAGCTCCCCCACCCCTCGGTGAATGCCGTGGTCCGCGACGGTCGCGGCGACCTGTGGGTGGGAACCGGCTTCGCCAGCCGCGGGGGAGCGGCCAGGTTCTCCGGGGGACACTGGTCCTTCCTCGGGGAAACTGACGGCCTTGCGGGGCCCAAGGTCCGCTCCATCTTCCCCGACCGCGGGGGGCGCCTGTGGTTCGGGTCCGAGTACCACGGCATGGCCATCCTGGAGCCCGACGGGAGCTGGCACCGCATCCCGCCGGGCCGGGGCCTGGCCGGCAGGGAGGTCAAGGTCATGCTCGAGGACGACACGGGCTACTGGTTCGGGACCGACAGCGGCCTGTCACGCTTCCGGAAGGGAGACACCCCGCCATGGACACCCTGAGCGCCTCCGGGAACGGTCCCGGGCCCATCACCACCGGAACCTGGCTCCTCCGGCGAGCTGTTCGTCTCGGTGGTCTGGTCCTCCACGGACGGCCCCGTGGACCTGGGCTTTTCAGCGCGGCGCGCGGAGCCCTGAGGGGGGTCCACGCCGTACCGGGGGCTCAGCGGAGCAGGAGGAACGCCCTCCGCGTCACGGGGTCCACCAGGACCAGCCCGTTGGCAAGGACCTGGACCGCCCCTCCGCCCACCAGCCGGAAGGCACCGCTCGCCGCGGGGCCGAGCTTTCCGGCCAGGGTGGGATTCCGGGGTCCGTGCTAGTTTCGTCCCATGAGGATCTGGCTGTCCCGATGGGTGTGCGGTGCCGTGGAGGACAACCTGCGGCGCCTCGTGGAGGAGACGGCGGAGGCCGCCGCGGCAGGCGCCGACTGGGTGGTCTACCCCGAGAGCTTCCTCCACGGCTACACGCGCCGTGTGGAACCCGGCGTGGTCCGCGAGACCCTGGCCCGGGTCTCGGCCGACCATTCCGGCGTGGTGCTGTTTGCAGGCTCCTTCACCGAGGAGCGCCGCAACCGCATGACCGTCTGGCGCGCCGGCCGGGAGCTGGCCCGCTACGACAAGGTGCACCTCTTCCCGCCCAACGGTGAGCTGGAGATCTGGGAGCCCGGCGACCGCTACGTGGCCGTGGAGCTGGACGGGATGCGGGTGGGTCTCGTCAACTGCAACGACCTTCGCTTCCCGGAACAGGCCCGGGCCCTGCGCCTTGCGGCCCGCTGCGACGCGCTGGTGGTGGTGGGCTGGTGGCCGTGGCGCCGGGACTGGGTGTGGCGCACCCTGCTCCGGGCGCGGGCCATGGAGAACGCCGTCTGGGTGGCCGGGTGCTGCATCGCGGCCTCGGAGTGGCCCGGGGAGCGCTTCGCCGGGGCGGGGTGCTACCTCTTCGACCCCCTCGGCGAGCCCGTGCGCACCCCCGACGACCGCCTGTACCAGCTCGACCCGGCCAGGGCCTCGGAGGTCCTCGTCGATCCCCTGGAGCTCGCCGTCCCCATCGACCGCGTGGAGGTGATGGGCGACCCCGGAGAGGCCTAGCCGGAGAGCCGGCCGCGCTCCAGGAACAGGGTTCGGGTGGCCAGGGCACGGGCCTCCTCGCGGTCGTGGGTGACGTGGACCAGGGTGAGGCCGAGCCGCTCCTGGAGCCGGAGGATCACCCCCACCAGACGCCGGGCCAGGGGAGGATCGAGGCTGGACAGGGGCTCGTCCAGGAGCAGCGCCCGGGGGCGGAGCACCAGGGCCCTGGCCAGGGCCACCCGCTGTTGCTCCCCGCCGGAGAGCTCGCCGGGCCGTGCCCGGGCGCGGTCGCCCAGCTCCACGAGCTCGAGCATCTCCGCGACGCGCTGCCGGCGCACGGTCCGGGGGACACCCCGCGCCCTCAGGCCCAGCTCCAGGTTCCCGGCCACGGTGAGGTGGGGCCAGAGGGCCAGGTCCTGGAACACCATGCCCACCTGCCGCTCCTCGGGTGGGATCAGCAGCCGGCCGTCGGCCGCGGCCGGCCTTCCACCGACCAGGACCCGGCCCGCCGCGGGCACGGCCAGGCCCGCCAGGAGCCGGAGCACCGTGGTCTTGCCCGAGCCCGAGGGCCCCAGGACCACCACCCGCTCGCCCTCCTCCACGGCCAGGTCGATGCCATCGAGGATTCGGCGGCCGCCGAGGACCACCCGGACCGCCTCGAGCTCCAGGAGACTCACGGGAGCACCTCCCGCCGCCCGAGCACGGCCCCCAGGAGCACCACCGGCACCAGGGTCGCGGCCACCAGGATCACGGACAGGGCGGCGATGAGCGAGGGGGCCCCGTTGGCCGCCAGGGTCATGATCCGGACCGGCAGGGTGTCCCAGCCGGGGGGATGGACCAGGAGCGTCATGCCCACGTCCCTCAGGCAGAAGGCCGCCCCCGCCAGGCCCGCCGCGGCGATCCCCCGCCACGCCCCGGGTGCCACCACCCAGAGGAGGCGCCGGCCCCAGCCCACCCCCGCCACCCGGGCGGCCTCCACCAGCCCCGCCGGCACGAGCTCCAGCGAGGCCCGGGAGAGGCGGAGCGACACCGCCGTGAAGTGGCCCAGGTACCCCAGCAGGAGGATGAGCGGCGTGGCGTAGACCACGTTGGCCCAGGGGCGGTTCCAGGTGACGATGAGCCCCACCCCGAGCACGGCGGCCGGAACGGCGAAGAGGAAGAGCGCCACAGCGTCCGGGACGGCCCAGAGTCTCCCGTGCCGCTCCCACGCCAGCACCGCCAGCAGGAAGCCCACCACGGCCAGCAGCGCACCGCCCAGGGCGGCCAGGAGCAGGCTCCTCCCCAGGGCGTCGCCGGCCCGCCCGAGGGCCTCGGCGTAGGAGGCGGCCCCCCCGGCCCGGACCAGGAGCACCGCCAGGGGCAGCCCCACCAGCAGCCCCGCCAGCGACCACGCCGCCACGGCCGCGGGCCGGCGCCACCGGCCCAGGGGCACCACGAGCGCCCGCCCCGCCCCGCGAGACTCCATCCCCGTGGTCCCGCGGGTCCGCCGCACCAGGAGCGCCTCCGCACCCAGCACGGCGGCGGTGAGCGCCACCAGGGGCATGGCGGCCGCCGTGGCGGCGGCCAGGTCGTAGAAGGCCGCGAAGCGCGTGAGGCTCTCCACCGCGAAGACGGGGTACCGCAGCGTGGGGGGCACGCTCACCTCCCCCAGGGCCATGAGGAAGACCAGGGCCGCGGCGAGCAGGACCCCCGGCGCCACCAGGGGCAGGGTGACCCGGAGCAGGACCGCGGGCCACCGGGCCACCAGGAGACCCGCCTCCTCCATGCGGGGCGGGACCGAGCGGAGGGCCGCCGCCACCAGGAGCATCACCAGCGGCGCAAAGGCCGTGGCGAGGACCAGGACCGTACCCGGGAGGCCGAACAGGAACGAGGACAGCACCGCCGAGGCCCCCGCTCCCAGCAGCCGGACCACGGGGCCCGAGGGCGCCGCGGCCCCCATCCAGGCCACCGCCGTCACGGAGGGCGGCAGCAGCAGGGGCAGGGCCAGGAGAGTTCCCAGGGCCCGCCGTCCCGGCAGGTCCGTCCGTCCCAGCAGCAGGCCGGCGGGGACGCCGAGCGCCACGGCCGCCACGGTCACCAGGCCCGCGAGGCGCAGGCTGTTGCCCAGGAGCTCCCACTGGCGGGAGGAGGCCAGGAGGCCGTGGTAGGCCGCGAGGCCGAGCCGCCCGTCCACCACCAGGCTCCGGCCCGCCATCACCGCCACGGGCAATACCCCCGCCACCAGGAGCAGGACCACGGCCAGGGACAGGACGATCCTTCGCAGCGCCACGGTCACGGGTTCCCGGCGGGAAGGCCCACCCTCAGGACCCCACCCAGGCCTGGAGCTCGGGCTGGATGGCCATCATCTTCGCCGCCACCTCGGCCCAGGAGACCTCCATCACCGAGAGCGTCGCGAGCGACGGCACGTCCGGGGGCACCGGCACACCGGCGTGCAGCGGAATCTGGGCGCAGTCGGCCTCCGCCAGCTGCCGCTCGGTCTGTGGGGAGAGGAGGAAGTCGGCCAGCCTCCGGGCCGCCTCCGGGTGGGGGCCCCCACGCACCAGGACCACGGCGTTGGGCACCACGAAGCAACCCAGGCCCCCCGGTGCCTGGTCGGGGACGATCATCTGCAGGGCATCCCCCCTGCGGATCCTGTTGATGGCGTCGTCGCTGTCCACCAGGGACAGGGTCGCCTGTCCCGCCGCCACCTGGTCCGCGCTCTCACCGTTGGAGGTGCTCAGCACGACCCCGTTGGCCTTCAGCCGCTCCAGGAAGGACCGGGCCCCCTCGTCGCCCAGGGCCACGAAGAGCGCCGCCACGTGGGAGGTTGTGGTGCCGAAGAGCGGGTTGGCCAGCACCACCCTGCCTCTCCACCGGGGGTCCGCCAGGTCCATCACCGAGGCGGGTGGCTCTCCCTTGAGGGGCGTGTGCACCACCAGCACCCTCAGGCGGGCGGAGAAGCCCGTCCAGTGCCACTCCGGGTCCCGGAAGGTCTCCGGCAGCCCCTCCGCCGCGGGCGAACGGTAGGGCTCGGCAACGCCCCGCTGGCGGAGCACCTCGGCCCGGATGGGCTCGTTGGCCCAGTAGAGGTCGGCCTGCGGGTTGTCCTTCTCCGCCAGGAGGCGGTTCATGACACCGGTGCTCTTGGTCTCCTCCGTGTCGTAGACGGCGCGCACCCGGATTCCCGTCTCCCGTTCGAAGCGCTCCAGCACGGGCTGGGAGAAGACCTGGTCCTCGGAGACGTAGGCCACCACCTCCCCGGTGCCCGCCCCGGGTCGGGTGGCCCGCCGGGTGCAGGCCGGGAGGAGGAGGACCCCCAGGCCGAGGATTGCGGCGAGGCAGCGTCGCATCACCCGGCCTCCGGACGCACCGCGAGGTCGTCGAAGCGGGTGGCCGCATCGGCCTTGGTCCAGAGCCCCACGCCTCCCGGCTCCGTGAAGGTGGCGTCGTGGACATCCAGGAGCTTCTTTCCGTCCAGGAAGCCCTGGATGTGGTCACCGTGCTGCACGATCCGGATGGTGAACCACTGGCCGGAGGGGATCCGGATGCGGGGGGCGCTGGCCAGCATCTTCCGGGAGCCGTCCTTCACGAAGTAGACCCGGAAGTTGTGCTCCAGCGGGTTGTAGCGGGCCACGTAGTAGTTGTTCCGGTCCCGGACCCGCCACATGGGTCCGCCACCCTGGTCCTCCTCCCCGGTGCCCGCCTTGAGGCGGACGGTGATCTCGCCGTCGGCGAAGCGGACCTCCTTCGTCCAGCAGAGGTTGTAGGTCCCGCCGAAGGCGCCCTCGGGGGGGACGACCTCCAGGACGTGGTTCTCCCCCTCGGTGACCACCTTCCAGGAGGCCAGCTCCCCTCTCGGGCTGGTGGCCTCCACCGTCCAGCCGGCGGGCAGCTTCCCGGCTGGAACGTCCTCGAAGTCGAACGTGACGGATCCCCCGGCCAGCGCCACGGCGGCCAGCACGAGACCCAGGCCCATGAGAACGGTACGGAAGATCACAGAGTTCATGGCACACCTCCGTCCACGAGTCTACGCCTCTGGCGCCGTCCCTTCCACCGGTTGCCCCCACCGGACGACGAAGGGGCCGGCTCGTGCCGGCCCCGGTACCTGCGGTCCGCGCTGCGCGCTCAGCCCAGCTTCGCGATGATGGCGTCGGTCATCTGTGTGGTGGTGGCCGCACCCCGGGCGATGGCCTCGGGGCCGCCGCGGAGCTTGAGCATGTCGTAGGTGCGGACCTTCCCCTCGGCGATGACCGCGGCGATGGCCGTGCGGATGCGCTCCGCCATCTCCTTCTCGCCCAGCCAGTCCAGCATCATGACGGCGGAGAGGATCATGGCGATGGGGTTGACGATGGGCGGGTCCAGCTCGGCGTACTTGGGCGCGGAGCCGTGGGTGGGCTCGAAGACGCCCACCTCGCGGCCGATGTTGGCCGAGGCGGCGAAGCCCAGGCCGCCCACCAGGCCCGCGAAGCCGTCGGAGATGATGTCGCCGAACATGTTGCCCGCCACGATCACGCCGTAGTCCTCGGGGTTCTTGGTGAGCCACATCATCTGGGCGTCGATGTTGGTCTCCCAGAGCTGGATGTGGGGGTACCTCTCCTGCGCCTTGCGCCCCTCCTCCACCATCATCCCGGAGGTCTCCCGGAGCACGTTGGGCTTCTCGCAGATGGTCACCGACGAGTAGCCGTGGGCGTCGGCGTAGGCGAAGGCCTCCTCGCAGATGCGGCGGCAGGCGGGGCGGGTGAAGATCCGTGTGGAGATGGCCAGGTCCGGCCCCGGCACCTCGGCGAAGCGCGCAAACTTGGGGTGGGTGGCCAGGGCGGCCCGGACCTCTGGGGGCGGGTCGGTCCACTCCACGCCGCCGTAGAGCCCCTCGGTGTTCTGCCGGAAGATCACCGCGTTCACCGGGGGCTCCTCGATGGTGTCCCCCGGGCCCCGGCGGATGAAGTTCAGCGGGTTGCCGGGGAAGGCGATGCACGGCCGGATGGAGATGTCCAGGTCGAAGCGCTGCCTGAGCGCCACGATGGGGGAGTAGTAGACGAAGCCCCTGTCCCGGAGCTCCGGCTTCAGCTCACTGGCGGCCAGGTCCTTGGGCTTGGAGGTGATGGCGCCGAAGAGGGCCACCCTGTGCTCGGCGATGAGCTCCACGGTCCGCTCGGGCAGGGGGTTGCCCTCGTTCACCCAGTGGTCCCAGCCGATGCCGGCCTCCACCCAGTCCGCCTCGAAGCCCGCCGCCTCCAGGACCCGCAGGGCCTCGGGAAGCACCACGTTGCCGATCCCGTCTCCGGGCATGATCACCACAGTCCGCCGCGTCATGGAAACCTCCAACCACCGTTTCTCGTGTTCTGGCAGCCCGGAACCGCCGGGCCGCGACACCATAGCGAACGGGACGCGGAAAGTGAAGTGCCGCGGGCGGGTCCCGGGGTCACTTCAGGCCGTACTGCTCCAGCTTGCGGTAGAGCGTGGACCGGCCGATGCCCAGCCGGCGGGCGGCCTCGGAGAGGTTGCCGTGGCAGGCGTCCACCACCCGCCGGATGGCCCGCTCCTCGATCTGGTCCAGCGTCAGGTACGCGGGGTCGGCGTCCTCGGGCTCGCTGACGTTGGCGCCACCGAGCTCGGGGGGCAGGTCCTCGGGGGTGATCTCCGAGCTCCTGGCCACCAGGAGCAGGCGGTGCACGACGTTCTCCAGCTCGCGGACATTGCCCGGCCAGTCGTACTGGACCAGGCGCTCCATGGCCCTGGGGTTCACACGCTCCACGACCCTGCCGGCGTCGGTGGCGTACTTCTGGAGGAAGTGGTCCACCAGAAGAGGGATGTCCTCGCGGCGCTCCTTGAGCGCGGGGAGGTGGATGGGGAAGACCACGAGCCGGTAGTAGAGGTCCTGCCGGAACGACCCCTCCCGGACCATCTCCGCCAGGTCCCTGTTGGAGGCGGAGATCACCCGGACGTCGAGGGTGAGGCGCCTGGTGCCGCCGATGCGCTGCACGGTCTTCTCCTGGAGGACCCGCAGCAGGCGGGCCTGGGCCGAGGGCGCCATCTCGCCCACCTCGTCCAGGAAGATGGTGCCGCCCTGGGCCTGCTCGAACTTGCCCGGATGGGCGGCGATGGCCCCGGTGAAGGCGCCCCTCTCGTGGCCGAAGATCTCGCTCTCCTGGAGGCTCTCGGGGATGGCCGCGCAGTTGACGTCCACGAAGGGTCCCGAGGCACGGCGGGACCCGTAGTGGATGGCCTTGGCCACGAGCTCCTTGCCGGTGCCGCTGGCCCCGGAGATGAAGACCGTGATGTCCGACTCGATCACCTTGCCGATCTGCTCGTAGACCCGGCACATGGCCCGGGAGGACCCCACGATGTTCCGGAGGTGGTACCGGTCGCCCAGCTCACCCCGGAGACGCTCCACCTCCCGCTCCAGGCGGTGGTGGGAGAGGGCGTGCTCGAGTGTGGACAGGAGGCGCTCCTCCTCCACGGGCTTCACCAGGTAGTCGTAGGCCCCGAGCTTGGTGACCTCCACGGCCTGGCTGACGTCGTTGAGGGCCGTGAGGATGATCACGGGAACGTCCGGACGGAGCCTCCTGATCTCCTTGAGCACCTGGACGCCGTCCATCTCCGGCATCATGAGGTCGAGCAGCATGGCGTCGGGCGCCGATCCGGTCACGGCGAGGGCCTCCTTGCCCGAACCGAAGAGGTCCACCCGGTAGCCCGCGCCCTTCAGGATGTGCTTGAGCAGCTCACGCAGCGCCGGATCGTCGTCCACAACCCAGATCAAGGCCTTCTCGGAACTCATGGTCGTCGTCCCTCCCCATCGGCGAGCTCCGGATCCCGGCCGGAGGGCCTCGGGCTGAAGCAGAGCGCCGTCACGTCGTCGTCGAATTCGGCCGATCCCTGGAACGCCTCCACGGCCCTCCGCATCCGGTGGAGCACCTCGGAGCAGCTGGTGGCGCCCCGGACCGCCTCCACCAGTCTCTCCTGCCCGAACTCCTCGTCAAGCTCTCCCATGCCGGCCTCGGGAACGCCGTCGGTGTACATGAGGACCATGTCGCCCTGCTGGAGTGTCACACACCCCTCCTCCCAGGTGCTGCCCGGGATGAGCCCCACGGGGCAGCCGGTGCTCTCGAGCGACAGGACCTCCTCGCCCCGCAGGACCAGCATGGGAGGGTGCCCGGCACCGATCCACCGCAGGGTCCGGTCCTCCGGGTCCCATTCCGCGAGGACCAGGGTGGCGAACTTGTGGCCCCGGGCCAGGCGGCAGAGCAGGTCGTTGCTCTCCGCCACGATCCTGCGGAGGGAGCGCCGGTCGTTCCGGCGGCTCCACAGGTAGGCCTGGAGGTTGGAGGCGATGAGCCCCGCCGAGACGCCCTTGCCCGAGATGTCGGCCATGACGAGCCACCAGCGCGATCCGCCACGTGCCGGGATGACGTCGTAGTAGTCACCCCCCACCTCGCGGCAGGGGACGTCCCAGGAGGCCAGCTCCAGGCCCGGCACGTCGCCGAGCTCACGGGGCCTCAGGGTGCGCTGGATCTCTCCCGCGAGCCGCAGCTCCTCCTCCATGCGTTCCCGGCGCACGATCTCACGATGCAGGCGGGCGGTGGTGAGCCCCAGCGCGAAGGGCACGGCGAGCTCCTCCAGGAACTCCACGTCCTCGGCATCGAAATGGCCCCGGTGGTGGTTCAGGAGCTGCAGCACCGCCACGAGGTTCCGCTCGCGATCGCGCACGGGAACGGTCAGGAGCGACCGGGTCCTGTACCCCGTGCGGCGGTCCACGGCGGGATCGAAGCGGGGGTCCGAGTAGGGGTCGTCCAGCAGGATGGGGGTGCCCTCGGCGGCCACCGTTCCCACGATGCCCTCGCCCCGCCGGACGGAGAGGGTTCCGGCCTCCACCCCGTGGGCCACCAGGGCGTGCAGCGTCTCGCCGTCCCCGTCCACCAGGAAGAGGCTGCCGCGGTCCGCCCCGATGAGGGAGGTGGCCAGCTCCACCACGCGGCGGGCGATCTCGGGGACGTCCAGCGTGGAGTTGACCAGCTCGCTGGCCTCCACCACCGCCTGGAGCCGCTCCACCCGTCTCCGGAGGTGCTCCGCCTCGGAGGTGGGCCCGGAGTGGTCGGAAAGCGCCGGACGTCCGGCCATTGGCGGCATCGTGCTCCCTTCGTGATTGTTCATTCCCAGTGTAACCCGGATCCGTGCGCCCGGATCACCGTCCTGCCGGGGGGCGGGTCTCCGCGTGTCCGGGAGCACACAGGAGAGCGGCGAGCCAGGCCGCGAGACCCTCGGTGACGGCCTTGCTGCGGAGCTGGACCTCCAGGCGCCCCAGCCCGGCCAGAGCCGTCACCAGCTCCCGCTCGGTGTACCGTGACGCTCCCCGGACCATTCCCGCGAGGGCCCACGGGGAGGGGATCTTCCGGGAGCGTCCCCCCATGGCGCCGCTGGCGGCGAGCAGCTTCTGGAGGCGCGGACCCGACCCCTTCCTGAAGCTCCGGTTGTACCAGTCCCGGTGCTGGTTCCTCCGGGAGTCCAGGTCCTCCTCGAGGCCCGCCCGGACCATCATGCGCCGGATGAGGAGCAGGTCCGCGAGGCGGGCGGCCACCAGGCCGGTGACCACCATGGCCACGCCGGTCCCGTCCACGGTGCGCCCCTGCCAGTCGCGGACGGGGACCCCCCGGCCGGCGGCCTCCAGGAGATCGGCCAGGGGGGCGGGGTCCCGGGCGTCCACGGCGTCCCGGACCACCTCCAGGGAACGCTCCCTGGGGAAGCTGAGGCGCCGGACCAGGTCCTCCGTGATGGGGCCGTCCCCGGCGGCGGTGGCAAGCTTGGTGACCTCGGCGAGCAGGAGGCGGGGCGAGAAGCCCAGCCGGGAGAAGAGCAGCGACTCGGCGTCCCGCTCCAGGCGGACCTCCGGGGCCCGGCGGCGGAGGATGCCCCGGAGCACCGCCGCCTCCTCCCGTGAGACGGCCACGTCCTCCCAGGGCTTGGGGGTGGCCGGGAGGGTCACGTACTCGTAGCGTCCCGCGGCCTTCACGGCGTCCACCAGGGGGCCCCGGGGCTCCCTGCCACACCACGCCCCCATCACCAGGGCGACGCCGGGGGGCAGACCGGAGCGCAGGACCTCCACCAGGGGGGCCGGGTCGGCGTGGGGCCGGTCGGGATCCCCCCCGGGGGGGAGGGTCGTGTCCAGCCAGTGGCGGACGTCCCGGATCACCAGGACCCGCTCGGGATCGAAGAGAGAGGGGGTCTGGACCTCGCCGGCCGTGCGGGCGGGTGTCACGTCCACGCCCAGCTCCACGGTGGGTGCGCCGCCGAGGGCGTCGGCCGCCGCGGACACGGCCTCGTCCACGGCCTCGTCCAGCAGGAAGTCGTCGCGGCACGCCAGCAGGACCAGCCGGTTCTGCTCAGTCACGGCGCACCACCCGGGGTGCTCCGCCAGAGGGGGGGGCGGGATCGGGACGGAAGGTGCTCACGGGTCCAGGTCGGGGATCTCCCCCCTGTCGAGGAGCTCCTGGCATTCGATGCAGTACCGGGCCCAGGGCACGGCCTCCAGCCGGCCGGTCTGGATCTTCCCTCCGCAGTTGAGGCAGGTTCCGTAGGTGCCCGATTCCATGCGCTGGAGCGCCTTGTCGATCCTCTTCAGGATCACCCGTTCCTCGGCCGAGAGCCGGTACGACATCTCCCGTGTGGTGGTGGTGAGTGCCCTGTCCCCCAGGTCCGGCGCGTCCTCGCCGGGCCCCTGGGTCTCGGTGTTCCGTGCCGCCCGGACGCGATCCACGAGCTCGCCGCGCTTGGTCTCCAGCAGCCCGCGGTAGTGTTTCAGCTGTTTCTTGTTCATCTCATGGCCCTCCCGGTGCCACCCCCCTATTGTACGTTGCGCCGGTGGTACGACCCACCCCCGAGGATGTCGGCCGAACGGTACAGCTGCTCCCAGAGCACCAGGCGCGCCAGCAGATGGGGCAACGTCAGGGGACCGAGGGATATTCTCTTCCAGGCCCTCCGGCCGAGGGAGGGGTCGAGGCCGAGGTCGCTTCCCACCACGAACGCGAGCCCCGGGGTTCCGGAGGTCTCCTCGGCCTGCAGGAGCCCGGCCAGGGCCTCGCTTCCGAGCTGTTCACCCCGCTCGTCCAGGAGCACCATCTTCCAGTTCGCGGGAATCCTCTCGAGAACGGACCTGGCCTCGCGGCGCAGGGTCCGCCGGGGGTCGGCCCCACGGCCGCCGGCCGCGGGGCGGACCGGGAGATCCTCGGCGGGCCAGCGCCGGGACACCCGGACCCTGTAGGACTCCACCTGCTCCTCGTGGGGGCTGGCCCCCGGGCGGCCGAACCAGATCACACGGATCTTCATTCAGGGGTGCCGGCCGCTTCGAGGCCGAGGCTCTCGGGCGGGAGCCGCTCCGCCTCGCCCCACAGCGACTCGATGGCGTAGAAGCTCCGCCGCTCCTCGGTGAAGACGTGGATCACCACGTCGCCGTAGTCCAGGAGGATCCACTCCGCCCGGCGTTCGCCCTCCACGTGGAGCGGCCGGAACCCGGCGTCCCTCAGCCTGCGGACCACCGCATCGGCGATGGCGCCCACCTGGCGTTCGTGGGCTCCCGAGCAGATGAGGAAGGAGTCCGCCAGCGAGGTCATGGGCGTCACGTCCAGGGCCGTCACCTGGAACGCCTTCTTCTCCACGGCCGCGGCGGCGGCCTCGCGGAGCAGGGTGGTCACGTCGTCGGTCAGCATGTCCCGGGGTGTCCTTCCTCGCGGCGGTAGAGCCCGTACCGCTCGATGTAGGTGTAGACCTCGTGGGGCACCAGCTCCCGGATGGGGAGGCCCAGCCGCTGACGCTCCCGGATGGAGGTGGCGGAGATGGGGAAGGGTTCGTGGTCCAGGAGGTAGATGGTGGGACCCTCGGGGTCCGGCACCTCGGCGAAGGGCGGGACCACCTGGATCCTCGGCAGGAGCTCGGTGGGCACCCTGGACCGCAGGTTGTCGTTCCACATGTGGGCCCGGTGGAGGACCACCAGGTTCGCCAGCTCCACGAGCTCCTCCCAGCGATGCCATGTGGCGATCTGCGAGAAGGAGTCGGAGCCCAGCAGGAAGTACATGTGGTCGTCGGGGTACCGGTCGCGGAAGTGGCGGACCGTCTCCACCGTGTAGGTCGGACCCGTGCAGAACACCTCGAGGTCGGAGGCGAAGAAGCGCTCGTAGGGCAGCGTGGCCAGGGCCACCATCACCAGCCGATGGGTCACCCGCGTGAGGGGCTCGTCCTCCTTGTGCGGCGGACGCCCGGCCGGGACGAAGTGGACGGCGTCGAAGTGGAAGGTCTCGAGCGCCCGGACCGTCGGGATGAGGTGCCCCAGGTGGAACGGGTCGAAGCTGCCTCCGTACACGGCGATCCTGCCCATCAGGTCTTTCCCTTCTCCTCCTCGACCATCCCGGCCAGCCGGTGGACGAGCTCATCGAGCCCCTCGCCCGTGGCGGCGGAAATCGTCACGGAGTCCACACCGCAGGTCCGGGCGAGCGCCTCCAGCTCCTCCATGATCTCACGACGGGCGGCGGAATCCACGGCGTCCGCCTTGGTCCCCACGAGGATCCAGGAACGCCGGGCGAGCTCCGGGTCGTACGCCTCGAGCTCCCCGAGGATGGCCTCCACCCGCCGCTCCATCGGCTGCTCGTCCGAGAGGTCCACCAGGTGGGCCAGCACCCGGCACCGTTCCACGTGGCGGAGGAACTGGTGCCCCAGCCCCGCGCCCTGGTGCGCGCCCTCGATGAGCCCGGGGATGTCCGCCATCACCAGCGTTCCGAAGGAGCTGCCCGGGATCCGCACCACGCCGAGGTGGGGCTCCAGCGTGGTGAAGGGGTAGGAGGCCACCTTGGGACGGGCGGCCGAGAGCCGCGAGAGCAGCGTGGACTTCCCGGCGTTGGGGAGCCCCACCAGCCCCACGTCCGCCAGCAGCTTCAGCTCGAGCTCGAGCTCGAGCTCCTCGCCGGGGGCGCCCTCCTCGGCGTGGCGTGGGGCCCGGTTGGTGGAGGTGGCGAAGCGCGCGTTGCCCCGTCCCCCGCGGCCCCCTCGGGCCACCACCAGCTCCTGGCCCGGTTCCACGAGGTCGCCGAGCACCTCGCCGGTGGCGGCGTTCCGGACCACGGTTCCAGGCGGCACGGGCACCACCAGGTCCTTGCCGCTGGCGCCCGTCTTGTTGGAGCCCTGGCCATGCTGGCCGCGCCCGGCGCGGACCACCCTCCGGTGATGGATGTGGAGGAGGGTGTTGTGGCCCTCCTCCACCCGGAAGATCACGCTGCCGCCACGGCCCCCGTCGCCCCCGTTGGGTCCGCCGCGGGGAACGTACTTCTCACGCCGGAACGAGACACACCCGTTGCCCCCGCGGCCCGCGATGACCGTGATGCGCGCGGAGTCGATGAACATGAACCCGGTCGGGCTGACTCAGGAGGCGGGATGGACGCTGATGAACCGGCCGTGGCGGCCCCTGTTCTCGAACTTCACGGTGCCCTCGACCGTGGCGAAGAGGCTGTCGTCGCCGGCACGCTTCACGTTCACCCCCGGCTTGAAGCGGGTGCCCCGCTGGCGCACGAGGATGGAACCGGCGGTGACCGTCTGGCCATCGCCCACCTTCGTTCCGAGCCGCTTGGCCTGGGAGTCCCTGCCGTTCCGGCTGGAGCCCTGTCCCTTCTTGTGTGCCATGATCCCCCCTAGGCCTCGATGGCGTCCACCTGGACGCGGTAGTAGTTCTGCCGGTGGCCCTGGGTCCGCTTGTAGCCCTTGCGCCGCTTCTTCTTGAAGACGATCACCTTCTCGCCCCGCTCGGGACGCACCACGTGGGCCTTCACCAGCGCACCCTCCACCACGGGGTCCCCGAACCGGACGTCGCCTCCGGTGCTCACGGCCATCACCCGCTCGAAGAGGAGGCTGTCGCCGTTCTTCAGGTCGGGCTCGGTCCGTTCCACCAGGAGCTCGTCGCCGGGGGCCACCCGGTATTGCTTGCCGCCATGTTCCACAATCGCATAATCGCTCATCGCACACCTCTCCTCAGGAACGCGTGTTCTAGCACATGGCGGCGCTGCTGTCAATCGAAGGCCCCGCTGGAGACCTGCCCCGACGGGCGTTGGGGCGGCGCCGAGGAGGAGGCGACGGGGGTGGATGTCGGCCTCCCTTGCGGAGGCGCAGGCGATGCGCCGGTGGTGGTCACGGTCTCTTCCGGTTCTGCCGTGGCCGTCGGCGAGGTTGGCGGACACCAAGCTGACAGCGCGGATCAGCTGGTCGGCAGTGGGCCTCAGCGGTGGAGGAACGGCACGGGCCGGCGCCAGTGCGATGGTGGCGGCTTCCATGGCGAGGTTGAGGCGTGGAGAGGGGGAGGCCGGAGTCCCGGGTCCCTCTTCCGTGCCGGGAAGCGGGCCGTGCACCCTCTCCTTCTCCGTCCCGTCTACACCATCGCCGGGCCCCGGTACTCGCCGAAGACCCGGACGAGGGTGGCGCTGATCTCGCCGATGGTGGCGTAGGACTCCACGGCCGCGACGATGGGTGGCATGAGGTTGGCCCCGCCGCGGGCGGCATCCTCGAGGGTCGCCAGGGCGTGGTCCACCGCCGCCGTGTCGCGGGAGGCCCGGAGCTCGCGGAGGCGCTCCACCTGCCGGGCCTCCACCGACTCGTCCACCTTCAGCGTGGGGATGGGAGACTCCTCGTCCACGGTGAAGGTGTTGACGCCCACCACCACCCGGTCGCCCTCCTCGATGGCCCGCTGGGCCCGGTAGGCGGCCTCGGCGATGTGACGCTGCTGGAAGCCCGCCTCGATGGCCGCCAGCGCGCCGCCCATGGCCTCGATCTCGTCGATGAGATCCGTGGCCCGGCGTTCCAGCTCGTCCGTCAGGTGCTCCACGTACCAGCTCCCGCCGAGGGGGTCCGCCACGTCGGCCACGCCGGTCTCGTGGGCGATGATCTGCTGGGTGCGGAGGGCGATGCGGGCGGACTCCTCGGTGGGGAGCGCCAGGGCCTCGTCACGGGAGTTGGTGTGGAGGGACTGGGTCCCTCCCAGCACCGCGGCCAGTGCCTGCAGGGCCACCCGGACCACGTTGTTCTCGGGCTGCTGGGCGGTGAGTGTGGATCCCGCCGTCTGGGTGTGGAAGCGGAGCGTCCAGGCCTTCGGGTTGGTGGCGCCGAAGCGCTCCCGCATCATGCGCGCCCAGATCCTCCGGGCGGCCCGGAACTTGGCCACCTCCTCGAAGAAGTCGTTGTGGGCGTTGAAGAAGAAGCTCAGGCGCGGCGCGAAGGAATCCACGTCGAGGCCGGCCGACACGGCGGCCCGGACGTATTCGATGCCGTCGGCGAGAGTGAAGGCGAGCTCCTGCACCGCGGTGGAGCCGGCCTCCCTGATGTGGTAGCCGGAGATGGAGATGGTGTTGAAGCGGGGCACCTCGGCGTTGCAGAAGGCGAAGATGTCCGTGATGAGGCGGAGGCTCGGCGCCGGGGGGAAGCGGTAGGTGCCCCGGGCCATGTACTCCTTGAGGATGTCGTTCTGGATGGTGCCCGTGACCTTCTCCCAGGGGACGCCCTGCTTCCGGGCCACGGCCAGGTACATGGCCAGGAGGACCGCCGCCGTGGCGTTGATGGTCATGGAGGTGGAGACCCTGTCCAGGGGGATGCCGTCCAGCAGCACCTCCATGTCGGCCAGGGAGTCGATGGCCACGCCCACCTTGCCCACCTCGCCGGTGGCCAGCGGGTCGTCGGAGTCGTAGCCGATCTGGGTCGGCAGGTCGAAGGCCACCGAGAGGCCGGTCTGTCCCTGCTCCAGCAGGTAGCGGTAGCGCCGGTTGGACTCGGCTGCCGTGGAGAAGCCGGCGTACTGGCGCATGGTCCAGAAGCGGCCCCGGTACATGGAGGGGTACACACCCCGGGTGAAGGGGTAGGTCCCCGGCAGCCCCAGGCGCTCCTCGAGCCCCTCCTCCACGCTCCAGGGTCCGTGGACCGGTTCCACATCGATCCCCGAGCTCGTGACGAAGCGCTCCCGCCGCTGGCGGCCGGCCACGGGTGAGAACACCGTCTCGTACCACTCCCTGTAGGTCCTCTCGTCGCTCATGGGCCTGTCCTCTCCTGAGGGGTTCTCCCGATGGCCGAGGGTAGCATCCCCTCCCCGCTCACGGATCCTCCGGTCCCAGGAGCTCCAGCTCCCTGAGGTGGACATGATCGTCCCAGTCCAGCCGGTCGATGGTCACGCGGATCCACACGGCGTCGGGAACGGCCTCGGGGAGGCGGAGGGTGACCACGGGGAACTCCGGCAGATCGTGGAAGGATCGCCGGACCTCCGCCGTCCGCCCGTCCTCTCCGTGGACCTCCAGCCGGATGTCGTACTCCCTGATGAACAGCCCCAGGCGAACCCCCGCAACAGGCCGTGGGGTGGGCAGCTCGATGGTCCAGACGGCGGGGTCGGTGCGGTCGGTCCGGGCCACGGTGTCGGGGTTGCCGTCGAAGGGGGCCGCGGCGTTGCCCATGTCCAGGGAGGGGTGGACCACGGTCCAGCGTTCCCCGCCCACCGTCACGGTGTCCCTCCGGGGCCGCCGCCGCTCGGCCTCCTCCCTGGCGAAGATCTCCCGGGCATCGGGCGCATAGGCCAGGTGGAGGAAGACGAATCCCGGCCGGCCGTCCGGGCGGGGGACGATCCTCCGCGGTGGGGAGCACACGATCCTGGGGTCCCGCCGGAGCATCCCGTACTCCTCCCCGGTGATCACGTACACGGCGCCGCTGTCGAAGGGGATGAAGTCCCGCAGGTGGTCACCCGGTCCCACCAGGCGAACCCGCCCCTGGAGCGACGGATCCAGGAAGAACCGGACGAAGGCGTCGGGGTTGTTGGTCCAGCCGTGGGAGAGGAGGATCCGCTCCCGGGGCCGGGCCTCGAGCTCCTCGCGGATGGCCCCGAAGACCTCCCGGGCGCCCCACTGCAGGCCGTACAGGCCGTAGTCGGAGCACCAGGTGGGGCCCTCCCTGACGGCCCGGCGGGCCAGGGCCACGGTGGGCGCGGCCAGGGCCACGGCGGCTGCCGCGGCCAGCACCCGGCGGGGGAGGCCCTCCGGAACCCGCCGGCGGAGATGGCGCCAGACCAGGTCGGCCCCCAGCAGGGCCAGGAGCGTGGCGGGGACCACCATGGCCAGGACGCGGGGCGTCGTGATCTCCGCGACGGCGGGAGCGAAGGGGACTGCCAGGGTGGCCACCAGGACGGTCCTGTGGGGAGGCGACCTCCAGCGCCAGGCGCAGAGCCCCAGGCCCAGTGCCACGAGTGGCGCCAGCCACAGGGGGAGATGCCCCGACCCGGGGATCCGGTGGCGTGGCAGGCGGTCGGGGTCGTCCACGAACCAGTACCGGGGCCCCAGGGCCTCCAGGTAGTTGGCGGTGTACCGGTGGAGCTTCTCCCCGAGCGGAATGTCGTCGATCCAGTAGGAGTGCACGTCCCGGAGCATGCCCTCGAAGGCCTCGGGGTGGTCGACGAGGCGGAAGCGGAGGTAGGGCACGGCCAGCACCAGCGCGAGCAGGACCGCGCCCGCGGCCACGCGGCGGTGCTCCCGGAGGACCCCCAGGTGGTACCGCCAGTCCACCACGGCGAGCACGAGGCCGCAGAACGCCACGAGGCCCTGCCCGTTGGTGTAGGTGGCGAACGTGGCGGCGCCCGAGGCCACCACCAGGGGGAGCCACCGCGGCGAGCCGAGCCTGTAGAGCAGGTAGGCCAGGAGGAACACCGCCCAGAAACCCGTGGCCATCACGGCCTCGTAGGCCATCCTCGAGTGCAGGAACCACACGGGGAGGAGGCCCATGACCAGGGGGGCCGACCACCAGAGCGCGGAGCGGAACACCACCCTGAGGGTGAGCGCGACGGCGGCGGGTGCCAGGGCGCCCACGGCCACAGAGGTGGCCCGGGTCACGAGGACCGACGTGCCGAAGAGTGAGACGGTCACCGCATGGAGGTAGACCGACAGGCCGAGGCTCCACTTGAAGAAGTTCTTGAAGTAGGCCGGGAGCAGGGTCCCCCCCGCATCCCGGAAGTGGTGGGTCACCAGGTCGCGGGCCAGCACCGGCTGGATGGCCTCGTCGCAGAGGAAGCTCACCGGGAAGTGCTCGATCCTCCACAGCCTGGTGGCCAGGTAGAAGGCCATCACCAGGCCGAGGAGGAGCCACTCCCGCGGCTCGAGGGCGGCGGGCCGCTCGCCGCCCGGTTCGAAGCGGAGTTCCTCGTCCCGGCTCATCGTCCTCCCGCATCTGTGACGGCCGGCCCGCCGTCACGGTGCCAGGAGGAAGGATATCCCGCGGCGGGCCATGGCCTCAAGGAGGGTCCCCGCCCTTGGGCGTGGGGAGGGCCACCCGGGCCCGGGTGCCCACACCCTCCCGCGAGTCCAGGTCCACGGTGCCCCCCAGCCGCTGGACCAGGTGCCTGACGATGGCCAGGCCGATGCCCGGCGCCCACAGCAGCACCCCGCCGGCCACCGCCCGGGGGCCATGCCCGGCGGTGGACATCACCACCGCCACCAGGAGCAGCAGGGATGCGGCCACCACCACGAACAGGTTGCGGATCATGGTCCCGGGTAGCCCGCGAACCGGTATCCCCGGCCGATCACCGTCTCGATCACACCGCTGCCGAGCTTCTTCCGGAGGGATCTGACGTGGACGTCGATGGTCCGGGTCTCCACGTCGGCCGAGAGCCCCCACACGCGCTCCAGGATCTGCTCCCGGGAGATCACGCGGGGCCGCCGCGTGAGCAGGTGCCACAGGAGGTCCAGTTCCCGTGAGGTCAGCTGGACAGGAGAGCCGTCCAGCGTCACGCGGGCGGACTCCCGGCGGATCTCCAGCCTGGCGTCGCGGTAGACGTCGTCCGGCACCCCGAGATCCAGGCGGCGCCTGCGGAGCTGCGCTCCGATGCGGCTCATGAGCTCACGGAGGGAGAAGGGCTTGGTCACGTAGTCGTCGGCGCCGAGGTCGAGCCCGGCCACGCGGTCGGCCTCCGCGGCCCGGGCCGTGAGCATGATGACCGGAAGGTCCCGGACCGCGGGGGTCTGCCGGAGCTCGCGGCACACGGCCAGGCCGTCCATGTCCGGGAGGTTGAGGTCCAGCAGCACCAGGTCCGGGGGCGCGTCGAAGAGCACCTTCAGACCGTGCAGGCCGGTGACGGCGTGCTCCACGGCGTAGCCCTCGCGGGTCAGTGCCCGCACCAGGGCCGCCGCCAGGTCCCGGTCGTCCTCGATCACGAGGATGCGCTCGCCGCTCATGGTTCAACAGTAGCATCCGGGGTGAAGAGGTGAAGAGGTGAAGAGGTGAAGGAGTGAAGCCCGCCCCTCCGCCAGGGAGCCGGGGGGAAGAGGTGAAGGGAAGCAGTGGTGCAGGGGAGAGGGGAGAATCATGCACGCTCGATGGCCAGCACCCGCTTCCGTCGCCGTTTCCCATGGCCGGACGCCGCTGCCGTGTCCTGTCTCCGCCCGGCGCCAGGCCGGGAGGGAAGGGTTCAGACCGGGTACAGCTCCCGTGCGGTCATGGTCGGATTCCTTCCGTCCGATCGGTCGAGGGATCCCCGTGTGGGGCGTCAGAACCTGACGATGTAGTCCACCTGCCAGCGGTTCAGCGTGGTGTCCTCCCGGTACCGCGGGCGGGTGTTGTACCAGGTGAGATTGAAGTAGCTCCTCGCCCAGGCGCCGATCCGCAGGTCCAGGCGGTGGGCCTTCACGTCGGAGCCGCGGCCGGTGTCCGACTGGGTGAAGACGTAGAAGAGGGCATCCGGCTCCGAGTCGTAGTAGGAGTACCGGAATGCCACCTGGCCCTTCTTCGTGGAATCACCCACCTGGATCCGGCCGAAGAAGGCCGTGTCCTGATCGGCTCCGGGGCCCTTCGCGCCGGTGTTCCTGTAGTAGAAGAGCCTGAGCTTCACGGGCCACGTGGCGCTCGCCGAGTTGGTCCAGGTGACGAAGAGGTTGAGGATCTCGAAGTCGCTGACGAGCCGGTCGTTCTCATCGAGGAGATTCGTGACGGGGTTGCCCCTGATCGTGCCGGAGAGGGTCAGGTCCGCCACCTGCCGGGGGTTGTCCCACCAGTCGAAGCCCGCACCGGCGTGGACGGTGTTGTGCCCGCCGAGCGCGAAGGCCGTGCGGAGCTGGCCGCCGTAGAGGTTGGCGTCGGGGCCACCCTTGAGCTCCTCCAGCAGGAAGCCGTAGGCCACCAGGTCCAGCTTCCGGAAGGCCCCATCACCGCGGAGGAGGTCCACGTCGGTCATGATCCCCTCCACCGTGACGTCGTCGTCCCACTGCATGTCCGTGACGGTCCACCACTTCTTCGCGTCGAACTTGCCCGCCACGAGGCCGAACCCCCTGGAGAGGCGGATCTGGAGGTACCCCTCGGCCAGGTTGAAATCCTTGAACTGGAACGCCCCGTCGAAGCTGGTGTTGTTGGAGACGGGGTCGGCGGGATCCCCGTTGCGGAGCTGGAGGCCAACGAGCATCCAGTCGGTGACCGTGGCCGTGAACCCGGCGCGGAGCCGGATCCTGAAGCGGTCCCGGCGGTCGCCGTCGTAGGCACCCTCCTTGGAGAACCCCTCGTACCGGAGCCGCAGGTCGCCCTTGACCGTGAAGCGATCGGTCCAGGAAGCCTTCTCTGCCGGTGCCGGTGCCGGTGCCGGCGCTGCCACCGGAGCGGGGGCGGTGGTCCCGGAGCCGCGTGCGGATTCGGTGGCAGCGTGCTTTGCGGCCTCGTACTCGGCCTGCAGCGCCACGGCCTCCTCCTGGGTGATCACCCCCTTCCGCACCAGCAGGCGCAGCAGCGGGTCCATGGGGGCCCTCTCCCGGGCCAGGCCCGATCCGGCTGCGACCAGCAGCAGCCCGAGGAACGCGGCCGCGAGGCCTCTCCGCACGTGTGGCATGTCTCGTTCCTCCCTCCGGGGGACGGCTCGGCAGCCGCCTCGAGCCGACCATGGCAGGGAGGTGTAAAGGCGGTGTGAAGGGAGAGGCGGCCGCCTCAGTGGCCCGGAGGGGCGATGCCGAGCCAGTGGGCCACCATGGGCGCGATGGAGGTGGCCGGGACCTCCCCCAGCTCCCGGTGGAGGACCCCCGTTCCCCGGGCGAAGAGGATGCCGCAGAGCGCGTCGTGGGTGTTCAGGTACCCGTGCTGGCCATAGTAGCGGCTGGGCTCCACGGCCTTGCCGCCCAGCCGGCCGGAGAGGGTCCAGCCGGGCCTGGCGAAGACCACCAGGTCCCCTGCGTTGGGGCTGCCGAGCCCGATCTCCACCGCCTGGTCCCGGGTGAAGATCCTCTCGATGGCGGGCTCCCCGTCCACCACCACGTCGGCCAGGGCCTTCGCGGCCCGCCGGAGGAGCTCCGGCGCCTCCTCCGGCCGGACCACGCCGCCCGGCTCCCGGCCCTCCAGGTTCAGGTAGAGGTGGGCACAGCCCCCGGAGGCGAAGGCCAGCATGGGGGTGTCCGCCGCCGCCCGCGGCCGCTTTCCGCCATCGTCCACCTTCACGAGGCCCGCCCCGGCGAGGACCGTGTTCACGTTCACCACGTCGTGGAGGGGGACCAGGCCGTGGTCCGAGACCACCACCAGGGCGTCCCTCTCCGGGTCGAGCGCCTGCCACAGCGAGGCCACCGAGCGATCGAGGGAGCGCCCCACCCGCCGGAGCCCCTCGGCGGCGGCCAGGGCCGTGCCCGGGCTCCAGGCCCACTGGCGCTGGTCCACGATGAGGCCGATGTGCTCGTACTCGTCCGGGGTGGGGTGGTAGGCCATGAGCAGGTCGAAGTCCTCGTTGGCCACCACGAAGGCCGCCACGCGGTCCAGGTACCGGTCCAGCCGTTCCAGCTGCTCCAGGAAGGTGTCCAGGTCCACGCCGCGGGTCACGTCCAGCCACCACGCTCCGAGCCCGTGGCGGTCCGGGGGTCCCGGCCAGAAACCCACCGCCTCCTCGAGGCGGCGTTCGAAGGCGTCCGGGTAGGCCCGCACGCGGTGGACCTCGCCCCGGTAGAGCCGCACCGTCCCCGCGTGGGTGTCGAGGTGGAGCACCTTGCACCAGGCGCCCCAGGGGTGGGGACGCTCGTCCCCCGGTGCGGTGGCCCGGACGCTCACGGGGAACCAACCGTTCCGGCCGAGGATCGTCGGCGACGCCTCGCCGGGGGGTGTCACCGCCACCGTGTCGTAGGCCCGGACCCCGTCGGGGTTGCCGTCCACCACCGTCACCGTGAACGGGGCACCGGCGGGCTCGGCCCCGCCGAGCTGGAGGGTGACCGTCCAGACCAGCGGGGGGAGCTCGTCGTGGGAGGGCAGCACCGCGCCGTGCCCGGCCTCGTGGGGATCGAGCACGAGGATTTCCGAACGCGCCAGGGGGCGGGCGGGCCAGATCAGCCCGAAGTCCCCCCGCCGCCGTTCGTTCGCTCCGTCGGCGCCGGGCCAGGTGAGCACCCCCACCCGCCGGCCCTGGCGGCGGACGGCCTCCCAGAGTGTCTCGACCCCGATGGAGGCGGAAAAGCCCGAGACGCCGTTGGTGATCTTCTGTCCGGGCCGGTGGAAGTAGTTGCTGACGATGCCCGTGGAGCCGGGCTGCGCGCCGGTGGCCAGGGAGATGTGGTTCACCGAGGTGAGCGTCGGGTTCACCATGCGGACCCGCCGGGCCGAGGTGCCCGCGGCAGCCATGCCGGCCACGCCACCGGGCTCGGAGAGAACACCCTCCTCGAGCCAGCTCCACGCCAGGTCCGCCCCCACCCCGTCGTAGGAGACCAGCACCACCCGCCGGGCGTGCCGCACTGCGGCCTCCTCGGGCCCTCCCGAGCGGCACCCGGGGAGGAGGGCGAGTGGAAGGAGCAGGGCGGCGGCGAGGGTGCGGGAGAGACGGCGCATGCCGGCATGGTAGCGCAGACGGGCGGGCCACCGGGTTGTATGCTGGGGGCATGACGGAGGACTGGCTCTTCGACGACGAGGACCGGCGCTTCATGGAAGCCGCCCTCGAGGAGGCCCGTGAGGCGGCCGCCCGGGGCGAGGTGCCCGTGGGGGCGGTGGTCGTCGATGCCGATCGGCGAGAGGTGGCCCGGGCGGGCAACCGGCGGCAGAGCGTGCCCGACCCCGCAGGCCACGCGGAGATCCTGGCCCTCCGGGAGGCGGCCCGGAACCAGGGGGACTGGCGCCTGGAGGGGTGCACCCTCTACGTGACGCTGGAGCCCTGCCCCATGTGCGTGGCCGCCTGCCGGCAGGCCCGCCTGGACCTGGTGGTGTGGGGTGCGCCCGACCCGGTGCTGGGGGCCTGCGGCACCGTGGCGGACCTGGCGGAGGATCCCCGTCTCGGCCCGCCTCTCGCGCAGCGTGGAGGCCTCCTGGCGGAGGCGAGCTCGGAGCTGCTGCGCGCCTTCTTTGCCAAACGGAGGAAAAATGCGTAGAATCGGCGTCCCGTTGCGGAGAGGTGCCGGAGTGGTCGAACGGGGCGGTCTCGAAAACCGTTGACCTTTCACGAGGTCCGTGGGTTCGAATCCCACCCTCTCCGCCACGATCCTTGAAGACCGGAGAGGTGTCCGAGTGGCCGAAGGAGCACGCTTGGAAAGCGTGTGTGGGGGCAACTCCACCGCGGGTTCGAATCCCGCCCTCTCCGCCATCAGCGCGGAACACCGGCCGAGCCGGTGAGATGTGGGAGCCCGGCATGGAGTCCGGGCCCTGTGCATCGCCGCCCTCCGAACCGTGTCAGGCCCGGAAGGGAGCAGCACTCAGGAGGATCACGGCGAGTGCCGCAGGTCGCCTGGGCTCCATGGCGGGCTCCTTGGCGTCCGGGACGGGCGGGAGCCTCCTGCTGCGCGCCGCGATACGGCACCGTCTTTGCGGCCCCCTTGGCCTCGCTCGCTGCGACGTAGCCGGGCTACGCCTCACTCGCTCGGCCGGCGTGGGCCGGCAAATCCGGCACCGTCTCGCTGCGCTCGCGACGGAGTTCCCGCCCGTCCCGGACGCATGGGAATTGAGGGTGCGAGCACGCCACCATGCCCGGCATCCCGCGCCGTTCGCGACGAAGCCGTCCGGGGCTCCCGGACGCTGGGAGAGACCAGGGGGGCGACCCCCTCATTCCGGCGTTCCATGGGAGCCCGGGAGGTGGGGAGGGATCGTCGCGAGCGGTGGGAGGTTCCCGTCAGGGCTGCCAGCTCGAGCGATGAGGAGCCGAGGCGTACCCCGGGTACGTCGCAGGCTCCGAAGAGCGAAGAGCAAGGCCCTGGCGGGGAGATCGCGCCGCGCAGCAGATCCCTCCCCACGCCCCGGGCGACAAAAAAGTGGCGCCGGAGCCGCCGGGAGGTGGATCGGCGGTCCTGGCGCCGGATGGAAGAACGGTTCCCTCAGCGTTCCGTCAGAGGTGGCTCCCTTCGGCCGGAGGGTGAGGGAATGGTGCGCACCGCACCACGCCGCGGTACGGGCCGGGGCAGCGGGTCACCCCCGCCCCTCCCGTGGCCCGTCGCTGCGTGGACGCGGTTCGTGGCATGGCGTTCCTCCCGGGAGGCCCGGCGGGTGCCGGGCGCCCCCTCAGTCCATCTGCTTCCGCAGGATCGCGGGGATCTCGTACTCGTCGCTCACGTTGATGCCGTACTCGGGGTTGGGCCCGCCGGGCACGAAGAACCGGCTGCGGGAGCTCGTGCGCTCCGTCGGCTCGGCCGACGTGGCGCCCAGGTCCGGGGCCTCGATGGGGATCTGCGACCCCTCCTGCTCCGTGGTGAAGCCGGTGGCGATGACCGTCACCTTGATCTCCTGGTCCAGGTTGGGATCGACCACCGCGCCGAAGAGGATCTGGGCGTTGGGGTCGGTGCCCTCGGTGATGATCTCGGCGGCCTCGTTGATCTCGGTGAGGGTGATCTCCTCGCCGCCGGTGATGTTGATGAGCACGCCGCGGGCACCCTGGATGGAGGTCTCCTCCAGGAGGGGCGAGGCGATGGCCTGCTGGGCCGCCTCCACGGCCCGGTGCTCGCCGGAGGCGGTGCCGATGCCCATGATGGCGTGGCCCATGCCCTTCATCACCGTCTTCACGTCGGCGAAGTCCCGGTTGATCAGGCCGGGCACCGTGATGATGTCGGCGATGCCCTGGACCGCCTGGCGCAGCACGTCGTCGGCGATGCGCATGGCCTCGGTGAAGTTGGTGGTCCGGTCCACGAACTTCAGCAGCCGGTCGTTGGGGATGGTGATGAGGGTGTCCACGTGCTCGGCCAGCGCTGTGATGCCTTGCTCGGCCACGGTGCGGCGGCGGGACCCCTCGAAGCTGAACGGCTTGGTGACCACGGCCACGGTCAGGGCGTCCACCTCGGCGGCGATCTGGGCGATCACCGGAGCGGCCCCGGTCCCGGTCCCCCCGCCCATGCCGCAGGTGATGAAGACCATGTCCGCACCCGTGAGCACGTCGTAGATGCGGCCGGTCTCCTCCAGGGCGGCGTTCCGCCCCACCTCCGGGTTCGCCCCGGCTCCCAGGCCCCTGGTCAGCTCGGGGCCCAGCTGGAGCTTCACCGGTGCCGTGCACCGTCCCAGCGCCTGGGCGTCGGTGTTGGCGGCGATGAACTCCACGCCGCCGAGGCCCGCAGCCATCATGCGGTCGATGGAGTTGCAGCCTCCGCCACCCACGCCGATCACCTTGATACAGGCCGGCGAGGTCATGTCATCCAGGAGGATCATCCCCTGGTCCTCGGCCGCGCCGGACTCCTCCTCGCCCCTGGTCGCTCTCCTGTCGAACTCGATCACGATCCACCTCCTATCTCGAAGAACTCTCCGAGGGCCCTCCGTAACCAGCCTACGATACCCTGCTGGTTTTCGGGACCCATGACGGTACCTTCCCGGCGTTTCCGGTGCTCCTGGAGGACGAGCCCCCAGGCCACCGACCACTCCGGGCCCGAAACGGGCTCCACGAGCCCGGCCAGGGCGCGCGGCGCACCGGTGCGCACGCGCAGCCCGAAGATCTCCTGTGCAATCTCCTCAATACCCTCAAGGCGCGAGCCCCCGCCCGTGAGCACCACGCCGGCGCGGGGCACCTTCTCCAGCCCCTCGTCGGCGAGCGTCCGGTGCACCCTGACGAACAGGTCCCGGGCCCGGTCGCGGAGGATCTGCGCCACCCAGGCCCGTTCCACCAGGTGGTGGCCCTCGTCGCCCAGGGCGGGGACCTCCACGCCGCCACCCTGTGCACCGGGCCGGACCTCGGCGGCGCCCACCTCCCGCTTCACCCGTTCCGCCGCCGTGGTGGTGGTCTTCACCATCACCGCCACGTCGCTGGTGAACACCCGCCCTCCCACCGGAGTGGCACCGGAGGCCACCGCGGCACCATCGGCGAAGAGGATCCACTCGCTGGAGCCGTACCCCACGTCCAGGAGGAGACACCCCAGCTCGCGCTCGTCGTCGGACAGCACGGCCTCGGCCGCCGCCACGGGCTCGTACACGAGCGAGCTCACCTCCACGGCGGCCCTGTTCACCGCGGTGATCACGGTCTCGGCGTGGGTGATGTGGGTGTAGAGCACGTAGGCGAAGGCGTCGAGGCGGCTCCCGGGCATGCCCACGGGGCGCTGGAGGCCACCCTGGCCGTCCACGGCGAAGCCGGAGGGGATGATGTCGAGCACCCGGTAGTCGTCGGGGATGGCCACACGGCCGCAGGCGGTGAGTGCCCGCCGGCGGTCCTCCTCGGTGACGGTGTGGGCGCGGCCCGTGATGGGCACCGACGCCGTGGAGCGCATCCCCATGATGGGGGTGCCGCCGATCCCAACCACGGCAATCTCCACGGGCAGCGAGGACATGGCCTCGGCCTCCTCGGCGGCCCGCCGCACGGCCGACGACACCTGCTCCAGGTCGGAGATCACGCCCTTCCGGGCGCCGTCGTGGGCCGCCTGGCCGCATCCCTGGACGGTGAGCCGGCCCTGGTCGTCCTCCACGGCCACGATGACCGAGACACCGGACGAGCCCACGTCGATCCCCACCAGGGTGACCAGCTCGTTCATCGGCTGCCTCCCGCCACCACGCGGTCCGTGGCCCTGAGGTCGGCCCAGGTGCCGATCGCGGCCGTGCCCCCCCGCCGCCGGGCGGTCCACCATGTCTCGGCCGTGGTGCCGTCGGGGGTCACGTGGACCGCACCGGCCGGACGCTCGTCTCCATCCGCGAACACCACCTCCAGATCGTCGGGCAGGATCCTCCGGACGCTCCGGACGTCGAGCCCGGTCGCCCGTTCCAAGCGCTGGGCCACCACCAGTCCCAGGCGAAGCTCCTGCGGCTCGGCCTCGAACCCCAGCAGCTCGGGTGCCGCGGGGGCCGGCAGCCGGACGCCGACCCTGCCGTCCGGGGCGACGGAGCGCCACCCGCGGGCCCACCGGAGGCTGCCGGCGGTGACGGCGGGCCGGGCGGTCACCCGGAGGGTCCCGGGGAGCACGAGCCGGGCCTCCACCGCCACAACACCGGGCCAGATCTCCAGCATGTTCCGGATCCTCTCGAGCGACAGCAGGATCACGGGCGTGCCCTCGAGCGCCTGGAGCGACACGATGGTACCGGTGGGCACGGCGTCGCAGGCCTCCACCACCACCCGGTCCACCCGCCACGTGAGGGCGAGGAGCGTCACGGCCGCCACGACGCCGAGGAACAGGAGCACGCGGCGCCGCACGCGCCGCCGGCGCGAGGGGGTGGGCCGCAGGCGCGCGGGGAACGGGGGCGGCAGGCTGCTCACGCTCCACCTCCAATCCACCACCGGCCCACCCTGTCCACGTCCCCGGCCCCCACCGTCAGGAGCACGTCCCCGGCCCCGAGGATCCCGTCGAGGCGCTCCACCACGGCCTCGAGGGTTCCGGCCGCCTCCGCCCGGCCCCCGGCCTGCTCCACGGCGCGGGCCACCAGGGAGGCGTCCACGCCGACGATGGCGGTCTCCCTGGCGGGGTAGAGGGGCGCCACGAGGACCCGGTCCGCGAGAGCCAGCGCGGCGCCGAACTCCCGGGCGAACCGCCGGGTCCGGGTGTAGAGGTGGGGCTGGAAGACCACAACGAGCCGGCGCCCCGGGAACCGCTGGCGGGCGGCCGCCAGCAGCGCCTCCACCTCGGTGGGGTGGTGGGCGTAGTCGTCCACCACGGTGACACCGTCGCGCTCGCCCAGGACCTGGAACCGCCGTTCGATCCCGCCGAAGTTCCCCACGGCGGCCGCCAGGTCGGCGAAGGAACATCCCAGCTCCAGGCCGATGGCCACCACGGCCAGAGCGTTCCGGACGTTGTGCTCCCCCGGCATGGGCACGGTGATCTCGCCCACCTCGCGGCCCCCCACGAGCACCCGCGCCCGGCTCCCGGCTCCTGCGGGGTCGATGTCCACGGCGCGGAGCCAGGCCTCGTCGCCGGTGCCGTAGGTGAGCACCCTCCGCCCGGAGGCCCGGGCGACCCGGAGTGCGCCGGGGTCGTCGGCGCAGGCCACCACCGCGCCGTAGAAGGGTACACGGCCGGCGAGCTCGATGAAGGCCGCCTCCAGTTCCGAGGCGTCGCCGTAGGTGTCCAGGTGCTCGGCCTCCACGTTGGTCACCACCAGCCAGGCGGGGGCGAGCTCGAGGAAGGACCGGTCGTACTCGTCGGCCTCGCAGACCATCAGGTCCCCGCCGCCGCGGCGGGCATGCCCGCCGAAGTCCGGGACGAACCCCCCCACCACCACGGTGGGGTCCAGGCCGCAGTCCGCCAGGGCGTGTCCCAGGAGGGACGTGGTGGTGGTCTTGCCGTGGGTGCCGGCCACGGCCACCCCGATGTGCCCGCGCATGACCTCGGCCAGGAGGGTGGCCCTCCGCACCACCGGGATCCCCCGCTGCCGGGCGGCCTCCACCTCCGCGTGGTTCCCGTCCACGGCGGCGGTGATCACCAGGGCCTGGGCGTCCTCCACGTGCCGGGGGTCGTGGCCCTCGTGGACCTCCACGCCCCGGTCCGCGAGGAGCCGCGTCCGCTCCGAGGGCCGGACGTCGCAGCCCGTCACCGTCCGCCCCTCGCCGGAGAGGAGCTCGGCCAGGGCGCACATGCCCACGCCGCCCACACCCATGAAGTGGAGGTGCTCGATGCGTCCCAGCCTCATGGGCACCCCCCCACCTCGAGCACGCGCCGCGCGATGCGGCCCGCGGCGCCGGGCAGGCCCACCGTACGGGCCCTGGCCCCCATCTCCTCCAGGAGACCGGGGTCGCGGAGGAGCGACTCCAGCGAGCGGGCGACGGCGTCGGGTGTCGCCTCGGCCTCGGTGAGCACCATCGCGCCTCCCGCCCGCTCCAGGGCCCGGGCGTTGTGCTCCTGGTGGTTCCCGGCGGCGGCGGCGAAGGGGATCAGCAGGGAGGGCCGGCCCGCCGCGGCCAGCTCCGCCACGGTGAGGGCGCCCGAGCGTGCCACCACGAGGTCGGCCTCGGCCAGGGCGGTCCAGGGCTCCGCCAGGAAGGCCGTCACCTCGGCCACGAGGCCCAGGTCCGAGTAGGCGGTCCGGACCACCTCGGCCCACCGCACACCGGCCTGGTGGCGAACCACGGGTGCCACGCCCGTGCCCTGGAGCAGTGCCAGGGCCCTGGGGACGATGCGGTTGATGAACAGGGAGCCCTGGCTGCCGCCCAGCACCAGGAGGCGCCGGGGGGTGGCGGGTTCCACCGGGCCGATCTCGAAGAACTGGGCGCGGACCGGGTTCCCGGTCCATTCGGCGTGGAGGGAGGGGAAGGCGTCCACGGCGTCGGCGAAGCCACAGCAGACGAGGTCCGCCCAGGGCGCCAGTGACCGGTTGGTCCAGCCGGGGACGGCGTTCTGCTCCTGGAGCACCCAGGGGATCCCCAGGAGGCCCGCCCCCAGGACGCCCGCGGCCGAGGCGTAGCCCCCCACCCCCAGGACCGCGACGGGGTCCACCTCCAGCAGCGTGGACACGGCGGTTCGCGCGGCGGCGGGCAGGGAGGCCAGGGCCTTGAGGGCCGCCGTCGTCCCCCGTGCCCGGACCCCCTCCAGCTGCACCAGGGTCAGGGGGATGCCCCGCTGTCCCACCAGGTCCCTCTCCAGGCCCTTGCGGGCCCCGAGCCAGTGCACCTCGATCCCGTGGGCCACCAGCTCCTCCGCCACGGCCAGGCCCGGGAAGATGTGGCCGCCCGTGCCACCACCGGCGATGACAACCCGGCCCCTCATGAGGTCACCTCCCGGGAGAGGTTGAGCAGGAGGCCCAGGGAGCCCAGGCTCACCACGAGGTCGGTCTTGCCGTAGGAGATGAGGGGCAGGGGGATTCCCTTGGGGGGTGCGAGCCCCAGGCACACGGCGGCGTGGAGGATGGTCTGGATGGCGAAGACGAAGGTCAGGCCGAAGGCGAGCAACCCCAGGGTCCGGTCCGGCTGATGGGCCGCGATGCGGAGGCCCCGCCACACCACCACGGCGGCCATCAGGAGGACCGCCGCCACCCCCATGAGGCCGAGCTCCTCGCCCGTGATGGCGAGGATGAAGTCGGTGTGGGGCTCCGGGAGGAAGAACAGCTTCTGGAGGCCGGCGCCGTAGCCCCTCCCGAAGATTCCGCCCGAGCCCAGGGCGATGAGGCTCTGGCGGGTCTGCCAGGCCGCGGCCGCGGCGGTCTCCGGGTCCAGGAAGGCGCGGACCCGCGCCAGCCGGTAGGGCGAGGCGGCCACCGCCCCGGCGGCCACGAGAAGCCCCGCCACGGCGGGTACTGCGAGGAGGCGGAGGGGCGTTCCGGCCACCCACGCCATCCCCGCCACCACCGCCGCCAGCAGGAGGCCCGAGCCCAGGTCGGGTTCCGCCACGATGAGCAGGGCCGAGAACGCCACGGCGCCCAGGGCCACGCTCAGGCGCCGCACCGGCCAGCCCTCCTCCCGGGCGCGGGCCAGCTGGACGGCCGCGAAGAGGATGGCGGCCAGCCGGGCCAGCACGGAGGGCTGGAGGGAGAGGCCGCCCACGCCCAGCCAGCGGTGGGTGTGGGCCACCGGGGGCTGGAGGAAGGCCGCCACGAGCAGCAGCCACGAGGCCCCCATCAGTCCCCAGCCCACCTTCTCGTCGGTGAGGAAGCGCCGCTTGAGGTGCATGCCGGCGATGAGGGCCACGAAGCCCACCATCGCCGCCAGGGCCTGCCACAGCACGAACCAGGTCCCGGGCCGGTGGTACCGTTCCTCGGCCACCAGCCAGGAGGCCGTGGCCACCAGGGCCAGGCCCGCCACCGTCTGTACGGCGGCGGCCGTCAGGAGGAGGCGGTCGAAGCGCTGCTTCAGCGGCACGGCGCCACCTCCTCACCGGCGGCCAGGCGGGCGAAGGCCTCGCCCCGGGCCCCGTAGTTCTCGAACTGGTCGAAGGAGGCGCAGGCGGGGGCCAGCAGCACCGTGTCCCCGGGGCGTGCGGCCTCCCGTGCGCTCTCCACCGCCCGCTCCAGGGTGCCGCAGCGCTCCAGCGGCGCCGAACCGGCCAGCGCCCGCCCGATGAGTTCCGCGTCCCGCCCGATGAGGTAGACGCGCCGGGCGGCCCGGCGGACCGCCGGCGCCAGCGGCGCGAAGTCCTGCCCCTTGGCGAGTCCGCCCAGGATGAGGTGGACCGTCCCCGCGGGGTAGCCCGCCAGGGCGGCCAGGGTGGCCCCCACGTTGGTGGCCTTGGAGTCGTCCACCCAGCGCACGCCCCCCGCCTCGTGGACGGTGACGTGGCGGTGGGGCAGCCCGCGGAACGAGGCCAGCGCCGGCCCCATGGCCTCCAGGGGGGCGCCCAGCTCCCCGGCCGCCAGGGAGGCCGCCAGGGCGTTGGCCAGGTTGTGGCGGCCACCGAGGGCGATCGCGTCCGCCCCTGCGAGCCGGTCCGGACCCAGCCGCAGGACCTTGCCGTCGAGCCATCCGTCGGCGGTGCGGTCCAGGGAGAAGAGGAGCCGGCGTGCCCGGACCGGGGCCTCCGCCACCAGGGGGTCGTCCCCGTTGAGCACGGCGGCGTCACCGGGCTCCTGGCGGGCGAAGAGGCGGAGCTTGGCCGCGAGGTAGTCGGCCATGGTGGGGTGCCGCTCCAGGTGGTCCTGGCTCAGGTTGAGCAGCACGCCCACCCGCGGACGGAGGGCCGTCAGCAGCTCGGCCTGGAAGCTGGAGACCTCCAGGACCCAGGCGTCCCATCCGCCTGCGAGAACGAGCTCCGATGCCGGCGGCCCCAGGTTCCCCCCGGCCACCGCGGGGATGCCGGCCTCCCGGAGGAGGTGGGCGGTGAGGGCCGTCACGGTGCTCTTGCCGTTGGAGCCGGTCACGGCGGCCAGGGGGGCCTCCGGACGGTGGAGCCAGGCGAACTCCAGCTCGGTGAGCACGGGGATGCCGCGGTGCCGGGCGGCCTCGAGCAGCGGGGCGCCGGCCTCCACCCCGGGGCTGGTCACCACCAGTCCCACGCCCTCCAGGCAGGCCTCCGGATGGCCCCCGAGGAACGCGGCCTCCACGCCGGGGAGCCCCTCCAGCACGGCGCCGAGCTCCTCGCCGGAGCGCAGGTCGGTCACCACCACCCGCGAGCCGTCGGCGGCCGCCAGGCGCACGGCGGCCTGCCCCGAGGCCCCGAGGCCCACCACCAGCACGCGGGAGGGGGGGTCGTACCGCACGGTCACCTCAGCTTGAGCGTGGCCAGCCCGGCCAGCGCGAAGACCACGGCCACGATCCAGAACCGGACCACGACCTTCGTCTCGTCCCACCCCAGGAGCTCGAAGTGGTGGTGGATGGGCGCCATCCTGAAGATCCGCTTGCCGCGCAGCTTGTAGGAGCCCACCTGGAGCATGACCGAGACGGCCTCCACCACGAAGAGGCCGCCCACCACCACCAGCAGGAGCTCCTGCTTGGCCACCACGGCCACGATGCCGATGGCGCCGCCGAGGCCCAGGGAGCCCACGTCCCCCATGAACACCTCCGCGGGATGGCAGTTGAACCAGAGGAAGCCCATGGCGGCGCCCGCCACGGCCCCGGTGAACACGGCCACCTCCCCCGAGCCCGCCACGTAGGAGATCCGGAGGTAGTCGGCGATACGGGAGTGGCCCGCCACGTAGACGAAGACCGTGTAGGTGGCCGCCGCGATGGCCATGGAGCCGATGGCCAGGCCGTCCAGGCCGTCGGTGAGGTTGACGGCGTTGGACGAGCCCATGAGCACCACCATGACGAAGGGCAGGTAGAGCCAGCCCAGGGGCAGGAGCAGGTCCTTGAAGAAGGGCAGCGCCAGCGTGCCCGCGTGGGCCGCGGGCTCCGCCACGGCACGGACGGCCCACCCTGCGGCGAGGCCCACCGCCGCCTGGAGCACCAGCTTCTGCCGGGCGGTGAGGCCCAGGCTGCGCCGCCGGGTCACCTTGATCCAGTCGTCGGCGAAGCCGATGGCGGCGTAGGCCGCCGTCACCGCCAGGACGGTCCAGACGTAGCGGTTGGCCGGATCGGCCCACAGGAGGGTGGCCAGGATCGTGGTCCCCACGATGAGGACGCCGCCCATGGTGGGGGTTCCGGCCTTCACCTGGTGGTGGGCCGGGCCCTCGTCCCGGATGGTCTGGCGGATCTTGAGACCCGCGAGCCACCGGATCACCGGGGGCCCCAGGACCAGGCTCAGGAAGAAGGCGGTGGCCATGGCCACGCCCACGCGGAAGGTGATGTAGCGGAAGACGTTGAAGCCGATCCACAGGTCGCGCAGGGGGTAGAGGAGCCAGTACGCCATCAGGCCTCCTCCCCCGTCAGCGCCGCCACCAGGCGGTCCAGCTGGACACCCCGGGAGCCCTTCACCAGGATCACGTCACCGGGCTCCACGAGGCCCGTGACGACCCCGATGGCCTCCTCCACGCCACTGACACGGTGTACCGCCGAGGGCGGTCTCTCGGAGGAGAGGGCCGCCATGGCCAGCTCCATGGCGTCCTGGCCGCCCACGGTCACCAGGACGTCGCAGCTCGTGGCGGCCAGGCGGCCCGCCTCGGCGTGGGCCTCCTCGGCGATCTCGCCGAGCTCGTACATCTCGCCCAGGACGGCCACCCGGCGTCCGGGCGTGGCCGCCAGCAGCTCCAGCATGCGGGTGAGCGCCAGGGGCGAGGAGTTGTAGCTGTCGTCCACCAGCGTGACGTCCGGGTTGGGGTGCAGCACCCGGCCGCGGTGGGGTGCGGCCTGGAGCCCTGCCGCGGCCCCGGCGATCTCCTCGGCGGTCACCCCCATGGACCCGGCGGCCGCCGCGGCGGCCAGCAGGTTCTCCACCTGGTGGGCCCCGGCCAGGGGCAGCTCCACCGGGACGCTCTCCTCCTCCATGACGAGGGTGAAGACGGACCCCAGGAGGCCACGCGGCTCGAGGGACTCCGCCCGGACCTCGGCTCCCGGGGCGCCGTAGGTGATGGTGCGGCTGGCCTGGGGCGCGGCGAAGGATGCCTGGTGGGGGTCGGCGGCGTTGAGGACCAGCACGCCGCCCTCCTCCAGGTGGCGCAGGAGCTCGGCCTTGGCCCGCACGATGGCCTCGAGGTCGGGGAAGAACTCGGTGTGGGCCGGGGCGATCCGGGTGTAGAGCAGCACGTGGGGACGGACGATGCGCCCCAGCGTGTCCAGCTCCCCGGGCCGGCTCATGCCCATCTCCGCCACGAAGACCTCCACCTCCGGCGGCTGGCTCAGGATCTCGGCGGGCAGGCCCAGGGTGGAGTTGCGGTTGCCCTCGGAGGCACCGGTGGGGAAGCGCGTGCCCAGCAGCGCCGCCAGCATGTCCTTGGTGGTGGTCTTGCCCACGGATCCCGTGAGGCCCACCACCCACCAGGGCCTGCGGGTCCGCTCCTCCGCGGCCAGGCGGTGGTAGGCCCCCAGCGTGTCGTCCACGCGGATCAGGGCGCGGCCAGCCGGTGGCGGTGGCAGCTCCACGTCCCGCCGCACCAGCGCCGCAGCCCCCCGCTCGAGGGCCTCGGCCACGAAGTCGTGGCCGTCCCGCTGGGCGCCGGGCAGCGCCACGAAGAGGTCGCCCTCCTCCACGCGGCGGGAGTCCACCTCGGCGCCGCGGAGCTTCACGGAGGCCTCGCCCTCCAGGGTGGCGCCCAGGAGCTCGGCCACGGCCCCGGCGGTCCTCAGCACGCCACCCTCCCCGCCAGCTCGGCGATGACCTCGCGGTCCGAGAAGGGGATGGCGCGGGAGCCGATCCGCTGCACGCTCTCGTGGCCCTTGCCGGCCACCAGCACCAGGGAGTCCGCCCCGGCCTCCCGGAGCGCCCGCTCGATGGCCCGCCGCCGGTCCAGCTCCACCACGGGCTCCGCACCCGCCGCCCGCACGCCGGCGGCCACGGCCCCGGCGATGGCGGCCGGGTCCTCGGAGCGCGGGTTGTCGGAGGTGACGATCACCCGGTGGGCGAGGCGGCCGGCGGCCTCGCCCATGGGCTCCCGCTTGCCGGGGTCCCGGTCGCCGCCCGCCCCGAAGACCACGATGATCCGGCGGTCGGTGACCTGACGGAGGCCCGTCAGCACCGCCCGGAGCCCGTCGGGCGTGTGGGCGTAGTCCACGAAGACGGGGAAGGGCAGGTCCGCAGGTACCGGCTCCAGCCGGCCGGGCAGGGGCCGGGCGGACCGGAGCCCCCCCACCACCGCCTCGAAGGGCAGGCCCGCCGCCAGTGCGGCCGCGGCGGCGGCCAGGGCGTTGTCCAGGTTGTGGGCGCCCACCAGGGGCAGGTCCACCGCGGCGGTGCCGTGGCCGTGGCGGAGGGTGAAGCTCGTTCCCTCCAGCGAGAACGCGGGCTCCAGAGCCTCCACGTCACCCCCCGGGCCCCACAGGAGGTCACCCTCGCGGGGCGTCTCCAGGATCCGCGCCGCCCACTCGCACCCCACGGGGAGGACCCGCCGGCCCCCGGGAGCCAGCAGCTCGTCGAAGAGCCGCCGCTTGGTACCGAAGTAGCTCTCCAGGTCCCCGTGGAAGTCCAGGTGGTCCCGGGAGAGGTTGGTGAAGACGGCCACGCCGAAGGGCAGGCCGGCCACCCGCTCCAGGGCGATGGCGTGGGAGGAGACCTCCATGACGGCCAGGTCCCCCCCGGCCTCCACCAGGCGCCGCAGGAGCGGTGCCAGGTCGGTGGCCTCGGGCGTGGTGCGCTCCGCCGGGACGCTCTCGGTGCCGATCCGGTAGGCCAGCGTTCCGAAGACCCCCACGGTGCGTCCCGCAGCGCCGGCGATGGCCGCCACCAGGTCGGCCACGGTGCTCTTGCCGTTGGTCCCGGTGATGCCCACCAGGGTGAGCCGGTCCTGGGGGTCGCCGGCGAGGGCCCACGCCGCCAGCGCCGTGTGCCGCCGGGGGCTGGGCGTGAGGATCCAGGGGATCTCCACCGTGCGGGGGGCGGGCCGGTCGCTGAGCACGGCGATGGCCCCGCGGCCCAGCGCCTCCTCCAGGAAGTCCATGCCATGGGCCCGCTCGCCGGGCAGGGCGGCGAAGACGAGGCCGGGTGCCGCCGAGCGGGAGTCGTGGGTGATGCCGCCCACCTCCACGGAGGGGTCGCCGGCGAGGCGGGCCCCCGGGAGCCGGCGGACGAGGTCCCCGAGCCTCACGTGCGCCCCCCCACCGGACCCCCGCCGGAGGTCGCGGACGGTGGGATCCCCAGCACGCGCATGGTGGCGGCACCGATCTCGCGGAAGCAGGGGGCCGCCACCGTGGAGGCCCAGTAGTCCGTGCGCGGCTCCTCCACGGCGACCACCACCACGGCACGGGGAGCCGGCCACGGGAGGAAGCCGGCGAACCACGCCACGTGGTGGGCGTCGTCGAATCCACCGGCCACGGCCCTCTGGGCGGTTCCCGTCTTGCCGCAGGCGGCGTAGCCCGCCACCTCGGCCCCGGTGCCCGTCCCGGTGGTCACCACCCCGCGGAGCATGGCGGCGATCCGGCCGGCCAGCGTGGCATCCATCACCCGGCACCGCCAGGCCGGGCGTCCCTCGATCTCGTCCAGGCCACCGGTGGCGCGCCGCACCAGGCGGGGGCGCAGGAGCCAGCCGCCGTTGGCGACGGCGGCGTAGGCGGTGGCCAGCTGGAGGGGCGTGACCGTGAGCTCCTGGCCCAGGGCCAGGGCCGCGGCGCTCATCCTGGACCACCGGGCCGGGGGGCGGAGGGTGCCCGATGCCTCGGCGGGGAAGCCCACACCCGTGCGGCGGCCGAACCCGAACCCGTCCAGCGTGCGCCACAGGAGCTCCGGGTCCAGGCGCCGGGCCACCACCACCATCCCCGTGTTGGAGGAGTGGGCCACCACCTCGTCCAGGGTGTAGCGGCCGGGGTCGGCGTGGTCGCGCATCCAGTGGCCCGCCACCCGGATCCCCCGGGCGCGGCAGTCCAGCCGCTCCCCGGGCCGGACGGCCCCGGCGGCCAGGGCCGCGGCGGCCACCATGGGCTTGACCGTGGAACCCGGCTCGAAGGCGTCCTGGACGGGCCTCAGGCGCCACCGCTCGGGAGGGACGCGGCCCGGTGCCCCCGGATCGAAGGAGGGGACCGAGGCCAGGGCCAGGATCTCGCCCGAGAACGGCTCCATCACCACGGCCGAGGCCGAGCGTGCCCCCGTGCGCTCCAGCACGTCCCCCAGGATCTCCTCGCACCGGGCCTGGAGCCTGGCCACGATGGTGAGCTCCAGGTCGTAGCCGGAGCGGCCCGTGTGGAGCCGGCGGAGCCGCACCTGGCGCTGCACCGCGTCGCGTACCGCCAGGTAGGTCTCGGGCCGGCCGGCCAGCAGCGAGTCGAAGTGGTGCTCGAGGCCGGCGCGGCCCACCGGCCGGAGCTCCTCCCGTCCCACGAACCCCACCACGGGGGCCGCCAGGGAGCCCAGCGGGTAGAGCCGGGCGCTGTCGGGAACCAGCACCACGGCCGCGGGGGCCAGCTGGCGGAGGGTCTCGCCGGTCTCCAGCGGCAGCTTCTGGCCGATCCAGACCGCGCGCGGGCCCCGGCCGAGGCGCCGCACGAGCTCGTCGGCCGGGCGGCCGAGGATCGGTGCCGCAGCCCTGGCGAAGAGCTCGGGATCGCCCAGGAGCTGCCGGTCCACCTGGGCCGCCACGCGGGAGACGCTGGTGGCCAGGAGGTAGCCGTCGGCGGTCCGGATCTCGCCCCGGAGGGAGGGGACCGTGAGCTTGCGCTCCTGCTGGCGGTGGGCCAGCTCGGCGTAGCGCTCGTGGCCGAGGACCATCACCTGGACGGTCCTGGCGGCGAGCACCGCGAGGGCCCCCGCCAGGAGGACCGCCACCACACGGAAGCGGGCGCGCGTCACGGCGCAGCCTCCACACCGGGGGTTCCGGCCTCCTCGGGCGGGACCAGGCCGATCTCGCGGGCCCGCCGGGCGAGCCGGACGGGGTTTCGCTCCGCCTCGAGCTCCGCCTCGAGCTCCCGCTGGTGGCGTTCCAGCTCCTCCACCTGGCCGCGCAGCCGGAGCAGGTCGTAGTGGAGCGCCATGGACTCCAGCCGTGGCCAGCCCACCAGGGCCAGCACCAGGGCCACCACCAGGGCCAGGACCAGGGTCCCCGCCAGCACCAGGTGCCAGTGGCGGTCCCTCTGCCGGTTCAGGAACCGGTTGGCGGGGCGGAGGACCCGGGACTCCATGGTCAGGCGTCTCCCTCGACGCGCTCGGCGGCCCGGAGCCGGGCCGAGCGGGCGCGTGGGTTGGCGGCCTCCTCGGCCGGCGAGGGGGTCACGGGGCGGCGGGTCAGGAGCCGCACCTTCGCCGTGGCGCCGCACCGGCACACCGGGAGGCCGGGGGGGCAGGTGCACCGTCCCTCCAGGCGGCGCAGGGTGTGCTTGACGATGCGGTCCTCCAGGGAGTGGAAGGAGATCACCGCCAGGCGCCCACCGGGGCGCAGGGCATCCACTGCGGGTTCCAGGAAGCGCTCGATCTCCCCGAGCTCGTCGTTGACGGCGATGCGGAGCGCCTGGAAGGTGCGGGTGGCGGGGTGGACCCGGCCCCTGCGTCCCGGCCCGAGCACCTGGATCACCACCTCGGCCAGCTCCCGGGTCGTGGTGAGCGGTCCGCCCTTCCTGCGGTCCACGATGGCCCGTGCGATGGCGCGGGCGCGCCGCTCCTCGCCGAAGTTCCAGAGGATCCGCATCAGCTCCTCCTCGTCCAGGGAGTTGACCAGGTCCGCTGCCGTGGGGCCCTCGCTCCCCATGCGCATGTCCAGCGGACCGTCCAGGCGGAACGAGAACCCCCGGCCCGGGTCGTCGAGCTGGAGCGAGGAGCAGCCCAGATCCGCGAGGATGGCCGCGGGCGGCTCCTCGGCGAGCTCTGCGAGGATCCGGGGAAGCTCCGAGAAACGGGCCCGGACCAGGCGCACCCGATTCCCGTACCCCCGGAGCCGCTCTCGCGCCAGCTCCAGGGCCTCCCCGTCACGATCGAGACCGAGGAGCCGGAAACCCGGGTCCGCGCCGAGGAGGGCGGCGGCGTGTCCGCCGAGCCCCACCGTTGCATCCACCAGAAGGCCGGGCGCCGAGGGCCGCAGCAGCGCGACCACGGAGTCGCGGAGGACGGGAACGTGGTGTGCGGACATCGTTCCCCCCCATCACAGCTCCAGCTGTGCCAGCTCTTCCAGCTCATCGTCGCTCAGGGAGGGGGCCTTGAGGATCCCCGCCGCACGGTCCCGCCGGGTGACCGCCAGGTGGTTGATCCGGCCGGACACCACCACCTCGCCGTCCACGTCCACCATCTCCCGGAGCAGCGCCGGGATCAGAACCCGCCCCTGGTCGTCCATCTCCACCTGCTGGCCGTAGTTCACCCGCTCGATGAGCTTGAGCACGGCCGGCTTCATGGCGGGCTTGGAGAGGAGCTTCTCCTCCACCAGCTCCCAGACGGGCAGCGGGTAGAGCCGCAGCTCGTGGGGGAAGAAGGAACAGACGTAGAGCTCGCGGCCGAATCCGCCGTCCAGCTGCTCGCGGAGCCTCGCCGGCAGCTTGACGCGCCCCTTGGCGTCCACGGTCGCCGGAAAACCTCCACGAAAACGCTCCACCACTCCCCCTCGGCCGCGCGGATGACGCCCGTCTCGGGGCCGCCAAACCACTCCGGGCCATTTTGAGCCACTTCTGACCACTCAATAATGATGGGAAGAGGGGGCGCTGTCAAGCCCCGGGAGCCCCCATGGTGCCACGGTTTCGTGACGCTGCACACCGGGTGCGCCGCCGCAGGCCACGGCGGTGCCGAGCGCGAGGGTCGCGGCGAGGCGTGTGAGTCGCTGCACGGTACCCATGGTATCGGACGGTGTCACCACGTGGTGTGGGGATGCTCGGCCAGGTACGCGTTGAGGTACCTGGGGTCGCCGGTGACCTCCCGGCCAACCCACGGCGGCAGCTCCACGGGCTGGTCCTCGCGCTCGAGCTCCACCTCGGCCAGGACCAGGCCCTCGTTGGCCCCGTGGAACTCGTCCACCTCCCAGACCAGGCCGCCGAAGGGGATCCGGTAGCGGGTCTTCTCGATGGGGGGATGGGGGCAGAGCTCCTCGAGCATGGCGGCGGCGTCGGCCGGCGGGATGCCGTACTCGAACTCGAGGCGGGTCAGGCCCCGGGCCGGGCCCTTGACCGTGAGCCACGCCCCGTCTCCGGAGATCCGGACCCGGACGGTGCACTCCCGTGCGATGGCGAGGTACCCCTGCCGGTACGGGGTGCCGGAGGCGCCCTTCCGCCAGCTCTCGTCCCGCACGAGGAACTTGCGCTCGATCTCGTGGCCCATGGTCCCCCTACGCCTGCCCACCGGCGGTCTCGTCCCGGTGGACGAAGCGGCTGTAGAGCAGCAGCGACACGATGGTCACCAGCCCGATGGAGGCGAAGATGAGCCAGAGCGTCCGCGGCTGGTTGAGCTGGTCCACCCAGTGGACGTACAGCTTGGCGCCCAGCACGCCGCCGATGGAGGAGCCGATGACGCCGTAGAGGAAGATGTAGCCCATGTAGGTGGCCACCCGGTCTCGCGGCGCGATCTGGCCCACGTAGCTGATGAACTTGGGGTGGGCCGTCATCTCACCGATGGAGAAGATCACGATCCCGGCGATGAACACCCAGATGCCGGTGGAGACGGCCAGCATGGCCATGCCCACCGTGCCCATGGCGATGCCCGTGATCATGGTGGGCAGGGCCCGGGTCTTGCGCACGATGGAGGACACCAGCAGCTGGAGCAGGATGATGGTGCCCGCGTTGATCACGGTCACGTGCTCCACGTCGAAGCGCCAGGCGAAGCCGAGGCCCAGCGAGGCGAAGAGGCCGTTGACGAAGCGGTTCAGCGAGGAGGCGTCCACGTAGGCCTGCACGTACCAGAGCACCGAATCGAACATCTGGAAGTAGAGCACCCAGAAGCCCGAGTAGAGGAAGATCAGGAGCAGGAAGCGCCAGTGGTCGCGGTAGCGGTCGAGGTCCGCGAAGTCCATGAGGTAGAGCGCGAGCACGGTCAGGTAGATGACCGAGGACACGATGCGCGCGAAGAGGCTCAGGCCCGGAAGCAGCCAGACCACCGCCGCGCCGACGGCCACGGTGCCCGCCATGTAGGCCAGGCGTCCCGTCCCTCCGGCCCGCCGGTAGCCGGGCTGGAGCAGGATCACCGCGGCGGCCACCAGGAGCACCAGCGCGATGAAGGCCAGCAGGAACGGGCGCTTCGCCGCCCGGGCGAAGAGGTCGTCCACCACGGATTCCGGGAGCACCCGGAGGCGGGGGATGGCCCGGAGCCCGGCGAGGATCGCCTCCCGCTGCGTGGTCCAGACGCCGGGGTCCGGCACCCGGAGGACCACGCTGTCGGCCGAGGGCCGCTCCACGGAGAAGGCGCCACCGCGCCCGTCGACCCGAACCGTGATGCGGAGCGGCCTGGAGGCCTCCTCCACCATCCGGACGAGACCGGCGGCGTCGAGGCCGGGCAGGCCCAGCTCGTCGAGGATCGCCGGGGCCTCGGCCTCCACCCGGGCCGGCTGGTGGACCACCAGGCGGACGTGGGGCTCCTCGCCGGCCTCGTGCTCCACGACCCAGGCGTCGGGGACCGTCATGTTCCGGTCCACCGTCACCTCCAGGAGCCGTCCCTCCACGGTGAAGGCCTCGCCCGGGGAGGCGGCGGTCACCTCGCGGGGGGCCAGGTACTGGCGGGCGGCCAGGGCGGTGAAGGCCGCGCCGATCACCAGCGCGGCCACGGCCACCGCACGGCGCCGCCGGGCGGCGCTGACCACCAGGATCACGGGCGAGTAGATGATCTCGAAGGCGTCGGCCAGGGTCTGGACCAGGGAGGTCCTGGGGGCCGCGGCCTTCTCGGGCTCGGCCTCGGGCTCCCGGTAGAAGAGGAGCGTGGGGAGGATCATGGCGCCCGTGCCCACGGCGGCGGCCACCATGACCCACTGCCAGCCGATGCTGTTCTTGAGCAGCGGCACCAGGATCAGGGGGAAGAGGAAGGCACCCAGGTTGATGGACCAGTAGTAGATGCCGAAGCCGAGTGTGCTGTTCTCGGAGTCGGTGGTCCGGGCGATGGTGCCCGAGATGATGGGCTTGAAGGCGCCGGCGCCGAGGCCCATGACGCAGAGTGCCAGGAAGACACCGCTGTAGGTGGTCATCTGGGAGGTGAGCGCGTAGCCGCCGCCCAGGAGGGTGAAGGCCACCAGGAGGGTCTTCCGGTAGCCGAAGCGGTCGGCCAGCGCGCCGGTGATGATGGGGAGGAAGTAGAGCAGCGGCTGGATGGTGCTCTTGATGAGGCCCACGTCCTCCTTGGCGAAGTGGAGGATGTCCGTGAGGTAGACGGACAGGATGCTCATGACCCCGTAGTAGGAGCCCCGCTCGAAGAACTCGAACAGGATCACCAGCCAGAACACCGGCCTGAAGGACTTCAGCACGCCCTGCTTCTTCTCCATCGATCCCCTCCGCTCCGTGGTCCCGGCAGGATAGCAGACGTGCGACCGCCACTGCCCCGGAGGAGACGGAGCCCTGTCCCGCACCGCCATCCGGCCGAAGCGAACGGGGCTCCACCGTTCCAGTCATCCTGAGCGGAGCGGCACGTACCTGGTGACGCGGAGTCGAAGGATCTTCACTGGCCGTGGGGGGCGCTGGGAACCGGCGGATGCCGGCCCGGATCGTGGCCCTGGCCCTCATGGAGAGGTTCCGGCGACCTTCGGGCTGGTCCTGACGCTGCTGGTGCCGGATCTCTCGTGGAGCCTCCGGTTTGGCGAGGCGGCACTGGTGGTCTCGTTCCTGCTGTGGTCCGGCCGGCAGCAGCTCGAGCAGCTGTCGGGGCCCCGGGCCGGGGAGCCCATCGAACCGGTGTGAGACGGGGTTTGGGCCTCCCGCGACTATTCGAGAACCGATTGCAATAGTGCCACCGTTGGTCCATACTCCACGATGTGGGGTGGTGTAAATACAGGAACGACAAAGGAGAGGGTGATGAAAAAGGTCGTGTTCTTGCTGTGCCTGCTGGTTCTGGTGGCACCGGTCCTCTCGGCCGGTGACCTGAGCATCTTCGGTGCGTGGTGGTCCGAGAAGGACCCCGGTGACGTGTACGGCCTGGGCTTCCGCCTGACCGGGCAGGAGGGCCCCTGGGCTGCCGACCTCACCGTCACCTGGCTGGACGACTCCACCTACTCCGACTACTGGCCGGGCCGGGACGGCTACTACCGCCAGGACATGCAGACCGTGCCGGTGGAGCTCGGAATCCGGTACATCGCCGACACCTACCGCGCGTTCCGGCCCTACGGTGGTGGCGGCTTCGGCTACTACTTCAACGATTCCGACTGGGCCAGGGTGGACGACTCCTGGGGCTTCTACGCGCTCGTGGGCTTCAACTGGGGCAACCGGAACACCTTCGATTTCTTCGCCGAGGGCATCTACCGCTGGGTGGACACGGACGTGAAGGTCGCCGACCCGGTGGCGGGGGACCAGAGGTTCGACGCCGACCTCGGTGGCTTCGGGATCAACATGGGCGTGGTGATCCACTTCTGAACTACCCTCGGAACGATGATTGGCAATGGCGGCCGGGGAGCATCCCCCGGCCGTTGTTGTGTTGGCGGGTGGTGGAAGAGGGGACCGTGGAGAAAAATACGAGGGAGTTCGGGGGTGGGGTGCCGTGGAGGTCCTCCCTCCGCCCGGGCCGGGGCGGGGTGCTGCACGGCCCGGGCCCTGCCGGTCCCGTCCGTGGTGGGGGTGGCCTCAGGCCCCGCTCAGTGCCTGGAGGTGGCGCTCGGCCTCCCGCGCGGCCTCGGAGTCCGGGGCGATCTCGCGGACCCTGCGGAACGCCCAGGCCGCGTCCTGGTACCGCCCGAGCCCCTCCAGGGCCATGCCCCGGAGCAGCTCCACGTCGGCCATGTCGGGGAGGATCTCCCCGGCCGTCTCGGCGTGGCGCAGGGCCTCGTCGTACCTCCGGTCCTCGAGGAAGACCCTGGCCGCCACCACCTGGACCACGAAGATCTTCGGGGCGTCCCGGGCGGCTCTGGCGGCGTCGGTGAGCGCCCGGCGGGGCTGGCGGTCGGCCTCGACGGCGGCGAGGAAGGCGCGAAGGAGGCCGTCGGAGGGCCACTCGTCCGAGGACTGACGGAGCAGGGGCAGGGCCTTCTCCGGCTGCTCGTCGGCCAGGAGCCGCCGGGCCTGGGCCAGGCGGTCGTAGGCCTCCCGCGTCTCCCTCACGTGGGCCGCGTGCTGGAGGAATGGCTTCCGGACCGGAGGCCGGGCGCGGTCCTCCTCGGGAAGCGCCGCCACGCGTGCCCTGGCGTCCTCGATCCGTTCCCGGGTGAGGGGATGGCTGCCGAACATCCGATCCACGAGGCCGGGCTCCCTGCGGTGCTCGCCGTCCAGGATCTCCAGGAGGTCCACCATGCCCTCGGGGTTGTAGCCCGCTGCGGTCATGTACTCGAGGCCCAGGTGGTCCGACTGGCGCTCCTGATCGCGGGAGTACCTGGCGAGCACGAGCTGGGCCCCGATCATGCCACCCAGGGCGTAGAGATTCCGGTACCTCACGTCCTGGATCTCCATGTAGGCCATGCCACCCACGAGAGCCAGCTGGGTGAGCATGGCCCGGGTGTAGTGCTGGGCGGCGTGGCGGGCCGTCACGTGGCCCGTCTCGTGCCCGAGCACGGCGGCCAGCTCGTCCTCGGTCTCCATCCGGGAGAGCAGGCCGCGGGTGATGGAGATCTTGCCGCCGGGAAGGGCGTAGGCGTTGACGTCGGGGTCGTTGACCGCGTTGTACTCCCAGGGAATCTCGGGACGGTGGGAGACCGCGGCCAGGCGCAGCCCCACGCGGTCCACGTAGGTCTGGAGCCCATCGTCGGGGACCTCGCCCAGGGACGACTGGGTGTAGCGCGGATAGAGCTGGCGCCCCATCTCCAGCTCCTGGGCCTCTCCCATGAGGTCGAGCTGGGACTTTCCGGTCACCGGGTTGACGGTGCAGGCCGGGACCAGCAGGGCCAGGATAGCGATGTGGACGAGTCGCCGGAGCATTCGGTCCTCCTGGATCGAGAGATGTCCGCACCATGGTACCGCGTACGGCAGGCTCCGGGGGGCCACGAGCGGCCCGGGGGGTTCCCGTATCTTCAGCGAGTTTTCCAGGTGGCTCACAGGAAAAGGCGGCGGATCGCGGGGACCCGCCGCCGTCAGCCAATGGCCGGTTGCCTCAGAACGAGGGGTAGAAGGTCTTGAGGATGTCCCGGGTGGTGGGCTGGGGCCCCTCACCCTGGGCCACGGCATTCACGTGGTTCAGCCGGTCCACCAGGGACGGTTCGTCCACCCTGTAGAGGATCCCGGTGGTCATCACGTCGGTTTCCCTGGTGTACGCGAGGGCCGCGGTGCGGTCGGTGGGGTCGTGGTCCTCCGGGAGGTGGCGGAGCTTGGCCTTCAGCTCCTTGAACTGGTGGTCGCCCCGGAAGGTGACGCAGGGGGACATGACGTTGACGAAGGCGAAACCCCGATGGTTGATGGCCTCCACCATGATGGAGGTCAGCGTCTTCATGTCCCCGGAATACCCGCGGGCCACGAGGGAGGCCCCCGTGCTGATGGCCAGCTCCACCGGATCCACGGAGGGCTCCGGGTTTCCGTAGAAGGAGGACTTGGTCCTGTCTCCCGTCGGGGTGGTGGGGGCCGTCTGGCCCTTGGTGAGGCCGTAGATCTCGTTGTCCATGAGGATGTAGGTCACGTCCAGGTTCCGGCGGCAGGCGTGGATGAAGTGGTTGCCGCCGATGGCCATGCCGTCCCCGTCGCCGCCCACGGCGATCACGTGGGTCTCCGGCCGGGCCACCTTGACCCCCATGGCCAGGGTGAGCGCCCTGCCGTGCACCGAGTTGAACCCGTAGGTCTTCACGTAGCCGGGCAGGCGCGAGGAGCAGCCGATTCCCGAGAGGATCACGGTGTTCCACGGCTCCAGCTGCATCCGGGCCAGGGCCCGGTACAGGGCGTTGAGGACACCGAAGTCACCGCATCCGGGGCACCAGACGGGCTTGACGTCGGTCTTGTAGTCTCCAGGCTTCAGTTGAACGGCCGGCGTGCTCATACCAGCACCTCCCTGTCGGTGGCCAGGGGCAGGACCTTGGCGATCAGCTCCTCGACCTCCGTGACGGTCAGGTTCTTGCCTCCGGAACGCTTGAAGAGGTGGGTGTGTCCCTCGGGCAGCTCGAGGAAGGTCCGGAGGTACTTGTAGAACTGGGCGGAGAAGCTCAGCTCCACGATGATGAACTCCTTGATCTCCTTGAGGAAGGACTCGAACTCGTGCTTGGGGAAGGGGTAGAGCACCTGGGGCACGAAGGCGGCCACCTTCTCGCCCCGGGCGTTGGCGTTCATGACCGCCTCCTTCACCGGGCCCTTGGACGATCCCCAGCAGAGGATGCCCACGTCGGCGTCCTCGGGACCGTACCGGCGGATGAAGTGGTACCTGTCACGGATGGGCCGGAGCTTCCGGTACCGCTTGGCGTTCATCCTCTCGTGGACGATGTGCATGGAGGTGGGGTGGCCGTACTCGTCGTGCTCCAGACCGTTGGTCTGGTACTCGCCCCCCTTGATCCCGGGCCATGTCATGGGCGAGACGCCGTCCGGGGTGTCCTTGTACCGCTTGTAGTCCACGAGCTCGTCGTCGGAGGGCCGGAGCCGCTCCTTGACCTCGTGGTCCAGGGTCAGCATGGAGAGGGTCTCCCGCCGCTGGGCGATGTTCTGGTCGGAGAGCACCACCACGGGGATCTGGTACTCCTCGGCGATGTTGAAGGCGTCCACCATGGTGTGGAAGCAGTCCTCCACATCGGCGGGTGCGAGCACCACCCTGGGTGCGTCGCCGTGGGAGCCGAACACCGCCTGCCAGAGGTCCGACTGCTCGCTCTTGGTGGGGAGGCCCGTGGAGGGGCCGCCGCGCTGCACGTCCCAGATGACGGCGGGCAGCTCGGCCATGGAGGCCAGCCCCAGCATCTCGGTCATGAGGGCGAGGCCCGGTCCGGAGGTCGCCGTCATGGACTTGACGCCGGCGAAGGATCCCCCCAGGACGGCGCCGAACGCGGCGAGCTCGTCCTCGGTCTGGACCACGTACCCGCCCACCTTGGGCATCCACTGCGAGAGAAAGTGCAGCACCTCGGAGGACGGCGTGATGGGGTAGCCCGCGAAGAAACGGCAGCCCGCGTGGATCGCGCCCACGGCGGCCGCCTCGTTCCCCGACATGAGGAGCTTGGGCTCACCGGGGGTGTACGAGAGCTGCCAGGGTGAGAGGTCCTGGTCGATGCTCCGGGCGTGTTCGATGCCCGCCGTGAACCCCTTGATGTTTGCCTCGAGCACCTCGGCCTTCTTCTTGGCGAACTTCTTCTCGATGGCCCGGCGCATGGCGTCCTGGGGGAGGCCGAAGAGCTCGCTCAGCAGGCCCAGGGTGACGATGTTCTTGGCCAGCGTCGTTCCCGCAGACTCCTTGGCCAGCTCGATGAAGGGAACCTTGATCCACGTGGCCTCGGGTCCGGCGCCGAGATCGGCGGGATCCACCTCGGTGTCGTCCCTGGCCTCAGAGAGGATGATGGCGTCGGGTGCCGTGGTGATCTCGCCCTTGAACCGGGCGAAGTCCTTCCAGTTGAAGACCACGAGAACGTCCACCTGGTCCGCCTGGGCGAAGATGTCCTCGGAGCTCACCCGGACCGTGGTGGACGACTCCCCTCCGCGGATCTGCGGGCCGTACGCCTCCACCTTGATGACGTAGAGGCCCTCCCGTGCGGCGGCCTGGGCGACCATGTCGCCCATGGTGACGACACCATCTCCGCCGGAGCCGACCATGGCAAATGTAAGGTCACTCCTGGGCATGCTCTGCTACCTCCCTTTGCGGACTTCGTCCGTCCGCGCGATTGTGGACCGGTTGCAACCAATTGTCCATATGGTGAAGCATATTCAGAAAGAGATTGTTTCTCGACATCAGAGAAGCCCCCTGCCCAGATCGCCGTCCACGGGGAGGGCCGTCCCGGTGGTCCCCGAGGCCCGCCCGGAGGCCAGGAAGGTGATGGCCGTGGTATCCCGCAGGCCGAGGTCCACGGTCAGTCCTCCACCGGGTAGCTGGGGTCCACGTCCACGGGGATGCCCTCCAGGGAGCCCAGCAGGGTCTCCATGGCCGGGGGCACGCTGCCGTGGCGCTCCACCATTCTCCTGGCGCCATCCGCATCCCCGGTGGCCTGGATCATGAGGATCTCCCGGGCCAGGTCGCGAATGGCCTCCCGGAAGCGCTCGAGGTCCGGGCGGAACCTGCCGTCGTCGGTGATCGTGATCGCCCCCCTGTCCAGAAGGTAGTTGGCCTGGAGGACCACGCCCAGCCCGTGGGCCTCGGTGGTGCCGAAGCGTGCGGTCCGGAACAGGCCCGCCACGTAGGTCCAGGGCAGGTGCTCCACGATGCGGACCGGCACCACGCCCCGGTCGGCCAGCACGAAGAGGTCGTAGACGCCCAGCACGTCGGCCTTGGCCTCCTCGAAGGCCGAGTAGAGATCCTTGAGCTCGAGCCGCACCTCGGTCTCGCGACCGTCCACGGTGATCCTTCCCGGTCCGAGGCCGTGGGACATCTCGTGGAAGAGGATGAAGTGGAAATAGGCGTCGAAGTCCAGGAGCCCGGCCTCGGACCCGGGGAGGACCCGGGCCGCGATGGGCTCCAGGATGGCCTCGTACTTGGCCTCCATCATGTTCTTGAGCAGGACCTTCTTGGAACCCTTGGCCTCCCGGACACGCTCGTCATTGGGCAGGTTGAAGGCCAGCGTCTGGACACCCGCCCTGGCGTCCCCGGCCGTGAACACCTCGTCCACCACGCGGATGGGCGACTCGGTGCCGCGGTCGAAGTTCTTGTGCTCATCGGGAATGGGCAGGCTCCGCTCCAGGATGGGCAGCTCGCCCTTGTAGATCTCCAGCCGCCGGGAATCCTCGGGCTGGGCCACGCACACGAAGGCCTCGAAGGCCGCCTTGTAGCCGAAGAGCCCGTCCTCGTAGGTCTCGTAGGGGCCGATGACCACCTCGATGGGGGAGTCCAGGTCCATCCAGGCCATGTCCGACTCGTGGTAATCGTCGCTGGCGAAGGCCTCCGCCCGGAGCTCCAGGAAGCGCGTGAGGCTCGCATTGTCCGTGGCCGTGGCCGCCGCACGGAGCTCGGCGGCGGCGCGGCCCAGGGCCTCCCGGTACTCCTGGCTGTACGGCACCGCCACCAGGCCCTCCGCCTGCCGGTGGATCACCGTGGTCAGCGAGGTGAAGGCCTCGCGGTCCCCGGGGTGGGCCTCGATCCAGGCCTCGAGCTCCTCCGTCGTCATGTCCTCGGGGTAGAAACCGGCCCCGGGGGGGTGGGGGTGGTCGCCGAGGAAGGGCTCGAAGTCGGCCAGCCGGTCCCACGGTCCGTACATGATCCTGTAGTAGTCCCGGGCCGCCTCCGCGTCCGGCCCGTCCAGGGCGGCCACCTTCACGGCCATCTCTGGATTGCCCCGCCACGCCTGGAGCCTGAAGATCCCGTCGATCTCCCGTGCCGCGGCCACCAGGTGGCGCAGGGCCTCGCGGTCGCCCTCCGAGAGGGAGGACAGGTCCGCCCGGACCGTGTGGGGCTCGAACTGCGCCCTGCGGGCGGCGATGTCCTGGACGATCTTCAGCGTCGCCGGAGGGGGCGCCGGCCTGGAACAGCCCACCAGGGCGGCCACCGCCACGCAACCCGCCACGAGTGTCACACCGTGTCTCATGAACCGTTCTCCTTTCCCGAAGCCGCCACCATCACGAAGTCCCTCGGCCCGTTGATCAGCTCGTCCAGGCGCTCCCCGCTGCCACTCCCGGTCTCCAGGCGTTCGTTGTCGTCGAACGGGTGGAGGTACTCCGTGGAGAGCACCTCGAACCCGGAGACCTTCAGCAGGACGGTGAGCGTCTCGGGAAGCAGGGGCCGGACATGGGTGGGGTCGGTCCAGAACAGGCTCGCCCCCACGCGAATGTTGTGCGGGTTGGGGCACTCGGCGACGAAGAGACCCCCGGACCGGAGGACCCGCCGCACCTCGGCCAGCAGGCCCAGGATGGCGCCCGGATCCAGGTGCTCCAGGAAGTGGACGGCGGTGACGGCTCCCCACGAGCCGTCCGGCTCACCCGAGAGCACCCGGGCCACGTCACCCTCCGTCACGTCCAACCCCCGCCGCCTGGCCGCCGCCGCCAGTGCGGGATCCCCCTCCACGCCGCGAACCTCCACACCGGCACGGGTCAGGAGGTCCACCAGCTCGCCGCGGCCGCTCCCGAGGTCCAGCACGGGGCCCCGGTCCCGGAGCAGGGGCAGGTACCGGTCCAGCCGGTGGGCGATCTCGGACTCGCTTCCGCGGAACGCCTCGAGGAGGGTGGGATGCAGCCGCTGGAGCTCGCGGGCGAGCCGCCGCTCCGCATCGCCCTGTACCGGGACCGGCAGCGGCTCCCCCTGGAGGGAGCGCTCGGTCAGCGAGGCCACCTCCTCGATCCCTGCGGCCAGACGATCCACGAGAACGTCCATCCGTTCCACCGCGGCGGGAAGGCGCTCGTCCCGGAGGTCCGCCACGTCGCCCACCACCCCGGCCAGGCTCTCTTCCACCTCGTCGAGGCGGACCTCGGTCGCCGGGACACGTTCGTCCCTGAGGACGGTGAGCTCCTCCTGGAGCCTCCCCAGCACTGTCTCCACCCGGTCCAACCTCGTCTCCACCGCGGGGAGCCGTTCGTCCCTGAGCAGCTCCATCTCGTGCTGGAGTGCCCCGATGGAGCGAGAGATATCATCCAGGGTCCCGTGGAGCTCGGCGGGATCGAATGCAAAGAAGGCTCTCGCCGCTCTGCGGCGAAAGCCGGGCTTCTCGTCCTGTGGCGTGGTCCCCACCGCGTTCTTTCCGGGGCTGTCGTGGGGGTCGTCGGCACTCACGTCAGCACCGCCGCCGTCATGCCCCGGCCGTGGGCTCCACGGCGTCCGTGTCGGTCGCGGCGTTCTCCGCGGCGTCCGCCCCGCCGGTCTCCCCGGCCTCCATCCCTTCCGCGCCGGCCTCGGCGGGGGATCCGTCGCCATCCCCCGGGGCCTCGGCGCCGGGCTCCTCGCCCGGGCGGACCACATGGACGGGGAGGTGTACGGTGATCTCGCGGTGGATGGCGATGGGTACCTCGAAGCTGCCGAGCTCCTTGATGGGGTGGTCGAGGCCCACCTTCCGGCGGTCGATCTCCACGCCCTTCTCCGCGAGGCCGGCGGCGATGTCGGCCGTGGTCACCGAGCCGAAGAGCACGTTCCTCTCTCCGGCCCTGCGCTCGAAGATGAGCTCCAGGCCCTCCAGGCTGGCTGCCACCTGCTCCGCAGCGGAACGCCGCCGGAGATCCATCTCCTCCCAGCGCTTCTGTTCCTGCTCGAAGAGCCGCCGGTTGCCGGGCGTGTCGAGGTAGGCCAGCTTCTTGGGAAGGAGGTAGTTCCGGGCATACCCCGGCTTCACCTCCACCACCTGGCCCCGCTCGCCGAGATGCTCCACGTAATCGTTCAGAATCACCTTCATGTCGTCCTCCTGTCGTCGTCGGAACGCCGGGGACGAAGATCGAAGAAGCTGTCCGCCAGACCGAGAACCGCCACCAGTGCGGGAAGCGGGACCTGGAGACACAGCAGTGCGATACCCCAGCGCACGAACCACCCCCGCCCGACGTAGCGTACGAGGTGGGCTCGGATGATAGCCAAACCGTGAATGAAATACAAGATGAGTACCGTCGCCAGGAGGTTCACCGCGACCCACCTGGGAGCGCCCTGGAGAAAGAGGGTGCCGAGACCGCCGGCGACGAAGCCGACGGAGAGCCACTCGTCGCTCCGGTACTCCTCGAAGGTCCGGGTACCGGTGCCCAGGCCGAGGAGCTCCGCCCTGGGACGGACCCAGAACAGCACGGCGACCAGGTAGGCCATGGGCATGGACGGCAGGAGCCAGGAGATCAGGGGGGTGCTCCTGTCGATGGCCAGCTGGATCTCGCCCCGGGAGATGCCGGCCCTGGCATAGAGCTCCATGGCCTGTTCCCCGGCCCTGTGGTACCAGGCGGCCGTGCCCTCCACCGGGGATGCCGGCCAGGTGGCGGCCACCACGGCCGCCAGCACGAGGAGCAGGCCCGCCAGGGTCGCCGAGGCTGCCCAGCGCCCGTCCTCCCATCCGGTCAGGCGCCGCAGCTCCACGGAGGCCACCGGAACCGCCACCAGGACGAGGTACCCCGTCAGGAAGAGCAGGATGGGCGTGCCGCCCCCCGCCAGGGTCGCCATGGCGAGCAGGATCGCCACGCTGCCCCACGCCGGTGCGGCGGTACCGCGACGGGCCGCCAGGTGGAGCAGCGGCACCGTGGCCATGGGGGCCACGAACACCCCGAGCGGAGGGAACACGAACAGCGCGGCAAACAGGAAGAGGGAGACGGCGGCCGCGACGAGGGGGCCCTGTCCCGGGACGGCGACCGGGCCCTTCCCCGGCAGGGAAGGGCCCGAAGGATGATCGTCACCGTGGGCGCCGGGTCCGTTCATGGGCCGTGGTGGATACCCGTCTGAAGGGCGTCACTCACCCACGTACGGCAGGAGCGCCATGTATCGGGCCCGCTTGATGGCCCGTGTCAGCTTGTGCTGGTACGAGGGGCTGGTCCCCGTCACCCGCCGCGGAAGGATCTTGCCGTTGACAGGGGTGTAGTCCCGGAGAAGCTCCACGTCCTTGTAGTCGATGTACCCGATCTTCTCGACGGTGAAACGGCAGACCTTGGCGCGCCGGCGAAATCTCTTCTTCCGTGCCATCTCGACCTCCTCAGCTCTCCGCCTCGTCGGCGGTGACGGCGGCCTCCGCGGCGGCGGCCTTCTTGGCGGCCTTGGCCCTGAGCATCCGCTCGATCTTGTGCTTCCTCTTCCACTCGCGATCCAGGTTGAGGATCAGGTGGCGCATCACCACGTCATTGGTCCGGAGCTCGAACGCCAGAGGTTCGTGCACTGCACCCGGCGCCTGGTACTGCCAGAAGTGGTACACGCCGAGGTTCTTCTTGCGGATGGGGTAGGCCAGCTTGCGGCGGCCCCAGGTGTCCTTCTTCACCACCTCGCCACCCGCTTCGGTGATGATCGCCTCGAGGCGATCCAGCGCGGCGGTCTCGTCCTCGGGGGCCGCCTCGGGATCGAGGATCAGCCCCAGCTCGTACAAAGGCATCGTGGTCTCCTTTCGGCCTTCGGCTCGGGGTCTGTGCCCGGAGCAAGGAGTTGTGGTTCTCCCGCGCATGCGGGGAACCGGCATTGTACAGGCTTTCCGGCAGGATGCAAGCCCGGGCCCGGGATCGGGGACAGGGTGACCCCCCTGAAGGGAGGTGATCCCCCCATGTCCCGCCCCAGGCCGACCGACACCCCCCTGGGATCCATGCGGGAATCTGGGTGTCCCCCAACTGCGGGATCCTGGGTGTCCCTTGACAGCTGTTGGTCGTGTGACCCATACCGATGCTCCGGCCGTCCAGGGTCGTCAGGTTCCCGAAACCGTCGTACTCGTAGCTCCGGGAATCCACGGTGCCGTTGGTGAGCCTGGCCGTGCCCTGCGTCAGGCGGCTCATGCCATCGTGGAGGTACCAGTCCGGACCGATCCTCGTGATGTTGCCGGCGTCATCGTAGTCGAACAGGCCACTGGTCCAGTTGGAGTCGGCGTTGAAGGTCCAGATGCGCCGCGGTCGCGCCATCCCCCAAGGATCCCGATCGTGGACCGCCGTCAGTCGCTCTCGGTCACCGTCGCCGTACCCCGCCGCCACCCCCGTCAGTACAGGGGAAAGCGCGAGGTGAGCTCCGCGACCTCGGCCGTGATGCCCGCCATCTTCTCGTTGAAGGCGGCGAGCTTCGCGGGGTCCTCCTTGTCCTCCTCGGAGCGGAGCACGCGGTCGATGAAGTCCGCGATGAGCTTCATCTCGTCCGGTCCCATGCCGCGGGTGGTCACGGCGGGCGTGCCGATCCTCAGGCCCGAGGCGATGTAGGGCTTGCGGGTGTCGAAGGGCACCGTGTTCTTGTTCACGGTGATGCCCGCGAGCCCCAGCCAGCGTTCGGCCTTCTTGCCCGAGATGAAGTCGGGGCCCAGGTCGATGAGGAAGAGGTGGTTGTCGGTGCCGCCAGAGACGATCCGCCAGCCGCGGGCCTTGACCTCGTCGCAGAGGATCTTCGAGTTCTCCACCACCCGCTTCTGGTACGCGCGCCACTCCGGGGTGGCGGCCTCCGCGAAGGCCACGGCCTTGGCGGCGATCACGTGCATGAGGGGCCCGCCCTGGACGCCCGGGAACACCGCCTTGTCGATGGCCTGCGCCCACTCCTCCGTGCAGAGGATCATGCCGCCCCGGGGACCGCGGAGCGTCTTGTGGGTGGTGGTGGTGACGAAATGGCAGTGGGGGACGGGCGAGGGGTGGAGCCCCGCAGCCACGAGCCCGGCGATGTGGGCGATGTCGGCCATGAGGAGCGCTCCGGCCTCGTCGGCGATCCTGCGCAGCAGGGCGAAGTCGATGGTCCGCGGGTAGGCGGAGGCGCCGCAGACGATGAGCCTGGGCCGGTGCTCCAGGGCGAGCTCCCGGATCCGGTCGTAGTCGATGGTCTCGGTGTCCTTCCTGACGCCGTAGGCCACCACGTTGAACTCCTTGCCCGAGTAGTTGAGGGGATGGCCGTGGGTGAGGTGGCCGCCATGGGTGAGGTCCATGCCCAGCATGGTGTCGCCCGGGGTGAGCACCGCCAGGTACACGGCCATGTTGGCCTGGGCGCCCGAGTGGGGCTGCACGTTGGCGTGCCCCGCACCGAAGAGCTCCTTCGCCCGCTGACGGGCCAGCTCCTCGGCCACGTCCACGTACTCGCAGCCGCCGTAGTACCGCTTGCCGGGATAGCCCTCGGCGTACTTGTTGGTCATGACGGACCCCATGGCCGCCAGCACCGCCGGGGAGACGAAGTTCTCCGAGGCGATGAGCTCGATACCCTCGTTCTGCCGGCGGCGCTCGTTCTCGAGGGCCTCGGCCACCTCGGGATCGGCGGCACGCACCAGCTCGTCGTGGATGGCGAAGAAACGTTCCTTCAGCTCGCTCATGATTCCTCCCCGGAGTCCGGCTCGATCTTGTTCACCCGCCGCCGGTGGCGGCCGCCGTCGAAGGCGGTGGTCAGGAAGACGGTGGTCACCTGCTCGGCCACGCCCGGTCCCAGGACGCGGGCCCCCATGCACAGGACGTTGGCGTCGTTGTGGCGGCGGGCCATCTCGGCGGTGTAGGCGTCGTGGCAGAGGGCCGCCCGCACGCCGGGATGCCGGTTGGCCGCCATGCTCATGCCCAGCCCCGTGCCGCAGATCAGGATGCCCCGGCCGGCCTCCCCGGCAGCCACCCTCCCGGCGAGGTCGTGGGCGAAGTCGGGGTAGTCCACCGAGCGGTCCTCGTCAACGCCCAGGTCCAGGATCTGGTGGCCCAGCTTTTCGAGGTACGCCACGAGGTGCCGCTTCAACGGCAGGCCCGCGTGGTCCGAGGCGATGGCGATCATTGAACCCCTCCCGTGGGCCAGTGGCCCGGTCCCGGCTGCTCCAGGGAGCGGTACTCCTCCAGGGCGAACCGGTCGCTCATGCCCGCGATGTGGTCGGTCACGAGGCGGGCGAAACCCGGGCTGGAATGGTACCGGCTGGCCACCTCCGCCGCAACCGCCCCGATGGGGAGGTCCCGGAGGTAGGGGAACCCGAGCTCCTCGTGGGCCCGCAACAGGACGTAGGACGGAAGGTTCAGCGGGTTGGTCCAGAAGGCCCTGAACAGCGCTGTCACCACGCGCCGGGCCCTCCAGTCCTGACGGTTCACCTGGGGGTGGTTGATGATGAACTGGTAGATGAAGGCCTTGAGCTCGTCGAAGAGCGGGGTGGTGGCCGTCGAGAACCACACCGTGGTCTGGGAGATCCCCCGCTGTTCCTCGAGCCACGCCTCGTGGGTCTCGATCCCGCGCCGCGAGACCAGGCGGTCCAGGCGTGCCGCCGCGGCGGTGATCACGTCGGTCACCAGGAGGTGGATCATGCCGCGGACGAGGAGGTTCTGACGCCGCCACCGGTGGCGTTCACCGGTCCACCCCTCCCCCAGGCGCTCCACGATGCGCCGGGAGATCTCCAGACGCTCCACGGTCCCGAGCTCCACGGAACCCGCGCGCAGCCCGTCCTCCAGGTCGTGGGTCTGCTGGGCGATCTCGTCGGCCACCGCCACCACCTGACCCTCCAGGTGGCACGGCTCGCCCAGGTGGAGTCCCTCCTCGTCGGGCAGGGGGAAGGGGAATCGCTTCTTCCACGTGGTGTGCTTGAGGATGCCCTCCCGGACCTGGTCCGTCAGGTTGAGCCCCGGGTGGTCATAGCGGCGCTCCAGCAGATCCACAACGCGGAGCGACTGGTAGTTGTGCTTGAAGGTGCCCACCTCGCGCACCACCACCGGGGGAAGGGGGACCTCGGAGGACTCGCCGGCCAGGATCTCGCGGAGCACCGTCTCCCCCGTGTGGCCGAAGGCCGTGTGCCCCATGTCGTGCCCCAGCGCGATGGCCTCCACCAGGTCCTCGTTGAGACCCAGTGCCCGGGCGATGGTGCGCCCGATCTGGGCCACCTCCAGGGTGTGGGTCAGCCGCGTCCGCGGGTGGTCCGCCAGGTGGGGCACGAAGACCTGCGTCTTGTGCTTGAGCCTCCGGAAGGCCCTGGAGTGGACGATGCGGTCCCGGTCGCGCTGGAAGGCGAGCCGGTAGTCGAAATGCCGGCCCTCCTCGGGCACGTTCCGGCGCCGCGAGGCCTCGGAGGAGCGGGTGGCGAAGAGCGACAGCCTGCGGTCCTCCGCCTCCTCCAGGGACCTCCTGTCCAGTATCCATCGGGACCGGTTCATGGGGACGGTTCCTCCCGTTCGTCCTCAGCATACTCCAGGAGGGCGCCCACCACCCGGAGGCTCCCCGCGGCCACCACCGGATCCTCCAGGGCCCGAAGGGCGGCGAGGGCGCCGTGGGCCGGCCGGGCCCCGGGGAAGGCGTCCACCAGGCGCTCCAGCGGCATGGCGCGGGGGTCCTCCAGGGGGAAGACCGCCACCTCCTCCACCACCGGTGCCAGGGCCGCCGCCATGGCCTCGAGGGGCTTGTCGTCGAGGCAGGAGAAGAGGAGCGAGAAGCGCTCGGGCCTCCCCGCCAGCTCCCTGGAGAGCGCCTCCGCGGCCTCCCGGTTGTGGGCCCCGTCCAGCAGGACCCGGCGGCCGGCGATGCGGTGCTCGCTGAGGCGGCCGGGCCAGCGCACGGCCCGGAGCCCCCGGTCCACGGCGCCGGGGTCCAGCCGGTCCAGCAGGCCGGTCTCCACGCAGGCCGCGGCCATGGCGAGGGCCAGGTGGAGGTTCTGGACCTGGTGGACACCGGGGAGGGGTACGGCGAGGGAAACCGGTCCGTGGCCCCAGTCCGCCGACACCCGGCCTGCCGCCTCGACCCGGAGCCGGACGAGGTCACGCGCCGGCCGGAGGCGGGGGACGCCGAGGGCGGGGAGGAGATCCGGCGCCACCCCCGGACCCACAACGGCGAGGCGCGCCTCGGCCAGGGCGGCCCCCTTCTCGGCTGCCACCTCCTCCGGTGTGTTCCCGAGCCAGCGGGCGTGGTCGCTCCCCACGTTGGTGAGGCCGGCCACGGCGCAGGGTGCGATCCGGGTGGCGTCCCACCGCCCGCCGAGGCCCACCTCCAGGATGGCCGCCCCCACGCGGGTCTCACGGAACCACAGGAAGGCGGCGAGGGTGAGGGTCTCGAAGAAGGTGAGGCCGGGGTGTTCGTCCAGTACCCCGAGCAGCCGCTCGAGGTCGTCCCGGGGGATCTCCCGTCCGCCGGCACGGATCCGTTCGGTGACCCGGACCAGGTGGGGCGAGGTGTAGAGGCCGGTGGCGACGCCGTGGGCCGTCAGGATGGCGTCCAACATGGCGGCGGTGGACCCCTTGCCGTTGGTGCCGGCGATCCTGAGATTCGAGGCGGTCTCCTGGGGGTCGCCCAGGCAGCGTGCCGCCTCCCGGATGGTGTCGAGCCCCGGGTTGATGCGGCCGGGGCGCCTCCGGGTCAGACTCAGTGGAAGTAGTTGAGGCATCGCACGATGGTGCCCTTCAGCTCGTGCCGGGGCACCACAAGGTCCAGCATGCCGTGCTCCAGCAGGAACTCGGAGCGCTGGAAGCCCTCGGGAAGGGTCTGCCGGATGGTCTGCTCGATGACGCGCGGACCGGCGAAGCCGATGAGGGCGTTGGGCTCGGCGATGTTCACGTCGCCCAGCATGGCGAAGCTGGCGGTGACTCCCCCCGTGGTGGGATCGGTGAGCACCGAGATGAAGGGGATGCCCCTGACCCGCATGCGGGCCAGGCCGGCGGCGATCTTCCCCATCTGCATGAGGGAGAGGATCCCCTCCTGCATGCGGGCGCCGCCGGAGCAGGCCACCGAGATGAGCGGGATCTTCCTGGCGAGGCACCGCTCGATGGCGCGGGCCATCTTCTCACCCACCACGGAGCCCATGGAACCGCCCATGAAGCGGTACCGCATGGCGGCCACCATGGCGGGGTGCCCGCCGATCTCGCCGCGGCCCACCAGCAGGGCGTCGCCCGGTCCGGCCTTGCGCGTGTAGGCCCGCAGCCGGTCCACGTAGGGCTTGGTGTCCACGAACTTGAGCGGATCGGCGGAACGGATCTTCTGGAAGAGCAGCTTGAACCGGCCGCCGTCGAAGAGGAGGTCCAGGCGGCGCCCGGCCGTCATCCGGAAGTGGTGGCCGCACCGCGGACAGACCTGGAGGTTGTCCTCCACCTCCTTGTGGTAGAGGATCTCCTTGCAGCTCTCACACTTGATCCACATGCCCTCGGGCACGGCAACGGAAGGCGTTCCCATGGGTTCCCTTTCCAGCGGTTCCTTGGAGGACGCCCCTGGCGCTCACGCAGGGGCGAGGTCCCCGGGCATCCTCCGGGACGCCAGGGGAGGCGTCCGGTTCAGCCCTCGCCGCCCTCTTCCTCGAGGTCGTTGGGGATGCCGAGGCGCTGGCAGGCCGCGTCGTACATCTGGCGGGCGGCCTTCTGGGCCGTCTGCAGATCGGCGATCTTCTGCTTGACCTTCGCCAGCTCCTCCTGGATCTGGTTCTCCAGCTCCTGGATCTCCTGCTTGGTGGTGTTGAGCGCCTCTTCGTAGAACTTCTTCTGGGAATCTGTCAGCACGGTCATGATCTCCTTCCTTGCTATTGCACCGCGAACGGAACGCGGACGATGATCCACATCTTCACCTTCACGCCCTTCTTGGTGGCGGGCCGGTAGACCCACTGGCGGACGGCCTGCTCGGCGGCCTTCTCGAACCCCACTCCCTGGCGGGAGACCTTGAGGATCTGGATGTCCTCCACCCGGCCGTCGGTGCCCACCAGGGCACGGAGACGGACCTCGCCGCTGAGCTTCAGGCGGCGTGCCACGGGCGGGTAGGACGGGGCCACCCGCTTGAGCAGCACGGGTGCCTTGACATCGGGGCCCGGGACCACGATCTCGCCTTCACGGACCGAGGGGGTCGGCGTGGGGGGGATCGGGGTCGGTGTGGGCGGCACCGGGGTCGGGGTGATGGTGGGCGTGGCCGTGGGTGTCGCCGAGGGCTCCGGCGTGGGAGTCTCGGTGGGGGTCGGCGTCGGTGGAATGGGCGTGGGCGTGGGGAACTCCTGTTCGAGGCGCTTCCTCATCTCCTCCTCCTGGGAGGCGACGAGGGCCTCGGCCTGCTGCCGGATCAGCTGCCTGAGCTCCTCGGAGGGTGTGGGCGTGGCCGTGGGCTCCGGGGGGGTGGGCGTCGGGACCACCGCCACGGCCGGGGCCTGACCTCCGCCCCGGAGCACGAAGAAGAGCACGGCCGCCACCGCAAGCAGCGCCAGGATGCCGGCGATGAGGGCGACCGGGGTCTTCTTCCGCGTGGGCTCTCCGGGTTCCTCCGGACCTTCGCCATCCTCCCCCGGGGGAATCGGAGGCTCGTCGGGAGGTCCGGGCGGGACGACCACGGGCTCTCCGGACTCGGGCTCCGGACGGGCCGGGGGTTCCGGAACCGGAGGTTCGGGGGGCGAGGGTGGCGGTACCGCGGCGGCCGGGGGCGCACCTGCAGCCTCCGGCTCCCCGGAAAAGAGCTCCTTGACGAAGGCCGCCAGATCGGCCTGACCTGGCGACCAGCCGTGGTCGCGCAGGACCTTCTCCAGGTCCTGCTGAAAGTCCCGGGCGCTCTGGTAGCGGTGCTCCCGGTCCGCCTCGAGCGCCTTGAGGACGATGGCGTCCACATCGGGCGGGACCTCGGGGTTGAACTTGGAGGGCGGGTCCACCTCGGGGTTCCGGACCTGCTCCAGGATGGAGAGCTCGGAGTCCCCCGAGAACACCTTCTGCCCCGTGAGCATCTCGAAGAGTACGAGGCCCAGCGAGAAGAGGTCGGACCTGTGATCCAGCGACTTGCCCCACGCCTGCTCGGGCGACATGTACTGGAGCTTGCCCTTGAGCGCGCCGGCCCGGGTGTGGGAGGCCTTGGAGGCGGCCTTGGCGATGCCGAAGTCGCAGAGCCTGATGTCGCCGTCCTCAGAGATGAGGACGTTCTGTGGCGAGACGTCCCGGTGGACGAGCCCCAGCTCCCGGTTCTCGAAGTCGCGCTTCCTGTGGGCATAGTCCAGTGCCGAGGCCAGGAGGTTGGCCACGTAAAGCGCCAGGGGAATGGGGAGGGTCACCCCCCGGTCCCGGCACCGGGTCAGCACCGAGCGGAGATCGCGGCCCTCGATGTACTCCATGGCGATGTAGTAGGAGCGGTCGATCTTCCCGAGGTCGTAGATGTGGATGATGTTGTTGTGGTTGAGCTGCGCCGCGAGCTTGGCCTCGTCCACGAACATGGTGACGAACTCTTCGTTGTCCGTCAGGTGTGGCAGGATACGCTTGATGGCGACGGTCTTCTTGAACCCCTCCATGCCCAGCATCCGTGCCTTGTAGACCTCGGCCATGCCACCGGTGGCGATGTGCTCCATCAGGATGTACTGGCCGAAACGCTCCCCCTCCTCATCGGCCGTGCCCTCGGGGGGCGCTGGCTGACCGGGCTCCGCCGGGGGGCCAGGAGGAGCCGTCCGCTCCGCGGGGACATGGGGCTTCCCGGACTTCTCGGGGGCCGCAGGGGGTGCGGATGGAGCGCCACCCGGAGGACGCATGGCAGGCCGTACGTCCAGGCCAGCGAGCGTCTCCGAGAGGATGGCGTCCACGTCTGCCTCGGCCGTAGAGACCTTGGGTCGTGCGGGACCGGGCCTCTCAAGGTTTCCCAGGACATCGGCCAGGGTCTTGTCGATCTCGCTGGAGGCCTTCTCCTCTGGCGACTCGGTTTTCGCGGGGACGGCCTCGGGCTCCTCGCCACCGCCCTCCACGTCGGAGAGGATGTCACCGAAGAGGTCATCCGAGGTGAGCGACGTGCCGCCGCCGGTGGACTCCGCCTTCTTCCGGAGGGCCTCCAGCATGTCCTGGGGAATGGCCTGTGTGGCTGCCGGGCTCACGGCGTTCTCCAGGAGACGTTCCACCCTCTGCACCAGGGCATCGCCGGAGAAGGGCCGCTCCAGGATGTCCTGGGCGCCGTAGCCCTCGGCGTCCGCCGCCGGGTCCGTACCCCGGTACCCGGACATGAGGATCAGGAAGGGTGTGTTCCGGAGACCCGCACGGGCCCGCAGCTGGGTGATGGCGTCCTCGAGCTTCACCCGGGGCAGAACGGAGGTGAGGATCACCACGTGGGGCTCGAAATGGGCACAGCTTGCGACCGCCTGGTCCAGGTCCGCCGCGACCCTGATCTCGTGTCCGGCACCCGTGAGCGCCTTCGTCACCCGGTCCACGTATCGCGGCTCATACTCGACGAGAAGGACGTGTGCTTTCATCTGCCCGCCTAACTCCCTATCGCTCGAAGAACCAAGGGTCCCGTTTTCATTATCGGGGAGCGTCCGGTAAAGTCAACCGGCGCCGGATCCGCGGAGCCTGCGGAACCGGAGGTCGCCTGTACTGTATATAATGACTCTTCCGCCAGCCGGCGGTGTCCTGCGAAGGAGGCGCCATGTCGGGCCACAGCAAGTGGAGCACTATCAAGCACAAGAAGGCACGTGAAGATGCCAAGCGTGGCAAGATCTTCACCAAGATCATCCGCGAGATCACCGTGGCGGCGCGGGAGGGAGGAGGCGATCCCGAGGCCAATCCCCGGCTCCGGGCCGCGGTCCAGGCCGCCAAGGCGGCCAACATGCCCGCCGAAAACATCAAGCGGGCGATCCAGAGGGGAACGGGAGAGCTGCCCGGGGTCACCTACGAGGAGGTGAGCTACGAGGGGTACGGGCCGGGGGGCGTGGCCGTGATGCTCGAGGTCCTCACCGACAACCGCAACCGGACCACCGCGGAGATCCGCCACCTGTTCTCCAAGCACGGGGGCAACCTTGGTGAGAACGGTTGCGTGGCGTGGGTCTTCACCAGGAAGGGACAGATCCTGGTTCCGAAGGAGGGCGCGCCGGAGGAGGACGAGCTCGTGGAGCTGGTCCTGGAGGCCGGGGCGGAGGACCTGGATGCGGACGACGACGAGTACTTCAGGATCTCCACCGCCCCGGACGAGCTCCACCAGGTGAAGACCATGCTGGAGGAGCATGCCGTTCCGGTGGAGTCCGCCCGGTTCGAGATGGAGCCCTCCACCACCGTTCGCCTCGAGGGCAAGCAGGCCCAGCAGATGATCCGCCTGATGACCGCCTTCGACGACCACGACGACGTCCAGAACGTGTGGGCGAACTTCGACGTGGACGAAGAGATCCTGGCCGCGCTGTGACCCGTGTGCTGGGTGTCGATCCCGGCTCGTCCGCCACGGGCTGGGCGGTCCTCGAGTCCGAGGGCAACCGTGTGTTGCTCGCCGGGTCCGGCGTCCTGAGAACGGGGGGCGGGTCACGCGCCGAGCGCCTGGGGCGGCTCGCCGAGAAGTTCGAGGAGGTGGTGGGCAGGTGGACTCCCCAGGAGGCGGCCGTGGAGACGCCGTTCAGCAAGGCCAATGTCAAGTCGGCCATGCTGCTGGCCGAGAGCCGTGGCGTGATCCTGGCGGTGCTCGGACGCCACGGCATCCCGGTGGAAGGCTACTCGCCGGCCCAGGTCAAGATGGCGGTGGTGGGGTTCGGCCAGGCCGAGAAACGGCAGGTGGTGTTCATGGCCAGGCGCCTGCTGGGGCTCGACTCCGACCCCCCTCAGGACGCGGCGGACGCCATGGCGGTGGCGCTGGCCCACCTCCAGGCAGCCCCCCGGAGGACGGCGCTGGAGCGCCTTGACCGAGGTAACCTGTCATGCTAGCATTCTTTGCCCTCAGCCGGGAGCAGGTTGACGGCTCGATATCAACCGGTGGGTCGACGAGCCCACTTGTGTCGGGGAGAGGTTTCGGTAACAATGTGCATCCAAGCGGGGCCACGTCGGGTCCGCTGGAAACATCGCAAAGGGAGGACTAGCCGTGCAGTTCGGACAGCTTTACACCTACTTCCGCCAGGGTGGACCCATGATGTGGCCGCTCCTGTTCTTCTCCCTGTTGGCGCTCACGTTCATCATCGAGCGTTACATCGCGCTGACCAAGGCGAAGGTGAACGTCAACGAGTTCCTCACGCGGATCCGGAAGGCCCTGCTGGTGAACCGGAACGTGAAGGAAGCCATCAAGGTCTGCGAGCAGTACAAGGGCCCGGTGGCATCCGTCATGAAGGCCGGCCTGCTGCGGTACGGCCACACCCGTGAGGACATCGAGAAGACGATCGAGAATGCGGCGCTGTACGAGCTTGACCGCCTCGAGCGGGGCATGGGCGTGCTGGCCACCACGGCGAACGTGGCTCCCATGCTCGGCTTCCTCGGGACCGTGACCGGCATGATCAAGTCGTTTGCGACACTGGCCTCCGAGGGTCTGACCAACCCCGGCAAGGTGGCCGCCGGTATCTCGGAGGCGCTCATCACCACCGCCACCGGTCTGATCATCGCGATTCCGGCCCAGCTGGCCTACAACTGGTACACCACCAAGATCAACCGGTTTGTGCGTGATATCGAGACTGCCACCAACATGCTGCTGGAGACCTTCAGCGAGATGGACAGTCAGCGGTACGGCCAGGGAGGCGAGGGCCAGCAGGCCTAGGAAGGGAGGCCTCGATGGCTATCATCCGAGGACGGGCCAGGAGGACGGAGGCCGGTATCTTCACGGCGTCCATGGCGGACATCGTCTTCCTGCTGATTGTATTCTTCGTCCTGACCTACAACCCCGAGGTGGACAGGACCCAGGTCAAGCTGCCCAAGACGTGGGTGCGGACCGAGATCCCCAAGGAGGCCGCCTTCATCTCCATCGACAAGGCCGGGGTGATCCGGGTCTCCACGGGCAAGGAGATGTCCCTCCCCGTGGGTTCGGAGGAGGAGGTGGTGACCTTTGCCTCCAACGTGGTGGCCGAGAACCCCTACAAGGAGTTCGTGGTCAAGGCGGACAAGGATACCAAGTACGACTACGTGGACAAGGTGCTCGACGCCCTCAAGCAGGCGAAGGCCAAGGTGATCTTCCTGCTCTCGGAGCAGAAGACCGTCGAGGACGTGGGGTAGGTGGGGGCAACGATGCTGAATGTCAAGAAGAAAGACATCGAGTCCGAGATCTTCACCGGATCCATGGCGGACATCTCGTTCCTGCTCATCATCTACTTCATGGTGACCTCGGTCTTCTCGGCGACCCGTGGCCTGGACTTCCAGCTTCCTGAGGACTCCACCACGACTCCCGAGATCAAGAGGGAGGATTCCATCGACGTCCACGTCCAGCAGGGCGGTGTCGTCTTCGTGGATGGCAAGGAGATGGCCCTGGAGCAGATTCTGCCCTACATCGCCGAGAAGCTGAAGCAGAACCCCGACAAGCCGGTCATCCTGAGGACCGATCCCGAAGCGACCTACGGGGACATGATCCGGGTGTTCGATCTCTTGCGCCAGGCGCCGGACAAGATCGGCGTGGAGATCAAGACCATCTCCATCCCGACCCAGCGTGAGATCCAGAACATCTGGGAACTGTTCGGTGTCCAGTAGGACGAGGGGGACAACGTGACCGACAACAAGAACAGCGCGAACAGGACGACTGCTGCCGGCCCCAAGCTCCGGCCGACGGTCATCGAGATCATCGCGGAGGAAGAGGCTCAGGAGCGCAAGTGGTTCCGGTGGTCCATCGGGATCGCCGTGGTGCTGCATGTGATCTTCTTCATCATGCACTGGCCCTCCTTTGCTGCGGGTTCGGCTGATGCCAACAAGAACAAGACCAAGATCTTCGTGGTCAAGCAGGTGAAGTTCAAGCAGCCTCCCAAGCAGGAGCTCCAGAAGATCCCGAAGCCGAAGATGAAGAAGGTCCCGATTCCGGATCCCACGCCGGACGAGCCGGAGCCCATCCGCGAGGAGGAGCCCCAGGAGGACATCGACTTCATCCCCGATGACAACCTGGTGCTCGGCGTGCCCGAGGCGCCGCCGCCACCGGAGCCCGAGGGCCCCGTCCGCTTCGTGGCTGGCGGGAACATCACGGAGCCGGTGAAGATCTCGGCACCACAGCCCGTCTACCCCGAGGCCGCCCGCAGGGCGCGAATGCAGGGCGTGGTGGTGCTGGAGTGTGTCATTGACAAGCGGGGGAAAGTGAAGAGCGTGAAGGTCCTCCGGGGCATGCCCCTGGGCCTGACGGATTCCGCGGTCAATGCGGTGAAGAAGTGGAAGTTCAAGCCTTCCACACTCAACGGCAAGCCCGTGGAGGTCATCTACGTTCTGACCGTGCGGTTCTCGCTCCAGTAGTGGGGGAACGACAGGTCCATGGCGCTTCAGGGATCCCTCTCCGAGCTCTCGTTGCCCGACGTGATCCAGCTCGTGGCCGTGTCGGGCAAGACGGGTGCGTTCCACCTTGAGAGGGATGACACGAAGGGTGTCATCTTTCTGAAGGAGGGTCAGATCGTGGATGCCAGCGTGGGCGAGCTCACGGGCGAGCACGCGGTCTACGAGATGGCCATCTGGTCCGAGGGAGAGTTCATGTTCACCCCCGGTGAGGAGGCCCCGCGCGTCACCATCCAGAAGTCCAATGCCAACCTCATGATGGAGGCGGCACGGCGGCTCGACGAGTGGAGAGTGCTCTCCCGGAAGATTCCCTCGCTCCACCTGGTGCCGTACTTTGCGGACCGGGGACAGGGACAGGACCAGGTGACCCTGAGCCCCCAGGAGTGGATCCTCATCACCAGGATCGACGGGAATCGCACCATCAGGGAGATCGCCAGGATTCTCCGGTGGTCGGCCTTCGACGTCTCGAAGCTCCTGTTCGGAATGATCACCTCCGGACTCGTGGCCCTCCGCGAGGAGGGAAGCGGCGAGAGCTCCCGATCGGGATTTTCTGGCGGGCCAAGCCCCGTGACCCTGCTGGGGCTTGCGGAAAAGATCCGGAAGATGGCCCATAGCGTGACGGGAGAGTCCGGAGAACGGACCATCGAACGGCAGTACCTCGCGGCCAGGACCCGCATCGAGCGTGGCGATGGTATCGAGGCAATCCGTGAGATGGTGGACCAGCACAGCAAGGCCATCTCCCTGCTCAAGGGCGCCGACGTGGCGGCCATGTTCGATGAGCAGGTGAGACCGTTGCTTGGAATGACGACGGAATCCGGCGCGGCGGCGTCGGCGAGGAGGAAAACCCAATGATGTGGACAACCCGGCCCTGGCGGACCCTCGCGGTCCTGGCGGTGCTTCTGACGGTGGTGTCCCTGCCAGCCTTCGCGGACTGGGGGAAGGGAGTGGCCGCCTACCAGAAGAAGGACTACAGGACGGCGGTGAAGGAGTTCACCGACGTCACGAAGACCAACCCTGACTTCGCGGGCGGATACTACATGCTGGGACTCGCCCAGAGTCAGCTGGGGCAGACGAGCCAGGCGCTCGGGAACCTGCGGAAGGCCGTGGAGCTCGACGGTGACAACCCCCAGTACAAGGTGGCGCTCGCCCAGGTGCTGATCCAGGCCAAGCAGTATGCCGAGGCGTACTCCCTCCTCAAGAAGGTGAAGCCCGCCAAGCTCGCGGCGCGGCAGAAGGGCCTGTACGCCCTGCTGTTCGCGCGGGCCGCCACCAAGACCAACCGGCCCCAGGAGGCCATCAGGGTGCTGGAGCAGCAGACGCGGGCCGATCCCAAGAACGCCCGGCTCTTCCAGGCCCTGGGTGTGGCGTACAACGAGGCGGGCGATGACGCCAGGGCGTTCCGGGCCTTCGCCAAGGCCTTCAGTCTGAACCCCAAGGACTATGGCAGCGGGCGGTCCGCCGTCTACGCCGCCATCGCCGCCGGACGGCGGGCCAGTGCCTCGGCGAAGGCGACCTACTACCAGGAGGCGGCCAGGATCGCGAAGAAGCTGGCCTCGGCCAGGCCGACCTTCGAGCACCTGCTGCTGGCCGGGGAGACCCTGCTCGGTGCCAGGAACTACTCGAGCGCCCTCACCTGGTTCGAGAAGGCGGCCGCAAAGAAGCCCCAGAACGCACTGGTCCACTTCTACATGGGGCAGAGCTACACCCAGCTCGGCAAGTACGATACCGCCATCGCCGAGCTGCAGAAGGCGATCAAGCTGGGAGCCGACGGCAAGCTGCGGCGGCAGGTCTACAACCAGCTCGGTTACATCTACGACAAGAAGAAGAGCTACGACAAGGCCATCGAGATGTACGCCACCATCGGCAACACCTCCAAGGTCAACGAGATGAAGGCCAAGAAGGAAAAGCAGAAGCAGAATGAGGAGGCCGAGAGGCAGCTCGAGGAGTACAAGCGGAAGATCGCCGCGCTGGAGGCCCAGGCCGACGAGCTGGAGAAGCTCGGCCAGGTGGAGGAGGCCCAGCAGCTCCGGGAGCAGGTCCAGCAGCTCAAGGCCGCCATCAAGAACCGCTGAGGCACCACCTCACGAGAACCATCCACGCGCCCTCCGGGGCGCGTTTTTCGTGGGCCGGATGCCCGGACCTCCCTGCCATCGTCCGGCAAGCCGGCCACGGGGGAGCATCGTCTCAGGTGAGCTCGAGGTCCGCGTGCCGGGCCAGAGCGGCCCAGGCGGTGAGCAGGGGGAGGGTGACGCCCACCAGGACCTGTGCGGCGAGGATCCAGAGAGGGAGCGGAGGCCTTGCGAGCCCCACCGTGGAGGCCACGCTGCCGGCCCAGTGGACGAGAGCCCAGGTGGCCGCCGCACCCAGAAGGCCCGCCAGGAGGCCCGTGACCGTGATGGCGGCGAGGAAGGGCCCCCGGACCGCGCCCTCGGTGGCGCCCACGAGCCGCATGATGGTGATCTCGTCCGCGTGGCGGTACATCTCCAGGTGGGTCCAGACGGAGGCCAGGAGGCCGGCTCCGAGCACCAGGGCGAGCGAGACCAGGGCGAGGGCCCGCCGGATCTGGAGCCCCGCGCGCCGGAGGAGCCGTGTGACCGGCTCGGTGGGGCCCACGGCGAGCACCTCCGGGGCCTCCCGGAGGTTCTCGACAGCGGTGGGCTCGGCCGTGGTGATCTCCACCAGTGCCGGGACCATTTGGAGGGTGCTTTCATCCATCAATGACTTCAGGTAGGGAAACCACCGGGCGAGGCGGGCGGCAAGCTCTCCGGGGGGCACCTCACGGACCTCCCACTCCGGGTGCTCCGCGGCGGTGGTCTCGATCCAGCGGGCCTGATCCTCCGGGGAGAGGTCGGGATGGAGCAGGATCTCCACGGTGATCCTGTCGGGCCGGCCGGACACCAGCGGAGCGAGCCACAGGTCCAGGCACAGTGTCAGGCCCCCGAGTGCCAGCGGGACCGCCAGGGCCAGTCCCAGGGCCAGGCTCACCAGCGCCCGGTGACGGAGCAGGGCCGAGGCCTCGGCCAGGATGTGCCCCATCATGGCGGCCAGTTCCCGTCGTACTGGATGGTTCCATGGTGAAGGACCAGGGTCCGGGCGGGGATGGACTCCAGGAGCCCCTGGTCGTGGGTGGCCACCACCACCGTTGCTCCCTGGTAGTTGATCTCGCACAGCAGGCTCATGAGCTCCGCCGCGAGCTCCGCATCGAGGTTTCCCGTGGGTTCGTCCGCGAGGATGAGGCGGGGCTGGTAGACCACGGCCCTGGCAATGGCGACCCGCTGCTGCTCGCCGCCGGAGAGTGCATCAGGGAATGCGGCCTGCCGGTGCTGGAGGCCCAGCCGCTTGAGGGTGAGGTAGGCCCTCCGGTGGGCCTCTTTCTGGCCGAGGCCGTGGAACCTCAGGACAAAGGTGATGTTCTCCAGCACGGTCTTCCGCCGGAGGAGCTTGAAGTCCTGGAAGATGACCCCCATGGTGCGCCGCAGCGTGGGCAGCTCCTTCCGTGACATCCGGTCCACTCTCCGGCCGTTGACCCAGACCTCGCCGGAGCTGGGCCGTTCCGCGGCGTACAGGAGCTTGAGGAAGGTGCTCTTGCCCGCACCGGAGGGCCCCGTGAGGAACACGAACTCCCCGGGCTCCACGTGCAGGCTCAGGCCGCGGAGGACGTGGCGTGAATCGTAGGTCTTGTGGAGGTCACGCAGCCGGATCACGGGCCCACCGCCGGCCGGTGAACCCTCGGATCACCGGGCTGAACCCAGGGTTTGGATGGAACGTCCACGGATCCTCCAGCGTGGCGATTGTACCACCGGGGGGGGGGGGGGGGGGTGTGCGAGCGCCCGGCCACCCCATCCTGCGGAGGGCGGGTCTCCATGCTCGTGGAGGTGGGGGATAATCGGGTGAATCGGTGTGGGGGAGGTTCTCCCCATCCGGTGGAGGGGATGGATGTGGCGCGAGATCCGGTCCGGTGAGGTGACGGCCCTCGTGGCCCTGCAGGGGCGCGTGTGGATGGCCCTCGGCCTGGGCCCGCGGTACGGGGATGCCGGGGATGACGGGCCGCCCGTGGAGCTCCTGGGGTCCCTGCCGGGTGGGGCGCAGGCCGTGCGGTGGTGCCGGCAGGTCCACGGGCGGATCCTGGCCTCGCTCTCCCGGGAGCCGGGGAACCCGCTTCAGGGCGCCGCCTGTGTGGGCCGATGCGACGGTCTCCTCACGGACGAGCCGGGAATCGTGGTGGCGGTCCGGACGGCCGACTGCGTCCCCGTGCTGATCCACGGCGGGGGGGTTGTGGCGGCCGTCCACGCCGGGTGGAGGGGCGCTGCTGCCGGCATCGTCCCGCGGGCGGTCCGGAGGTTCGAGGTGGAGTACGGTGTGCCTGCGGGCGAGCTCACCGCGGTCCTGGGTCCCCACGTGGGGTCCTGCCACTACGAGGTGGGCTCTGAGGTGGTGGAGGCTCTCGGGCGCGTGGCGGGGGATCCCGGGGAGTGGCTCCACGAGGGGCGCGTGGATCTGGGGGCGATCATCGTGCACCAGCTGGTGATGGCGGGCGTCGGCCCCTTCGGGGCGGAACGGGTGGGGGGGTGCACGGCCTGCGACCCCCGCCTGGCGTCCTACCGCCGGGACGGGGACGCCGCCGGCAGGCAGTGGTCGGCCGTGGCGCTCCTGGACGCCTGACGCCCCTTCAGCTGACCGCACGCAGCGGCCACGTCGGAGCCCCTGGAACGGCGGACGGTCACCGTGAGGCCCTCGTCCCGGATCCTGGCGGCGAACCGGTCGATGGTTCCGTCGTCGGGGCGCCGGAGGCCGGGCAGGTGGTCCGGATCCTCGTTCAGCGGGATCACGTTGACCTTGGAGGGGATGCCGCGGAGGAGGCGGGCCAGGGCGCCGGCGTCCTCCGGGGCGTCGTTGAGCCCCCGGATGAGCACGTACTCGAAGGTGATCCTCCGGCCCCGCTCCAGCGGGAAGGCCCGGAGGGCGGCCATGAGATCCGGGAGCGGATAGCGGCGGGTGATGGGCATGATGGCCTCCCGCCGCTCCTGGTCGGGGGCGTTGAGCGAGACCGCCAGGAGCGGGCGGCGGGGAAGGCCGGCCAGCCACCGGATGCCCGGGAGGATGCCCGCGGTGGACACGGTGATCCGCTTCGGGCTGACGGTCTCCATGAGGGCTTCCAGTGCCGTGCCCAGGTGCGTGGTGTTGAGGAGGGGCTCGCCCATGCCCATGAACACGATGTTCACCCGCTCCACGTCACCGCCGAGGTCACGGACCATCAGCCGGTACTGGCCAACGATCTCCTCGGGGGTCAGGTTCCGCCCGGCACCCAGGGCACCGGTGACGCAGAAGGTGCATCCCACGGCGCACCCGGACTGCGAGGACAGGCACAGGGTCACCTTCTGGCCCTCGGGCATGGAGACGGCCTCCACCGTGGTCCCGTCGGCGAGCCGCAGCAGGTACTTCCGTGACCCGTCAAGACTGGCGACAACCTCCGCCATCTCGGGCTCATGGAGGGAGAAGCGCCGCGCCAGCTCGCGGCGGAGCGCCTTCGGGAGGTCCGTCATCTCGTCGAAGCTGCGCGCATTGCGCTGGAGCACCCACAGGGCCACCTGCCGGGCACGGAACGGCCGGTCCACCACGTCCCGGACCAGCTCGGAGATGGCGGAGGCGGACCTACCGGTCAGGGGTTTCATCGGAACCGCTGACGGACCTCGAACCCTGCGTGGAGCGGTGGCGTGTGGGCGAGATGCCCAGGGCGGCCAGGAAGGCCGCATCGTGGAGGTTCATGCGGTACTCCACCCTGGGCCGGGGCCGGGGATCGGCATGGACGTGCAGGGAGGCCTGCCCGGGCTCGAGACCGCCATCGGCCCGGCAGACCACGGAGGCATCGAGCATCATCACCGCATCCCAGCCCGCCTCGTGCAGCTCCCTCAGGCATGCCTGCACCTCGTCGGAATCCACCACCGAGCCGTGCAGTGCCGTTCCGAGCCGCTTCAGGAGCTGATGCAGTTTCCGTGTCCCGGGCATTTCCATGCGTCCTCCGTACGCGTCAACAACCGGCCATCCCCGTCTGTTCCCATGGTACACCACGGCGTGATGCCGTACCCTGATGGGGGCCACAGAAGGGTCCGGGAGGTGATGTGCGGCACGCCAGGCCACCGTTGAGCGATGAGAGGTATCTGGCCGGTGATGCCTCGTACCGCCGGTACGCGAGGGCCCGGACCCCGGAGGGGAACACGGTCATCCTCGTGAGGTATCCGCGCGACCGGCCGGGGGAGTTCCGGCGGGACCTCGAGGTCCGGAGATGGCTGGCGGAGAAGGGACTCCGGGTCCCGGATCTCCTCTGGGTGGACGCGGAGGAGAGAGAGGCGGTGCTGGAGGACTTCGGGCCCCACGATGCGGCCCGGGTCCTGGCGGCGCTGGGGCCCGAGGAACGTCTGGTACAGGTACTGGACCTCGTCAGGCCCCTGGAGGTCCTGTCCCGCCTCGATCCCGCGGAGCTTCCCCCGTGGAACGTCCCGCTCTCCGGGTCCCGCCTCCGGGAGGAGCTGATTCCCTTCGGCACCTGGTTCGCCGGGGAGTTGATCGGGCGGCGCCTTTCCCCGGCCTCCGAGGACTGGCTCGGGACCCTCGTACGGTGGGTGGACCGGCACCCGAAGAGGGTGTGCCACAGGGACTACCACCTCAACAACCTGTTCTTCCTGCCCGAAGGGGATGTGGGGATCATCGACTTCCAGGATGTCCTGGTAGGGCCGGACACCTACGATGCGTCATCGTTCCTGGGGGACAGGGACCTTCCCACTCTGCTGGCCCCACGGGAACGTGCACGATGGCTCGAGGCATGGGCGGAGGCCACGGCCGCGGATCCCGGATGGGAGGGGCGGGCGGCGGAAACCGAGGCGCACCGGGGACTCAAGGTGCTCGGGACCTTCGCACGCCTGGCCCTCTCCAGGGGTGAGCGGCGGTATCTCCAGTGGGTTCCTCCCCTGGCGGCCAGGATGGCGCCCCTCGTGGAGAGCCTGGGAGCACCCGCGGAGATGGTGGAGCTTCTGCTAGACTGTCCGCTGGAGGGACTGGATCATGTTGGGTAGCGTCGGGTTTCCAGAGCTTCTCATCCTGCTGGCCATCGTCGTCATCATCTTCGGGGCCTCCAAGCTGCCCCAGCTGGGCAGGGGCCTGGGGGAGGGCATCCGGAACTTCAAGGACTCGGTGAAGTCCGGCGCCTCGGACAGGGACCAGGGCGAAGGAGGGGATTCCGGCGAGAAGAACTGATTCCCCGGGAGACCCGGACGACCGACGGCCCGCCGGTCCGGCGGGCCGTCGGTGTGTGTGACGCTCCTGTGGGAGGGGCTACTTGACCTCGGCCCGGAACCCGACGTTGATGGAACCCCAGGCGTTCAGGATCCGTGCGGTGGCGTAATGCTCGCCGACGGTCAGGATCCCGGCCTCGCCCATGACGATGCGGGGCATGCCCGGAGCGGCGTTCTCGTGGAACAGGGTGACGAACTGCCCCGGGAAGACGCCGTCCGCCGATCCCATGTCCACGATGATGAGGTGCTCGGTTCCGGCATCCAGGATGCCCTCCTGCTGGTACACCACATATCCCGTCACGTTGCCGCTGGGTGGATCGCACCGCCCGGTGAGGGGCGACCGGACCGCCAGCGGAACCGGGATGGGGCTGAAAGGACGCAGCAGGGCCCCGATGGGAATCGAGTCGCACGAGGAGGTGATCTCGCAGATGCTGGAGTGTTCCTGGGCACAGAGGACCGTGAGCTGTCCCAGCTGCTTGTAGAGGTTCCCCATGGAAGCTTTCGACACGGGGTGCATCAGCGGCCCACGGTCGCGGAGGATGAAGAACTTGTCGCCGGGAGCAATACCCTCGGCCGTGCCGCCGTCGATGTAGACCACGTCCCCCTCGGTGAAGGTGGACTGGTAGTGAATCTGCTCGGCCGAGACGATGCGGAAGGGGTAGAGGGAGGGATCGTCGTTGAGCTCGATGAAGCAGTAGACGTCGGAGGTGCTGCCCAGGGGGACCGCCTCACCGAAGGCCTCGGACTCCTCCGGAGGGGCCATGGAGGTCTGCGACTCCTCCTCCCGGACCGGCTCCTCCTCCACTGGCACCTCCTGCACTGTGATGTCGATCACAAGGGGATCGCCGGGATAGATCCAGTGGGAGTCCCTGATGTAGGGGTTCCGCTCCCAGATCTGTGGCCACAGGTAAGGATCACCCAGGTACTGTCTCGCGAGATCCCACAGCGTGTCCCCCTTGACGATGGTGTGGACGTTGGCGCCCTCGGGGAACTCTGCCGGCGGATCGTAGGGTGTCCAGTGGTCGCCCACCAGGTGCAGCGGTTGAGGCGGCGGTGAGACCGTTTGCGCCAAGACCATCACCGGCAGGACAGCAAACACGAGTGCCAAACGAATACCGCTTCTCATAGGACAACTCCCGGTTCCTGGAAACACAATCAAGGTTACTCCACGTTGACAGCGCCCGTCAATCATTTTCCGTTTTCTTCTTCGTTGCCGGTTCGTCCGCCGGTGTCTTCTTCTTCATCTCCTCGACCGCCTTCTTGTCCTCTTCAGCGGCCTTCCTGGCTTCCTCCACGAGTCTGTTGTACTCCTCCATCCGTTGCTGACGGATGGTATTGGCCTTCTGGAGCAACGCGTTCGCCTCGTCCATCCTGGCATATTCCGGGTAATTATCCTTGAGGTATTCGAGCCTCAGGATGACGGCACCCCACCGCTTATTCCGGGCGTAATATCTCGCCACGAGCCACTCGTGTTCCCCGAGGATGCTCTCCACCTCCCGGACCCTCGCCCTGGCGTCGTCGTAGTAGGGGGAGTTCGGGTACAGATTGATCACCTGACGGTATGCCTTGAGGGCCTCCAGGGCGTTGGTCAGCTCCCGGTCCGGGTGGATTCCCATGGTGATGTAGGTGTTGCCCAGCATCAGGAGCGCGTAGTCCCGATCCGGGTCGTTGGGGAACCGGTTGGCGAAATCACGGTACCGGAGCCGCGCCTCCGTGAGGCTCGCGACGTTCTTCTTCTGGAAGTAGGTGTCGGCGATCCGGAGTGCGGCCTTGTGGCCCAGCGGGTCGTTGGGGAAGGTGTCGTACAGGAAGGAGTACAGCTTCCGGGCCTCGGAGAACTTCCCCTCGCTGTAGAGCTCCTCGGCCTTGCGGTAGATGGTCTCCTTGTCCTGGTTGGCCAGCTCGGTGAGCAGGCTCTCCTCGCCCGTGGAGCTCTTGCACCCGCCCAGTGGCACGAGTGCCAGCAGTGCGAGAAGAACGAGGACCGTGCAGGCACGTGGTTTCATGTCCGGCCTCCCTGGAGTGCGGCCTCCCGGATCTCCTGGATGGCCCGCGCGCGGTCGGGGGCGGCAAAGACGGCGCTCCCCGCAATGAACGTTGTCACGCCTGCGGCGGCCAGGCCTGGAGCCGTCCGGGGGGTGATGCCCCCGTCCACGGCAATCTCGACACCCTGGCTGCCCAGCGAACGATGGAGCCTCTCGATCCTCGGGAGGCTCCCGGCGATGAAGCGCTGTCCCCCGAAGCCCGGATTGACCGACATGACCAGCACGAAGTCGATCCACGGTGCGGCCTCCTCCGCGAAGACCAGCGGCGTGGCAGGGTTGAGGGCGAGCCCGGGGCTGGCCCCCCGATCGCGGATCCCCGCGAGGCTCCGCTGGAGGTGAGGGCAGGTTTCCGCATGGATGGCGATACGGACGACTCCGGCCTCCACCAGTCCGGGCACGAGGGCATCGGGTTCGGTCACCATGAGGTGGGCGTCCAGCGGCAGTGCGGTGTGGCGGGCGAGCCAGCGCACCACGGGGGGACCGAAGGTGAGGTTGGGGACAAAGTGTCCGTCCATGATATCCAGGTGGATGAGGTCGGCTCCTCCGGCCTCCACCTCGCGGATCTCCTCTCCCAGGCGGGAGAAATCCGCCGAGAGGATGGAGGGAGCAATCCGGGGCCTCATTGGCTCACCCATAACGCGATGATATCGGATCGGGAGAGGGGGCTGCCGGCGGGAGGGTACTGCCGGAGCACCGTCCCCGGGGGCAGGCCCGGGTAGGCCACCTCGTGAACCTGGCCCACGCGGAAGCGGTGCTGACGGCAGAATCGCTCCACCGTGCTCCGGGAGAGCGCCAGGAAGGAGGGCATGACCCAGAGGGCCTGCCGTGGGGTCTCATTGAGCAGGAGGTCCACCTCGGTCCCCGGCGCCACCTCGACTCCCGGGGGTGGCGCCGTGGCAAGGACGCTGTCTCCCGCGGCCTGGCCGCGAACCGTGGCCCTGCGCCCCGGCCGGAGCCCCTCCTGGTCGAGGACCGCCGTGGCACCCTGGAGCGAGTCGCCCAGGACATCGGGCACCGCCACGCGCTCGTTGCCCAGGCTCAATCGAACGCTCACCGTGGCACCGCTCTTGACGTGGAAGCCCGGCAGGGGCTCCTGGACGGCGACGGATCCTGGCGGAACGGCCTCCGAGAACACCCCGGGCCGGACGATCTCCATGTCGAGGCCCCGGTCGTGGGCCATCTGACGGGCCTCCTCCACGTCGGAGCCCGTGAGGTCCGGAACGGTCAGCGTCCCCTGGTGGATCGTCCGGACGAGTGCCAGCCAGAAGACAGCCACCAAGGCGGTCACGAAGACCGCGGCAACGAGAAGCCGCTCTCCCATCGAGTCAGACTCTACCACTTCAACGGGCTCTGGCCTGTGTTCCGGACCACGCCGTGACCCCGATCACGGGGATCCGCCCCCGGGAAGGAGCTTGTAGAGGCTTTCCGGGACGATCTTGAGGATGTCGTTGTAGATCACCACCACCATGAGCAGGATCAGGAGGATGAAACCCACCTCCAGGATCCGCTCCTTCACTTTCGTGGAAAAGTCCCGCCGGAATGCCGTCTCGATGGCCAGGATGGCCAGGTGGCCACCATCGAGCACAGGAATCGGAAGCAGGTTGAAGATTCCCAGCTGCAACGAGATCACGCCGAGCAGCCAGATGAGCGACCGGAGGCCGGCCCTGGCCGCCCGGCCCGAGATCCTGGCGATGTCGATGGGACCGGAGAGCTGGCTCATGGAGGCCTTGCGGCGGATCAGCCGGCCCAGGATCCGGAAGGTCTCCGCGGTCATCCTGCGGCACTCGGCCACGGCAGCACCCACGGCGGCCACGGGCCCGAGCCTCTCCAGCCGGGTGGGAAAGACGATCGGGATACCGATCTTTCCCTCACCTCCCTCGTTCCTGGGCACCACCTGCAGCTGGATCCGCGCGCCGTCCCGCTCCACGGTGAGGGTGAGCGTCTCGCCAGGGTGGGGAGAGATCAGCCGGATGAGGTCGTAGAACTGGGTGACGGGCTGCCCGTTGACGGCGACGATGCGGTCGCCCGGCCTCAGGCCCGCCCGTTCCGCCGGCGAGTTGGGCATCAGCTCCACGACGGTGGCGTCCAGCGGAGGCAGGATTCCCGCGTAGCCGAAGCCGTAGCGTGTGACCTTCTGGGGGGTGATCTTCACCCGGAGCGTGGTACCCCCCCGCTCCACGGTGAGTGTCACCTCCTGGCCTCCCGCGGAGAGGAGGCTGGACTCCAGCTCCCGCCAGGTGGGGATGGGGGTCCCGTCCACGGCGACAATACGATCACCGGGCCGGATGCCCGCCGCCGCGGCGGGCGCCTCGGGTTCCACCCACCCCACCACCGGCGGCCCACTCTGGTAGGTGGGGACCTGCACGCCCATCACGAAGGCCGCAGCCAGGAAGACCACGGCCGCGACGATGTTGGTGAGGGGTCCCCCCAGGAAGATCAGGACCCGCTTCCACCGGGGCAGGAGGACGAGTTCGGGCCCGCCGCCGCCGACCACGGTGGACTCGTCGGGGCCCAGTCCCACGATCTTCACGTACCCGCCGAAGGGAATGAGCGCGAGCCGGTACTCCGTTCCGCCCCGTGTGAACCCCCACAGGCGCTTGCCGAAGCCCACCGAGAAGATCTCCACCGGAGCTCCCAGGGCACGGGCTGCCAGGAAGTGGCCCGCCTCGTGAAGCACGATCAGGACCCCGAGAACGAAAATGAACGCCAGAAGATTGATCAGCATTGGTGTCATTCAACCTCGTGAAATCAAGGGATATTCCGGGGCCATCGCCGGGAGGATCCCGTTCCGGTGCCGGTGGCCCGAGAGATCCCGGCAGCCCATGATACCGGAGAGAACGGGATCGTGCCGGGAGGCCGGGCGACCCCTGCGATCAACCGAGCACACCGGTGACGAGGAGGTACCCGAGGACCGGCGGGGCAGAGTACAGGAGCGAGTCGGTGCGGTCCAGCAACCCGCCGTGGCCGGGGATCAGCCCGGAGGAGTCCTTGACCCCCGTGTCCCTCTTGAACTGGGATTCCACCACGTCGCCCAGGGGTGCGGTCACGGCGAGGATGGCGGCCACCGCCAGCGTGTGTTTCCAGGAGAGGTCGAGGGTGAGCACGAACCTCAGGATGGCGGCGCCGGCGAAGGAGGCGGCCACGCCCCCCGCCAGCCCCTCCCATGTCTTCCTCGGGCTGATCCTGGGGGCCATGGGGTGGCGGCCGAAGGTCCGTCCCACGTAGTAGGCCCCGGAGTCTCCGATCCAGATGACGCCCAGGAAGAAGAGGACGAAGCGGATGCCCCAGGGTCCGTCCGGGAGCTGCCGGAGCCAGCCCAGGCAGGCCCCGCCCAGGCCCAGGTACACGGGGACGAACAGGGCCACTGCCGTGCCGGCGAGCGCCCCCGAGGGACGGGTGGAGCTGGTCAGCTGGACGGCCGGCAGGACGATGGCGGCCGCGACCAGCGCCACGAGGAGGGGCACCGGTCCGCCGGCCCAGGCCGCGGTGAGGGTCCCGGCCAGCACGGCCAGGGGAACCCACCGGCCCGTGGGCAGGCCGGCGCCCCGGGCCATGGCCAGGAGCTCGTCGGCGGCCAGCACCACCGCGGCGCCGAGGACCAGGAGAAAGGTCCACACAGGAGCCCAGACGATGATGGCGAGAAGGAGCGGGATGGCGACGGCCGCCGCCGCCTCACGTGCCGGCACGGACGTCTCCAGCCGACAGGAAGAGGTTCTCCTCCTCCTCGGTCATCTCGGGGAGCCCCCCGAAGCGGCGTTCCCGTTGCTGGTAGTCCACGATGGCCTCCAGGAGCTGGCGGGTGCCGAAGTCCGGCCAGAGAACCGGCGTGAAGTAGATCTCGGAGTAGGCCAGCTGCCACAGCAGGAAGTTGGAGATCCGCTCCTCCCCCGACGTCCGGATGAGGAGATCGGGGTCGGGGAGCCCCGCGGTGCCCAGGTGGTCCCCGATCCAGGGCTCGTCCACCTGCCCGGGCTCGAGCTCTCCGGCCCGCGCCAGCCGGACCGCCTCCCGGACCATGTCGGTGATCTCCTGCCGCCCCGAGTAGTTCAGGGCGATCTGAACCACGGTGCCGGTGCACCCCGAGGTGGCCTCGACGCCCCGGGCAAGCTCCCTCCGCACGGAGGCCTCCAGCTCGTGGAGCCGGCCGATGGGTCGGAACCTGAGGTTGTTGGTGACGAAGGTGTCGAGCTCCTTGCGCATGTACTCCTTGAGAAGCGCCATGAGCGTCAGGACCTCGTACCGCGGCCGCTTCCAGTTCTCCGTGGAGAAGGCGTAGAGGGTCACGACGGGGATCTCGAGCCTGGCGATGGTCTCGATGGTCTCGCGGACGGCCCGGATGCCGGCCCGGTGCCCCTCCACGCGGGGAAGCTTCCGGGCCCTGGCCCACCTCCCGTTGCCATCCATGATGATGGCCACATGTGCGGGGAGCCGGGCCGGGTCGATCCGGTCCAGAAGTGCCCGCTCCGGTGTTCCGGGTGCCGCGATTTCATCCAAGTGACGCATTCACTTACCCCTGGGCCCCGGAGTCTACCACAGGTGGGGCGGCCTCGACGGTGCCGGGATCAGCCTTTCCGCCGCGGCCCGGATACCGCCAGGGCCGGTAGTGGACATGTTCCAGGGTGAGCCCTTCCGGGGGGGCCGTGGGTACCGGAGCTCCCGGAAGGGGATTCTCCAGGAGCTTCGCGATCCGCCGGGCGGAGCCGTCCCTTGCGGCGGCCAGGATCGCGCCCGCCATCCGCCGGACCTGGTACCTCAGGAAGCCCTCGCCCACGAAGTGGAGGGTCAACGTCCGGCGCCCCCGGGACTCCCAGGCGCCCAGGATGGTCCGGACGGTCGGGCCCTGCGCAGGATCGGTGACGGTGAACGAGGCCATGTCGTGGCGCCCCCGCAGCAGCTCCAGCGCCTCCCGGACGACACCGGAGTCGGGTGGTGCATCCACCTGCGCGGAGCGGAGGGCCGACCAGGGCAGGAGGTGCCCCGCCCAGTGGACGCGGTAGGCGTAATGCTTCGCTCTCGCGCTGCGCCGTGCGTGGAAGGAGACCGGGACCGCCACGGCACGGAGCACCCGGATCTCCGCGGGGAGCGCGGCGCCGAGCGCACCGGGGAGGATCCCGGCAGGAAGGCCGTCCGGGAGGTCCACGTGGGCCACCTGCCCACGGGCGTGGACGCCGGCGTCCGTGCGGCCTGCCCCCACCACGGTGGGGGGCGCGTGTCCGGTGAGCCTTCCCAGCGCCGCCTCCAGCTCACCCTGGACCGTCCGCTGGCCCCTCTGCCTCTGCCAGCCATGGAAGGGGGTTCCCAGGTACGCCACCGTGAGCTTGATGCGCCGTGTCACGGCTCCATGATCCCACGCTGCCCCCCCGGGGGTGAAGGGCCGGAGATCGAGGCGGCGGCGGATGACGGTGGCGTTGAGAGGATGTGGCGCTCGCCCGTCCGCCCGGGAGGGCCAGGGGCGCGGAGAAAAGAAGGAGCACCATGCCCCGATCCGCCGCCTCCGGTCACAGCTGATCGCTGCCGATTTCCGGACCCGGCTCCCGTCGGATACCGATGCCGCCCTCCCCCGCCGCCGAAACCCGGCCCCGACCACCGTCACGATTCGTCCGACGGGGGAGTGGCGTTTTCGGGGAGGTTCGGGGTACAATGACCCTGGAAGGTCCGGCGGCTGGCGCCGGGCCGATATCGGTCCCCTGACGCCCGCGCAGGCCTCCAGGTCCTCGTGGTCATCAGAAATCTGGAGGTTAGAAGCATGAAGATCTACGTCGGAAACCTGTCCTACAACACCACCGAGGAGGGGCTGCGGGCCGCCTTCGCCGAGTACGGAGCCGTGGAAGAGGTGGCGGTGATCACCGATCGCGACACCGGCCGTTCGCGCGGCTTCGGCTTCGTGACCATGCCCAACGACGAGGAGGCCAACGCGGCCATCGCGGCGCTCAACGGCACCGACCTCGACGGCCGGGCCGTGAAGGTCAACGAGGCGCGTCCCCGTGGTGATGGTGGAGGCCGCAGGCCCCGCTGGTAGACCCGCAAGAGAAGAGAACCACCGCGCCCCGGACGGCCACCGTCCGGGGCGCGGCTCGTTCAGCGTCCTCCGGTCAGGGCCGGACGAGACGGACGACCCTGTCGCATCCCCCGGGGTCGCGGATGCGCCCGACGGGTCTGAGGCCGTGCCGGACCGCAAGAACCTCCACCGCCTCGGCCTGGTCCTCGCCCAGCTCGAGCAGGGCGGTGCCGCCGCAGGCCATGAGCCGGGGAAGGTCGGCCACGAGCTCGCGGACGAGGTCCAGGCCGTCCGGACCCCCGTCGAGCGCGGGCGCCGGGTCGTGACGCACCTCCACGGGGAGGATGGCCAGCGCCGCCGTCGGGACGTACGGCAGGTTGGCCACCACCAGGTCCAGACCTCCTGCCAGGGCCGATCCCAGGTGGCACCGGACCAGGCGCACCGGAGCTCCCAGCCGCCGGACATTCGCCCGGGCGACGGCCAGGGCAGCCATGGAAAGATCGGTGGCGGCCAGATGCCAGGCCGGCCGCTCCAGGGCCAGGGTGGCGGCGAGGCAGGCGGACCCTGTCCCCACGTCGGCGGCCCGCGCGTCTGCGGGGAGACGCAGGCCAAGGGCCGCCTCCACCACCAGCTCCGTCTCGGGCCTGGGGATGAGCACGGCGGGGGTCACGAGGAAGTCACGGCCCCAGAAGGGGCAGGATCCCGTGAGGTGGTGGGCCGGTACCCCGGCGGCCCGCCGCTCCACCCAGTCCAGGAAGAGATCCTCGACCTCCGGGGGCACCGGGGCGGCGGGCTCCAGGCGGAGGCGGATCTCCTCGACCCCCCAGGCACGGGCCAGGAGCCAGAGGGCCTCCCGGCGCGGGTCGGGAAGGCCTTCCCTCCGGGGGAGGCGTCGAGCGGCCCGTTCCAGGAGGTCGGCCGTACGGTTGCGCCGGTGTCGGTCCACGGCGGAAGCTTAGCCTGGATTCTCCCGGCGGGAGCCGGCAGGAGGGGTTTGCGGCACGTCGAGCGACCGAGTCGAGAAAACGCCGCCAGGAAGGGTGGATCGCTCCGCACAGCCGAAGCATCATGAACAGATCCGGGCTAGGATGGGATTCCGGCATCGGAGGTGACCATGGCGACGAAGACCAGGGTTCCGAAGAAGGTCCGGAGGATCCTCGACCTGGCCCGGAGGATCGTGGACGATCCCTCCGGCCGGCCGCGGCTCGTGGGCGAGCTTGCCAGGATCTACCGGGGGCTCGACCGTGAGGACCGCACTGTGCTGTTCCCGGAGATCGTCCGGAAACTCGAGCTCCCTCCGGAGGAGCTCCGGCGGACCCTGGAGCAGGCCCTGGAAGAGCTGGAGCGGGACCCCACGGGCGTCCCCTCTGCCCGGTGGCCGGCTTCCACCTGGGCAACGGCGCCACGGTGGCGCGCAGGCACGTCCGGTTCGCGGCCAGCACCACGCCGAGGGGCCTGGAGGAGTCGTGCGGCCTGATGGTCAACTACCTGTACTCGGAGCGGTGGCACCAGTCGCTGTGCCGGAGCCTGGGGCTCTGACCCGGCCACCCGGAGGGATCAGCCCAGCTCCTCCTTGAGGCGGCGAGCCTGGAGCTCCGTGATGAGGGGCTCGAGGATGAGGTCCAGGTTGCCGTCCAGGATCTCGCCGAGCCGGTGCACGGTGAGACCGATGCGGTGGTCCGTCACCCGGCCCTGGGGGAAGTTGTAGGTGCGGATCTTCTCCGACCGGTCGCCGCTCCCGATCTGGCTCCGGCGGTCCTGGGCCCGCTCGCGGGCGAGCTCGGCCTCGTGGATCTCCTTGAGCCGCGCCTTGAGCACGCGGAGGGCCTTGGCCTTGTTCTGGATCTGTGACTTCTCGTCCTGGCAGGAGACCACGAGGCCGGTGGGCAGGTGGGTGATCCGGACCGCGGAGTAGGTGGTGTTCACGCTCTGGCCACCGGGGCCCGAGGCGCAGAAGCGGTCGATGCGGAGATCCTTCTCGTCCACCTCGATCTCCACCTCCTCGGCCTCCGGCAGCACCGCCACGGTGGCCGCCGAGGTGTGGATCCTGCCGGAGGACTCGGTGGCGGGGACGCGCTGCACCCTGTGGACCCCAGACTCGAACTTGAGCCGGGAGTAGACGCGGTCGCCCTCGATCATGCCCACCGCCTCCTTGATGCCGCCCAGGCCGGTCTCGTTGACCTCGGTCAGCGACAGCTTCCACCCCTTCATCTCGGCGTAGCGCTGGTACATCCGGAGCAGCTCGGCCGCGAAGAGGGCCGCCTCGTCACCACCGGTCCCGGCCCGGATCTCCAGGATCACGTTGCGCCGGTCGTTGGGGTCCTCGGGCAGGAGAAGGAGCTTGAGCTGGCGGTCGAGCTGCTCCCTGCGCTCCTCCAGCTCCCGCACCTCGGCCTCGGCGAGCTCCCGCATCTCGGGGTCGTCGGCCTCGGCCAGGATCTCCCGAGCGCCCTCCAGGTGCTCGACCACCTGCCGGTACTCGGAGTAGGCGCGGACCACGGGCTCCAGCTCCGCCAGCTTCCGGGCCACCTCGCGGGACCGCCGGGGGTCCACGGCCACGTGGGGGTCCGCCTGCTCCTCGAGCAGGTCCCTGTGGCGTCGGACGATCTCGTCGAGGCGTTCCAGCATGGGGCCTTCCAGCGGAAGACCCCGCGCAGGCCCGGGAGCCGGCACGGGGTCGTCGGGGCCGCTCGCGCGGCCGGTTTCGAGCTACTTCTGCCCGGCGTTCTGCTTGCCGTAGCGCCGCTCGAACTTCTCCACCATTCCGGCGGTGTCCACCAGCTTCTGCTTGCCGGTGAAGAAGGGGTGGCAGGCGGAGCAGATCTCCAGCCGGAGCTCCTTCTTGGTGGAGCGGGTCGTGAAGGTGTTGCCACAGGCGCAACGGACCTCGACCTCGTGGTACTCGGGATGGATTCCTGGCTTCATGATGCACCTCTCGGTGGCCCGACGGGCCACGGGAGGCGTAGTATACGCGGATCGGCCCCGGATGACAAGTCCCGGCGGTGCGAGCGCCTGGGCAGCCGTGCTCATTCCCGCAGCTTCTGCTCCAGGAGGCGGCCGGCAATCTCCATGTACTGGTCCTGGGTCACCGTGCCCACCAGGTGGCCGTTCTTCACCACGGGGAGGCAGCTGATCCGGTGCTGCCGCATGAGCTCGATGGCCTCCAGTGTGGAGGTCTCGGGAGCCACGGTGATGGGGTCCGGCTGCATGACCTCGCTCACCGGCAGGGGGCCGTCCACGGATTCCGGATCGTAGCTGCCCACCAGGGGCAGGAGGGACCGGCGGCTGACGATGCCCACCAGCCGGTTGTCCTCGTCCTCCACCAGCACGTGGCGGACCCGGTTCCACTCCATCAGGTGGGTCACCAGCTCCACGGGCTCGTCGGGACCCACCGTGATCAGGTCCGTGTCCATGTACTGCTCCACCCGGAGGTAGTTGTGCTTCCAGCCGCCCGCCTCCTCCAGCCTGGCTGGTTCCCAGCCGTGAACCGGGCCTCGGTGCTCCTGGCGGTGAGCCGTGGCGGCCGTGAGGGCGCTGAGCCGCTCCGCGAGGGGCCCCTTCTCGCCCAGGGTTGCGAAGGAGGAGAGGAGCCACTGGGCGCCGGTGTGGCTGGAGCGTACTCGCTCCTCGAGGACCCCCAGATAGAGCTCCACGTCGCCGTCGTCCACTCCCGAGGCCAGCAGCCCCTCGCGGGCCAGCGGCAGCAGCTCCTTCAGGATCAGGTCCCTGGCGGGGAGGATGCGTCCCTCCAGCCAGGTGAGCTGGGCGTTGAGCCCGTGCTGGGCGGCCGCGAAGAAGTTGGCGTGGGCGTCCTCGAAGCGCATGTGGCGCGTGATGTCCTCGTAGCGGCCCAGCAGGCCGCTCACCAGGCCGAACCAGAAGGCCGCGTTGGCCACCTCGTCGCGGACGGTGGGGCCCGACGAGAGGGTGCGGTTCTCGATGCGCAGGTGGGCCCTGCCGCCCTCCCCGATGCCGTAGCAGACGCGGTTCCAGCGGTAGACGGTGCTGTTGTGGAGCCGGAGGGCGGGGAGGTCGGGAGCCCGCCCCTCCCCGAGCGCCTCGAAAGGGTCCTCCTCCATCTCGGTGGACAGGATGGCCCGGAAGCGGGCGATGTCCTCGCGGAAGATCTCCAGGGCCGAGGAGCGGACCCACTGCCGCCCGAAGCTCACCCTGGGCGCCTGCTCCCGGAGGTGGGGGGCCGAGCGGCGGGTGTCGATGGACTGCTGGAACAGCGCCACCCGGGTCTCCCGCCACAGGCGCTTGCCGAAGAGCAGGGGGGAGTTGGCCGCCGCAGCCAGGATGGGGGCCGCGGCGGCCTGGGCGATGTTGTACATGCGGGCGAACTCCTCCGGCCCCACCTGGAAGTGGACCTGGAAGGAGGTGTTGCAGGCCTCCACCATGATGTTGTTGTGGTGGAAGTTCAGCTCGTCGATCCCCTTGATGTGGAAGCTGTACTCGCCGCCCCTCAGGCGCGTGAGCGCGTCGTTGAGGGCGAAGTAGCGCGGGTTGGGGGTCATGTTCTCCAGCTCGAGGTCCCCCTTGGTGAGGGTGGGGAGGATGCCCGTGAGCACCACCCGGGCGCCGTGCTCCGCGGCCGCGTCCCGGGCCCGCGCGAGCAGGCTTTCGAGCTGGCCCTCCAGCTGGCTGAGACAGGTGCCGCCGAAGGCCACCGGGTCCAGGTTGAACTCCAGGTTGAAGCGCGCGAGCTCGGTGGTGAAGTGGGGGCCCGCGAGGGTGCCCAGGACCTCGGTGGCCAGCGGTGCGGGGCGCCAGGTGTCGTCCACAAGGAAGAGCTCCTGCTCGGCGCCGATGCGCCGGACGCCGGACTCGATGAGGCCGTGCTCGAGCATGTGCTCCATGGCCTTCACGTCCCGGAGGAGGCGCTTGAGGAAGCGGCGGAGCTCCGCCACCTCGGTGGCATGCCGGACGTTCTGCTCTCCCATGGTCGGTTCCTTTCCTGCGATCCATTCCGCGAACGGTTCCCGCATTGTACCGCGGGTCACCGGCCGCCCGGGCTGTGAGACGCGAAACGAAAGAGGACGGGGGAGGTACGACACCCACCCGCCGGTGCCCCCCGATCCACACCCCGACCCTGACCCCGACCCTGACCGTGACCCTGACCGTGACCCTGACCGTGACCCTGACCGTGGCCGTGTCTGTGACCCTGACCCTGTTTCGGTGGAGGGCCGAAGGACGCCGTGGAGCATGGACAGGGACACGATCATGGGCGGGGACAGGGACAAGAAAAGGAACAGGGACATGGTCATGGACGAGGACGGGGACATGGTCGGGGTCAGGGACACGGTCACCGGCACGGACACGGACAGTGCCAGGGGCACGGGTGGGCGGGGGGTCGTCGCACCTCGCACGGCCGGGCGGGAGGGCGTCGCACACTCCTGTGCCCCTCTCCCCCGGGTGGGGGAGGTCCTGACGTCGTGACCTCCGGTCATCGAAAAGGTTGATAAGAACAATATCAAAATTGTGAGCATCAGATCTTGACAAAATCAGACTCAGGTCCGATATTGTGAATGCGGCCCACGCCGCGCTTCCCGTCCGGCAGGTCCCCGTCCGGGCCCCATGCGGCCCGGGGGATGGCGGGGAGGAAGGAGGATTCCATGAACGGCAACAGCAACTACACCGTGAAGGCGACCGAGGCGATCCAGGGCGCCTTCCGTCTGGCCGCAGAGCGCGGCAACCCCGAGACGATCCCGTCGCACCTGCTGCTGGCCCTGCTCCAGCAGGAGGGCGGGCTGGTACCCCGCCTCGTTGAGAAGGTGGGCGTGCCCGCCTCGCAGCTGATCCAGGACGTGATGGCGGACCTGGACCGCCTGCCGCGGGCCCAGGGCGCCGCCGAGCCCAATCCCTCCCGGGACCTCCGGGAGGTGCTGGACCAGGCGGTGAAGCTGGCCCCGCAGTTCCAGGACGAGTACATCTCGGTGGAGCACCTGCTCATGGCCCTGGCCAGCGTGCCGTCATCCTCGGCGGCGCAGCTCCTGGCTGCCCGTGGCCTGGACCAGAAGACCCTGCTCCAGGCCATCCAGGAGCTCCGGGGCTCCCACCGGGTCACCGACGACAACCCCGAGGCCAGGTACGAGGCCCTGAAGAACTACGGCCGGGACCTCACCGAGCTGGCCCGTGCGGGCAAGCTGGACCCGGTGATCGGCCGGGACGACGAGATCCGGCGGATCATGCAGGTGCTCACCCGGCGCACCAAGAACAACCCCGTGCTCATCGGCGAGCCGGGGGTGGGCAAGACGGCGGTGGTGGAGGGCCTGGCCCAGCGCATCGCCGACGGCGACGTGCCCGAGATCCTCAAGAACCGGAGGATCGTGGCTCTGGACATGGGTGCCCTCATCGCGGGGGCCAAGTACCGGGGCGAGTTCGAGGACCGGCTCAAGGCCGTCCTCAAGGAGGTTGTGGACTCCGACGGTGAGGTGATCCTCTTCATCGACGAGATCCACACCCTGGTGGGCGCCGGCGCCGCCGAGGGCGCCATGGACGCCGCCAACCTCCTCAAGCCGGCGCTGGCCCGGGGCGAGCTGCGCTGCATCGGCGCCACCACTCTCACCGAGTACCGCAAGTACATCGAGAAGGACACGGCGCTGGAGCGCCGCTTCCAGCCCGTGCTGGTGGAGGAGCCCTCGGTGGAGGACACCATCGCCATCCTCCGGGGTCTCAAGGAGAAGTACGAGGTGCACCACGGGGTGCGCATCACCGACGGGGCCATCGTGGCGGCGGCGACCCTCTCGCACCGCTACATCACCGACCGGCACCTGCCAGACAAGGCCATCGACCTCATCGACGAGGCGGCCTCCAGGCTCCGCATCGAGATCGACTCCCTGCCCACGGAGATCGACGAGCTCCAGCGCCGGGCGGTGCAGCTGGAGATCGAGAAGCGGGCCCTGGCGAAGGAGAAGGACGCCGCGTCGAAGGAGCGGCTCGAGGCCATCGAGGCCGAGCTGGCCGAGCTCCAGGAGAAGGTCTCGGCCATGAAGGCCCAGTGGCAGAAGGAGAAGGAGCTCATCGCGGCCATCCGCGAGCTCAAGGTCCAGATCGACGAGACCCGCGAGGCCGCCGAGCGCGCCGAGCGCGAGGGTGACCTGGACCGGGCCTCCCAGCTCCGCTACGGCCAGCTGGTCCAGCTCAACCAGCGCCTGGAGGAGGCCACCGAGGAGCTGGCGCGGCACCATCGGGAGCACGGCTCCATGCTCTCCGAGGAGGTCACCGAGGAGGACATCGCCCGGGTGGTCTCCCGCTGGACCGGCATCCCGGTCTCCCGCCTGCTCGAGGGCGAGAAGGCCAAGCTCCTCACCATGGAGGACCGGCTGCGCCAGCGGGTGGTGGGCCAGGACGACGCCATCGCAGCCGTGGCGGCGGCGGTGCGCAGGGCGCGGGCGGGGCTCAAGGACCCCAACCGGCCCATCGGATCCTTCCTCTTCCTGGGCCCCACGGGCGTGGGCAAGACCGAGCTGGCCCGGGCGCTGGCGGAGTTCCTCTTCGACGACGAGCGGGCCATGGTCCGGCTGGACATGTCCGAGTACATGGAGAAGCACTCGGTGGCCCGCATGATCGGTGCCCCTCCGGGCTACGTGGGCCATGACGAGGGCGGTCAGCTCACCGAGGCGGTGCGGCGGCGCCCCTACTCGGTGGTGCTGCTGGACGAGATCGAGAAGGCCCATCCGGACGTGTTCAACGTGCTGCTCCAGATCCTGGACGACGGCCGCCTCACCGACGGCAAGGGCCGCACGGTGGACTTCCGGAACACGGTCATCATCATGACCTCCAACATCGCCTCGCACCTGATCCAGCAGTACAGCGAGGCGGAGCGGGAGACCATGATGGCCGAGGTGGAGGCCGAGCTGAAGCGGCACTTCCGTCCCGAGTTCCTCAACCGGGTGGACGAGGTGCTGATCTTCCACCGGCTCGGCATGGAGCACATGAAGTCCATCGTGGCGATCCAGCTGGAGCGGCTCAACCAGCTGCTCGCCGACCGCAGGATCCGCCTGGAGGCCACCGAGGCCGCCATGGAGCTCCTGGCGCGGGAGGGCTACGACCCGGACTTCGGGGCCCGGCCGCTCAAGCGCACCATCCAGCGCCTGGTGCAGGACCCCCTCTCCACGAAGGTCCTCGCCGGCGAGGTGGTGGAGGGCGACACGGTGCGTCTGGATGTCGTCGACGGGAAGCTGGTCATCGAACCGGTCCACCGGGAGGCCGCCTAGCGGCCCACCGTGCCGGCTGTCCGGCCCACCGGGGCCGTGGGACGACCCGCGGCCCCGTTTTCTTGTGTCGGGCCGCCCGCTCCTCCGGCCGGGACGGGATGTAGAATGCCAGCATGGGAAACGCACGCCGTTCCGTGCTCGCCGTGCTGCTCCTCGCGCTCGCCTGCTCGGAACGGTCCTCCTCGGAGGCCCTCGGGCCCCACAGGCTGCGCTTCCCGCAGGGGGCCTTCCTGGCCCACGCGCTGGGGGGCATCGACGGCCACACCTGCACCAACTCGGTGGAGACGGCGCGGACCCGGCACGTTCCCGTGGTCACCATGAGCACCAGGCGCTTCAACCCGGACCTGGTGAAGCGGCTGGCCGCCCTGGCCTTCGAGGCCTACATCCTCAGGGCCAAGATCCGGCGCGCCTGAGGGGAGGTGGAGGGTGCCCGACGAGACCCTGCGCTCCGCGGCGGAGGCGGCGTTCGGGGCCGCCGTCCGTGCGGTCCTCCCGGAGAATCTGCTGCCGGCCGCCATGGTTCGTGACGGCCGCGGCCTCCGCCTGGCCGGCATGGAGGTGCCGGAGGTTCCCGGCCGGCGCCTGGTGGCGGCCATCGGCAAGGCGGCCCCCGGCCTGGCCGCCGCCTGGCTCACGGCGGCGGGGGAGCGGTCCGGCGAGCTCTTCGTGGTGACGCCCCACGGTGTCCCGGTACCTCCCGGCGTGGAGCGGGCCGCCGTGGTCCGGCGGGGCGCCCACCCCTACCCGGACGCGGCGGGGGAGGCCGCCGCCCGCGAGCTGCTGGCGCGGGTCGGGGAGCTCGGGGAGGGCGATCTCCTGGTGGTTCTGCTCTCGGGGGGGGGCTCGGCGCTGCTCGCGGCCCCCGAGGAGGGGCTCGCGCTCGCGGACGTGCTGGCCACCACCCGGCTCCTGCTGGAGGCCGGGGCGCCCATCGGCGCGGTGAACACCGTCCGCCGCCAGCTCCTGGCGGCGGGGGGTGGGGGGCTCGCCCGGGCCGCCTGGCCCGCGCCCGTGCGCACGGCCCTGATCTCCGACGTGCCGGGCGACCCCCTGCCCGACATCGCCTCGGGTCCCACGGTGCCCTCGCCCACCACGGCGGCGGACGCCCTGGAGGTGCTGGAACGTCTCGGGCTTGCGGAGAGGGTGCCGCCGGCCGTGGTGGAGTTCCTCCGCGGTCGGGCCGGGCTTCCCGTGGCTCCGGAGCCCTGGGAGCGGAAGGCGCGGACCGTGGTGCTGGCCAACAACCGCAGCGCCGTGGAGGCCGCCGCGGCGCACCTGAGGGGCGGCGGGTGGGAGGTCACCGTGGTTCCGGAGCCACTCACCGGCGAGGCCTCCGTCCGGGGCCGCGAGCTGGCCGCGAGGGCCCTGGGGATCCCCGCGGGCGACCGGACCGCCCTCGTCTTCGGGGGCGAGACCACGGTCACGGTCCGGGGCAGGGGCAGGGGCGGCCGGAACCAGGAGCTGGCCCTGGCGGCGGCGCTGGTGCTCGAGGGGAGCCGGGGGCGGGTGCTCCTGGCTGCAGGGACCGACGGCATCGACGGAGTCACGCCCCACGCGGGCGCGGTGGTGGACGGGGAGACCACCGCGCGGATCCGGGCCGCCGGGCACGACCCCGTCGCGGCGCTCGCGGACAACGACGCGGGCACGGTGCTCGCCGCCGCGGGAGACGCCCTCGTCACCGGCCCCACGGGGACCAACGTGTGCGATGTGACGGTGGTGCTGGTGGGTGGGGAGATGAGGAAGTCAGGACGTGAAGACGTCAGGACGGCCCCCGCCCGCCCGGGGCGCAGGGGAGAGGGGGCGCAGGGGTGCAGGAGGTGGCGCGGGGGTGCAGGAGGTGAAGAGTGAAGAAGTGAAGGGTGAAGCCCACCCACTCGCCCCGGATCGTGAAACGTGAGCTTCTTGAAATCTCTCCAATGGATCGGACTCATTGGTCTGGCGCGGAATCGAACGCACATTCGTTCATTTCTGTCTTCTTTCCAAACCGTTGAATCCGTGGTTCATTCTCCCAGGTGGGTGGGCGTCGCACCTCGCACGGAGGGCCGGGTGGGTGTCGCACGGGCAGCGACGTATGCTGCGCCCCTGCGCCCCTGCGCCACCCGGACGGGCGGGCGGCTCCCTACGCCTCCCTCACCCAGCGCACCATGTCCTTGAATGTGGGCTTGGAGCCGTGCATGAGGATGCCCACGCGGTAGATCTTGCCCACCACCCAGGCGCAGGCCACGATGGCGGCGAGCAGGCCGGCCACGGCGGCGGCCAGCTGCCACGCCGGCACCGGCGTGAGGGTCATGCGCAGGAACATGAGCATGGGCGCGAAGAAGGGCACCAGGGAGAGCACCACCGAGAGGGTGCCGTCGGGCTGGTTGAGGATCTGCACCATGAGCACCAGGGGCACCACGAGCATGAGCGTCACCAGGGTCTGGAAGTTCTGGGCCTCCTGCTCCGTGTCGAAGGCCGCGCCGATGCCCGCGTACAGCGTGCCGTAGAGCAGGAAGCCGAGCACGAAGAAGACCACGAAGAAGACCAGCAGGAGCGGCGGCAGGGAGGGCAGCTCCACCCCGGCGAAGCCCAGGGCGGCCATGGCCCCCGGCGCCGTGATGGCGGCGAGCGCGATGCCCCAGAGGGAGAACTGGGTCAGGCCCACGGCGCCGATCCCCAGGATCTTGCCCAGCATGAGCTCGAAGGGTTTCACCGTGGCGATCACCACCTCCACGATCCGGTTGGTCTTCTCCTCGAGCACGCCCCGCATCACGTAGATGCCGTACATGAGCACGCTCATGTAGATGATCAGCATGAAGCCGTAGGAGAGCAGGAAGCCCTGGCCCTCGTCCCGGGTCTCCTCCCCCTTCTTGCCCAGCTTGAAGGTCTTGAGGTCCACCCGGCGCGTCAGCTCGGAGACCTTTTCCGGGTCCAGGCCCGCCCGCGTGAGCCGGTCCGCCACCAGCGCGTCGTTCACCGAGCGTTCCAGGATCATGAGCAGCTTGAAGGCGGCCACGTTGGGGGCCAGGTACTCGGGCTCCCCCTGGTCGGGCAGGCCCGCGGGCAGCACCAGGAGCCCGTCGAACTCGCCCTTCTGGACCCGGCCCTTCAACGCCTCGCGGGTGGCCTCGGGATCGGCGCCGGGGTCCACGATGGCCAGGTGGACCGAGAGCTTCTCATCGGAGGAGGCCAGGCGCTTCTCCACCTCGGCCTTCACGGGCCCGGCGAAGCGGCCCGAGAGGTCGAGCACCGCCACGGTGAACTCGCCGCCGCCGCGCTCGGCGAGCCAGGCGGGGATGACCATCATGGCCCCCATGAAGAGCGGCACCAGCAGCGTGGACACCCAGAAGGCCCTGGTGCGGATCCGCTCCAGGTACTCCCTGCGGACGATGGCGACGATCCTATGCAGCATGGCTCTGGTCCTCCTCCACGGCGCGGATGAAGATGTTCTCCAGGTCGGGGACGAAGCGGGCGAAGTGGGTGACCTCGCCCAGCTCGAGGAGCGCGGTCAGCACGTCCCGGGGGGCGGCCTCGGGCCGCAGGTCCAGGAGGTACCGGTCCCGCAGCCCGTGGACCGCCTCCACCTGGGGGAGCCGCGCGAGGGCCTCCCGGCCGAAGTCCCCGTCCACCTCCCAGGTCCGGCCGCCGAAGCGCTCGCGGATCTCCTCCAGGTTGCCCGCGAGAATGGGCCGGGCCCGGTTGATCAGGCAGATGTGGTCGCAGAGCTCGTCCACCTGGGGCAGCACGTGGGTGGACAGCACGATGGTCACGCCCTCCTCGCGCATGGCCAGCATCAGGTCCTTGAGCTCGCGGGTGTTGATGGGGTCGAGGCCCGAGAAGGGCTCGTCCAGGATCAGCAGCTGGGGCCGGTGCAGGATGGTCCCGATGAACTGCACCTTCTGCTGCATGCCCTTGGAGAGGTCCTCCACCTTGTGGTCCGCCCACTCGCCGAGCCCGAACTTCTCCAGCCAGGCGGCGGAGCGCCTCCGGGCCTCCCGGGGCGGGACGCCGCGTACGGTCCCCAGGAAGACCAGGTGGTCGAGGACCTTCATCTTCCGGTAGAGGCCGCGCTCCTCGGGCAGGTAGCCGATGAGACGCCGCCGGTCGTCGTCCACCGGCGAGCCGTCCAGCAGCACCTCGCCCCGGTCGGGCAGGATGATCCGCATCACCATGCGGATGGTGGTGGTCTTGCCGGCCCCGTTGGGTCCCAGCAGCCCGAAGATGGAGCCCCGCGGCACCGCGAAGGACAGCCCCTCCACGGCCACGTGGTCCCCGTAACGCTTGCTCAGGTCTCGAAGCTCCAGGATCGATTCCACGTCGGCTCCTCCCTGTGTCGTGTCCGCCAATGATACGCACCACCCGGCCCGGTGTTTCCATGGGCTTCCAGGCGCAATCACCCCTTGCAACGAGACGTCCCCTGTGGCAGAATGCCCATCCCGGCTGCGCCGGTAGCTCAATTGGATAGAGCATCTGACTACGGATCAGAAGGTTTGGGGTTCGAGTCCCTTCCGGCGCGCCATGTGTTCGTGCCCTCGCGCCACGGGTGGTCCTCGCCGCTCCGTGGCGTTTTCGTCTTCCGAAACGTGTGGCCTCCACCCGCCCACTCGCCCGGTGAAGGGGTGAAGACGTCCCCTACCCACCCGGAGGAGGTGGCGCCCGGCGGCGCGTGCCGGGCACGGCGTTTCCCGTGACGCTTTCCGAATCCCAAGACCCGGGAAACGCCGTACCGGGCTCCGCACGGGAAGAAGGCCCGGAGAAGTGGCCCGCCATGGTGGGAGGCGGCCCGCCCGCACTCCGGAGATGGGTCCGTGACCATCACGGTGCCGGTAACCGTGACGGCGTCCATGGCCGCGTCGGTCCTCCCTCGCCCCTGCTCCCCTGCTCCTGTGACGGTGTCCGTGCCCGTGTCTCCGACCCTGTCCCCGACCCTGGCCGTGACCGTGTCCATGGTCCTCACCTTGACCATGTCCCCGATCACCCGCCTTCCCCTCCCGATTCCTGTACCCTGGGAATACGGCCCCTCCGGGGCCAGGGAGGCTCGAGGTGAGCGAGACGATCGTGGTGGACGGGGAGTGGGAGCGGCCGGAGGATGGGCTGCCGGAGCCGGCGCTCCGGGAGCTTGCGGAGGCGCTGCGCCTGCTCGAGAGCCCGGGGTTCCTGATCCAGGTGGCGAACCACGTGGGCGTGCCCATCGAGAAGCTCATGGCCCGGCTGCCGGGGAGGGCCTCACGGATCGTGTCGGGCTCGGTGGACCGGGCGCTCAGGGCGGCGCTGGACCTTGCGGTGAAGAGCCTCGACGCCGGCCTCCTCCGGGGGCGGTCGGGCCGCTGGCACACCCTGGCGGCCACGGTATCCGGCGCCGTGGGCGGTGCGGGAGGGCTCGCGGCCCTGGCCGTGGAGCTGCCGGTGACCACCACCATCATGCTGCGCTCCATCGCGGAGATCGCCCGGGAGGAGGGCGAGGACCTCTCCCGGCTGGAGGCCAGGCTGGCCTGCCTCCAGGTCTTCGCCCTCGGGGGACCCACCACGACGGACGATGCCGCGGACAATGCCTACTTCGCCATCCGGGCGGGACTCGCCGACGCCATGCGGCGGGTGGCCCAGGAGGGTGCGGGGCGCGGGCTCACCCGGTCGCTGGTGGGCTTCGTGGGGAAGATCGCCGCGCGCTTCGAGATCGTGGTGTCGGAGAAGGCGGTGGCCCAGGCGGCCCCGCTGCTGGGCGCCGCGGGGGGCGCCGCGGTGAACGCGGTGTTCATCCGGCACTTCCAGCGCATGGCCCGGGGCCACTTCACGGTGCGGCGCCTGGAGCGGGCGTGGGGTCCGGAGGCCGTGCGGGCCGCGGCGCGGCAGCTGGCGGCGGGCCGGCTCTCAGCCTGAGGGCGGAGCGGCCGCCTGCGGGGGCTGCGCCTGGAACTCGCGCTCGGCCAGGATGGTGAAGATCAGGGCCACCACCCCGAGGGGCAGGAAGGCCAGGAGCGCGGCCACGGCACCGGCGAGGGCCCAGCCCCAGCTGGAGCGCTTCAGGGCGGCGATGCCTCCGGCGATGCACACCGCGGCGGCGCCCAGCACCAGGAGCGCCAGGGGGCCGAAGAGGGCCAGCGGCACGAACTGCAGCGGGGGGATGTCTTCGGGGATGGCGGCCAGGACCCCGGCGCCGAGGACGGCCAGCAGGGCCAGGACCAGGCCGCCCGTCAGCGCCATGAGCCCGGCGGCGATGTCGAGGACCCCGGCGATGGTGGCGTGGGACGTGGTGTGCTCGTTCATGGCTGCCTCCACCCGGTCATACGTACGGGAGGGGGCCGGGGTTCCCGGATTCACTCCACGGGCGGCGGTGTCCAGCCCTCGAGCGCCTCGTCGAAGCGTTCCAGCTCCTCGCTCCACCGTCCGAAGCTCCACCCGAGCTCGCGCTGGAAGATCATGCGAAGCCGCCAGGCCACGTCACGGGCGGTGTCGGGCTGCCACATGCCCAGCCGGACGCGCCGGAGCAGGAGGTCCTCCACGTGGAGCACCGCGCCGTGCCGGAGCCAGGTGCGGGCCTCCGCGGGGCAGAGGTCCACGCCGGGCGCCACGGGGTGGAGGTCGCGCTCCCGCCGCGCCAGGGCCGCCGCCGACCAGGCCAGCGCGCCCAGGCGGCGGACCATGGCCCGGGACACCTCCTCCGGCATGCCGAAGAACTCCTGGAGACGGGCCGCGGAGCCCGGGTGGACCAGGCCGGACAGGGCGGTCCCGTCGGTGGCACAGGGGCCGGACCGCTCCGCCCGCTCCTCCGGAAGGAGCTTGAGCGCCGCGTCCACGGCCTCCTCGGCCATGACCCGCCAGGTGGTGAGCTTGCCGCCGGCCGCCGAGAGCAGCCCCCCCTCCTCCCAGATGGCCTCCTCGCGGCTGGCCTCGGAGGGGTCCTCGGCGTGGGTGTCGAGGATGGGGCGCAGCCCGGCGAAGGCCCCGACGATGTCGGCCGGGCCGGGGGGGTTCTCCGGGTAGACCGAGGCGATGGTCCGGAGGAGGTAGGCGATCTCCTCCCGGGTGGGGCGGGGATCGTCGAGCGGTCCCTCGTGGTAGAGGTCCGTGGTGCCCACCAGGACGCCCTCGGGATGGGGGATGAAGCAGACCGGCCGGCCGTCGTCCGGAGCGGGCACGGCCACGGCCACCTCGAGCGGCAGCCGGTCGTGGGGCAGGATGATGTGACTGCCGCGGGAGGGCCTGAGGTGGGTGCCCTCGAGGCCCAGCCGGTCCCGGAGCTCGTCCACCCACACGCCGGTGGCGTTCACCACCACGCCCGCCTCCACCGTGTGGACCGTGCCGGTCTCCAGGTCCCGGACCCGGACGCCCCTGAGCTCGCCCGATCGCCTGCGGAGGGCCTTCTCCACCCGTGCGGAGGTCAGGAACCGCGCCCCGAAGGCGGCGGCGGTGGCCGCCACGGCCAGGGTCAGGCGGGCATCGTCCGCCATGGCATCCCGGTAGACCAGGGCCCGGTCCAGGTCCTCGGTGAGCAGCCCGGGCGCCACCGCGGCCACCTCTTCCGGCTCGAGGCGGTGGTGCTTCTCCGGGGACTGCGCCAGCCTGTCGTACATCCAGAGGCCCAGGTCGATCTTCCAGCCCGGGGTCCGGTCCCCCTCGTAGGCGGGGTAGAGGAAGCGGACGGGCTCCACCAGGTGGGGGTCCAGCTGGAGCATGCGGTCCCGCTCCCGGCAGGCCATGCGGGTGATCCGGAACTGCATCTGCTTGAGGTAGCGGAGCCCCCCGTGGACCAGCTTGGAGGAGCGGGAGGAGGTGCCCGAGGCGATGTCCCCCTGCTCCACCAGCAGGACCGAGAGGCCGCGCTGGGCCGCGTCCAGGGCAATCCCGCAGCCCGTGATGCCGCCGCCGATCACCACGAGGTCGAATCCGCCGTCCAGGGCCGCCAGGGCCTCGTCGCGCCATCCCGGAGCGAACATGGTGTGCGTCCTTTCCCCTGCCCGCACGGCCGGGTGTCCGGCCTGCGGGGGCCTCCACAGTGTAGCGTGTTTCGCCGCGCTGCGGCAGCCCGCGCTGGGGGTCAGAGCGTGACGGTGCTGCCGGCCTCCAGCACCTCCACCTCGGCGTCGAGCTCCGTGGCGAAGCGCCGGATGGCGTGGTCGCAGGTGTCGTGGGCGGAGAGCAGGAGGCGTTCGACCCCGGCACCGCGGAGGGCGGCGATGCCGCGGTCCAGGTCCTCCTCCGTGAGCGGCCGCCAGGGGGGACGGCCCGTGCCGAAGAGGCGCTGGGCCTGGAAGCCGGGGTAGCTGCCGCGGCCGCTGGTGATGGGGTAGTGGAGGCCTCCCGCCACGGCGTGGATGGGGCCGGGAGCCAGGCGGCGCGCCATCTCCAGGATCAGGGGGAGCCCGGGGTGCCCGCACCCGGTGACCACCACGGTGCCCCTGCCGCGGAGCCGCGCGAGGACGGCCTGCTCCTCCACGGGTCCCAGGAAGAAGAGGCTCCTGGAGAGGGGACCCGTGGTCCCCAGGCCCGCCACGAGCGGGCGCGGCGCGTCCACCACGACGCGTTCGAAACCCGGCGCCTCCGCGGGCTCCGGGAGGAAGCAGGGAAGGCCGGCCCGGGGGGGCCTCACCGTGTCCGGCAGGGCCACGGTGCGGGACCGGGCGGCGGCGAGACCGCCCATGTGGTCACCGTGGAGGTGCGTGATGAGCAGGCCGTCCACGCCCTCCCAGGAGAAGCCGAGGCGGCGGGCGTTGTGCTCGAGGGCGGGTGTGGCGGGGCCGAAGCCCACGTCCACGAGCAGGCCGCCGGCCCCGGTGCGCAGCAGGTAGGCCACGCCGTCGTCGTGGAGGAAACCGGGCCGGGCCTTCTCGTCCACGAGCACGGTGATCGAGAGCTTCTCGAGCTCCGGCAGGGGGAGTGGACGTGCCGTCTCGAGCCGGCGGTCGTTGCGGTCGCGGGCCGCGTCCACGTTCCGGGCGAAGGCGCGGTGGCGCACGGCCAGCCAGGGGATCCACATGGGCGCTGTCACCGCCAGCGCCGGCCACCACAGGGGACTGATCCGGGGTGCCATGGAACCACTGTAGCGCGCCCGGGGGAGGGTGGGGAGGTCAGGGCGTGAGGGCGTGGGGAGGTGCGACAGCCGTCCGACGGGGCGCAGGGGAGCAGGGGGGCAAGGGTGCAGGGGAGAGGGGGAGCGGCGGATCCCGTCCGCCCGGTAACGCGAGAGGTGGTCCCGCACGGGCGGGTGGGCGGGTGTCGCACGGGAGGGAGGGGGCCGTCGCACCTCGCACGGCGGGAAGGGCGGGTGTCGCACCCCTGCCCCCCTGCTCCCCTGCACCTTCAGGGAGGGCGGGGGACGTTCTCACGCCCTGACGTCCTACTTCTTCTCCCCCCCGCCCAGCAGCGAGTCGATCAGGCCGCCCACCAGGCCGCCCACGTCACCCTCCGTGTCCGTGAGGACCCCCTCCAGGTCGACGGAGATGCAGGGCTCGGTGAGGGGGCCACGGACGGTGACCGGCACCACGATCCGTCCCTTCTCGTCCTGGAGGGAGGCGAGGAAGGAGGCGTTCTTCACGATCTTCCGGCTCTGCTCGGGCCCCAGGCGGGTCCGGAGCTCGAGCGCCACGGTGCCCTTCACCGGCTCGAAGGTGCCCGAGCCCTCCGCGGTGAGGTCGCCCCCGTCCAGGTCGAGGCGGCGGACCTTCCAGGGGAGCCCCTCCATGGCCACCTCGAGCCGGGCCTTCCGGAACGTGGCGGGTCCCGCCGTGCCCTCCTGTCCCGCACCGGCCACGGCCTGGAGCATCTCCTTCCAGGAGCCGCCCTTTGCCAGCTGTCCGGTGACCGCCGTGAGGAGGTCCCAGCCTGGGAGCGTGAGGTCGGCGAGAGTGGCGACGAGCTCGCCGCGGAGGCCGGCGGGGCCCGGCAGCCCCCGGGAGAGGTCGGTGGTGAGCCGTGCGGTGCCGGAGGCCCGCCCGGAGATCCGGTCGGCCTGCGCGGAGCCGATGGCGCGGAGGAAGCCGGCGACGTCGGCGTCCTCGAGGCGGGCGTCCAGCGCGAGCTTCCCCGGGGGGTTCACCGGGCTCAGGGCGAAGGTCCCCGTGACGGGCCCGTCGGCGAAGGTCCCGGCGGTGAGGCGGGCGGTGAGCTTTCCGGAGGGATCGAGCTCGAAGGTGATCCGGGCGTCCCGGACGTCGGGGAGCCCCTCGGCCAGGGTGACACTCGCCGCGGAGAGGACCCCGGAGGCACCGATGGCCGGCACCCCGCCGCCGGTGGCGCGGAGGGAGATGCCGGATTCCAGGTTCCCGGGACCCTTCACATGGAGGGGGATCGGGCGCGCCGCCCGGGCGATGCGGAGCGCCGACTCGATGGGCGAGGGGCCGAGCTTCAGGTGGAGCCCGAGATCGGGGGTCAGGGGACCCGAGCCGGTGAGCGTGGCTCCGGCCGCCTGGAGCTGCAGCTCTCGGAGCACGAACGAGGAGCCGTTCCGGACCACCTCCAGGGTCGCCGTGACGTCGTCCAGCGGTGCCTCTCCGCCCTCCATCAGGAGGCCGGAGGCCGTCAGGTGGGCCGTGATCCGTGGAGACCCCTCCTTCAACAGGGCCTTCACGGTGCCCGAGAGGGTCCCCCCGGGCTGGAGCAGGTCACCCAGCAGCCAGGGTGGGAGCTCCTCGCTCCGGATGGCGTCGAGCTCGAGCGTCACCTGCTCCCCGAGGACGCCCCCGGCCTTCACCGTTCCGCTCCCGGCACGGGCGTTCATCTCGAGCTCCCGGCTGCCGGGGAGCAGCGTGGCGTCGAAGCCGGTGAGGGCCCAGCGTTGCGGGGTCTGCCCGGCCGTGTGCTCCAGGATCAGGGTGCCGTCCCGTGCGGCGATCCGGTTCACCACCACGGAGAAGGCGGGCTCGCCGGTGGTCTCCCCCGCCGGCTGCCCGGAGCCGGAATCCTCCGGAAGAGAGGGGAGCTGGAGCCCCTCGCCGGTCCACCGGAGCGTGACGGAGGGCCTGAGGACCTCGATCCTCGTGACCTCGAGCCGCCGCTTCAGGAGGGGCAGGAGCGCCACGCCCACCCGGAACTCGTCCACCTCCATGTGGAATCCGGAGGGAGGGTCGGCCAGTGTCACGTCGTGGACCGTGAGGGCTGTCCCCCCCAGGATCCGGAGCCCCATGTCGCCGAGCGATGCCTCCCAGCCCGTGGCGTCCCGGAGGGCTCCCTCGATCTGTGGGCGGTAGCGCTCCGGATCCACGAGCCGCGGGAGGACGAGCACCGCGGCCAGCACGGTCAGGACGAGGAGGCCAGCGGCCACGATCAGGATCTTCTTCACGGTCCACCTCCCGTGGTGGGCCCGCCCGGCGGGCCCCTCCGGAGAATCCAATATAGACCGCCCCGGGGAAAGGCGCAGAAAAGTGGATGGTTCCTGGCAGCGACCCGGAAGAAGGAGGAGACGCAGCAGTTGCCAAGGCGAAGGAAAGCATCCCGACACGGACGACTGGCAATCTCAAGATTGCCGGGGCGTTCTTGCACCGATGACTGGCCATCGGAGCCTTGACGACTCGGTCTGGTGGGTTTCGTTTGCCTTAGTACGTGGTGGTGGAACTCGGGCGCCGGATCCGCCCGGTCTCCGGTGCGGTGCGGGAACTGCAAGGGAATGCAGGGAGTGCAGTCATTTCCCGGGTGTGAGGAGCCTGGCCGCGAAGAGGGTGGAAGGCATCGGCCGAGAGAGCCGGGGCTCCGCGGCGAGCCCGTGCCGGCAGCAGGTCATTCCGAACGTGGGGGCCAGGGCGCCGGGGCCGCCCCGTTTGTCATTCCCGGAAACTTGTGAAAAAATTCCCCAACAGGAGAAGCTGGCATGAGACAACAGACGCAGGCACGGACCGGGCTCGAGAAGGACATCCTGACCCTGGTGACGGAGGCCGCGCCGGCGTGCATCGAGTTCCTCAGGGACCTCGTGACCATCCCCTCCCCCTCCCGCGCGGAGCGGCTCGCCTGCGAGCGGGTCCTCCGGGAGATGGAACAGCTGGGGTACGAGGACGTCCACCTGGACGGCATGGGGAACGTCCTGGGCCGGCTCGGCTCGGGCCCCAGGACCCTGGCCTTCGACGCCCACGTGGACACGGTGGGCATCAGCAACCCCACCCAGTGGAAGTTCGACCCGTTCCGGGGCGTCATCTCCGGCGGCGTGCTCTACGGGCGCGGCGCCTCGGACCAGAAGGGCGGCCTGGCCGCCATCGTCCACGGCGTGGCCCTCCTCCAGCAGCTGGGCATCCCCGAGGAGTTCACCATCTGGGTCACCGCCACGGTCAACGGCGAGGACTGCGTGGGGCTCTCCTGGCAGTACCTCCTCAACGAGACGGACCTCCGGCCCGAGCTGGTGGTCATCGCCATGGCGTCCCACCTGGGGGTCTGCCACGGTCAGCGGGGCCGGACCGAGCTGGAGCTCCGGACCCTGGGCGTGGCCACGCACGGCTCCCAGCCCGACCGGGGCGCCAACGCCATCTATTCCATGGTGCCCGTGGTGCAGGCCCTGCAGCGCCTCCACGGGAACCTGGAGGTAGAGCACCCCAGGCTGGGGAAGGGCTCCATCGCCGTGACGGGAATCTCGTCGAGATCGCCCTCGCTCACCGCCATCCCGGACGAGTGCACCATCCACGTGGACCGTCGCCTCACGCTGGGGGAGACCCTGGAGGCCGTCCTGGAGCAGCTGGAGAACCTCCCGGAGGTCCAGGCCAACGACGCCAGCGTCCGGGTCCTGGAGTACAACGAGCCCTCCTGGAGGGGCCTCACCTACCCCACCACCAAGAGCTTCCCCGCCTGGGAGACCCCGCTGGAGACCCCCGCCGTGCAGGCGGCCCTGATCACGGCGCGCCAGGTCCTGGGCCGGGAGCCCCGGATCCACCGGTCCAACTTCTCCTCCAACGGGTGCACCACCGCCGGCATGTTCGACATCCCCACCGTGGGCTTCGGCCCCGCGGACGAGGTGCACTCGCACTCGGTGAACGACCAGATCCCGCTGGTCCAGCTCCAGCCCGCCATGGCCTTCTACGCCCTCCTGCCCCACGTCTACCGCGAGCAGGGTTGACCCGGGGGCCCGGCGCCACCCCCGCTGCGCGGCGAGGGGGCTGGCCGCGGTACCATTGGGGGCGCCCGCCACCGCGGGCCGGGAGGTTTCCATGCGCCGCACCGTGATCCTTCTTGCGCTCGTCCTTGCCGTGGCCGCCGCTCCGGCGTCCGCCGCCACCCGACCCTTCACGCCCGAGGACCTGGTGGCCATGCAGCGGGTCCGGGATCCCCGGCCGTCCCCCGACGGCTCGCGGGTGGCCTTCGTGGTGACCACCATGGACCTGGAGGCCAACCGCGGCCGCTCCGACCTCTGGATCGCCGCCACCGACGGCTCCGGGGCCCGCAGGCTCACCACCCACCCCGCCTCGGACTGGAACCCCCGCTGGGCTGGTGATGGGATGCTCTACTTCCTCTCCACCCGCTCCGGCTCGGCCCAGGTGTGGCGGATCTCCCTGGCCGGCGGCGAGGCCGAGCAGGTGACCGACCTGCCCCTGGACGTGGACAACCTGACGGTGGGTCCCACGGGGAAGGCCCTCTTCGTCTCCGCCGCCATCTTCCCCGACTGCGACGACCCGGTCCCATGCACCGCGAGGCGCCTGGAGGAGAGGGCCGCGCAGAAGGCCTCCGGCATGATCTTCGACCGCCTCTTCGTGCGCCACTGGGACAGCTGGGAGGACGGCCGCTTCAACCACATCCTCAGGATCCCCCTGGGGGAGGACGGCCTGCCCGCGGGCGAGGCCGTGGACCTCATGAAGGGGGTGGAGGGGCACTCGCCCACGAAGCCCTGGGGCGGCACCGAGGACTGCACCATCTCGCCCGATGGCGCCTGGCTGGTCTACACCGCCAAGGTCCTGCCGGGCTCCGAGACGGCCTGGTCCACCAACTGGGACCTGTGGGCGGTGCCCACCGACGGCTCCGCGGCCCCCAGGAACCTCACCGCGGCCAACGAGGCCTGGGACGCGGCGCCCACCTTCTCGCCCGACGGGAAGACCCTGGCCTGGCTGGCCATGAAGCGGCCCGGATACGAGTCCGACCGCTACCGGGTCACGCTCATGGGCTGGCCCGACGGCACCGCCCGGACCCTCACCGAGGACTGGGACCGCTCGCCGGGCGGCCTGGTCTGGTCGCCGGACGGGACGACCCTCTACGCCACCGCGGACAACGTGGGCAACCACAGCCTCTTCGCCATCGACGCCGCCACGGGGCGGGTGCAGGCCCTGGTGACGAAGCACTCCAACCACTCCCCGCGGCCCCTTCCCGGTGGCGGGATCCTGTTCTCCCAGGACAGCCTGGTCTCCCCGGCCGAGCTGTGGGTGTTGCCGAAGGAGGGCGGCGAGCCCACGAAGATCACGGGGCTCAACGACGCGCGCCTGGCGGAGCTCCGCTTCGGCGAGTACCGCCAGTTCTCCTTCATCGGCGCCCACCACGACGAGGTCTTCGGCTACCTGATCTACCCGGTGGACTTCGACCCGAAGAAGACCTACCCGCTGGCCTTCCTGGTCCACGGCGGCCCCCAGGGGAGCTTCGACGACCACTGGCACTACCGGTGGAACCCCCAGGTCTACGCCGCCCACGGCCACGCCACCGTCATGATCGACTTCCACGGCTCCACGGGCTACGGCCAGGCCTTCACCGACGCCATCAACGGCGACTGGGGCGGGGCCCCCTTCGAGGACCTCATGAAGGGCCTCGACGACGTGCTGCGCCGCCACCCCTTCATCGATCCCGACCGGATGGCGGCCCTGGGCGCCTCCTTCGGCGGCTACATGATCAACTGGATCCAGGGGAACACCGACCGCTTCGCCGCCCTGGTCTGCCACGACGGCAACCTGGACGAGTTCATGGCCTACTTCGACACCGAGGAGCTGTGGTTCCCGGAGTGGGAGCACGGTGGGACCCCCTGGGAGAACCCCGAGGCCTACCGGAAGGACTCGCCCGTGCGGTACGTGGCCCGCTGGAAGACGCCCGAGCTGGTGATCCACGGGGCGAGGGATTACAGGGTCGTGGACACCCAGGGACTGGCCACCTTCAACGCGCTCCAGCGGCGGGGGATCCCCTCCCGGCTGCTCTACTTCCCGGACGAGAACCACTGGGTGCTCAAGCCCCTCAACTCGCTCCAGTGGCACCGGGTGGTCTTCGACTGGATCGACCGGTGGACCGCCCCGAAGGAGGCGGCCGACTGAGGCGCCTCAGCGTCCCCGTCCGGTGAGCCGGGCCACGGCGGCCTTCAGGGCCGCCTGGGTCTCCGGGTGGAACCACCAGTCCACGAAGCTCGCGGTGTCCTCCTCGATGCCGGTGGCCATGGCCTCCACCAGGGGCCTGCGCACACGGCGCCGGGTTTCGAGCATCGCCTCGCGCGGGACGGACAGGAGCTTCCCGAGGCGGGCCACGGCGGTCTCCACCACCTGCTCCGGCTCGGCCAGCCCGTCCACGATGCCGAGCTCGAGGGCCTCCTCCGGGCCCACCAGGCGGCCGCTCACCACCAGGTCGGCCATGGTGGCCCAGCCCAGGCGCAGGGCGATGACCTGCACCAGGGACCGGGGCATCACCACCCCGATCTGGGCCTCGGAGAAGCCGATGAGGAACTCGCCCCACGCCATCACCCGGAGGTCGCAGAACTGGGCGATCACGGCCCCGCCGGCGGGGCTGTGGCCGGTGATGGCGGCGGCCAGGGGGATCTCCAGGCGCGCGGCGGTGGCCAGGAGCTCGAAGAACGCCGTGAAGGGCTCCAGGATCTCCTCCCGGGAGAGCCCGATCAGGAACGGCAGGTCCAGCCCGCCCGTGAACAGGCCGGGCCTCCCCGAGAGGACCACGCCGGCGGCCCCGCCCGCCTCCGCCTCCCGCAGGGCCCCGTCCAGGGCCCGCAGGAGCCCGGTGTCCAGGGCGTTGGCCGGCGGCCGGGCGAGCCTGATCTCCAGGATCTCATCGTGCTGGACGGTCTCGAGCATGGCCCCTCCCCGGCCGGCGGTCCCGGCCCGCCTCACGCTACCACGGCAACCGGAGGTGCTTCCCGGGGCCGGACGATGAACCTCCGCCGTGATTCGCGCCACTTCCATCTCGGACAGGCATGAGCTCCATGCGCGACTCCCCGGACGGGCATCCTCACCGGTCTGGCGGGACACGGAAAGTACACCCCAGTCTTCGTTATCTTCTTTCTGATCCGTGAAATCCTCAGGATCCGTGGTTCATATTCCCGGATGGGTGGGGGCCGGTGTCCCGGGAATCGGTCTCGATCCAGGACTCGTGCAATCGGCTCACATGTTACCTGCTGCCAGATTCCTCCCTCCACGACGGTGCTACCATGGAAGACCAACAGGAACACGAGCCGGGGGAGCCAGTGAAGGTCACCTGCCCACAATGCAGAACCGTCTACCGGTACGACGAGGTGCGCTTCGGCGGCGCGGCGAGGCGCAAGCTCAAGTGTCCGAGGTGCGGTGACATCTTCGACGTGAGGAACCCCTCGGCGGAGAGCCTCGACTCCACCGGATCGGCCCCGGGGGCGCCCGGCACGGCCGCCCCCGCCGCCCGGCGCACCCAGGAGCCCGAGGCACCCGAGCTTCCCGACCTGCCCCCCCTCTCCCGCGACTTCAGGTACTCGCTGGCGGTGCTCACCGGTCCCGATGCGGGCTCCGTCCATACCATCACCAGACCCCGGATCTACCTGGGCCGTGGCTCCAGCATGGACGTCCAGGTGCGGGACGCCGAGGTCTCCCGCCGCCACGCCATGCTGGAGATCCGGGACGACGAGGGAACGCTCACGGACCTGGGTTCCACCAACGGCACGTGGTTCGCCGGGGAGCGGATCGACCAGGTCCGGCTCACGCACCAGTCCGAGTTTACCCTGGGGTCCACCACCCTCATGTTCCTGGTGACGTCCCTGGGGGACCACGGCGTGTAGAATTGGCGCTCCGGTGCCGAAACGACGCCGGAAGCAGGTCGGAAAGCGGTCGTCTCGGCCCCGGATCCGGCAGGATTCTTGCTTTTCGAACATCGGCCGGGCGGGTCCCGGAGGCCCGCGGGAGGGCTTCACGGCGACCCCCGGTCAGGTCGTGCCAGGAGGAGGTTCGAGCCCATGATCGAAGTGGAAAACCTTTCCAAGGTCTTCGTGGACGTCCCGGTGGTGGACGACCTGTCCTTCTTCGTGCCCGAGGGGCAGGTCCTCGGGTTCCTCGGGCCCAACGGTGCGGGCAAGACCACCACCATGCGGATGCTGACAGCCTTCCTCCCGCCCACGGCGGGCCGGGTGGTGGTGGCCGGCATCGACCTGGACGCCGACCCCGTGGGGCTCCGGCGTGAGGTGGGCTACCTCCCGGAGAACGTCCCCCTCTACCCGGAGATGCGGGTGGACGAGTACCTCCGGTTCCGCGCCGACATCGAGGACGTTCCCCGCTCGGAGATCCGCGCCAACACCGAGTACGTGGTGGACCGGTGCATGCTGGGCGAGGTGCGGCGCCAGGTGATCGGCACGCTGTCCAAGGGTTTCCGCCAGCGGGTGGGCCTGGCCGGCGCCCTCATCCATCGCCCCCCCGTGCTCATCCTGGACGAGCCCACCGTGGGTCTCGACCCCAACCAGATCATCAAGATCCGGGAGCTGATCATCGAGCTCGGACGGGACCACACCGTGATCCTCTCCACCCACATCCTGCCCGAGGTGGAGCAGGTGTGCGAGCGGGTGCTCATCATCGACAGGGGCCGCATCGTGGCCGACGGCAGCCCGGACGACCTCCGGAGCCGTTTCGTGGGCAACCCCGCCATCCGGGTGGAGCTCCGGGGCGCCGACAATGAGGCCGCCGAGGCCCTCTCCCGGCTCCCCGGCGTGATCCGGGTGACACCCACGGGAGACGGGCGCTTCACCCTGGAGCACTCCGGCGAGGAGGATCCCCGGGAGCCCGTCTTCCGCCTGGCCGTGGAGCGCGGGTGGGTCCTCACCGAGATGAGCTCAGAGAGGGCCTCCCTGGAGGACATCTTCGTCCGGCTGACCACCCGGGAGGAGGACCGGGAGCCCTCCGCAGAACCCGAGGCGGTCGCCGCCGCGGAGGAGGTGTGAGATGCGCAAGATCCTGGCACTGATCCGCCGTGAGCTCATCGCCTACTTCTCGTCGCCCCTGGCGTACATGGTCCTCACGGCCTTCCTGCTGCTGCAGGGCTACATCTTCTACCTGATCGTCTCCTTCCTCAACGACCCCAGGACCCAGGCCATGACCCCCCTGAGGCTCTTCTTCGGGGGCACCATCTTCTTCTGGCTCTTCCTGCTCTTCGTGGTCCCGGTGATCACCATGCGGCTGATCGCCGAGGAGAGGCGTTCCGGCACCATCGAGCCCCTGCTCACCGCCCCCATCACCGAGGGGCAGGTGATCGCCGGCAAGTTCCTGGCGGCCCTGCTCTTCTACGTGGTGCTGTGGCTGCCCACGGTGGTCTACGTGATCATCCTCAAGCGGTACACCGCCATCGACCTGGGGCCCGTGGCCTCCGGCTACCTGGGGGTGTTCCTCCTGGGCTTCCTCTTCCTGGGCGTGGGAACGTCCATGTCCACGCTCACCCGGAACCAGCTCATCGCCGCCATCCTCGCGTTCGCGGCCATGGTGCTGCTCTTTTCGGTGGGCCTGCTGGACCAGCTGTTCCTGTCCTCGTCGTTCTTCAAGGACGCGCTGACCTACATGAACCTCTGGACCCAGATGGACGACTTCTCCCGCGGCATCGTGGACACCCGCCACGTGGTGTACACGCTCTCGGGCGGGCTCCTGTTCCTCTACCTCGCCGCGGTCTCGCTCCAGGTGAAGAAGGGGAGGTGACACCGTGAGAAAGCACGCCATCCGCTCGACCGCCACCGGGACCGCCGGCGTGATCCTGGTGATCGCCCTGGCCTTCATGGTCAACTGGATCGGGGCCCGGCACTGGGTCCGCTCCGACTGGACCTCCTCCCACCTCTACACCCTGTCCGAGAAGACCGAGAACATCCTCAAGGACCTGGGTGAGGACGTGAGGGTGGTGGTCTTCATGACACCGGCGAGCCCCCTCTACGAGCAGGTCCACGAGCTCCTCGACCGCTACGCGGCGGTCACCGACCGGATCCAGGTGGAGTACATCGACCCGGACAAGGAGCCGCTGAAGACGCGGCAGCTGGCCGAGCAGTTCGGCATCTCCGTGGCCAACACCGTGGTCTTCGCCGTGGGCGACCGCACCAAGTACGTGAGCTCCGACCAGATGGCCGAGTACGACTACAGCGGCCTCCAGATGGGACAGGGGCCGGCGCTCAAGGCCTTCAAGGGCGAGGAGCAGTTCACCTCGGCCATCCTCTCGCTGGTGGCCCCCAAGGTCCCCCGGGTCTACTTCGTCACCGGCCACGGCGAGGCCTCGCTCAAGAGCACGGCCACCGGCCGCAGCCTCCGGGCGCTCAAGGAAAGCCTCAAGCGGGAGAACATGGAGACGGCGGACACCTCCCTCCTGGGGGGAAGCATCCCGGAGGACGCCGACGCCCTGGCCATCCTGGGGCCCACCGCGCCCTTCGCGGCCAACGAGGTCCAGCTGCTGACCGACTGGGTGGCCGGAGGCGGGCGCCTGCTGGTCTGCCTGGACCCGCTCATCGACCGTGACGGCACCATGAAGTCCACACGGCTGGAGCCCTTCCTGGCCGACCACGGCGTGGAGGTCCACGACGACCTGGTCATCGACCCCTCCCGGCGCCTGCCCTTCTTCGACCTCTCGGCGGTCTACCTGACCGACTTCCAGACGCACCCGATCACCAGGAGCCTCGAGGGGCTCGCGGTGCTCTTCCCCGTGGCCCGCTCGCTCAAGGCCCTGCCGGGAGGGAACGAGTACACCTCCAGGGCGCTGATCCAGACCTCCGCCGACGGCTGGGGCGAGACCAACCTGAAGCAACTCCTGCTGGGCAGGCCCGTGGAGAAGGACGACGCCGACACGCCCGGCCCGGTCACCGTGGCCGTGGCCGTGGAGCAGTCGAAGCCGGGGAAGGCCGCCGGGGACACGGAGGAACCCTCCAGCGGGGACGGGGCCGAGGGGAACGGCAACGGCTACCGCCTCGTGGCCGTGGGCGACTCCGACTTCCTGGTGGACGGCCAGATCGAGAACGCCGGCAACCTGACCCTGGCGCTCAACATCTTCAACTGGCTGGTCCAGCGGGACGAGTCCCTGGGCATCCCACCCCGGGAGGTGGAGCAGGTCAACCTCTTCCTCTCCCGGCAGCAGATGCAGCTCATCCTTCTGATCACCCTGGTGTTCATGCCGCTGGCCGCCATTCTCGCGGGCATCCTGGTGTGGCGGCGGCGGCGCCACTGAGGAGGCGGCCATGAAGACCTCTCGCCTCGTCGTCCTGGCCGTGCTGGTGGTGGCCCTCGGAGCCTGGATCCTCCTGGTGGAGCGCCACATGCCCACCACCGACCAGGCGAAGCAGCGGGCCGACAAGGTCTTTCCCGATTTCGACCGCGACGCGGTGACGGGCCTCGAGATCCACAACGCCCACGGTGACTTCACCCTCGAGAAACGGGACGGGGACTGGTACCTCACCGCCCCCATCGAGACCCGGGCCGACGACACCTCCGTGGGCTCCCTGCTCACGGCCCTGGGCAACCTCAAGGTCAACCGGTCCCTCGGAAGGGACGAGGTCGATCCCACGGCCTACGGGCTGGACGAGCCGGAGATCCGGGTGACGCTCACCGGGAAGGACGGCGGCCACTGGGAGCTGGCGGTGGGCTCGAAGACCGCCCTGGGAAGCGACCGTGCCGTGAGCCGGGGCGATGGCAACGTCCTCATCACCACCGGATGGTTCGTCACCGACCTGGACAGGGGGCTCGACGACTGGCGCTCCCGGGACGTGGTGGACCTCTTCGCCGACCAGGTGGCCGACCTGAAGATCCTCAAGAAGGGGAAGGACCGCATCGAGGTGGTCCGGGACGGTGGCCTGTGGAAGCTGCTGGAGCCGCTCGAGGACCTGGCGGACCGGACCCACGTGGAGGATCTCATTGCCGACCTCAACGCCCTCCGGGTCAAGACCTTCCTCGACGGGGACACCGACCCCGCGGAGCTCGGCCTGGACCGGCCGCGGTACGTGGTCACCATCGTGCGGACCGAGGGCAAGGCCCCGGTCCGGCTGGAGTTCGGCAGGGTCGAGGAGCGCGACGGCTCGAAGCAGGTGGCCTGCCGGCGGGACGGGAAGGACCTGTTCTGGGTGGGCGACAACGCCGAGCTCAGGCTCGGCCGCGCCCCGGTCCTCTGGCGCTCCCACGTGCTCTACCCCTTCAGCTCGTGGGACGTGGAGAAGGTCGCGTTCTCCTCGGGCGACACCACCGTGGAGCTCGAGCGGAAGGACGGCGTCTGGAAGACCGCCGACGGCGGGGACGCCGACGGCGCCGAGGTGCTCAGGCGCCTCAACGCCCTGGCCTCCATGAAGGCCCTGGACTTCGACCTCGTCAGGACCGGGACCCCGGAGATCGGGAGGATCACGCTGACACTCTCCGCCGACGGGGGCCAGGACAAGCCCCGGAAGGTCACCTTCACCTTCCAGGAGCCCTTCACCGCCGGGGGCCGTGCGCTGGCGGTGGTGGACGCCCGCGACACCGTCATGAGCGTGGACCGGGACGGTGCGGCGAAGCTCTTCGAGAACCTCGACGCCCTCCGCGGCGTGGAACCCACGCCGAGCCCCTCGCCACCACCCGGCGACGGCAACGACGGATGATCCAGGGGCGGCCTCCGGGCCGCCCCGTTCCTCGTGGGTGGGGGAGGCTACTCCAGGTAGGCCAGGGCCCGGTCCTCCTCACCGTCCATGACGATCTGGAGGCGCAGGCCGCCGGAGACCTCCGGCACGTTGATGAGGCGGACCACCTCCTCCATGTCGGCGAACTCGGGGACCACGAGGCCCAGGGAGCTGGGGGAGCCCAGGAGGAAGTCGTCGTTCCAGACCACGTCCTCGTCATCCGGGTAGAGGGGGAGGTAGGCGATCTGGGACTCCACCAGGTCGTTGAAGAAGTGGGTCCCGAAGGAGACGTCGGGCAGGTAGGATCCCTTCTTCCGGGCGATCTCCACCAGCAGGGAGGTGTGGCAGATGTCGGCGTAGGTGATGGGAACGCCCAGCCGGAGATCGCCCCGGCTCCCCCAGCGGCCCGGCCCCATGAGGATGAACTTCCGGGCGGGCAGGGTCCTGTTGACGGCCCCCACGGCCTGGGCCACCCTGCGGATGGCGTCCTCGGAGGGGAGCCTCTCGTAGTCCCTCGGGTCCACCAGGACGATCCACTCCTGGTCCCGGATCTGGCCGGTCTGCACGTACCGGTTGGCGGAGAAGATCTTCCGTTCGTCGGGAACGTTCACCGGGATGGGTTCCCGCTGGGCCGAGGCCCGGTGGCTCAGGGCCCGGCACTGGAGCAGGTGGAAGGCCGTGCCGTCGTGGGCGAACTCGATGTCCACCGGCTCACCGAGCCCCTCCTCCAGGATGTCCAGGATCTTCTTGAGCCGGCCCGGGAAATCCGATCGCAGGAGCCCGTCGAAGGTCACCACCAGCTCGTGGGGCTCGAACTGGGCCATGACGCCGATGAGCGGCAGGATCTGGCCTTCGCGGTACAGGGAGAACACCTTGTTGGCCATGGGGAACCGCCGTCCCACGCGCTCCATGAACCCCACGAGCGGCAGGGAGACGAACTCTCCCCTCTCCACGTCCATGACATCCACCGTGTGCTGGCTGTAGCGGTAGATCTCGTCCGGCTGCTGGACCGCCCGGAGGGTCGGCTGCTCCAGGGCCACCAGCATGGGGTAGTCGTCCCCGGTACGGTCCACGGCCCGGGTGCCGAGGCCCACCACGAGCCGGGCCATGCCGTCCGTCCGCTTGATGCGGGAGGCCCACCGCATCTCGCACAGGGAGAACCCCACCCCCGCCAGGATGGGGAACACCATGCCGCCCAGCTCCACACCCACCACCCGCTGGATCAGGATGCCCATCTGCTCCTGGAAGTCCAGGAGGCCCCGCTCCCGGCGGTACTCGATGGGGTCGGGCCCGAAGATGGAGGCGTAGACCTCCGCAATGGCGTCCTCCAGCTCCTCCAGGCGCTGCTCGGGCGTGCCGCGGTTGGCGATGAAGAGGCTCTTGTACTTGCCGGAGAAGGCGTGGCCGATCCGGTCCTCCAGGAGGCTCGACGACCGCACCACCAGGGGCCCCTCGCCGGCGCGTTCCAGCATCTCGGCCAGACCGTTGTGGAGGGTGGCCGGGAAGGCGCTCGACTTGAACAGCCGCTGGACCAGGGGGTACTCCTGCCGCACCTCCTCCACCGGACGGTATTTCACGTTGATCAGGTCCTCGAGCCCGTTGTGCTCCATGAACTCCAGGATCCCGTTGGAGGGGATGAACCAGGACTCCGGGAAGGCGATCTCCTCGGGGAAGTCCTTCTCCTCCTGGGCCCGCTGGATGATGGAGCGGGCCAGCACGAGCCCGGCCGCCTTGCCCCCCAGCCGGCCCAGGTTGCCGTCGGTGGGGATCATGTGGTCCAGGACCTCGGCAAAGTCCCGCACCTTCACGTAGCGCTTGGCCACCGAGATGAAGTCCAGCTGCTCGGTGAGCAGGCGGCGCACCAGCGCCGCCCGGGTCCCGATGACGTCCTCGGGAGGGATGACCGCCTCGCCCGGGGCGAAATCCAGGAACTCGTGGATCCGCTCCCGGAGGAGCTCCAGGGAGGTCTCGGGGTCCTCGGCGGAGCGCGAGACCTCGTAGCCCAGATGGCGCTTCTCCGTGAGCAGGATGGTGGCGTTGATCTCCTCCGGGCTCATGTGCCGCTCGGCATGCTTGAGGGCCAGCTCGTAGAGGGTCCGGCTGGACCCCGAGGGCAGCTGGGGCATGGGGCGGTTGGGGTCCTCCTTCCGCCGCTTGATGCCCAGCTTCAGCAGGAGCGCGAACTCGTCGTCCAGCTCGTCCAGGTCCACGAGCCCCTTGCGGTGCATGTCGGTCAGGAGGGTACGGCAGACACGTTCCGCGAGATCTGGCCGGCGGCGGCGGAGATCGTCGAACCTCTCCCGCCACGAGGGGGAATCGTTTCCGCTCACGGAAGACCATTGTACCGGGGCCACCCGATCCCCTGACGCTGCGGTACCATGCGCGGGTGACCACACGAAGGCGGAACCGGCGGGAGGCGACCCCGAAGCCCGGACCCTGGTGGGCCCGGCCCCCGTGGCTCGAACGCCTGATCCCCGGCCCCTACCTGGCCACCACCATGGTCCCGGCCGCCCGCGTGCGCCCCGCCCCGCGCCGGGAGCGCGGAGGAGCCCGATCGGGCCGGACCCCTTCCTAGACCCAGCCCCGCAGCCGGCAGGCCGTGGCCACCCGCTGGATGGCGATCATGTAGGCCGCGTCCCGCATGTACTCCCCGGTGTCGTCGGCCAGGTCGGCCACCGCGTGGAAGGCCGTGGTCATCTTCTGGTCCAGCCGTTCCAGGACCTCGTCCTTGGGCCAGAAGAAGTTGGTGTTGGACTGCACCTGCTCGAAGTAGGAACAGGTGACCCCACCGGCGTTGCAGAGGAAGTCCGGGATCACGAAGATCCCCCGCTCCTTGAGGATGGCGTCGGCCTCGGGCGTGGTGGGCCCGTTGGCGCCCTCCGCCACCACCCGGACGGCGGGGTGGATCCTCGCGGCGGTCTCGCCGGTGATCTGGTTCTCCAGCGCCGCCGGGATGAGGATCTCGGCCTCCTGCTCGATCCAGGCGTCGCCGGGGAGCACCTGGTACCCCGCCTCCCGGGCCCTGTCCTTGTCGATGGAGCCGAAGCGGTCCGTGATGGAGAGCAGGAAGTCCACGTCGACGCCGTCGGCCCTGACGAAGGCGTAGGCCGTCCGGTCCGTGTTGTCCCACGAGGACACGGTGACCACCGTGCCGCCGAGCTCGATGAGCTTCTTGGCAGCGTACTGGGCAACGTTGCCGAAACCCTGCATGGCGGCCCGGACGCCCTCGACCGGAATGTCCAGACGCTGGAGGGCCTCCCGCACCGTGTAGATCACGCCGTATCCCGTGGCCTCCGTTCGGCCCAGGGAGCCACCCACCTCCACGGGCTTGCCCGTGATGAACCCGGGGGCGTGGCCCCCCGTGATCTTCTCGTACTCGTCCATCATCCAGACCATGTGCTGGGGGTTGGTCATCACGTCAGGGGCGGGGACGTCCTGCACGGGGCCCACGTTCCGGACCACCTGGCGGACCCATCCCCGGCAGAGCTGCTCCTGCTCACGGGGCGAGAGGTTGGGCGGGTTGCAGATGACTCCCCCCTTGCCGCCCCCCAGCGGGATGTCCACCACGGCGCACTTCCAGGTCATCCACATGGCCAGGGCACGGACCGTGTCCACGGTCTCCTGGGGGTGGAAGCGGATGCCTCCCTTGGCCGGACCACGGGCGTCGTTGTGCTGGACCCGGTACCCCTTGAACACCTGGACCGAGCCGTCGTCCATGTGGACCGGGATCAGGAAGTGGTACTCCCTGAGCGGCCACCGCAGGAGCTCGCATGAGCCTCCGTCCAGCTGGAGTTTCCCGGCCACGGCATCGAACTGTCGCTGGGCCATCTCGAATGCGTTGAACTCCGTGGTCATCACCGCCTCCTTCTCCTGCCGCGCGGCCTTATACGCCCGATGTGGTTCCACGTCAAGCCTACAGCATTTCTGTTGGCGGGGACGGAGGACGGCGGTGATGGTGGCCGCCCCCTGCCGCCGTGCCCGTCCACCGAATCCCGTCCCGATGGTTCACATCCCGCCCCGGATCCCCTACCCTTCGCCCATGGCACCCAGGACCCGGGCGATCCTGCTGGACATGGACGGCACGCTGGTGGACTCCTTCCCCGGCATCACCGAGGCGCTCAACCGGGCCCTGGAGCGGGAGGGCCTCCCGCCGGTGGACGCTGAGTGGGTCCGCGAGCATGTGGGGCGCGGCTCTCCGGCCCTGGTGGCGGACGCCGCCCGGCGGGGCGGCGCACCGGAGAGGGCGGAGGCGCTCCTGGAGGGATTCCGGGAGGCCTACGGGGCGATCTTCCTTGCCAGCTCGCCGCCCTTCCCTGGCGTGGAGGAGGCCCTCCGGGAGCTGGCGCGGGATCACCTCCTCGCGGTGATCTCCAACAAGCCCCTGGACTGGACCCTGCGCCTGGTGGAGCACCTGGGGTGGGGGGAGCTCTTCTCCGCCGTGGAGGGACCGGAGTCCGCGGGCGCACGGAAGCCCGATCCGGCCATGGTGCGTGCGGTGCTGGATCCCCGGGGGATCGGCCCCGGGGAGGCGCTCGTCGTGGGCGACATGGAGGTGGACGTGGAGACCGGCCGGGCCGCGGGGGTGCCCGTGGTCGGCGTGGCCTGCGGGGCGCGTTCGCCGGAGGTGCTCCTGGCGGCGGGTGCCACCGTGGTCCTGCCCGATGTGGCGGCCCTGCCGGGATGGCTCCGGGACGGACGGGGTGGGGTCCCGTAGAATGATCACGGAACGGAGGAGGACAACGTGACACTCGGCAAGCCCAGCGAGAAGGAAGAGGCCTACTTCAAGATGCAGGAGCTGAAGAAGCTCCGCAAGCTCCGGGAGGAGGAGTGCCGGCGGATGGAGGAGGAGGAGTGCCGCCGGCTCAAGGAGCTCCACTGGATGCGGTGCCCCAAGTGCGGCATGGAGCTCAACGAGGTGGAGCTGTACGGCGTCATGGTGGACGCGTGCTTTTCCTGCGGTGGCACCTTCTTCGACAAGGGGGAGGTGGAGAAGATCCTGGAGGCCGCCGACACCGGCTTTCTGCGCAGGCTCCGGGGCGCGCTCTTCGGCTCCGGGAACACCGCCGACTGAACCATGCGCCTGGGGCTCGTCTTCGGGGGCCGTTCCGGGGAGCACCAGGTCAGCGTGGTGTCGGCCCGGTCGGTGGCCCGCGCCCTGGATCCCGGCCGGTACAAGGTGGTGCCCATGGCCATCGACCGCGAGGGGCTCTGGGCGGACCCCGCCACGGCCGCGGAGGTCCTGGAGCGCTCCGGGGACCGCACCGACCGGGTCATGCCCTTCAAGGGTGCCACCCGCCTCGACCTCCGGCTGGTGAACACGCGGCTGGACGTGGTCTTCCCGGTGCTCCACGGGCCCTTCGGGGAGGACGGCACGGTGCAGGGCCTGCTGGAGGTCCTGGGGATCCCCTACGTGGGCCCGGGCGTGACCGCCTCGGCGGTGTGCATGCACAAGGGCCTCACCAAGCGGCTGCTCGTCAGTGCCGGGCTTCCCACACCCTCCTGGGTGGAGGTGCGGAGGGAGGCCTGGCGGGCCGAGCCGGCCGCCGTCAGGGATCGCTGCCTCGCCCTGGGGCTGCCGCTCTTCGTCAAGCCGGCCCGCCTGGGGTCCTCCGTGGGCATCACGAAGGTGACGGAGGGCAGTGCCCTGGACGGGGCGCTCGAGCTGGCCTTCGGGTTCGACCGTGAGGTGGTGGTGGAGGCGGCCGTGGATGCCCGGGAGATCGAGGTGGCCGTGCTGGGGAACCGCAGGCCCCGGGCCTCGGTGCCGGGCGAGGTGGTCCCGGGCGGGGAGTTCTACACCTTCGAGGACAAGTACCTCGACGAGACCTCCCAGCTCCTGGCGCCGGCACCCCTGGAGACCGACCGGTCCGAGGATGCGCGGAAGCTGGCGGTGGAGGCCTACACGGCCCTGGGGTGCGAGGGAATGGCCCGCGTGGACCTGTTCCTCGACCGGGGTTCGGACCGCTTCATGGTCAACGAGATCAACACCATACCGGGCTTCACCTCCATCTCCATGTACCCTCGCCTCTGGGAGCTCACGGGGCTCCCCTACGGCCGGCTCCTGGATCGCCTGGTGGAGCTGGCGCTGGAACGGCATGCCCGGGAGAGCAACTCCGGACGCGGCGGTTGACTCCCGGTGGTTATGGGCCTAAGGTGCGCTCGTGAAATTTTTCTCTTGTTCCCGCCCCTCCCGACCATCGTTCCCGGCGTTTGTCGCCGGTGGGAGCGGAACACACCACATTCCGGCCCCGGGGCCCGCGGTCCCGGCCTGCCGACGTCCTGGAGGACTCCATGAAGAAGATCACTCGTGAAGAGGCGCTGGCGTACCACACCGGAAAACGCCACGGCAAGCTGGAGGTCGTTCCCACCAAGCCGTGCGTGACCCAGCGGGACCTCTCCATCGCCTACACCCCCGGCGTGGCGGAGCCGTGCCTGGAGATCGCCAGGGACCCGGACCTGGTGTACGAGTACACCAACAAGGGGAACCTGGTGGCGGTGGTCTCCAACGGGACGGCCGTGCTCGGGCTCGGTGACATCGGCCCCATGGCGGGCAAGCCGGTGATGGAGGGCAAGGGGGTCCTGTTCAAGCGCTTCGCCGACATCGACGTCTTCGACATCGAGGTGGACTCCAAGGACCCCGCGGAGATCATCCGCTTCTGCCAGCTCCTCGAGCCCACGGTGGGCGGCATCAACCTCGAGGACATCAAGGCTCCCGAGTGCTTCGAGATCGAGGAGGAGCTCAAGCGGACCTGCGGGATCCCCGTCTTCCACGACGACCAGCATGGCACCGCCATCATCTCCGGCGCGGCGCTCATCAACGCCCTGGAGGTGGCCGGCAAGCGGATCGAGGACATCAAGGTGGTGTTCTCGGGTGCGGGTGCGGCGGGCATCGCCTGCGCCTCCTTCTACATCTCGCTGGGTGTGAGGCCGGAGAACCTCCTCCTGGTGGATTCCAAGGGCGTGATCTACAAGGGCCGCACCGAGGGGATGAACCCCTACAAGGAGCGCTTCGCGGTGGAGACCGACGCGCGAACGCTCGCCGATGCCATGCGGGGCGCCGACGTGTTCGCGGGGGTCTCGGTCAAGGGCCTGCTCACCGGGGAGATGGTGAAGACCATGGCCGAGAACCCCATCATCTTCGCCATGGCGAACCCCGATCCGGAGATCACTCCGGAGGAGGCGCTCGCCGCCCGCCCCGACGTGATCATGGCCACCGGCCGTTCGGACTACCCCAACCAGGTCAACAACGTGCTGGGCTTCCCCTTCATCTTCCGGGGCGCCCTGGACGTGGCGGCCAGCGGGATCAATGAGGAGATGAAGCTGGCCGCCGCCAAGGCGCTGGCCGACCTCGCCAAGGAGGACGTGCCCGACTCCGTGATCCGGGCCTACGGCGGGAAGAAGCTCAAGTTCGGACGGGAGTACCTGATCCCCAAGCCCTTCGACTACCGGGTTCTCCTGTGGGAGGCGCCCGCGGTGGCCGAGGCCGCCATCCGGACGGGGATCGCACGGAAGCCCTACACCTCGAAGGAGGACTACATCCGCGAGCTGGAGACCCGCCTCTCGCGGACCCGCCAGGTGATGCACGTGGTCTTCGACCAGGCCAAGGCCAGGCCCAAGCGCATCATCTTCCCCGAGGGCGAGGACCCCAAGATCGTCAGGGCAGCCAAGATCCTCATCGAGGAGGGGATCTGCAGGCCACTCCTCATCGGGGATCCGGCGCGGCTTCGTGCGCTGCTCGCCGAGCACGAGATGGACGAATCCACGGTGGAGATCGTGGACCCCCACGACGACGAGCGGCGCTCCACGCTGGCCGTGGAGTTCCACACCATGCGCTGGCGGCACGGGATCACCCTGAGCGATGCCCGCAAGCTCATGTGTGACCCGGTCTACCTGGGCAACATGATGGTGCGCACCGGCATGGCGGACGGCCTCATCGCCGGCCTGACCATGCACTACCCCGACACCATCCGGCCCGCCCTCCAGATCCACCCCATCCGGGAGGGCATCTCCAGGGTGATCGGCGTCTACGCGCTCCTCTTCGAGGACCGGATGCTCTTCATCGCGGACACCACCGTCGTGGAGGACCCCTCAGCGGAGGAGATGGCCGGGGCGGCCAAGGTGGCGGCGGACATTGCCACCGCCTTCTTCAACGTGGAGCCCAGGGTCGCCATGCTCTCCTACTCCAACTTCGGTTCCAAGCGCGACGGGCGCACGGCCAAGGTCCGGCGTGCCACGGAGATCGTCAGGGAGCGGTGGCCCGACCTGATCGTGGACGGCGAGATGCAGGCGGACACCGCGGTGGAGCCCTCCATCGCCGAGGAGTCCTACCCGTTCTCGGCCATCCAGGGGGACGCCAACATCCTCATCTGCCCGGACCTGGAGTCGGCCAACATCGCCTACAAGCTGCTGTGGCGGCTGGGCAAGGTGGAGGCCATCGGACCCATCCTGGGCGGCCTGGCGGCACCGGTGCACATCCTCCAGCGTGGCGTGGACGTCAACGACATCGTCAACATGGCGGCGCTCTGCGTGCTCAAGGCCCAGCGGTACACCTAGGTCCGGCGCATCGTTCCTTCCAGAGGCGGGCGGTCCCCCCGGGCCGTCCGCCCTTTCGTGTCACGCGGATTCATGGTGTACACTTGAGTCAGTATCGCAACGAGAGCGAGGCACGGGCCGCGTCCCGTACCGGGCGCAACGACGCAGGGGGGAGCCATGAAGACGACACTCGAGTCCATCCTGAAGGAGAAGGGGCCAGTGGTGCACTCCACGGACCCCGGGACCACCGTGCTGGAGGCGGTCCGGGCCATGAACGACCGGGGCATCGGCTCCCTGCTCGTCATGGACGGCGGCGGGGTGGTGGGTATCTTCACGGAACGGGATGTTCTCCGGAGGGTCGTGGACGCCGGGAGGGACCCGGAGACCACGAAGGTTGCCGAGGTGATGTCCGGCGAGATGGTGGTGATCCACCCGGAGGCCACGGTGGAGGAGACCATGGCGGTGATGACCGAAAAACGGGTCCGGCACCTGCCGGTGATGCAGGGTGACACGCTGCTGGGCATGGTCTCCATCGGAGATCTCACACGCTGGGCCTCGCGACTCCAGCAGCACCATATCAGGAACCTGGTGGACTACATCACCGGCAGGTATCCCGCCTGACCGCGTGGCCTCGGAAGATGCGGGCGGTGGCCGCCATCTTCTGAGGAGGATGGTGGCGGCACGGCCCGGAGTGGAGTATCATTTCTTCATCGCAGACGTATCGAGGAGGGAGATCCCATGAAGCTCAGAACGTTCGTGCCGGTTCTGCTCATCGTGGTCCTGGTGGCCGTATCACCCATGCTCGCGCAGGAGGCCTCGGGAGGTCTCCGCTACTCCATCACGGTGTCCAAGTTCGAGAACCGCGCCGGGTGGCACGGTCAGTGGGACATTGGTGACGCCTGGGGGACCATCCTCACCGACATGCTCAACCAGACCGGCCGCTTCATCGTGCTGGGTGAGACGGACATGCGGATGGAGGCCCTCAACGAGCAGGACTTCGCGGCCTCCGGCCGGACGGCCCAGGGCAAGAAGGCCCCGGTCACGGGCCAGATGACACCTGCCCAGCTGCTGGTGAAGGGCGCCATCACCCACGTGCAGTACGACACCGGTGGCGGCGGCGGTGCCATCCGCATCGGTGGCTTCCGCGTGGGTGGGAAGGGCAAGAAGGCCGAGATCAACGTCACCATCTACGTGGTGGACTCCACCACGGGCCAGGTCATGGCCTCCAAGTCCATCACGGCAGTGGGCAAGGACAAGGGCATGAGGATCGGGTACGACACCGGAGGCTGGGGTGCGGCCTTCGGCGGCCACAAGAAGGACAACCTGGGCAAGGCGGTGGAGGCTGCCTGCGCCCAGGCCGTGGACTTCATCGTCGCCCAGCTTCCGAACATTCCGTGGACGGGTACCGTGGTCCTTGCCAAGAACGGGAAGGTCTACGTGAACCGCGGCGCCCGTGAGGGTGTACAGCCGGGTCAGGAGTTCATCGTTGGTGAGGTGGAGGTCCTCCGGGACCCCGACACCGGTGAGGTGCTCGACGAGTCCATGGAAGAGGTGGCCCGCCTCAGGGTGGATCGGGTGAAGGAGAAGCTCTCCATCTGCTCGGTGGTGAGCGGTGATCCTGGCCGCATTCGCAAGGGCATGGGGGTCCATCTTCCCTGAGACTGCGGATTCTGAATGCTGCTACGGCGCCCTGCGGGGCGCCGTTTTCCATTCCCCCGGAAGGATTCCGTCACCTCACCCGCAGGGGACGATCCTGGCCTTCGGCCAGGTCTCGAGCAACCGCTCGCGGGCCTTCCCGGCCTCCTTCTCCGACTCGTAGGGGCCGGCCCGCACCCGGTAGAGACCGTCTCCGGTGCCCGAAAGGACCACCACCGGCTCCCCGGTCTCGCGCACCAGTTTCCGGGCCCCCTCGGCGTTGGACAGCTTCCCGAAGGCCCCCACCTGCACCCAGAAACATGCGGAGTGGACGGCCAGCGTGCCCTTCTTCCGCTCCGCTCTCGCCCGGGGCGGCGCCGTGCCCACCACCTCGAGCTTCACGGGAGCCACGCCGTCCACGTCGAGGCCGATCTGTCGCGCCGCCGCCCGCGACAGGTCGATGATCCGCCCCTTCACGAAGGGACCGCGGTCGGTGATGCGCACGGTCACGGAAGCGCCCGTGTCCCGCCGCGTCACCCGGACCAGGGTCCCGAAGGGCAGGGTCCGGTGCGCCGCCGTGCGCTCGTCCATGTCGTAGATCTCTCCCGAGGCCGTCCGCCGCCCGTGGTAGGGGTTCCCGTACCAGGAGGCCTCCCCCTTCTGGGTCCACCCCTCCTCCACCGAGGCCAGCGCCGGTTCACCCCCGCCCCCGTGTCCGCAGGCCCCGACGACCGCCAGACCGGCTGCGAGGACCAGGACGGCAGCCAGACGGTGTGGAGCTTCCATGCCATGATCATAGAGCGGGCAGAGGAAAAGAGAAACGGTTGGCCCCCGCCCACCCGGGGAAGTGCGACGCCCTTCCTGCCTCCCGTGCGAGGTGTGACGGCTCCCTCCCACCCGTGCGACACCCACCCACCCGTGGTCGGGACCGTGACCCCGGCTCCGACCCTGGCCCCGCCCCCGACCGTGTCCGTGCCCCCGGCGGTGTGGCGGGCGGGAGCTTCTCACCTCCGTGCGCCGGCTCCTCCGAGCCTCTCCCCTGCCCCTCCGCTCCCCCACACCCCTGCCCCCCTGCTCCCCTGCACCCACAGGGCGGGCGGTGGCCCTACACCTCCAGGTCGCGGGCCTCGGGGAGCTCGCCCGCGGCGGCGAGGAGGGGCTCCACGTGGGCGGCGAGGAACTCGCGGACCTGCTCGGGGGCGCGGCCGGTGAAGCGGGCGGGGTCCAGGAGGGCCTCGAGCTCGGCGCGGGGGAGGCCCACCCCGGGGTCGGAGGCCACCAGGTCCAGGAAGGGGTTCTCCCGGCCCTCCTCCAGGATGGCGCGGGCGGCCTCGCGGGCGTGGACCCGCAGGCGCTCGTGGAGGGCCTGGCGATCACCGCCGCGGCGGACGGCCTCCATGAGGATGGCCTCGGAGGCCATGAAGGGCAGCTCGGCGTCGAGGTTCCGCCGCACCATGGCGGGGAAGACCACGAGGCCCGCGGCCACGTTGTGGAGGATCCGCAGGATGGCGTCGGCGGTGAGGAAGGCCTCGGGCAGGGCCATGCGCCGGTTGGCCGAGTCGTCCAGGCTGCGCTCCAGCCACTGGGTGGCCGCGGTGTGGGCGGGGTTGGCCGCCAGCGAGACCAGCCAGCGGGCCAGGGAGGTCACCCGCTCCGAGCGCATGGGGTTGGCCTTGTAGGGCATGGCGGAGGAGCCCACCTGGCCCTCGGCCATGGGCTCCCGGAGCTCCTTGAGGCGGGCCAGCAGGCGGATGTCGGTGGCCATGCGCGCCGCGGACTGGCCGAGGCCGGAGAGGGCGTCCAGGACGAAGGTGTCCACCTTGCGGGGGTAGGTCTGGCCCGTGACGGGGTAGGTGGCGGCGAAGCCCAGCTTCTCCGCCACCAGGCGGTCGAGCTCCAGGACCCTGCCGTGGTCGCCGTCGAAGAGCTCGAGATAGGTGGCCTGGGTGCCCGTGGTGCCCTTGGCGCCCCGGAGTGCCAGGCGCCCCCGCTCGAAGCGGAGCCGTTCCAGGTCCAGCAGCAGGTCCTCGATCCAGAGGCAGGCCCGCTTGCCCACGGTGGTGGGCTGGGCCGGCTGGAAGTGGGTGTGGCCCAGGGCGGGCTCGGCGGCCCAGCGCCGGGCGAAGTCCGCCAGGGCGGCGATCACGGCCAGCAGGCGGCGCTCCACCAGGTCCAGGGCGTCTGCCATGACCAGGAGGTCGGCGTTGTCGCCCACGTAGGCGGAGGTGGCCCCCAGGTGCAGCCACGGCCGGGCGGCGGGGGCCCGGTCGGCGAAGGCGTGGAGGTGGGCCATCACGTCGTGGCGGGTCTCGCGCTCGTAGGCGGCCACGCGCTCCAGGTCCTCCGCGGTGACCTCCAGGGCGGCCCGCATCTGCTCGAGCGCCTCCTCCGGGATGGGCAGGCCCAGCTCGGCCTCGGCCTCGGCCAGCACCAGCCAGAGCCTCCGCCAGGTGGTGTAGCGGTGCCTGGGGGAGAAGAGCGCCAGCATCTCGGGAGAGGCGTAGCGGCCGGCGAGCGGATGGTCGAAGCCGTCGATGGACGTCATGGCATCACCTCGGTCCGGGGGCCTGGACCCCGGCGGCCCCACTATGGATTGATCGTGGGGACGAGTCAATCATAATGGGCACCGCGCGCTGGAGGTGCAGATGCTTCACGTCACGTCCGAGGTGGGCCGTCTGAGGATCGTGCTGGTCCACGAGCCGGGGCCCGAGGTGGACCAGATGGTGCCCTCCATGATGGAGGAGCTCCTCTTCGACGACATCCTCTTCGGAGACCGGGTCCGGGAGGAGCACCGGCGCTTCCGGCGGCTCATGCAGCTGCTGGGCGTGGAGGTGCTGGACGCCCGGGACCTGCTCACAGAGGCCCTGCACGTGGAGGGTGCCCGGGAGTGGCTGGCCGAGGTGGTCCTTCCCGAGCTGCCGCCCGGCCTGCGCGACCGGCTCCGGGAGGTCCCCACCGGGGAGCTCGTGGAGATCCTGGTCTCCGGCGCGCGCAGCGAGGACGGTGGCGGTATCGGGGTGGACGACCTCTACGCCCTGCCGCCCATCCCCAACTGGTGCTTCCAGCGGGACCCGCAGGTGGTGGTGGGGCCTGGCGTGGTGCTCTCGGCCATGGCCACGCCCGCGCGGTGGCGGGAGGCCATCCTGGCGCGGGTGGTCTTCCGCTTCCATCCGCGCTTCTCGGGCGCGCCCCTGATGGACCCCCTCATGCCCGAGGCGGACCGGCCGCTCTTCCTGGGCCTGCACCGGCCACGCCTGGAGGGGGGCGACGTGCTGGTGCTCTCACCCGAGATCCTGGCCGTGGGCGTGTCCGAGCGCACCAACACGGTGGCGGTGGAGTGCCTGGCCCGGGCGCTGCGGCGGGCCGGGGATGGCCCCCGCTGGCTGGTGGAGGTGCGGCTGCCGCGGCGCCGGGCGTTCATGCACCTGGACACGGTCTTCACCATGGTGGACGGCCACCGGGCGCTGGTGGCGCCCCAGGTGATCCTTCCGGACGGCGGCGAGACGGCTCCGGCGGTGGTCCATGACCTGGCCACCGATGGTGCCGAGCCCACCACTTTCGGCGACCTCCCGGCGGCCCTGGCCTGCGTGGGCTTCGAGGTGGAGCCCATCCCCTGCGGCGGCGCCGATCCCGTGGCGCAGCAGCGGGAGCAGTGGACCGACGGGGCCAACGCCCTGGCGCTGGCCCCGGGGGTGATCACGCTCTACGACCGCAACGTGCGCACGGTGGAGGAGCTGGACCGCCGCGGTTTCCGGATCGTGGCGGCCGCCGACGTGCTCCTGGGCCGGGAGGAGGTGCGCCTGGACGCGGGCGAGGCCGTCTGCGTGCTCCTGGAGAGCCACGAGATCTCCCGGGCCCGCGGCGGCCCCCACTGCCTCACCCACCCGCTGGTGCGGGATTGACGAGGGTGAGGGCGTGAAGGCGTGAGGACGTCCCCCGCCCGCCCATCCGGTGAAGAGGTGAAGACGTGAAGGGGTGAAGTCGTCGTCCGCCCGGCCTGAAGATGCAGGGGAACGGGGGCGCAGGGGCGCGGAGGAGAGGGGATGCGACAGCTCGCAGCCCGGTACTGGCTGGTGAACCGGTTTCCAGGACCGGTACGTCCTCACGTCCTCACGCCCTGACCCCCTCACCTTCATCCGTTTCACGTGAGCCATTTGCAAACCTCTCTGAAGGTCATACCCATCTGCCTGGCGTGAATTCGGGCGTATGTCCGGGATATTTCTATCTTCTTCTTCATCCGATAAATCTGTGTAATCCGTGGTTCCTTTTCCCGGGTAGGTGGGGGCCGATGCCGCAGGAATCCACCTCGATCCAGGACTCTTGCAACAGGCTCACGTTTCACGACCGGGTGGGCGGGGGCGCCTCCTCCTCCCCCAGCCGGAGGGAGCGCCAGCGGTCGTGGAACCAGAGCCACTGGGCGGGGTGCTCGCGGATCACGGCCTCGATCTGTGCGGTGAAGCGCGCCGTGAGGGCCACCTCGTCCCGCTCGGGCTCGGGCAGCTCGTCCGGGAATGTGGGCGGGTCGAAGCGGACGGTGTAGCGTCCCGGTCCCTCCCAGAGGCCCCAGATGGGGACCACGGGCGCAGCGGTGCGGAGGGCCAGCTTGCCCAGCACCGGATGGGTCCAGGCGGGGTGTCCGAAGAACGGGACGAGAACCCCCTCCTCCTTGAGGGTGCGCTGGTCGATGAGGATCCCCACGGCGCCGCCCCGCCTGAGCTGGCGCAGCATCTCCCGGGTCACGTTCTCCTTGCCCAGGGCCCGGTTGCCGAAGAGCGCCCGGAAACGTGCCAGCTCGGCCTCCAGCAGCGGGTTGTCCAGGGGCCGGTTCACCACGGCGAAGCCCTGTGGAACCAGCAGTCCGGCCGTGAGGGCCGCCACCTCCCAGGACCCGATGTGGGCCGAGAGGAGGAAGACGCCGCGCCCCCTCTCCAGGGCGGCGTCCAGGTGCTTGCGGCCCACCACGTCCACCTGGGCGAGGAGCGTCTCCGGCGTGGCCTTCTGGAGCCGCAGGCCGTCCAGCAGGACCCGGCCGAAGTGGCGCGCCACCTCCCGGCCCAGGCGCTTCCGGTCCGCGGGTGTCATCCCTGGGAAGGCCAGGCGCAGGTTGAACTCCAGGATCTCCCGGCGGCGTCTGCCCGTGGCCAGGTAGAGGTCGCCCACCGTGCCACCCACCCGGGCGAGCACGCGCGGCCCGGCCCGGTGGGCCAGGGCCCGGCCGAGCAGGTAGGCCCCGTACTCCACCCGGTTCCGCAGCGCCGACCGCCTCCGGCTCACGGCAGCACCTCCGGCGCCGCGGCCCACAGGGCCTCCCAGCTTTCCTGCAGGGGGACCATCTCCACCTCCAGCACCTGGACCGGCGCGTCGTTCCGGAGCCTGGCGGCATCCTTGGCCGTGGTCACGGGGACGGCATCGAGCCTCTCCGCCTCCGCCACCAGGTCCGCGAGCTCGGTGTCGCCGTACCGGTGGTGGTCGGCGAACCAGCGCGTTCCCACCACCACGGCTCCCAGGCGCTCCAGCTGCTCCCGGAAACCCTCCGGCCGGCCCAGTCCGGCGAAGGCGAGCACCCTCCGCCCCGCCAGTGCCGCCGGCTCGAGCACGCCCTCCGGCGTGACCAGGCGGGTGGGTTCGAGCCGTGCCCCCAGGACCGGGATCCCCGGTGCGAGCCGCTGCACGGTGTCCCGGATGGCCGCCAGCGGTCCCGGGTCGTCCCCCAGCTTGGTCACGAGCACGGCTGTGGCGCGGGCCATGGCGGACAGGGGCTCCCGGAGCCGGCCCCGCGGCGGCAGGTGGCCGCCCCCCCACGGGTCTCCGGCGTCCACCACCAGGAGGTCCAGGTCGCGGGCCACCCTGAGGTGCTGGAAGCCGTCGTCCAGCACGAGGACGTCCGCACCGCGGGCCACGGCCTCGCGGCCTCCCCGGACCCGGTCCTCGTCCACCACGATGGGGACCCCCGGGAGGCGCCGGGCCATCTCCACGGGTTCGTCACCGGCCGTCCGGGCCTCCGGGATCATGCCGGGGCCCACGGCCACCACGGGATCGCGGCCCCGGCGGCCGTAGCCCCGGGTCAGGACCGCGGGCCTCCTGCCCCGGCGCACCAGGTCCCTGACCAGGGCGATCACCGTGGGGGTCTTGCCCGTGCCGCCGAAGGTCAGGTTGCCCACCGACACCACGGGGCGCTCCAGGAGGTGCCGGCGGAGCAGGCCGTGGCGGTAGGCCGCGGCCCGGGCCCGCACCACCCCCGCGTACAGGGGTGTGAGCGGCAGCAGCAGCATCTCCGAGCCCATGGAGCGAGCGTAGCACGGGAGGGGACCTGTGGCGGGCCGGTGGGGCTCAGGAGCGGCTGACGGAACCCCGGGGAGGCCCGATCTCAAGCAGCCGCTCCACGGTGCGGGCCGTGGCGCCGCGGTTGGCCTCCACCACGGCGCGGCCCGCGGCGCCGGCGGCGCGGGCCTCCTGCGGATGCTCCAGCCAGTGGCGGAGCATGGGCCCGAGCCGGCCCGGATCCGGCACGATCCGGGCGGCCCCCGCGGCGGTCATCTCCGCGTAGACCTCCCGGAAGTTGTGGACGTGGGGTCCCGAGAGCACCGGGACGCCCCAGACCGCGGGCTCCAGCGGGTTGTGGCCGCCGGTGGGCACCAGCGACCCGCCGATGAAGGCCACCGCCGCGCCGTTGTAGGCCCGCGCCAGCTCGCCCATGGCGTCCAGGAGGAAGGCGCCGGGAGCGGAGGGGGCCTCGTCCAGGGCCGTGCGCCGGGCCAGGGGGATGCCCCGGCGCTCGATCAGCTCCGCCACCTCGCCGAAACGCTCGGGGTGGCGGGGTGCGAGGACGAGGAAGGGACGGAGCTCCTCCGGCAGTCCCCCCAGGGCGTCCAGCACCATGGCCTCCTCGCCCTCCATGGTGGAGCCCGCCACCAGCACGGGACGCTGCCCGGCCCAGGCCGCGAGCCGTTCGCCCCACGGCAGGGGCTCGGGGTCGGGCTCCAGGTCGTACTTCACGTTGCCCGTCACCGTGATCCGGTCCTCCGGCACGCCCAGGGCGGCGAAGCGTTCCGCATCGGCGTCGCTCCGGGCCAGCACGGCCGCCACGGGTGCGAGCAGGGGCTGGAGCAGCGCGCGGACCCGGCGGTAGCGGCGGAAGGAACCCTCGGAGAGCCGGGCGTTGACGATGGCCGCGGGGATGCCGCGGGAGACCGCCTGGTGGAGCATCTCGGGCCAGATCTCCGTCTCCACCAGCACGAGCAGGGCGGGCCGGGCGGCCTCCAGCACGCGGCGGACGGGACGGGCCAGGTCCAGCGGGCAGGGGTGCACCCGCACACCGCCTCCCTCCAGCTTGCGGGCCAGGGCGAGGCCGGTGGCGGTGGTGGCGGTCAGGAGGACCGGCAGGCCCGGCGAGCGCAGCGCCAGCTCCTTGAGGAGGCGGCGGGCGATCTCGGTCTCGCCCACGGAGACGGCCTGGATCCAGAGGCCCCCGGGCGGGAGCTCCGGCGCGCCGTGTCCCAGGCGGGCCCGGAGGGGCGGCCGGGCCTTGCCGGTGGCGCGGTCCTTCGCCCACAGGAAGGGAGCAGCTGCAGCGAGGCCGCCGCGGTAGAGCGCCCGGTAGAGCCAGAGGGACGGCGGTGCCATGGGCCCAGGGTAGCGCACCGTCCGGGGCTCAGCTGTCCCTGGTGGCCACCTCCACCTCGCCGTCGGGCACGATGAAGGTGCCGGCCTCCCGGCGCAGGGCCCGCTTGAGGTGCTCGTCGTCGGTGATCAGCACCTCCTTGCCGGTGGCCTCCACGAACTCGATGGCCGCGCGGATCTTGGGCCCCATGGAGCCCGGCGGGAACTGGTTGGCCTCGAGCATCTCGCGGGCCCTCGCCACGGGGAGCCGGCGCAGCCACTGCTGGTTGGGACGGCCGAAGTTCTCGGCCACCATGGGCACCTGGGTGAGCACGATGAAGAGGTCGGCGTCCAGGTCCCGGGCCAGGATGGAGGCCACGTAGTCCTTGTCGATGACCGCCTCCACGCCCCGGTAGTAGCCGCCCACGTCCCGGTAGACGGGGATGCCGCCGCCGCCGCCCGCGATGAGCACGGCACCGTCCTCGATGAGCTTGCGGTAGAGCCGGGAGCCCAGGATCTCCTTCGGCCTGGGCGAGGGCACCACCTTGCGCCAGCCGCGGCCCGCGTCCTCCACCATCTGCCAGCCCTGCTCCTGCATGAGCAGGTTGGCCCGGTACGAGGTGAAGTACGGCCCCACCGGCTTGGTGGGGTTCTCGAAGGCGGGGTCGTCGCGGTCCACCACCACCTCGGTGAGCAACGCGGCGATCTCCTTGTCCAGCTCCTCCTCGTTGAAGCGGTTGCGGAGCTGGTTGGCCAGGAGGTAGCCCATGGAGCCCTGGGTCTGGGCCACGCAGACGTCCAGGGTCTGGGGCGGGATCTTGGTGATGGCCTCCTCCACCTGGATCATGATGTTGCCCACCTGGGGGCCGTTGCCATGAACGATGGCCAGCTCGTAGCCGCGCTGGATGATCTCCACCAGCCAGCGGGTGGCCTTCCAGGCCAGGGTGAACTGTTCCTCCTGGGTCCCGTGGTCCTGGGGCCTCAAGAGGGCGTTGCCCCCGAAGGCGATGACGGCGACGGGGTTCGAGCCGCTGTTCTCGCTCATGGTGCCTCCATTCCGCACGGACGCGGAGAGTGCATTGTGGTCCGGGGTGCTGCGGGTGTCAATGGAGGCGGGAATGGTGGTGGCAGGGGCGTGGAACAGGCAGGGCCTCCGGGCCGTGGCCGTGACCCTGACCGAGACCGAGGCGGTGTGGCGCGCGGGGGCTTCGCTCCTCCGCGCGCCCATTCGTGAAACGTGAACGACGAAACGTGAAACGAAAGAGGGTGAGGAAGTGAGGACGTCAGGACGCCCCTCCGTACGCCGGCCTCTCCGGGCTTCTCCCCCTCGCCCCTGCCCCCGGGTGGGCGGGGGACGTCTTCACGTCCCGACGTCCTCACCGGGAGGGTGGGCGGGTGGAAAAACAGGGGCCCCCCTTTCGGGAGGCCGATCTGGAAAAATGGTGCGCCCGGCGCGATTCGAACGCGCGGCCTTCAGATCCGGAGTCTGACGCTCTATCCAGCTGAGCTACGGGCGCATGGGGTGGGCGATGGGACTCGAACCCACGGCCACAGGAGCCACAATCCTGTGCTCTACCAGCTGAGCTACGCCCACCATGCTGGCGATCAGTGGCCCGCCTGAGAGGACTCGAACCTCTGACCCACGGATTAGAAGTCCGTTGCTCTGTCCAGCTGAGCTACAGGCGGCTGGTCCGGTCCGGCGTCGGGGAGTGGTCGGGGCGAGAGGATTTGAACCTCCGACCCCCTGCGCCCAAGGCAGGTGCGCTACCAGGCTGCGCTACACCCCGATCTCAGGTTCCACGCAATGCCGATTCCAAAGAGCATCCGCCCGAAGGCGGGCTGCGAGTATACGGACGGCCCCGAGGAAGTGTCAAGGCGGAGGGGCGTAGGATAGAGGCATGGAGACGCTGGCGCTCCCCGCGGCGCCGGTCCGGTCCCGCTGGCGCGGGATCATGGCGGCGGTCCTGGTGGGGGTGCGGGTGGAGGAAGGCCGAGCGCTTCCGGGCTATACTCCCCGGACCGGAGGAACGGGCCCATGAGCAGCCAGCCCACGGACTTCATTCGCGAGATCATCGAGGCCGACCTGGCCAGCGGGAAGCACGAGTCCATCGTCACGCGCTTCCCGCCCGAGCCCAACGGCTACCTGCACATCGGGCACGCCAAGTCCATCGTGCTCAACTTCGGTGTGGCCGAGCAGTACGGCGGCCGCTGCCACCTCCGCTTCGACGACACGAACCCCACGAAGGAGGAGATGGAGTACGTGGAGTCCATCACGGAGGACGTCCGCTGGCTGGGCTTCGACTGGGGGGAGCACCTCCACTTCGCCTCGGATTACTTCGGCCAGCTCTACGAGTGGGCCGAGCACCTGGTCCGGGAGGGGCTGGCCTACGTGGACGACCAGTCCGCCGAGGAGATCCGGGCCACGCGGGGCACCCTCACCGAGCCGGGCACGCCGAGCCCCTGGCGGGACCGGAGCGTGGAGGAGAACCTGGACCTCCTGCGCCGGATGAAGGCCGGCGAGTTCCCCGACGGCTCCCGGGTGCTCCGGGCGAAGATCGACATGGCCGCCCCCAACCTGAACCTGAGGGACCCCGTGCTCTACCGGATCCTCCACGAGGCCCACCACCGGACGGGGAGCGAGTGGTGCATCTACCCCATGTACGACTTCGCCCACGGCCAGTCCGACGCCATCGAGGGGATCACCCACTCCCTGTGCACCCTGGAGTTCGAGAACCACCGGCCGCTCTACGACTGGTTCCTGGAGCACCTGCCGGTGCCCCACCGGCCGCGCCAGGTCGAGTTCGCCCGCCTGAACCTCACCTACACCGTGCTCTCGAAACGCAAGCTCCTCCGGCTGGTGGAGGAGGGGCACGTGAACGGGTGGGACGACCCCCGCATGCCCACCATCTCCGGCCTGCGCCGGAGGGGCTCCACGCCCGAGTCCATCCGCACCTTCTGCGAGCGGGTGGGCGTGGCCAGGCGGGACAGCACCGTGGACGTGGCCCTGCTGGAGTGGGCCGTCCGTGACCACCTCAACCTGACCGCCCGCCGCGTCATGGGCGTGCTCCGGCCGCTGAAGGTGGTCATCGAGAACTACCCCGAGGGGCAGGTGGAGCACTTCGACGCCCCCTACTTCCCCGACGACCCCCCGAAGATGGGTTCCCGGAAGGTGCCCTTCACCCGGGAGCTCTGGGTGGAGCGCACGGACTTCATGGAGGACCCCCCGAAGAAGTTCTGGCGCCTGGCCCCGGGCCGTGAGGTGCGCCTCCGCTGGGCCTACCTGGTCACCTGCACGGGCGTGGTGAAGGACGACGAGGGCAACGTGGTGGAGCTGCGCTGCACCTACGACCCCGAGACCCGCGGCGGGAACGCCCCCGACGGCCGGAAGGTCCGCGGCACCATCCACTGGGTCTCGGCGGCCCACGGCATTCCCGCCGAGGTCCGCCTCTACGACCGGCTCTTCGACCGGCCGGACCCCGACCGGGTGGACGGGGAGGGCGAGGACTTCCTGGCCAACCTGAACCCCCACTCCCTGGAGGTGGTGGAGGCCGTGGTGGAGGCCTCCCTGGCCGGCGTCGCGCCGGGGGAGCGCTTCCAGTTCGAGCGCACCGGCTACTTCTGCGTGGACCCCGACTCCACGCCGGAGCGCCCCGTCTTCAACCGCACCGTGCCCCTCCGCGACAGCTGGGCGAAGATCGAGCGCCAGATGCAGGGAAGGGGGAAGGAGCGCGGAACCCGATAGCCCGAACTGTCCGGGAGGGTTCGTTGCGAGGTGGGACAACGCCGCCGGGAATGGTGGATCGCGCCGCACGGTGGAAATCGTGACTCATCAATAACGGAGGGATGGCGTCCGCGGCCAGGAGGCCCTCTTCCAGCCAGTAGGTGGTCACCACCGGGTCGCGGCCGTGGCCCAGGGGCAGGATGTACCGGAGATCGGCGGTGGCCCAGCCCATGTCCTGGGCGCCGTCCACGAAGTTGTCCTCGGAGGAGTCGTTGGACCCCGCGCGCTCGTGGGGAAAGTCGGGGTTGCCATCCACGTAGAGCCGCGGCTCCACCCAGCTTCCGGCCATCAGGCGCGGGTCCAGGAAGAGGCGGTGGCCCAGGCGGAGGCCCCAGCCGCCCGCGATCACCGACCAGCTCCCGTTGGTGCCGGCGGAGCCCGCCACGAAGCCGGAGAACTGCTCCTGGCCCAGGAGGCCGGATCCTGCCGCCCCCACCCCCAGGGCGAAGCTGAAGGACTCGGAGTAGAACGCGTAGGGCAGCACCAGATGGTACGGGCGGTAGGACGTGTCCCTGTTCTCGACCCTGCGGGTGACGGTCTGTCCGGCCCCGGGAGTCGCCACGAGGAGGAGCAGTACGGGGAGCAGCATCCGGAGGGTCCTCGCCGAAGAGGAACCGGAGCGGGCCTGGGGGCGGGTGAAGGGCTGCACCGCGCCCATCGTAGATCATTCGGGGGTGGGGAGCGCCACACGCCGTCCGCCACCGGCCGTCTTCCACCCCCGTCCGTCATGAAACGAAGGTGGGTGGGGACGTCAGGACGTCGGGGAAAAGGGCGCCAGGAGGTTGGGAGGTTGGGACGCGGGGAGTGGACGGTGCGACGGCCGTGCGGACCCGGAAGGCCTGCCCGGGGCTTCACGCTCTCACGTCTTCACCTCTTCACGTCTTCACCGGGTGGGTGGGAGGGGGGAATGGTGCCGAAGGCCGGCATCGAACCCAAGACCGGAAACACTGATACCGCGCCGGTTACAAGATCAGAGAAAAACCCGGTACCCGTTTCGGTCCCCGTTCGCGCGGTCGCTTGAAGCGACTTACGGGCCACTGCGGAGCCCCCGTGCACCCCCTGGATCCCCGAGCAACGGGGAGGGTCCGGGCGGCGATGGGGTGCCGCTCGGGAGCCCCGGGGAACCCCGCTCGGAGGGCTTGGGCATGGCACACGGAGAGACCGACGTTATCCGGGCGCTCGCACGTTGGGAAGACGGCCTCTGCACGGTGATCGACGTATGGCGGGAAGCGGGGAGTCTGGCGTGTCAGGCGGGAGTGCTGGAGCCCACAGGCGAGCGGGTCACCGTCGCGGGTTGGTTCGGCTTGACCGATCCCACACCGGCAGAGGTCCACACGGTCGGCGGTGTGGTGTGGGACGTGCTCATCATCCTCGAAGGCGGCAAAGAATCGCCCCTCTGAAGCCGTTTCCCGGGTCGGGCAGGGGTTGGGGCGGTTGCTCCGAAAGCGGCGGGAGACGGGCTTCTAGCCGCCAACAAGGATCACGTGCGCGGAGGGGTCCGCGTCTCGCAAGGGGTCACCTTCGGGCAGGTCCTCAAGCTCGCCGTGTACCACGATGGCGCGGGGAATGCCTCCATCGAGGGGTTGGTACACCTCGGTCAGTGGCCGCCACCGGGTGACCACCTCGCCGTCTTCCTCTGCCGTGACCGATGCACAGACCGCAAGGCCGGCCCGGCCAAACACCGTGGCGGGGTCCTCGCCGGCTACGGTCACGGTCTCCACCGCCTCGTGCACCAGGTCGAGGGCAGGTTCGGGGATCCCCGCCAGGGCTTCCAGGTTCGCACCATCGGCCGCGGCCACGGCCTGGGCCAGCGTCACGAGGCTCGCACGAAGCTCTCTCACCGCCCCCACGGCGGTCCGGAGGTCACCATCATCGATGGCGGCATCAAGCAGCCCCTGGGCCGCCTCCACGGTCCCCTCAAGACGCCGGAGCAAGCTCTCGGCGGTCAGGCGCTCCACCTCCTGGTGCTCCATGACCACCTCCACCAGAGCCTCCGCCTCCGTCCGTGCTGCCGCCTCCCGCTCCCGGACGGCCTCTGCAAGACGTGGTGCAAGGTGGTTCCTGGCGTGCCGCCAGACGGCGTGCCTGCCCAGACCGTACCGTTGCGCAACCGCGCGGCTCGTTTCGTTTCCAGCCACCAGCGCCTCATCAATCACGGCACGGTCAGGGTGCGAGCAGACGGTACAGGGGCGCGCCACGGTTAGCTCCCCGTGCCGGCATCCTCACCGGTCAGCTCCCGCAAGCGTTCCACCAGCTCATCGAGGGCACGTTGCCTCAACTGCACGGCTTCATCATGGTTCCGGCGGGTACGCTCCAGCTCTTCCTCGGCGGCCTTCACGGCGGCATCGTGGTTTGCGATGATCTCGGCGTGGTACCGGATCCGTGCCTCGGCTTGCTCGGCTTCGCGCTCAAGGTCGCGCACCAGCGAAGCAAGCTCCCCGTCCTTTTCCTCAAGGGTCTCGATCTCGGCCCGCAGCTCCGCGGCTCGATCCCCGGCGTTCCTGGTGTCCCACTCCAGTTGCTGGCGCTCGGGACCATGCGGAAGCCTCTTCGCGGCCTCTTCCAGCCTCCACGCTTCGCTTCTGGCCTGTGAAAGCTCTTCTCGCAGCTCAGAGACGCGGGAGGCGGCTTCCTGCCGCTCCTGCTTCGTTCGCTCGATCAACCCCGGCTCTGGTGTCGTGGTCTTGTTCTTCGGTTGGAATAGTGGCATCGGTCATCCTCCGTTATATGTTCCGCAGCGCGTTGAGGTTATGCGGTGGAGCGGTTCGGCTCCCACTGTGCGCGGATCCGCTCGACGGCTTCAGCTCTCGGCGTCCCCCCGCGCACCAGCGAAGCAAGCTCATATCGGGGCTCCGCCGGCCAGTGCCTGGGGTCGATCCCGAGTTGGGGCTCTGCCATTGACTTGGGCACGTGCCCAGCATTGGGGCTCTGTGGGGCTCTGCCTTCTACCGATTGGGTTTCCTGGGTAATCGGCATTGTAGCGGCAGGGGCAGAGCCCCAAAACCCAGAGTTGGGGCTCTGGGTCTCTGGGGTGTCGTTCGGCAGGCTCCAGAGCCAGCCATCGCGCCCCTGGGTGGAGGCGATCCCGAGGCGGGATTTCGCCCGCTGAACAGTGTTTCGAGAAAGCGACGCGGCACGAGCCGCCGACCAGACCTCGGCCGCCGGGATCGGTCCATCGGAGAGCAGACTGGTGAGGAAGTCTTCCGCCTCGGCCTGTGCCAGATCCCGGCGTCGCTGTGGTGGGGCTACAAGGTCGGCCGCGGTGGTGTCAGACTCTTCGGTCCAGCGCACCACCGCAACCCCTCCGGCCGGGTCGAGCCGGTATTCAACCGAGCGGGGCGGGCGTGCAAGGTTTGACTTCGTCGAAGCAAGGACCCGCACCTCATCGTCTCCGGGCTTCTTCCCGACAAGGAGCCCGGATCGTGCCGCGGCGGCGATTCCGATGGAACCCCCGCCCCGGTAAAGTGGGATTCCGCCGCCCCGCTTGTTGAGATGCCGGACGAGCGTCAGCGCCACTCCGGTACGCTCCGCAAGGTCGCTCAAGGCGAAGAGCGCGCGCCGAATGTCTTGGTCTCGGTGGGAGTTGACCTCACCGGCGAGGAAGGCCATCAGAGGATCGACCACAACGAGCCGGGCATCGACGCGCCGGATAGCAGCCTCAACTATCGGGAGATCGGCGGGAAGCTGGATCCCGCGCCGGTCCTTCCCCTTGCCGATGGTCTGGAGAGCAAGCACGCAGGCGAGGTTCGCTCCTGCCGCTTCCAGGCGCGGACGGACGGTGTCGCCGAGGCCATCCTCGGCGGTCAGAACCACGGCGCCGCCGTTAACCGGCTCGTAGTCGCCGGCGAACGGGAAGGGTCGGCCTGTGCTGAGCCTGGCGCACAGGTCGAGAAGGATTGTTGACTTGCCCAACCCCGGGTCACCATCAAGCACGGTCAGTTTTCCGAGCGGGATCCGCCCCGGCCAGAGCCAATCCACACGCTCGGGCGGGACGTCGGCCAGCACCACGCCGACGGGCTCGCCCTGGGCGCCGTGCTCCAGTTCGTCGAGCGCGGATTTTGCCGCGGCAACGGTGGCGGGCTGGGGGTCCAGAGCCGCGGCCCGCATTGCCGAAGTCGCGCGCCGATGGGCGGCGCCGCGGCGAAGGAGCCCTGCGTAGTGCGCGACGTTGGCAACGTCCGGTGTAACGTCAAGCAGCTCCGAGAGATACGCTGCGCCACCGGCGCGTTGGAGGGTTCCGGCGGATCGGAGAGCCTCGGTGACTAGCAGGAGGTCAGGGCTCCCACCGTTCGCCAGGACGCGCAAGACCCCGTCGAAAATCACCCCGTGCCGTTCCTCGGCAAAGTCCTCAGCGGTCAGGAGTTCGGCCGCGGTCCGTGCCGCGTCAGGGTCGAGCAGCGCCGCGCCGAGAACCGCGCGCTCAGCGTCGTGGAGCCCGGCAGAATCGCCCACCGCTGGCATGGCTACTCCGCGGGTCGGCGGGCGGGTTGGCGTTCCTGGATCCAGCCGTCGATTTCCGTGCTCAGCCAGGCGACCGCCCTCAAACCGAGCAGGCGGGGGGGCGGGAAGGTGCCGTCAGCGATCCACCGGTAGAGCGTTGCCCGAGAAACCCCAACGCGCTCAATGACTTGTGGCAGCCGGAGCAGTGTTTCCTCGTTCATTTTCGCCTCCTTGCCGCCCAGAATGGCGCAAGGCGTGGCGACACGGGGCGGGGTCACGTCCACCTTTCCCACAGTTGAACGAAGGTGCGGGTTTCATGGAAGGGGTGGGGAGGGCTTACAGCTCCGCCTTGAACTTTTCCATCAGATCCTTGTGACGCTGGCAGAGCTTTGAAACCGATGCCTTGGTTTTTCCGAACCTGCGGGCTGCTTGCTGATAGGAGTGCCCGGCCGCCACATAGCGCAGCACCTCTTCCGTCTTGGGAGTGATGTTGCCCAGGGTCCGCTCCCGCATGATCCGCCCACCTTCTTCGGCCGACCTGGCGATCTTTTCGCCACGGAGTGCATGAGTCTCCCACCGGTAGCGGATGGCGGCGAAGGTGAAGAGTTGCGCCGCTTCCCACGTGAACCGCGCAACGGCGGCCATGTCGTTACGGGATGCGGCAGCGTCCGCCAGGTCCAGCCGACGGAGGACAGCGTAGGCGACACCCTCGGGGGTCTCTTCTTCGGGCTTCCCCTCTTGAACCGCGGCAAGGGTCGCCGGGTCGTCGCTCTTCATGGCCTGCCGTTCCTTCTGTGCGTATTCCCCGGCCAGCTCCTTACAGAAGGCACGTGCCCGCCCTATCGGGTCACTCATAGCGGCATGGTAGGTCAGGGCTTCCTCGATGGCCTTGACTTCCTCTGCCGTCGGGGGAGTGCTCAGCGTGACGCGGGTCCGCTCACGCTCGGTCCAGCCTTCACCGTTGCGGTACTTCTTCACGGTCATGCGTCACCCCCGCATCGGCAGCGGCACAACCTCGCCGGCCGGCCGGGGCGTCGAGAGATACGCTCCCCATTCCTCCATGAGCCGGCGTCGCCTGGCGAGCATGTCCCCTCGGTTGTAAGCCTGGGCAACGGACGATCCCACGGCGTGAGCAAGGCAGCTCTCGACGATCTCCCACGGGTAGCCGGTCTGCTCCCGCGCCCAGGTCGCAAAGGTGGAGCGGAGCCCGTGGGGGGTCGCATCGATGCCGGCACGAACGAGAACCCGCTTGAGGGCCATGTCCGAAAGCACACCGCCCGAAGGGCTCGGGAAGATGAGCTGCGATCCTTTCCCCTCGAAGCGGGGCAGGGCTTCCAGGAGTGCCACCGCCTCGGGAGAGAGCGGCACCCGGTGCTCCTTGCCGGCCTTCATCTTCCCCCCGGGGATGGTCCACGTGGAGGTCTCAAGGTCGATCTCCGCCCACTCCGCTTGCCGAACCTCGATGCCGCGGGCAGCGGTGAGAGCCATGAACACCACGGCCTGTGGTGTGATCCCGGGCATGGAGCGGATCTTCTCCAGCACCCCGGGCAGCTCCTGGTAGGGGACGTGCTTGTAGTGCTCGACGGCCCGCACCTTCGTGGGCTGGGGCAGGAGTTGGTCAAGGTGACCGCGCCAGCGGGCGGGGTTGAGGGGGTCCCGGTACCCTTGCACAGCAGCCCATGACAGGATGCGCTCGATTCTCCCCCGCACCCTCGACCCCATCTCTGGGCGGTCAAACCACAGGGTCTCCAGAATCTCCATGACGTGGGAGGTCTCGATGGCGTTGACGGGCATGTCCCCGATGATCGGGTATGCATGGCGCTCCAGGCTTCCCCGCCAGTGCTTGGGGGTCTTGGGGTTGCTCCACGCCGGGGCATGGGCTGCGAGATACCGCTCCGCGCACACCTTGAAGGTCGGCACCTTCCGGCTCTGGGAGCGGCGGTAGGAGATGGGGTCAACCCCGTTCCTGAGTAGCTGGCGAGCGTCGGCGGCCTTTTCCCGGGCTTCGGCGAGCCCCACGTCTGGATACGGCCCGAGCCCCATGCTCCGCTCTTTCCCGTGCCAGGTATACCGGAAGACCCATGCCTTCGAGCCGTTCTTCCGAACGACGAACCAGAGCCCCCCGCCGTCCCCATGCTTGCCAACCCCCGCGGTCTCCACGGTCCTTGCTGTGAGCTTTCCGAGCTTCGCCACGGTGTCACCCCCTAGTGGGTCCCCGTTTCGGTACCCGTCTCTGCATGAGATTCTACCAGATTCCGCTAGACACCGTGAGACGGGGAATGTAGTATATCCCCATGACAGAACAACTTGTTAGAGGCTTTTTGAGATGTTGGGAGAAGGGGGGATGGTGCCGAAGGCCGGACTCGAACCGGCACGGATCGCTCCACACGGCCCTCAACCGTGCGCGTCTACCAATTCCGCCACTTCGGCACGCGCTGCGTATTGTAGGGACTTGCCTCCCGGGAGGCAAGTCCCGGAACCCGGATCAGCCGGCGGACTGGCCACCTTCGGCGGGTGCCGAGGGAGCACCCTCCGGGGCCTGCTCCGGGGCAGTGTCGCTCGAGGTCTCACCGGCCTGGGGAGCCTGCTGCTCCTGGCCGCCGGCCGCCGGCTCCTCCGCGGGAGCCGCCTGGGTCTGGCCCGCCTCGGCCGGCGCAGGCGCCGGCGTGGGCTGGACCTTCACGTCCTCCATCACGGATCGGGCGCGCTTGCCCTGAATGATGGCCAGAGACATGGCCAGGATCACGAACAGCACGAAGGAGCCCGTGGTGAGCTTGTGCATCAGCGTGGTTCCGCTGCGGGGACCGAAGGAGGTCTGGCTGCCGCCGCCGCCGAAGGCGCCGGCCAGGTCCGCGCCCTTGCCCTGCTGGAGGAGCACAACCATGATCAGGAACAGGCACACCAGGACGTACAGGATCATCAAGAGTATTGCCACTGTTCATCTCCCGCGGCACACGAAGCCGCAGCGCGGATGATATCGGAAAATGACCGGGCGTCAAGGCTTGCACCCCCGATGAGGCCGCCGTCCACGTCCGGCTGGCCGAAGAGCACGGCCGCATTCTGCGGCTTGACGCTGCCACCGTAGAGGATGCGGATGCCCGCGGCGGCCCCGCCGAAGGCGGCCTCCAGCCGCTGTCTCAGGAAGGCGTGGGCCTCCTGGGCCTGCTCCGGGCTGGCCGTCCGGCCGGTGCCGATGGCCCACACGGGCTCGTAGGCCACCACCAGGTGGGCGGGATCCAGGTCGCCCAGCACCGCCGACTGTCTCTCGAGCACGGCCAGGGTCTCCCCGGCGTCCCGCTGCTCGAGGGTCTCGCCCAGGCAGAAGATCACCTCGAGGCCCGCGGCCTGGGCCGCGGCGGCCCGCTTCCCGGCGGTCTCGTCGGTCTCGCCGAAGTAGCTGCGGCGCTCGGAGTGGCCCACGATGACCCACCGCACGCCGATCTCGGTGAGCATCCCCGGCGCGATCTCGCCCGTGAAGGCGCCCTTTGCCTCCCAGTGCACGTTCTGGGCGCCCAGGCCGATCTCCGAGCCGGCGAGCAGCATGGCCGCGGCCGGCAGCGACACGAAGGGCGGGCAGACCACCGCGTCCACCGTGCCCGGCAGCTTCTCCGCGAGGAGCCGCTCGAGGAGCGCGCTGGTGTCCGCCACGCCGTTGTGCATCTTCCAGTTGCCCGCCACCAGGTACCTGCGATCCGTCATGACTCCTCCAGGGCCTCCACGGCGGGGAGGGTCTCGCCGGAGACCAGCGCCAGCGAGGCCCCGCCGCCCGTGGAGACGTGGCTCATGCGGTCGGCCACGCCGGCCCGGTGGACCGCCATGACCGACTCGCCGCCGCCCACCACCGTGAAGCCGGGGCAGGCCGCCATGGCCTCGGCCACCGCCACGGTGCCGGCGGCGAAGGCCTCCACCTCGAAGACCCCCATGGGGCCGTTCCAGAACACGGTCCTGGCGTCGGCCAGCGCCGCGGCGAAGGCCTGCCGCGTGGCGGGACCGATGTCCACCACCATGAGGTCGGCGGGGATGGCCTCCACCGGCACGGTCTCGACCCTCGTGGGCCCCTCCAGGCTGTCGGTGACCACCACGTCCGTGGGCAGCAGGAGCTCCACGCCGCGGGCCTCGGCGGACTCCATGACCCGTTGCGCGGTGGGGACCTCCGAGGCCTCCACCAGGGAGCGCCCCACCTCCCGGCCCCGGGCCAGGAGGAAGGTGTTGGCCATGCCGCCGCCGATGGCCAGACGCCGGACACGCTCGAGCAGGGCCATGAGCGGCGCGGTCTTGGTGGAGACCTTGGCGCCGCCCACCACGGCCACGAAGGGCTGTTCCGGGTCGTCCACCACGCGGCGCAGCGCGCTCACCTCGGCCTCCATGAGCCGGCCCGCGGCCCGGCGCCCCGCGCCGAAGAGCCTGGCGGCGGCCACCACCGAGGCGTGGGCCCGGTGGGCCGTGCCGAAGGCGTCGTTCACGTAGTGCGTGAAGGGGAAGGCCAGCTCCCGGGCGAAGCCGGGATCATTGGCCTTCTCGCCGGGGTGGAAGCGGAGGTTCTCCAGGAGGAGGAGACCGCCGGCCTCCACGGCCCGGTGGACCTCCGGCCCGATGCAGTCGGGCACGAAGCGCACCGGCCGGCCCAGCTCCCGCTCGAGCACGGCCGCCACGGGCCGCAGGGAGTAGGCCGGGTCCGGCGAGCCCCTGGCCTTGCCCAGGTGGGAGCAGGCCGCCACCACCTCCGCCCGCTCGAGCAGCCAGCGCAGCGTGGGCAGGGCGGCGTGGATCCGGGTGTCGTCCCGGACCTCACCCTCCGCCACCGGCACGTTCAGGTCCAGGCGGAGGAGCACCCGGGCGCCCTCGAGCTCCCGGAGGTCCTCCAGGCGGGGGACGCTCACGCCTCCCTCCCCAGCATGTACTGGAGCAGGTCCACGCAGCGCATGGAGTAGCCGTTCTCGTTGTCGTACCAGCTCACGGCCCGGAAGAAGCTGGGGGCCACCCTGGTCAGCAGGGGCAGGTCCACCACCGAGGAGTGGCTCTCGCCGATGATGTCCGAGGAGACCAGGGGCTCGTCCGAGGCCTTGAGGATGCCCGCGAGCTCGCCCTTTGCGGCGGCCACGAAGGCCTCACGGAGCTCCTCCACCGTGCCGTCCCGCTCGGCCACGAAGGTCAGGTCGCAGACCGAGCCGTCCACCACCGGGACCCGCATGGCGGCCCCGTGGAGCTTGCCCTCCAGCACGGGGTAGACCAGCCCGATGGCCTTCGCCGCCCCGGTGGAGGTGGGGATGATGTTGGCCGCCGCGGCCCGCGCCCGGCGCATGTCCGAGGGGTGCTGCACGTCCAGGATGCGCTGGTCGTTGGTGTAGGCGTGGATGGTGGTGAGCCAGCCGTGGGCGATGCCCACCGTCTCGTGGAGCACCTTCACCAGGGGGGCCAGGCAGTTGGTGGTGCACGAGGCATTGGAGACGATGAAGTGGCTCGCCGGGTCGTACTCCGTGTGGTTCACGCCCATGACGAAGGTGGCGTCCACGTTCTTGCCGGGGGCCGTGATGATGACCCTCTTTGCTCCGGCGTCCAGGTGGGCGGCGGCCTTGGTGCGCTCCCGGAAGAGGCCGGTGGCCTCGAAGACCCCCTGCACGCCCAGCTCCGTCCACGGCAGGTCGGCGGGGTTCCTCTGGGCCAGCACCCTCACGGGGTGGCCGTCGATCACGATGGTGTCGCCCTCGACCTCCACCGTGCCCTTCCAGGGTCCGTGGACCGTGTCGTGGGCGAAGAGGTAGCCCAGCATGTCCGGCGAGGTCAGGTCGTTGACGGCCACCAGCTCGAAGTCCTCGTGGGCCATGAGGTGGCGGGCCACGAGCCGGCCGATCCGTCCGAAACCGTTGATGGCGATACGATACGTCATGGGTGAACCTCCGTGCGCTCAGAATGGGGCCAACAGTATAGCGGAGAGGCCGCGCAGGGGCGAGTCGGGAAGGGGGGGTTGCACGCCCAGTGACCCTTTGGTAGAGTACCCATCCCTGCGGCGCGTTCGTCTAGGGGTCTAGGACGCCGGCCTCTCACGCCGGTAACACGGGTTCGAATCCCGTACGCGCTGCCAACCTTCCTTCAAACCCCCTTGTTCCGAAAAGCAGAACGAGCTCCATGGTCCGTACGGCCCGTAGTGGGCCGCGGCGCGATGTAGGCTTGGAGCGTGGGACGCCCCGGGGGTCCCGCAGCGGTCCGTGGGGGACCCGTCGTGATTTATGGCGACTTGCGGCGACGTAAAACAAGCAGCTAAACAGCCCGTCCTGCTTCGTGGACGGGTTCGCCGGAACCGACCCGGTGATCCGGGCGCGACACGAAGGAGGATGCCATGGGATTCCTCATTTCGGCCTATGTGGAGACAAGACGCCGCCAGCTGGGGCTGAGCCTGCCGGAGCTCGCCCGGCGATGCGGTTGGCGGGACGAGCGGTCCTTCATCGAGCTGTACGAGAAGTGGCTCGACAGGGGCATGGAGAACTTCCTGCTCCTGACCCTTCTGGAAGAGCCCCTCGGGCTGAACTCCAGGGTCCTTGAACGCCTGGCGCGCAAGGATGCGCAGCGAACACGGGATGACGAAGCAGCAGAAGAAAGGGATCGTCCATTCGAGCCACGAATGATCGTCCGGTACATGCCGACCGTCTACGGGGAGGTGCCCTTCCCGGCCGACCTGCACGGGAACATGGACGCCATGGTCCGGTACGCGAAGGACTGGTTTCGTGAGCATGGCGGCAGGTTCAGGGTGTTGTGTCTACGGCCGCTGCCCCGGGTGACCGTCTACCTCGCGGAGGACGGGTCCGTGGCGAGGGTGGACCTGGCCGCGAGCGAGGGGGAGGCCTGGAAGAGGGAGCCGCGGACGAGCATCGAGGGGTTGCCCGGGAGCGCAAGGATCCGGAAGTGTGGGAATCCGGAGGAGACCTGAGGAGGCCGTTCCCCTGGCGGTGGCTCTTCCCAGCTGTCCCGGCGTGCGGTAGACTCTCTCCACCCCCCAGTGTGGGAGCATCAACGAGGGAAGAGGGAGGGACCGATGACCGACGAGACCCGTGACACGACCCAGCCGCCCGAGGGCCAGACACCGCCACCGCCGCCGACGGGGAGCGTGCCGCCGCCACCACCACCCGAGGTGCAGGCCCAGGCGCCCGGAGCGCCCGTGAAGGCCGACCTGGGCAGGCGGATCGTGGCGGCCATCATCGACGGAGTGATCGCCGGCGTGGTCGGGGTGATCCCCGTGGTTGGAGGCCTCGTGGGCGCGGCCTACATGCTGCTCCGCGACGGCCTGGACCTGGACTTCATGAAGGGCCGCTCCATCGGCAAGACCGTGATGAAACTCCGGGTCCTGAGGCTGGACGGACAGGCCATGGACATCGGCACGTCGGTGAAGCGGAACATCCCCTTCGCCATCGGGCCGCTGATCATGGTGGTCCCGGTCCTGGGCTGGATCATCGGCCCCGTGGTGGCCATGATCATCGGCCTGATCGAGGTCATCCTGGTCCTCACCGATGCCGATGGGCGCCGCATGGGCGACAAGCTGGCCGAGACCATGGTGGTGGACTCGAACGACTGAGGAGCCGCACCGACGCGCCGGAACTGACGGGAGGCGCCCCCTGCGGGGCGCCGTGCTCTCTTGTGGAACCGCGGCCGCCCCGGTACCCTCGAAGGGACCGGCCGTCGCGGCGGCGCGGACCGGCCGGGGTTCGGAGGCGACGTGGGCGGTCTGTGTCTCTACCAGAAGCTTCAGGCGGACCGGGTGCTCATCGATCCGCCGGTGGGCAGCCGTGAGGAGCTCTTCGCGGCGTTCGCCGAGCTCTTCGCGCGCACGGGCGGGGTGACCGACCCGGCCGAGGTGGTCGCCCACCTGAAGGAGCGGGAGGCCATCCTCTCCACCGGCATCGGCCGCGGTGTGGCCGTCCCGCACGCCCAGATCGAGGGCCTGGGGAAGGTCCTGGTCGCCGCATCGACCCACCCCTCGGGGCTTGCGGACTACCCCTCCCTGGACGGCGAGCCCATCCGGCTGGCCTTCTGCCTGCTCGGGGACGCCACCACGGCGGCCCCCCACCTGGCGGGCCTGGCCCGGATCGCCCGGCTGGCCCGGCGGTCCGACGAGCTGGAACCCCTGATCAACGCCACCACGGGCGAGGAGTTCGTCGCCGCCCTGAAGCGGCTCGAGGGGGAGGGGTGAGTGCAGCTGCTGGTGGTCATACTCCATCACGAGGAGGTGCTGGACGACGTGCTCTCCACCCTCGTGGAGTACGGCTTCCCGGACTCCGTCGTCCTGCAGTCCCAGACGGGGCTCGGCCTCCTGGAGCGCGACCTGCCGGTCTTCGCGGGTGTGAGGACGCTGGTCCCCGGTGGCCTCGACTTCTGCCGGACGGTCTTCTGCCTGCTGGAGGACGACCAGGCGGAGGAGGTGCTGGAGGGGCTCCGCGGGCTGAAGATCCCCTCGCTCCCCGGCGAGGCGCCCACCACCGCGTTCCTGCTGCCGGTCACCGCGGCGCTCCAGCTCTGAGCCCGCCCTGCCCGCCGGGGGGGTCATGACGTGGTGAAGGGAACCCTGGCCTTCGTGCTCCTGGTGGTGCTGGCCCTGGCCGCCACGGAGGCCAGCCGCCGCCTGGGCCGCAGGGGTCTCGAGGCCCCGGGCCTCCAGAGCTTCCTCACGGTTCTCCTGGGTGCGCTCCTGGGCCATGCCGGGCTCGGGCTCTTCACGGAGAACATCCTCGTCACCATCGGCCCCGTGGTGTTGCTCGGTCTGGCCTGGGTGGGGCTCATCGTGGGCCTCCAGTTCGACCTGAGGGTGCTCGGGAGCCTCCAGCCGTGGCACCGGCGTGTGGGTTTCCTGCTCCCCCTGGGGGTGGGGCTGGGGGTGGCCGGAGTGGCGTTCGCCCTCGGGGCACGCGGTCCCACGCTGGTGCTGCTGGGGTCGGTGGCCATGGTGACCACGCCGCGGGTGGTGGATCACCTGTCCCGGACCGGCCCCCCAACGGACCGTTCGGCCATGCGCCTCGTGAAGCTCGTGGCGGCGCTCTCCAGCGTTCCGGCCCTGCTGACCTGGGGTGTGGGGATCACGCTGGTGTCGGAGCCGCACTTCCAGATGGCGGTCCTCCCGGGCCAGGCCGCCACCCTGATCCTGGCGGCGGGGCTCGCCGTGATCCTCGGGTACGCCACCATGGTCCTGCTGCGGGGCGAGACGGAGAGCGTCCACATCCTGGCGCTCCTCGTGGGGGTGATGGCGCTGATCGCCGGGGCCGCGGAGCTCACCGGCGCCGAGCCCATGCTCATGGCGGCCCTGACGGGTGCACTCATCGCCAACCGCAGCCCCAACCCCCACCGGATCCTCCGGGCGGCACACGGGCTCGAGGTGCCCATGCTCACCGCCATCCTCCTGCTGGTGGGGGCCTGGTGGCACCCGGGCGGGTTCTCCCTCCTGGCGTTGGGCGTGCTGGTCCTGGTCCGGGCGGCCCTTCTCCTGGCGGCGGGTGGGGTGCTGGCCTCGGAGGCACGGCGGCGCACGGCGCCGGTCTTGGTCCGGTGGCTGGGCCTGGGTCTCGCCCCCCACGGCCCCCTCGCCCTGGCCTTCCTGGTGGCCGCCACCCGTGACGGGTCGCTCCCGGCCTCGGTGGCGGTGGGGGTCTTCGCCTCGCTGGTGGTCAACCACGTGGTGGGCGCCCGGTGGCACCGGAACGTGCTCTTTCCACGGAGATCCGGTACGGCGGAGGGCCACCCGTGAGGTGGTTCTTTGTCCTCATCGTGGCCGCGGTGGTGGGCCTCCTGCGAGCGGTGCTCGGGCCCGAGGGGGTGGACGCGACGGCCTCGGCCCTGCTGGCCTTCGGCATCGTCATGATCGGGGGGGAGCTCAGCGGCGACATGGCCCAGCGGTTCCGGCTGCCGCGGGTCACGGGCTACCTGGTGCTGGGCATGCTGCTCGGCCCGTCGCTGGCCGGCCTGGTCACCAACGGCGATCTGGCCACGCTGACGGTCTTCGAGGAGCTGGCGCTGGGTCTCATCGCGCTCACCGCGGGGGGCGAGCTCCAGCTGGAGTCGCTGGCCAGGAACTGGCGGGCGGTGCTCGGCATCAGCGGAGCCCACGTTGTGGGCATCGTCCTGCTCTCGTTCGGCATCTTCTGGGCGCTGCTGGGGCAGGGCCTCGTGCTCGGAGGTCTTCCTCCGGAGGCGGTGATGGCGGCGGCCCTCCTCCTGGGGGTCATCGCGGTGGCCACATCTCCGGCCACCACCATCGCCATCATCACGGAGACCGGGGCCCGGGGCGAGCTGGTGGACACCGTCCTCGGCGTCACGATCCTGAAGGATCTGGCCATCCTGCTGCTCTTCACGTGGGCCAGTGGCCTGGCGTCGGCCCTGGTGAAGGGAGGAGAGCTGGATGCCCGGGCCCTGGGGGCCCTCGTGGGCGAGATGGCCCTTTCCCTCGGTGCCGGCCTGCTGCTGGGGATCCTGCTGGGCGCCTACCTGACCACCGTGGGGCTCCACCCCGAGATCACGGTTCTGGCGGTGGTGCTTGTCTCCATGGAGCTGGCCCACACGCTCCATCTGGAGCACCTGCTCATCACCATGGCCGCCGGCTTCGCCGCCCGGAACCTCTTTTCCCGCGCGGCCACCGGGTTCCTCCACGCCCTGGAACGCTCGTCGCCCCCCATCTATGTGATCTTCTTCGCCCTGGTGGGGGCGGGCCTCGATCTCGGCGTGTTCCGCACCACGTGGATCGGGGTGGCGGTGGTGGTGGTGGTCCGGTTCGGGCTCACCTGGGGGGTCACGGCGGCTGCGAGCACGGCGGCAGGGGCGTCTCTCCCTGTCCGCCGCTGGGCCTGGATGGGCTTCGTGGCCCAGGCGGGCCTCTCCCTGGGGCTGGCGTCGCGCATCGCCCGGGAGTTCCCCGGTTTCGGCTCCAGCCTGGCCGCCGTCATCGTGGGGGCCGTGGTGGTCAACCAGCTGGTGGGCCCCGTACTGTGGCGCCACGCCCTGGTGGCCTCGGGGGAGGGAAGAGCCCAGGAGGTGCGCTGACGGTAAAGCCGGCCCGGTGGTCCGGGCCGGCTCGTGGCGTCCCGACGCGTTCGGGCGGATGCCTACTGCACGCCGCCGTGGAGGATCAGTGCCGGGAAGGTCCCATTGCAGCCCGAGTCGGTGCCGGAGAAGTTGGCACCCACGGCGCCCACGGTGCCGGAGAAGCCGCCGCCGGCCATGGAGAACGTGATGGTCCAGGTCATGTCGCCGCCCGCGAAGTCGCCGCTCGCGGGATAGTTGAGGTCGTAGCTGATGCCGCTCCCGAAGTCGCCCACGGGCACCGGAGTCTCGAAGGCATTCGAGAAATCGAAGATCAGGGTGCAGTCGGGGATCTGGTCGGCATCCTCATCCTTGTCCCAGTTGAAGTAGACACCGCCGAGGCGTGGCACCTGGCCGGATGCGATGGTGACGTTGCCGCCGCCCGCGGGCCCGATGGAGTCGTAGACCGCGAACTGGTAGGTGCCGTCACCACCGCCCGCACCGCCACCGGCCCACCAGGCCTCGAGGGTGGTGGGGTCGCCCGCGGGACCGTTGTCCACCTTGGAGGCCACCACGATGGCCGAACCGGAGCCGGCCTCCACGTGGAGCGTGCCGTCGTCGAAGCTGGAGGCGCCCAGGTCGGTGACCTTGGCGTAGAACGCCGAGTAGGGCTGCAGCGTGTAGGTCCGGGTGGCCAGCGTGGCCCCGCTCGGGTCCATGAGCGTGAAGGTGAGGCTGGTGGTGCCGGATGAGGTGTTCACGGCCAGGATGTTGGAGCGGAACGCCGTGCTCGAGGCCAGGCCCACGATGTCCGTGGGCGAGGAGGGCGTCACGGCGGAGCTGGCCGGAACACCCTCGAGGCCCTGGCCGAAGGTGCCGCCGGTGGCCTGGTTGTAGACCCGGGTGTTGGCGATCACCTCGCCCGAGGCCACGATGCGGAACGCACCGGCGCCCGAGGAGAGGCCGAAGGTGTTCACGATCACGTTGGGGAGCACGAGAGTCTCCATCGCTCCGATGGTGAAGCTCTCGGGCGTGGCCCCCGAGTTGTCGGAGCTCCTGGGCAGGAAGTAGATGTCCACGTTCACCGACCGGGTACCCGGGTTGAAGATGTAGAGGTCTGTGATCCACATGGAGCCGCCAGCACCGCTCGCCGTGGCCGCTGCGGGCACGTAGAGCTCCGTGGCAGGGTTCAGGGCAAGGGCGGGTGAGGCCAGGGCCACCACGACCGCCAGGGTCAATGTCAGGATCGTCGTTCGCTGCATGTCGTCCTCCTTGGTGCTCGCCGCCGGTCTCCCGGCGCCGTGTCCTTGTGTTGTCGTTGCCGCATCCTGGAGAGAATGCCCCCGTCCGTCGAAACGGTTGAGAACCCGGGTCATTCCCGTCTCCTCCAGGATGCGAGCCATCATGGTAAACCATTCTTTTCGTGGATCGCTGCCGCCGAGGGGACAATCCACACGAGAATGTGTCGCGGAACACGAAATCGAGACGGGTATCCACGGTCGGGACCCCGGAGAGGCCGGACCTGGGGAGTGGTGGTGGACCGGAACGGCCGGTCCGGGCTACGATGCCCGGGTGACGTACCAGGTCCTCGCCCGCGCCTACCGCCCCCGCCGCTTCGCGGATCTCGTGGGCCAGGAGGGGGTGGTCCGGACCCTCCAGAACGCTCTCGGCTCCGGCACGCTCGGCCAGGCCTATCTCTTCTCCGGCCTGCGCGGCGTGGGCAAGACCACGGTGGCGCGGCTCCTGGCCATGGCCGTCAACTGCGAGCGGGGCCCGGCGCCGGAGCCCTGCGGGGAGTGCGTCTCCTGCCGGGAGATCGTGGAGGGGTCCAGCCTGGACGTGGTCGAGCTGGACGCGGCCACCCACACGGGCGTGGACAACGTCCGGGACATCCAGGAGATGCTGCGCTACAGGCCCACCCGGGACCGGTACCGGGTGATGATCGTGGACGAGGTCCACATGCTGTCCAGGGCGGCGTTCAACGCGCTCCTCAAGACCATCGAGGAGCCGCCCCCCTACATCCTGTGGATCTTCGCCACCACCGAGCGCCACAAGGTGCCCCCGACCATCCTCTCCCGCTGCCAGCAGCTGGAGTTCCGCCCGGTCCCCGCGGCCCGCATTGCGGAGCACCTCGCGTCCATCGCCGAGAAGGAGGGGTTCGGGCTCACGGGGGCCGCCGCCTCGGCCGTGGCCCGGGCCGCCGAGGGGAGCCTCCGCGACGCCCTCTCCCTGCTGGACCAGCTCCGCGCCTTCTCCGGGGAATCCATCGACGAGGAGGCCGTGGCCACGGTGCTCGGCGTGCCGCCGGCGGACCGCGTGGCCCGCCTCCTGGGTCACCTGGTGCGGGGCGAGATCGCCGACGCCCTGGGCACCCTCCGCGGGGAGCTGGCCGCCGGCCACGATCCGGTGGTGCTCTACCACGAGCTGGGGCGGGCGTTGCGCCAGATGGTCCACCTGACCGTGGACCCAGAGCTGGCGGATGGTCTCGAGGAGCAGCAGGTCCAGAGGCTCCGGGAGGCGACCGGAGGCCTCGACGCCACGGCGCTCACGAGGATGCTGGGCCTGTGGGTGGAGCAGGAGCCGCTCCTCCGGGACGCCGCCAACCGGGAGCTCGTCCTGGAGGTGGCCTGCCTCCGGCTCGCCCGGTGGCCCGCCGTGCAGGCCGTGGAGTCGCTGCTGGCCGGCGGCGGCCCCGTGTCACCTCCGGATGGTTCGCAGCGGTCGAGGGGTGCGGCAGCGAGCTCGGCAGGTGGAGGTGGCGGTTCCGCCGCGGCGCCCCACGGTGGAGCCGAGGGCCGGCATCCGCCGGGATCCCCGGGCCACCGCCTCGCGGAGCTCCTGTGGCCCCGGAGCCCCCGGGTGGCGGGGGCCGTGGAGGAGGCGGAGGTCATCCTCGGGTCCGACACGGTGAAGCTCGTCCTTCCCGCCTCCCACGCCCCCCTGGCGGCCTACCTCCGGAACCCGGACGTGGTTCCCGTGGTGGAGGAGGCCGTGCGCTCGGCCTTCGGGGAGGGCACGACGGTGGTGATCCGGGTTGAGGGGGCCGAGGGGACGGAGGGTGATCCGGGGCTGAGGACCTCCGCCGAGGCCGACGAGGGCGTGGCCCTGGCCCGGCGCGTGCTGGGCGGCGAGGTCGTGCGGGTGGTGCCGGATCGCCGGGGAGACGAGGCATGAGCCGGTCGCAGGGCACCTGCGGGGGAGTGCGGTGGACCTGAGACCCCGGGCCGTCCGGGACCTGCTGGCCCACCTGGGACGCCTCCCCGGCGTGGGTCCGCGGTCGGCCCGGCGGCTGGTGGAGTACCTCCTCACCTGCCCGGAGGAGGAGGTGGAGGCCTTCGCGCAGTCCCTGGCCCGCCTCCGGGGATCGGTGCGGCTGTGCTCCACCTGCTTCCTGCTCACGGAGGAGGACCCCTGCCCGGTGTGTGCCGACCCGGGCCGGGACCGCACCACCATCCTCGTGGTGGAGGACCCCACCACCGCGTGGTCGGTGGAGGGGACCGGGGAGTACCGCGGCCTCTACCACGCGCTCCTGGGGCACCTGTCGCCGCTCCACGGGGTGGGCCCGGAGGACCTGACCATCGAGCGGTTGCTGGAACGGGTCGGGGAGGGCGGCGTCCGCGAGGTGATCCTCGCCACGAACCCCACGGTGGAGGGGGAGACCACGGCGCTCTTCATCGCGCGCCGGCTCGAGCCCCTGGGTGTGGAGGTGAGCCGTCCCGCCTCGGGGATCCCGGTGGGCGGCGAGGTGGGCTCCGTGGACCAGGTCACCCTGGCCCAGGCCCTCCAGCTCCGCCGGCAGGTTTAGGCTTCGACCATCAGGATGCGAAAAAGCCGCGAAAAACCTCCATATCTTGCCCGGGAAGCGGTAGTATGCTAGAAGAGGTTGATTCAGGGAGGCTCACGCCGTGGATGCTGGTCTAGTCATGTACGAGGAAGAGTTCGACAGGATCACCTCGATCCTCAACCGCCTGCGGGTGGAGTCGAGCGCCAACATCGTGTTCCTGGTCGACAAGAACGGCCAGCAGATCGCCGGTGCCGGTGAGATCGACCGCGTGGACACCACCTCGCTGGCCTCCCTGACCGCCGGCAACGTGGCCGCGACCGACGGCCTCGCCAAGCTCATCGGTGAGAAGGAGTTCTCCATCCTCTTCCACGAGGGGAAGAAGGACAACATCCACATCTCCATCGTCGGCCAGCGGCTGATCCTCGTGGTCATCTTCGACGAGCGTTCGTCGCTGGGTCTCGTGCGCCTGAGGGTCCGGAAGGCCGCCGCCGAGATCGAGAGGGTCCTCACCCAGATGGAGGCCAAGGCCAAGGAGGTGGGCGCCATGGAGGCCGCATCGCCGTTCGCCGAGATCACCGACGAAGACATCGACGCCCTGTTCTCCGAATGAGCTTCATCAACTACGCCGCCCGCGAGATCAACGTCAAGATCGTCTACTACGGTCCTGGCCTCTGCGGCAAGACCACCAACCTCCAGTACATCTACGAGCGCTCCAACCCGCAGCAGAAGGGGCGGCTCATCTCGCTGGCCACGGAGACCGACCGGACGCTCTTCTTCGACTTCCTGCCGCTGGACCTGGGGACGGTGCGGGGGTTCAAGACCCGGTTCCACCTCTACACGGTCCCCGGCCAGGTGTTCTACGACGCCAGCCGCAAGCTCATCCTCAAGGGCGTGGACGGCGTGGTCTTCGTCGCGGATTCCCAGGAGGCGCGCATGGACGCCAACGTGGAGTCCCTGCGCAACCTGGAGGACAACCTCCGCGAGAACGGCTTCGAGCTCAAGGCCATCCCCTACGTGCTCCAGTTCAACAAGCGCGACCTCCCCACGGCGGTGTCCGTGGACGAGATGTACCGCCTGCTGAACTACAAGGGCGAGCCCACCTACGAGGCCATCGCGCCCCAGGGCATGGGCGTCTTCGAGACGCTCAAGGCGGTGGCCAAGCAGGTCCTCTACGAGCTGCGCCGCAAGTAGGGCCATGTCCCCGGACCAGCGACTGGCTGCACTGGGTGGGGGCACCGGCCTGTCCGCCCTCCTGATGGCGCTGAAGACCCTGCCCCTCCGCCACATCACCGACGATGGCGGGTCCACGGGCCGGCTGCGGCGGGAGTTCGACATCCCCGCCGTGGGCGACCTCCGGCACTGCCTGGTGGCCCTGGCCGAGGACCACGAGCTGCTGGCCCGGCTCTTCGACCACCGCTTCGCGGGCGACGGCCCCCTCGGGGGGCACTCGCTGGGGAACCTGTTCCTGACGGGCCTCCTCCAGATGACGGGGGACGTGGGGCGGGCGGTGCGGACACTGCTGGAGGCGGCACCGTGAGCGGGTCCGGGTGGGCCGTCGCCGTCCTGGCCGCGGGCAAGGGCACCCGCATGAGGAGCGACCTGCCCAAGGTCCTGCATCCCCTGGCGGGCAGGCCGCTGCTCGAGCACGTGCTGGACACCGCGCTCGAGCTCGTGCCGCCCCACAGGGTCGTGGTGGTGGTGGGCCACGGCGCGGCCCGGGTGGAGACGGTGGCCGCCGCCCGAGGGGCGCGGACGGTGCTCCAGGAGCCGCAGCTGGGCACGGGCGACGCGGTCCGGGTGGCCCTGGGCGGCATGGGTGCCGGCGTCCACGGGGTCCTCGTCCTGTCCGGTGACGTGCCCCTGCTGCGCCCCGCCACGGTGGCGGGCCTCAGGGACGCGGTGGAGCACGGTGCCGCCGCGGCGCTGCTGACGGCGATCCTGGAGGAGCCCGGCGCCTACGGGCGGGTGCTGCGCGAGGCGGACGGGAGCGTGGCCGCCATCGTGGAGGCCCGGGACGCCTCCCCGGAGGAGCTCGCCTGCCGCGAGGTCAACGCCGGTGTCTACGCCTTCCGGCGGGAGCCGCTGGAGCAGGCCCTCGCCGGGCTGAGGCCCGACAACGACCAGGGCGAGTACTACCTCACCGACGTGATCGGCGTCCTGAAGGCCCGCGGCCTTCCCGTGGCCGCCCACGTGCTGGACGACCCCCTGGAGATGGCCGGCGTCAACACCCGGGAGGACCTGGCCCGGCTGGAGGCCGTCCTCGCCGCGGGGAACCGGTGAGCCTTCAGCAGCTCACGTCCTCCCCGCGCCGTCCCTCGATCCCCACGGCCAGGGCCGAGTAGTCCCCCTCGCCGCAGCCCAGCCCGATGGTGCGCTCGAGGATCCGGGCGAGACCGTCCAGGACCTCGGTGGCGAGGCCGCCCCCCGCGGCCGTGTCCCTGCAGAGCCGCACGTCCTTGAGGAGGTGCTTCACGGGGAAGTTGGGGTCCGAGTAGTCGCGGCCGAGCCAGCGCGGGAGCTTCCTGTCGAAGCTCGGCGAGTGGAGCGCGCTCGACCGGACGATCTCGATGAAGTGCTCCACCGGGACGCCCCGGGCGCGGACCATGGCGAGGCCCGTGGCGTAGGCCGTGGCCAGGGTGGCGATGAGCTGGTTGAGGGCCAGCTTCAGCGCGGCCGCGGCGCCCACCGGCCCGATGTGCCGGAGGGGCCCGAAGCACGCCAGCACGGGCCGGACGCGGTCCAGCAGGTCCGGCTCGCCCCCCGCCATCACCATGAGCTCCGCGGCCCTGGCCTGGGGGATCGAACCCAGCACCGGCGCCTCCAGGTACGCGCCGCCGGCCTCCTCCACCCGGGCCGCCGCCTCCCGGCTCTCGTCCGGGGCGATGGTGCCCATCTGCACCACCACCCTCCCCGAGAGCCGGCCGATCACGGGCTGCGTGAGCAGCACCTCCCGGATGGCCGGGAAGTCCGTCAGCATCAGGATCACCACCTCCGCGTCCCGGACCGCGTCCGCGGCGGACTCCGCGACACGCGCCCCCCGTTCCCCCAGGGGTGCCGCCTTCGCCGCCGTGCGGTTCCACACCGCGAGCGGCACACCGTTCTCCAGGAGCCTCTCCGCCATGGGGAAGCCCAGCAGGCCGGTCCCCAGAAACGCCGCCTTCGGATGCGTCGTGGTCATGGTCCACCTCCATTCGCCGTCGGGGAGAGTGTAGCTGGCCTGGGGGTGAGGTGGTGAGAGTGTAAGGCAAGTAGTACAAGGCTTACCTGACGAACCACGGGTGCAGGAAAGCTAAACGGTACGCGAACGGGATGCACTATGAAACTACTCTCTCAAGACAATGGTCCAAATCTCGATGGGAATACCCATTCTCATTTCAGAGGGTGCTATTCTTGTGCAGTACGATGCTTAGGGCAGAGGACGGGTGTGCCTTAACCTGATCACATCGTGACAGGTTCACACATTTTGGGTGAGTAAAGGGACTTGGAGGTACCCGTGATTATCCGCATTTTTTTCCGCTCAAAAAGCTGCCTACTACTTTCTGGATTGGTTTTTGTATCTGGTCTATCTATTGCAGATGAGACGTCGCCATCTGGTGACAAACTCCGAGAATCTCTTATAGAGAGATTCGCTTTGCAAAAGTCAGCACTGGAGATTCACCCGAAGCTTGGTGGGGATTTGAATTGGGTTGTGAGTGCCAAAGACCCTCTCAGCGAGGCTGCTCGTCGCGGATTCAGAATTATAGACAATCGCATACAAATCCATGCGGCGGTTAGTGCAGATTCTCTTGAAGAGGTCATGTCTTGGCTTGAAGAAAAAGAAGCGCTTTACATCATCTCTGCCCAAGATATCGTCCAAGCTTACCTGAGGTATGAACATATTTGGGAACTTGCTGATCGGAGTGATGTTCTTTGGGTCCGTAAACCAAGGTACTTTGAATGTATAGGTCCTGAAACGCAGGTATCGCTAGATTCGTCAGAGTCTTCTGCTCAAGGTGTGTACCAAACCGAAGGACTCAACGCCATGGGAGCGAACCGTTGGCATGACGAGGGGTATATGGGCCAGGGTATCCTTGTTGCCATCATAGACTTGGGGTTTTCTGGCTATCAAGACCTTCTCGGTGCAGAACTGCCTCCGCCAGAGAGGGTTACCTATATCGAATTTGGAGGGCCTCCTGACGATCCGAGTATTCGACACGGTACAGCTTGTGCGGAGATCGTCAGTGACCTAGCACCAGGATTGGATCACCTATACCTTGTTGTGGTGAAGACAGATGTTGATATCGAAAATGCAATTACTTGGCTTGTTGGACAGGGAGTCAAGATTGCGTCGGTATCTCTTGGTTCTACAGTAGGGCCGGGAGATGGATCAGAAATGCCTGAAATCGATGCTTGGGTAGCTGGTGGGAGGCTATGGATCAACAGTGCTGGAAATTCGAGAAGACACCACTGGCAAGGGTCTTGGGTAGATTCGAACGCGAATGGATGGTTGGATTTTTCAGGTGGATCATCAGAGGTGACTTGGTTCTCACTTGATGGGTACAGCCGAACCTACTTCACCAGTACGTATTTCTTGACCGAACTATCTTCCCAACTGATGTGGAATCAATGGACCTCTCCAGACACGGATCTTGATTTGTGCCTCGTAATTGATCGAAACGATGGGGCTGGTGTGTCGATTCTTGAGTGTTCTCACAATCCACAAACTGGCCTACCTAGTCAGGTGCCGGTGGAATCAATCTCCTGGACATTGTCGGAAACAGGTTACTATGGACTTGCCGTTCGGCATTCATCAGGGTCAACATATGTCGACGTTGAGTTGTGGGCTTCTCATCATGGGCCGAGCCTCACCATTACTCGACCTGAGGGATCAATATCAATACCAGCTGACAAGTCTTCAGTGTTGGCAGTCGCTGCGCTCGATGCAGGTGTGCCCTACGTGCTCGAGGGTTATAGCTCTGCCGGTCCGGCAAACGGTCCGGGGGGTAACCTCTCAGGAGGCATCACTAAACCCGATATTTCCGGCTATGCGAATGTTTCAACTGTTTCATACGGTCCCCGCGATGGAGTTCAGCCGTTCAATGGAACATCTGCTGCGTGTCCACACGTTGCTGGAGCAGCTGCATTGGTCTGGTCGGCGTCTCCACATTGGAGTGCATCTTCCGTACGAAACTACCTTGAGTCCAATACTGTTGATATGGGAATCTACGGTAAGGACAACGACTATGGGTATGGTCGGCTTGTTCTCGGTAATCCTCCAGCAGCTTCTTGTACCTATTCTGTTTCACCGTTGTCAGCATCATTCGGCAAGAAAGGAGGAAGCGGTGCCGTAACGGTCTCGACCCTTGATGGTTGTTCTTGGGGAGCGACATCAAACTCAACTTGGTTGCGGATTACTTCTACATCTGACGGTACGGGGAGCGGTACGGTCGGGTACTCTGTTGATTCCAACCCGAATCCAGGGTCCAGAACGGGGCTGCTCACCGTAGCTGGACAGAGAGTCACGATTACGCAGTCGGGGACAGGTGGTACCGATAACTATCGTCACCTGGTAGCAGGGGTTGCTCACGCAACTGGAGCGGTTGGGACAGCTTGGCGGACGGACCTACTAAAGTGTGCATAACGCACCCGACATTGGTATACTGTGCTCATGAAGAAGTTCGATGGTCGCCGTCTGAGCCACAAGACGAGGGAAGAGATCCGTATCATGGCCGTTCAGCGGGTCGAGGCTGG